>CBFHTK010000034.1:0-1021 GCA_965658745.1 Saprospiraceae bacterium | reverse complement strand
GTGTCGAACTCGGAAAGTACTGTTTTATCGGTGCTGGAACAGTTGTCACAAAAACCGTTCCTCCATACGCACTAATGGTAGGAAATCCAGCTCGACAGATTGGATGGGTAGGAGAATACGGTCATCGGCTACATTTCGATGAAAATGGTCATGCAAAATGTCCAGAAAGTGGTCAAGAATATCAACTAGATAATAATTTTGTTTCGCGGAGCAAATAGACTCTGCATAATAAATCTTGGTAAGATAATTGCATAAGTAATTACTTATCGAAATAATCAAACCTAACATAATGAGCATCTACAATGAGCTAAAATCAGGGGAAAAGAAAATTGCACTAATCGGTCTAGGCTATGTTGGCCTTCCTATTGCCCTCGAATTTGCTAAAGATTTTGAAGTAATTGGATTTGATATTAATGAGCAACGCGTTGAAATGATGCAAGAAGGAAAAGATCCTTCCAAAGAACTCGACGATTCTGCTTTTGAAAATAAAAATATCACTTTCAGTACAGATCTGGATGTGCTACGAGAAGCAAACTTCTATATTGTTGCCGTTCCAACAGATATCAACGAAAATAAGGTTCCTGATCTAACTCCCTTACTGGGCGCTTCCAAGACAGTAGGACAAGTAATCAAAAAAGGTGACTATGTCGTTTTTGAATCTACCGTTTATCCTGGATGTACGGAGGAAGATTGCCTTCCAGTTATTGAAAATCTAAGTGGATTAACGCGAGGAAAAGACTTTAGCGTAGGTTATAGTCCCGAGCGAATTGTCCCAGGCGACAAAGTCCGAACACTTACAAAAATTACAAAAATCGTATCTGGAGACAGTCCAGAGTCACTGAAAGAAATATCCAAGGTTTACGGACACATTATTGAAGCAGGAATTCATGAAGCATCTTCGATACGTGTCGCTGAAGCTGCTAAAGTAATCGAAAATACACAACGAGATTTGAATATCTCGCTGATGAATGAACTCGCAATTATTTTTGACAAAATGGGTATCGATACCCAGGAAGTACTG
>CBFHTK010000033.1:0-1133 GCA_965658745.1 Saprospiraceae bacterium | reverse complement strand
GAAATCGAGAAGGATATTGCTCAAGATTTTCATGAGGGATACTTAGGGATTCTTAAATTGCCAAAGGGATGTAGACTTGGGGTCTATCTAGCATACGTGTATTATATTAACCTGTTTAAAAAGATTCGCCAGACACCGGCTTCGACTCTTTCAGAAGAGCGTATTAGAGTTCCGGACCGTAAAAAAGTATTATTGCTCTTTAGTTCTGCTGTGAGGAATTCTTTAAATATGATCTAAGAGTATTGCTAAGCTGCAGTTATCTACAATTATGTCGTATTGTAGCTCCATGATCACGCAGCAATATTTCCTGGGGTAAAAGCTATAGTATTCAAGTGTTTACTATCTGTTTATTGGGGCCTACCCAGCAGAAAGTGCTGGGTCGCTACGTTACGTAGCTACGTCCACCTCGCATCCCGCCTCATCAGCGCACGGGATCTCAGCTAAAGCTTCGACTACTTCACATCGCTAGTCCAGAAGTTTGAAATCATATGAGTTGAGCACAATTACTATTCTCCAAGGTTTGTCAAAATGATTGTTTGCAGAGAATCTAGTAAGCTGCTAGAATCAAATTAATTATGATCACGTTTTTGAAGAAGATTGTAATGATCTCATATTGATATCAAATGTAACGCGGTTAGGAATACACTATTTATGTCTATTTAAATCAATCGGAAAGTAGGTGAAAAATTTCCTGAAAAAAAGTAGATTGTAAATCGCTCAAATCGCAGTAGAAAATTTTGTTGTAACAACAACTATTAGTAGAAATATATGATAACTTGAGGTAATACGAATAGTTGAAAAAAAATGTAAAAAAAGAAGATATTTTTCTTCAAATAATTTGGTGGTAAAGAAGATATAGTTGTATCTTTGCCTTCCCATTGAAAAATATGGGGTCTGATTTTGAAGCAATGAAATTGTTTGTTGCTGACAAATTGGATATTCTTTTTTCTACAATGCGTAAGTTTTTAGAAATAAGATAAAATAAGAAGTTCATTGACACGATAGAGAATATAATGTAGTAACCTAATTTATTAGGTAAGAAACGCGAAAGAATTAGATTAACGGAAGTTAATCGAAGACAATCGCCAGCAAACTTTTGAGAGGTTCAATACTAGCCATATAACATGATAGAA
>CBFHTK010000032.1:0-1550 GCA_965658745.1 Saprospiraceae bacterium | reverse complement strand
TTGGGATATTTGACATTGGATAGGCTGTCATCTACATTGAGTGGAGGTGAGACACAACGGATTAACCTTACTAGGATGATCGGAAGTAACTTGACGAATAGCTTGTATATTTTAGATGAACCGAGTGTGGGTTTACACCCAAAAGACACAGCTAATTTGGTTGAAATTCTGAAAAGATTGAGAGATCTTGATAATACAGTGATTGTTGTAGAACATGAAGAAGAGGTCATAAAGAATGCAGATTATCTGATTGATATAGGACCAGGAGCAGGAGTCCATGGCGGAGAAGTAGTTTTTGAAGGACCGTATAAAAGCTTATTAAAGAAGAAGACGGACTCACTCACTGTAGCGTATCTTACCGGAAAAATGGAAATTGAACTACCTGCTAGAGTTCGTAAGCCTTCAAATTTTCTAAGAATAGGAGGAGCTCGCCATCATAATCTAAAAGATATAGATGTTGAAATTCCCTTGAATGCCCTGACAGTTGTTTCGGGAGTCTCCGGATCTGGGAAAACAACTTTGATCAAACATATATTATATCCGTCACTCAAAATGAAGATAGGTGATCCGATACCGGTTACACCGGGTAAGTTCACCTCGTTGGATGGTGATTTTTCTTTGATCAAGGAAGTTGACTACGTATCGCAAAGCCCGATTGGAAGATCATCTCGATCAAACCCAGTGACATATGTCAAGGCTTTTGATGCTATTAGAAAGCTTTTCACCTCACAACAGCTATCAAAAATACGGGGATATAAGCCAAAGCATTTTTCTTTCAATGTAGAAGGTGGAAGATGTGAAAACTGTAAGGGAGATGGCGAAATAACCGTTGAAATGCAATTCCTTGCCGATGTAAAGTTGGTATGTGAAGATTGTAAAGGAAAGCGATTTAAGGACGAAATTCTTGAGGTTAGATATAACGAGAAGAATATTTTTGAGGTACTTGAAATGAGTATTGAAGACTCTTTGACGTTTTTTGCAGAAAATCCAGATATACTGCAGAAGATCGAACCATTGAATAATGTTGGACTAGGTTATGTCCAGTTGGGTCAGGCATCAAGCACGCTGTCAGGTGGAGAAGCGCAACGTGTTAAACTTGGCTACTATTTAGGACGCGAAACCAAGAATGATCATGTCTTTTTCATTTTTGACGAGCCCACAACAGGACTGCATTTTCATGATATTCAAAAACTACTTGATTCATTTAATGCACTAATCGAAAAGGGACATACTGTCGTCGTTGTCGAGCATAATTTGGAAGTTATAAAATCTGCTGATTGGCTGATTGATCTAGGTCCAACTGGTGGTGTACAAGGTGGAAATCTCATGTATCAGGGTGTTCCCAAAGGCATTTTAAAAGCGAAGAAATCTGTTACTGCTGATTATCTAAAAGACAAATTTTAGTATTCTGATTTTTGGACTTGACATTGATGGAGGTTGTAGATAATCAAGATTGACTTGGATAGACATATGTTTCAGGGAATTAACACACAGGGGTCTTCCCAAAACTGATCTCAGGTACTATCTAGTGTTGAATCTAGGCCTGTTCG
>CBFHTK010000031.1:0-1850 GCA_965658745.1 Saprospiraceae bacterium | reverse complement strand
TTCATATGGAAAGCTTCTAGTATGATTGAATCCTTCCGTAAAAACGCACCAGAGATCATTCGCATTTTAACGCAGGATTCATCCAAATACAATACAGCCGACGAACAAGACTATATAGACGAAGTTTATCCTCAAACACCTAGCATTTCAGTGGATTATGCGATTTTGGAGAAGGCAGACAATGTTTATACGATACCTTCAGATATCGGATGGAGCGATCTAGGTACGTGGAATTCTTTACATTCATACCTCGACAAAGACGGAAACGATACCGTTAGCTTGGGTGCAAATACACATCTTATCGATACGCATCGATCTATTATCCGAACGGATAGCAGCAAAGTTGTAGTCATCAAGGGACTCGATAACTACATCGTAGTTGATGAACCAGGCGGTCTACTAATTTTTCCAAAAAGCGATGAGCAAGAGATTAAAGCAGTCGTCCAATCAATATCCACATAAAACAAAGACCATCCAAAATCATACTTTTGACCTCCTATTACACGAAAAGCAGCTTTAGTTAAGTCCTACAATTACTATGAAAATTGCGCTTGTAGCAAACTCAACTTGGAACATTTATAACTTTCGACAGAATGTTATTGATAAACTACTGGCAGAAAACCACGAGGTCATTGTAATAGCGCCGGTAGATGAATATTTGGAGTATAAAGAGAAATATCCACAAGTTAAACACTATGGTATCCGCACCCTTGATCGGGACAGCACAAATCCGCTTAAAGACCTATTATTAATTGCTGAGTTAATCCGTCGATATCGTATCGTAAAGCCAGATTTGATTTTACACTATACGAATAAGCCGAATATTTTTGGATCGATTGCAGCTCGATTTCATAGAATTCCCTCGATCGCCATGATCACTGGACTTGGATATCCATTTATTAGGGGTGGATGGATTCGAAGTCTCACTTCGTTCTTGTATAAATATACTTCGCGTTTTCACGAAAAATTCATCTTTGAGAACATAGCTGATCGGGAGCTTTTTGAAAAAGACAATATCATACCAATCGGTAAAGGAGTCAGTATTAAAGGTTGCGGAGTAAATGTTGATTATTACGCACCAAGATCAAATGGTACAGTAGAGAGTCAAACAACATTTACTTTTATTGGGCGACTTCTATATGATAAAGGAATCAAGGAATTTGTTGAAGCTGCTAAATTGATTAAAGCGAAGCATCCAAAAGTAAGTTTCTGGGTTGTCGGAGATCTAGATAAGGACAATCCGGCAACGGTTGAAAAAGAGGAACTTGCCGACTGGGTAAACAATAATATCATAGACTATCACGGTTTCCAGCGAGATGTACGTGATATCATTCAGAAATCATCATGCATCGTTTTACCCTCTTATCGAGAAGCGATTCCTAGAACAATAACAGAAGGAATGGCTATGTCTAAACCCGTTATAACGACTGATGTTGCTGGCTGTCGCGAAGCTGTTGATGTTGGTGAAAACAGGTTTTTGGTTGAACCCAAAAGCGTTGATTCTCTTGCTAAAGGTTTCGAAAAATTTTTAGCCCTTGATGCTCATCAGCGTCATATAATGGGCGAAAAAGGTCGCCAAAAGGTCTTACAAGAATTTGATGATCGAAAGATCGCAAATGACATTTATTATTGGATTGATGTGATTTTAAATAATCAGAATTAGATCCGTAGTGTCTTCTTCCATCGATATCTATAAATAATTATTTATACGCTGACATGTCCTCGAGGCTTTAGCCTCGTCATTTCGATACGGTTTGTTAGAACCCTGAAGAATCGATGACATGAGAAGTAAACTTCAATTCTCATTTTGTTGAAAGGGAGATTGTAGAAATTAGGTTTTAACCTCGTGG
>CBFHTK010000030.1:0-1894 GCA_965658745.1 Saprospiraceae bacterium | reverse complement strand
TCCACATTCATTTGAAATCTCTAGCGAGTAAGTCCCAGGTTCTGTGACCAATATCTCTTGAGTTGTATCATCCGTATTCCATATATAAAACACGTCACTATGGTTTACATTAGGTCCTAGTAAAAACCCATTGACATCACATAGTAGTGTATCATTTGGTAAGCTCCAGCTTTCTATCGAAGGAACATAATCAACCTGTATTGTATCTGTAACTGTACTACACGAATTACTGATTGTTACCCAAATTGTCCCTGCTATAAAGTAGCTAACAGTCTCTTCTGTTGTTCCGTTACTCCACTGTATTTCTCCTTCAAAGTCGCTTGGTAAGTCTAGATCATATTCCCAATTATCTACAAAACAGATCAATGTATCTGGTCCTAGATCAACAGAAGGTAAAGCCTGAATTTCTTCTACCCACACACTATCTTCTGAAGTACCACAAGAACTAATTAGACTAACCCCATACCATCCTCCTTCATTTATCCAAAGCTCATTTTGAAGTGCTCCCGTCGACCATTCAATTGTTCCTGAAACATTATCAGGAGTCAATAACAAACTGTCTCCTTGACATAAAATCTGATCGGGCCCAAGATTAACATCAGGAACTTCATCTGTTTGTTCTATGATAACCGTATCTTGGGATATGCCACATTGATTTGTCACTGTAACAATGTACGTCCCCGCTTGATCTACTACTAGTTGAGAGGTCGCTTCGCCAGAGCTCCATGTGATATTATCAAAAGATCCAACTGCTGTCAATAGCACACTATCTCCATTACAAATCTGTTGATCGAATCCTAGACTGACATTTGGGCCTAGACCCAAATCAAATACTTCAATCGTATCAGACATTACACCACAACTATTACTTCCTTCAAGTATATATATTCCAGTTTCGTAAACCATTTGAGAAACGCCTTGTGTGCCGTTTGCCCAAGTATTCTGGTCATTCAAAACAGAACTTTTAAGTAAAATACTATCGCCTTGGCATATTGAGACATCCTCACCCAAATCTGGCTTCTGAGGTAAGGGTAACTCGCTTATCGTAAAGCTATCTCTTGTTGATCCACATCCATTTGTCAATTCCACCCAGTATGTGCCTGCGATTACTACAACAAAACTATCCAATGAACTACCATCATTCCACAGTACTTCAGCATCTTCTGAATCAACTTCATATATCAAGGTCTCTCCAAAACAGATAGAATCTTGATCAACTAAGCTGATTGTTGGACGTGGTTCGCCTACCAGCACAATAATACTGTCTTCCACCACTCCGCAACTATTGCTAGCCAGAACTGAATATACTCCACCTTCCGCAATTGTAATCCCTGACGTATTTGAACCCGTGTTCCATTCGAATATAACGCCATCCGACTGCTCCGTCGACTCTACGTAGATTGAATCTCCTTCACATAAAGTGATCGTATCTAATAGATCTAGACTGGGACCAAGGTTACTAACGGTAATTTCAATTGTATCACTTATCTCTTCGCATACTCCTTCAAAAGATGCGATAAAGACACCTTCCGTCATAGCTAAAATGCTTGAACCGATTTCCCCAGTGTTCCAAGTTAAGTCTTCTGAAGAATCACTAGACAGCAGTACACTATCTCCAGGGCATATCACCAAATCTTCACCGAGGTCAATTATTACTTCTGGCACTCCTAATATCTCGAAATCATAGACATTTACACCACAAGCATTAGACACAGTCAATTGATATAGTCCAGGTTCCTCCACTAGGTAGGAGGAGCTTGCAGAACCATCTTGCCACTCAAATACAGCTTCAATTTCAGGAGCTGATATTACTATGTTATCTCCTACACATAAGGAATTATTTGGCAACGGAATAAAGGGAGGAAGGTCTGGCTCAATATTGATTTCGAATTCC
>CBFHTK010000029.1:0-1927 GCA_965658745.1 Saprospiraceae bacterium | reverse complement strand
CATTTACTAAGGAGTCCAAAAGTTTCCTGCTGATTCATTGCCGCTAGACTGGCAAATGTTTGCTCTGTCTCACTAAGATTATGTCGATATGCATTAATTCCACTAGTATAGATGTCATTAACAGTCTGCTTTGAATCATCTTCGTTCAAAATAAATGCACAATCTTCTTCGTTACTTTTGATGCAATTTTCACAGTAGAGGTCATCTCCAAAAGTAGGGTCAACTATGGAAATACATTGAGAGGGCATTTGGTTTCCACCTAACATAGGATCTGCAATGATCTCTAGTTCACTTTCTGTAATATCACTGTAGAAGCTAGATTGAACATCGTCATCAAACCAGAAATTACCCCTTAAGTACACCTGCTCACCTCCTTGAGAACCTACAAAACTATACTGATAGTATTCTACATCGAAGTTCATTCCATAATGATTCCCTTCTGCTGACATGACAAATGATGGTTCAAATGCGTTGGCACCAGCGTCATATTCTGTAAAGTACATATCGGCCTGAACGAGAAGGTCCTCACCTTTTACATTGGTGTAGTAATTGTTCACAAATGAGGCACATTCCAGTGTCAATAACCCATAATTTAACTCTTTACTATTCTGTGCTTTTCTTCCATGCATGAACACACCTTGATTATTCTCTGTGATGGTTGACCTAGCAATATGTAAATTTGTCTTATTACCAATGCCGTCATTTTTCGGGACATAGATCCCATAACCATTATTATGGATCTCACTATCTTCAACTTTTACATCTGAGACTTCATCAATTCTTACACCGTATGCGGTAGATGAAGGAAGACCACTGCCATATCCGTCTATTTCTGTCTGCTGAATACTTAAATTTTCTCCATTTTCTACCCACAATCCATTGCTGTACTCATAAAGGTCGTCGTCAATGCCTGGACTAGAAGGACAAGAAAATCCATCGTTGAATATTCTTGAATTTCTGACATCCATTTGATCAAAGTTTACAACTCGAATAGCTGTACGAGAATTACTAAGACTTGAGTTCAAGACATTTACTGTTCCTGCTCCGTCAATCAGAATACCTGTGTACTGACAGAAGCTATTTACGTTAACATTATTCATTGTAATATTGTCTACCTCATTCATCTCTATAGCTGTGAATGAATTCTCTGGAGTGTGTGGAATGACTCGTACATTAATCAATTCTACGTGATCGACATTGCTGATTAATAGACTTGAATTAGACCTTGATAGAATGGTTCCATTTTCGATATGTAAATTTTGATTGATCTCAGGATGAACAGATCCTCTCATATCAATGATCACATCATCCATCTTATCTCCGATGATGGTTAGTTTTCCACCAAGATCGAAAGTCGCCGTCGGTTCAATGATTATTTTTCCATTGACTTGAATCGTAACGTCTCCTGTGGTTACTAAATGACCTTCTAAATGAAGAGCTGAATTCTGCCCTTTTAATGCTATCTCACTATTTGATGCTATCGACATTGTAGAGCCTTCAAGCAACCGTAAACTTGAATTGTGATTTAGTTCTAGAGAAGCACCATTATTAATTGTCAGTGAATTTTCAGCAGAAATTACCATGTGACCACTTCGAACAGTTCCTACTTCACCAATGTTTACTTGACCACCGTTGTTTATCGTGATAGATTGCGGCTGACTGCATGTTCCACTGAATGTACTTACGCTGAAATCATCTCGGTTTGAATTACCTTCGTAATTACTATCAACAAAATGTGTAAGTCCTCCATGATTTATGTTCAAAGCACCATTTTTATTGATTACGAACGATGCTAATCTATGACGATATAGTCCATAGTTGTAGCTGTTTCCCATGCTATTACTAGGTAAGACAATCATTCCTGGAAGATCATGCATGTTATCATTCAGATGTTCAAAAAGAAAACTACCGGCATCGTTACCACTAA
>CBFHTK010000028.1:0-1955 GCA_965658745.1 Saprospiraceae bacterium | reverse complement strand
TACTTTCCGTTGATGATGATATAGAGTATTATGATGTTTCAGAAGGGCTATTTACTTCCTTTAGCACAAGTGACTACAATGCCTTACAAAAAATAGCAAAAGCAAAAATTGTGGAGGTAACAGAGTCAAGTGGTCTATTTGAGAAGGCAGCAGAACAGAAATCAGATATGCTAGACTTACTCGAATTGACATTAGAAAGTATTGGCTGGGAGTTGAAAGTAAAGCAACAGCCAGTTCTTACTAGTTTGGATTAATAAGCTTGACCAATTTTTTGAACACATACTTCGTAAAACGCACATATTCTCTGTCATTTAGATCATAACCAATCCATTCATATTGATTTCCATATGAGCAAAGTGGAGCGCCATCTTCCTTTCCCGATCGAAGTTCATACCGACGATGTTCATAACATTGTATTTTGGAGTTAATCAAATAGATAATGTATTACAAAGCTACTGCAATTGGGAGGTTGGCGGGATGGTAATATTTCCCGTCTACATGACAATTAGGGCTCAGGGCCCAAAAAACGTCTTTTTTGTGTCATCACCACTAATATGCACTTGAGAACATCGAGGTCTTTATTGATTCAGTCGAAAAAAAGATAGATTATAAATGATTTACTATAATTTCACCCTGTGAATTGGTTTGAAAACATACGAGTAGCTTTTCGCTCAATTAGAGCAAACTTGCTAAGGTCTATATTGACTTTGAGTATCATCGCACTTGGTCTTATGAGTCTTGTGGGAATTCTTACTGCTATTGACGCATTGCTACAATCGATTAGTAATAACTTTAATCGTCTTGGCGCTAATTCATTTAATGTAGAGCGTATCGATGAGCGTATAAATACAAAAACGCAAGGCAGACGGCGAAGAACAGGTGAGGCTATCGACTATTCTGATGCAAAAAATTTTAAGGATCGTTTTGAATATGGCGGAGCAAAAGTATCAATGGAGTTGTACGCCGGAGGAGGCAAAACGGTAGAGTATCGCGAAGAAGAAACGAATCCCAATATTAGATTAACTGGAATTGACGAGGAGTATTTGGAAGTGAGTGCGTTTGAATTGGAAGTTGGAAGACCTTTTTCCAGACACGATATTGAAAATGGGACTCCCTATATAATTGTGGGAATGGGAATTGTAAATAAGTTATTTGATGGAAAGGCCAGAAAGGCTTTGGATAAGAAAGTATTGGTAGACGGAACACGCTATAAGATAATTGGAGTTACCAAATCAAAAGGGTCAACCTTTGGAGATTCCAACGATCGAAGAGTCTTTGTTCCGATCACAAAAGCAAGGCTTTTGTATGCTTCGAGCCGTAGTAATTACAATATTACCGTTGCGGTTGCCAATCAATTAGATCTTGAAGATGCGATTTCACGAGCGATAGGAATTATGCGTGGAATAAGGGGATTACGACCTGTGGAAGAGAATGATTTTCAGATTCAGAGGAGCTCATCAGTCATGAGCACAATTAAGGATTTAACAAAGACGCTACGATTAGCCACAGTTGCCATAGGTTTTATGACATTAGTAGGAGCGGCTATCGGCTTGATGAATATTATGTTGGTGACGGTTACAGAACGAACAAAAGAAATAGGAGTTACGAAAGCTCTGGGAGCGACCAGGCGGAGTATATTGATTCAGTTCTTAACGGAAGCTGTTGCAATCACAATGACTGGTGGTATTCTGGGCATTATTTTCGGAGTAATAATTGGAAATGTAGTGTCATACGTGGTGGGAGAAACATTTATTTTCCCGGTTTTGTGGGTATTGTTGGGACTGATTGTATGTTTCGTGACAGGAGTCTTGTCAGGGCTGTATCCAGCGTTGAAAGCAAGCGCCCTTGATCCTATTGAGTCGTTGAGGTATGAGTAGCACTTCGACTCCGCTCAGTGCAAGTACTTCGACTCCGCTCAGTGCAAGTACTTCGACTCCGCTCAGTGCAAGTACTTC
>CBFHTK010000027.1:0-2120 GCA_965658745.1 Saprospiraceae bacterium | reverse complement strand
CTCCTGTAAGAACTCTATTCTTTGAGACTCTCGAGTAATATAATTAATATAGGATTCCAACGTGTCAATGGCAGGTTTATCTCCTTGTATGAAAGATGATTTTGTATCCATCCAACGATTGAATGCCAAGTCGACACCAACTGTAGCTAATTTCAGTAATTCTTGGTTGTATTGCCACTCTATGTAGACATCTGCAGCTATTTGTAAAAGTTCATTAAATAATAAGATTTGCTCTTGTTCAGTAGCGCGAGCGAATACTTTCGCTTGCTTTAAAGCTGTCCTTCGTTCATCAATAATGAGATTCTTGGCAAGAGGCACGCTAAACCCTGCATTCCAGATACCTCTATCTGGCAAGTTATCGCTGTTATCAGTATAAATTCCATTTGCTGATTCGAAACCAGCGCTCAACTCTACGCCAAACCAAGTAGGAACTTTTACTTTACCTCGATTAAGTTGAAAATAATTGGCCCCTTCAAATCTTTTGTTTTCTGAGCTGGCTTCAATTTTTGGATCAAATTGTCCTTTTGCAATCAACCTATTTGCCTCAGCATTCTTAGTCATCAAATTGACTTGTTGTGCTACAGGATGATTCTCTCTGACTATTCCAATGAAATTATCGAAGGATAAAATATTTTGTCCATAACTTGATCCAATGAAAACCCAGAATGTTAAAAATAATGTTACCGCTAATCTCATAGGATATATGTATTTCAATATCAATGAATCTACTTTCATCTTATTACTTGAATTTCCTTAAAGGTGCCTTAGTCTTTAAAGCGTCCTCTTCCTCTTTTTCATAAAAATCTGGAGGAAAACCGTTTAATTGTCTCCAAATTTCATATCCCACTCTAACATCCTTTAACAATGTGATTGTATTTGCTCCACCACCAACACGTAGTTGTTCAGGCCAAGCTTTGTCTTCTACATCGGGAGCAATGAGTATTCTATATTTGCCATTCTTGCTAACATCATTATCTATGGCGAAAATCTTACCGCCGAAGGTCCCAGAACTATTATTTGGCCATCCGCTAAAAACAATAGCAGGCCATCCATCAAATTGAATCCGCACTTTTTCTCCTATTGCCAAAAGCGGCATATCGAAAGCCTCAACATAAGTTTCTACTGCTAATTGGTATTTTGTAGGAACGATATTTACAACTTTTTCGCCATTTTTGATAATCTCACCGATACCATTTTGTAAAGACTCAGTAATCATACCATCAATAGGTGATGTTATATAATAGTTCTTTTGTCTCACCTCGTAGGCATTGTATTGCGATTTGAGTTTGTCAACACTAGCATCACTATCAAACTTACTCGAGAGCGCAGACATTTTATCAGAACTACTTTTTGCTAGTTTATCAGCGTACTCGTTAATAATTCCCAACTTATTAGCTACTAGATTATCTAGCTCATTTCTGTGAGCGTTGATCTTATTAATTAAGGAAGTAGCTTTTGCATTAGCTTCTTGTACACTCATCCGCTTTGTCTCAAGGTCAGTAAGAGACTTGATTCCATCATCGTAAAGTGACCTAATTCGTACAAGTTGCTTGTCAGCAATAGACTGCTTAAGCTGAACAGCTACTAATTCCATGCTATCGCTTTCAATTTTTAACTTGGTAGTTTGAATCTTTATTTCATTTTGCGTCAGCTTGATTTCCCTACCCTTAAGTAAAGCTTGATACTGTTCTTCTAATCGTTGTGCTTTTCTTTCATATGAATCAGCAGACCCAATCTTAGCATTGATCTGCCCCTGAGTTCGAACTAATAATTCTGGATCTAAGTACTCTTCTTTAACCTCCGTCACTTTTAGGATAGTGTCACCTGCTTCAACAATCTGACCTTCTCTAACGTACCATTTTTCAATTTTACCTCCAATAAGTGCTTGAATAGTCTGCGGTCTTTGGTCAGGAAGTAGAGTAGTGACATAACCTTTCGAACGAATGTTCTGAGTCCAAGGAAGGAACATAGCTGTTACAACCACAAGTCCCATAATCAATAAGATTTTGATTAAGGCTGTTGAGTGCTTTTTGGCTCTTAAAGTCTTAAAAGCTTCATAATTGTCAGAAACGACTTTACTTTCTATTGTATTGTTAGTTATATTAAGCATAGTCTAGTTA
>CBFHTK010000026.1:0-2500 GCA_965658745.1 Saprospiraceae bacterium | reverse complement strand
CTCATTTAATTTATTGGATAAACTCAATACAAATTATTTTTTTAATTGATAGTTGTACGTTGATATTGTTAGCAATAACGATGGCGATTACCAACTAAAGATTAGGAAGCAAATAAGGGCGTATGGGGGATGCCTTGGCTCTAAGAGACGACGAAGGACGTGGTAAGCTGCGAAAAGTTACGGGGAGATGCAAACAATTTTTGATCCGTAAATGTCCGAATGGGGAAACCCTCTATGTTGAAGACATAGAATACACGTAAGTGTAAGAAAACCCGGGGAACTGAAACATCTAAGTACCTGGAGGAAAATATAACAATAGTTATTCCGCAAGTAGTGGCGAGCGAACGCGGAACAGCCCTAAAGCTTATATATAATTAGCAGAATCTTCTGGAAAGTTGAACGATACAAGGTGATAGTCCTGTAAGCGAAAATTATATACAAGTTATTCGAGTATGGCGGAGCCGGTGAAACTCTGTCTGAATATAGCAGCACCATCTGCTAAGGCTAAATACTACTTAGAGACCGATAGCGAACCAGTACTGTGAAGGAAAGGTGAAAAGAACCCTAAGAAAGGGAGTGAAAAGAACCTGAAACCATACGCTTACAAGCGGTCGGAGCCTACGGGTGACGGCGTGCCTTTTGCATAATGATCCTACGAGTTACTCCTCACTAGCAAGTTTAAGTACTTCAGGTACGTAGGCGTAGCGAAAGCGAGTCTGAATAGGGCGGATAGCTAGTGGGGGTAGACGCGAAACCTGGTGATCTACCCATGGGCAGGTTGAAGTATCGATAGTCTCGATATGGAGGACCGAACCGGTAAACGTTGAAAAGTTTTCGGATGACCTGTGGGTAGGGGTGAAAGGCCAATCAAACCAGGAGATAGCTCGTACTCCCCGAAATGCATTTAGGTGCAGCGTCGGCTTTGAGTATCATGGAGGTAGAGCTACCAATAGGGCTAGGGGGCTTCACCGCCTACCAACCCCTGATGAACTCCGAATGCCATGATATTACACCGGCAGTGAGGCAATGGGTGCTAAGGTCCTTTGCCAAGAGGGGAACAACCCAGACCATCAGCTAAGGTCCCTAAATATTAACTAAGTTGATCTAACGAGGTGAGAATGCATTGACAGCTAGGATGTTGGCTTGGAAGCAGCCATTCATTTAAAGAGTGCGTAACAGCTCACTAGTCGAGCGTTCTTGCGCGGAAAATAATCGGGCATCAAGTTAATTACCGAAGCTATGGATTCGTCTTCGGACGAGTGGTAGGGGAGCATTCTAACGACACTGAAGTTTCAGCGCGAGCTGGGATGGAGTTTTTAGAAAAGAAAATGTAGGAATGAGTAACGATAAATTAGGTGAGAAACCTAATCGCCGTAAGACTAAGGTTTCCTCGATCTATGTTAATCAGATCAGGGTTAGTCGGGTCCTAAGGTGTAGCCGACAGGCGAAGCCGATGGCAAACGGGTTAATATTCCCGTACTTGTATATATTGCGATGGGGTGACGAAGACGCGTAAGAGCTGCGTACTGACGGAATAGTACGTTGAAGTCCGTAGACGTTGATCTGGTAGGCAAATCCGCCAGTGAGTTGATGGACGATAGTACACTGACCCGTATCGGGGATGTGATAATGCTCCCAAGCAGGCTTCCAAGAAAAACCTCTAAGCTTCAGATATATACAACCCGTACCGTAAACCGACACAGGTAGTCGAGGAGAGTATCCTAAGGCGCTCGAGTGATTCATGGCTAAGGAACTAGGCAAAATGGTCTCGTAACTTCGGGAGAAGAGACGCTCTATTTAACTATGGAGCCGCAGTGAAGAGGCCCAAGCGACTGTTTAGCAAAAACACAGGACTCTGCAAAATCGAAAGATGAAGTATAGGGTCTGACACCTGCCCGGTGCTGGAAGGTTAAGGAAGGTTGTTAGGATTCGTCCAAAGCAATTGACTGAAGCCCCAGTAAACGGCGGCCGTAACTATAACGGTCCTAAGGTAGCGAAATTCCTTGTCGGGTAAGTTCCGACCTGCACGAATGGTGTAACGATTTGGGCACTGTCTCAGCCATGAGCTCGGTGAAATTGAAGTATCGGTGAAGATGCCGATTACCCGCAACGGGACGAAAAGACCCCGTGAACCTTTACTACAGCTTCACATTGGGTTTGAATATAAGATGTGTAGGATAGGTGGGAGACTTTGAAGCATGCACGCCAGTGTGTGTGGAGTCATCCTTGAAATACCACCCTTCTTATATTTAGATTCTAATTCCGCGAAAACGGAAGACATTGTGTGGTGGGTAGTTTGACTGGGGTGGTCGCCTCCTAAAAAGTAACGGAGGCTTGCAAAGGTACCCTCAGTACGGTTGGTAACCGTACGCAGAGCATATTAGTATAAGGGTGCTTGACTGAGAGACAGACAAGTCGAACAGGCACGAAAGTGGGCTAAAGTGATCCGGTGGTTCCGTATGGAAGGGCCATCGCTCAAAGGATCAAAGGTACTCCGGGG
>CBFHTK010000025.1:0-6088 GCA_965658745.1 Saprospiraceae bacterium | reverse complement strand
CGAAATTTTGAAAATGAAAGCTGTCTTTTAGCTGCAGTAGTGAATCCTTTATAACGATTTGCTTGTTTCCCTTTGAACAGTTCTTTTCGTAGAATAAATTTGGAATCTCACCCCCATTAAGGTTTTGAAAGGCATCAACAACGTTCACAAAACCCAATTTTTCTGTTTGCTTTAAGAGTTCAGATTCATCAATCAGACTGTTATTAAAATCTCTACAGTAGTTGAGAAATTTACTAGAATCCGAGTTGCCCTGTTTGTCGCTTGATTTTAGATGTTCCGTAATATTCCTTGAGAATGGCACTGCTAAGTCTTTTAAAGAAATCACAGTTGTCTCTCTATCTATCAATTCTAACAAGCTCTTAGCGAATGCAAATTTGTATGTTGCAGAGTTTTTTCCAAATAGGATCAGGGCTCTCCATTGAGATTCTAAACTAGGATCATTTATTTGAAATTCAGTCATAATTCATTGTAATGCAATATAACTTACTTGTAACCGGCACTAATTTTCACCTTTCTGCCGTTTTTTCACGATTTTTCGAGAAAAAGTGACTACCTGTGTCTAAGTACAAACCGAAGTTACAAAAAAAAGAGATCGAATCCATAGACTCGATCTCTTCTGTATTATTAAAAAGTATTTAAACTTATTGTCTGTCAATTATTACTTCAGGTGCTTAGCAAAAAAGCCCATCATGGATTGATACAATTCAATACGATTCTCTTCATGCCCAAAACCGTGACCTTCATTGTATTTAACCATATAAGGAACATCAACGTCTCTATCTCTCAGTTTGCTTACGATCTGGTCAGATTCATTGATATTCACCCTTGGATCATTGGCTCCTTGAACTACAAATAGTGGCTTCGTTATTTTATCAACGTGCAATGCAGGACTTACTTCTTCCATAAGTTTCTTTTCTTCCTCATTTGTTTCGTCATACCATTGCTCGTAGAATTGCGCCATAAACGGCTTCCAATATGCAGGGAATGAATTGACAAATGTGAATAAGTTGGAAACACCCACATAATCAACGCCACATGTATACAAATCTGGAGTTTTTACCAAACTTCCCAGTGTTGCCAAACCACCGTAACTCGCTCCATAGATAGCAATTCTATCGCCGTCAATAAAGTCCATACTTTTGGCGAAAGCCACACCATCTTCTAGATCATTAAGCATTTTTCGCCCGATCTGCTTACTTCCAGCTAAGAAGTGTTTTTTGCCGTAACCTCCAGAACCTCTGTAGTTTACCTGTAGTGTAGCATAACCTCTACTTGCAAAAAGCTGCGTTTCAGGATTGAATCCCCAATTGTCTCTTGGACCATAAGGTCCACCGTGTGGATTAACAATTAATGGTACTTTTTTACCCATTTTAGCACTGTTCGGGATTGTAAGATATCCGTACACAGTCAGACCATCTCTAGTCTTATACATGATCGGTCTCATTTCCGCCATGTCGCTTTCTTTCAGCTGTGGCATAAGGTCGATTACTTCTTTAAAACTATCGTCTTCCTTGTCGTAGACAAAGTACTTACCATAGAGTTTATCTGATGTTACATAGATCAAATACTTATCTTCCGCCTCAGTTTTACTAGAAATAGAAAACTGCTTATTACCAAATTGCTTTTGGAATTTCTTGTGAAGTTTCTTGTAGTAATCACTCACTGGAATGACAACACGCTTTTCACCTGTATAAGAATAGTAATCTACCTCGTAGTCTCGCTTGCGAGATCGTGAAATACCACTTACATCATACGTATCGTTACTGTAAATCTTCTTAATCGTCTTCATTGTACCAAGATCCACAAGTAGAATCTCGTCTGTATCAGACTCAAGATTACTGATCACATAGGCGTGATCTGGATTTTTAGACTCATAGTCGAATCCTTGGATATAGAAATTATCTTTCCACGTTGTTTCGATGATCTGTTCGAAATCTTCTGCTCCGTTCTTCTTGAAGAAAAGAACATAGTTGACGCCTCCTTTTTGCTTCGTAAAAGCACGAAGATTTCCGTCCTTATCAAAGTCATACGAAGCAATGGGATTCGTAGGGTCTGGATTATCGTATAATTTGACTAGATCACCATTAGTAACGTTTAGTTTGTATGGCTCAAAAACTTCAGGATTGTCTTTATTCATTTGAATAATCATGTATTCCTTCTGATCTGGTAAACTATTTATGATACCAGCTCTTACATCTTCAAAAGGCGTTAAATCCTGTTGGTTTTTTCCATCAAGGTCGATCGCATAGATGTGGTAGTTTTCGTTACCACCTTGATCACTGACATAAAGCAAACGATTATCATTGGCCCATCCATATCCGCGAATCAACTCTTCACCTTCTTCGATTACTTTTGATACCTCATCCGTTTCCGTACTCTTTACGAAAACATGGCTTTTTCCATTCTCATCTCGCTCGCGATATGAAACGTACTGTCCATTTGGTGAAAACTGAAAATCCGATTTTTCTGGCTTCTTAAAATAATCAGAAACTTCATAATCGAAACTGCCAGTCTCAAGGGCAGCTAATGCTTGAAGATCTTCTGTTGAAGAGGGTAGGGTCTTGTCTCCTGGGAGTTCCGCCTCTGTTGTTTGTGCTTGCATGAAATTAATACTTAGGCAGGCTAAAAAGAAAAATAATACTCTACTTGTCATTAGATATGGGTTTTGATGTACGTAAATGTAACTATTCACAACTCTTTACTTCAAGAAATTTCGATTAAGTATCGGAAATAGCCGATGTATCAATTGGCAATACAATTTTTAGAGCCAATTAAACCCATAAAACAACATGTAGGAGTAGTTTAGCTCTATTATTTGAATGCTAAAATTGTTTTTTCTATAATATCGCAACACTGATGAAGTTCATCCTCGGTAATGACCAAAGGAGGTGCAAATCGGATGATATTACCGTGTGTAGGTTTTGCAAGTAGTCCATTGTCTCGTAATGCTACACACATATCCCACGCAGTAGAACTATCTTCTGTATCATTGATCACGATTGCGTTAAGAAGTCCTTTCCCTCGAACCAAGCTCACCCATTCAGATTTATCAGCGAGATTTTGCATCCGCTCTCTGAATATTCTACCAAGTCTCATGGCATTTTCTGCAAGTCCTTCATCTTCGATCACTTCTAGGGCTGCTATTGCTACGGCACACGCAAGGGGGTTACCCCCAAAAGTTGATCCGTGCTCACCAGGCTTGATACAAAGCATGATGTCATCATCGGCTAGTACAGCGGATACTGGAAAAACACCACCAGAAATCGCTTTACCGAGTACCAAAATATCTGGTTTCACTTCCGGCTGATGACCACAAGATTTTTCACAAGAACAATTTCCACAAGTAGCCAGTAGACGACCTGTTCTAGCAATACCTGTTTGCACTTCATCAGCGATAAATAATACATTATGCTCTTTACACAGATCAGCAGCTCCTTTTAAGTATCCTTCATCTGGAACGAAAACACCCGCTTCACCTTGGATCGGCTCAACAATAAATCCAGCTACATGCTCGTCCTTAAGCGCTGTCTTTAAAGCTTCCAGATCATTGTATGGAATTACCTCATATCCAGGCATATATGGCCCAAATCCTCCAGTACTTGAAGGATCAGTTGAAGCAGAAATAACTGCAAGCGTGCGACCGTGGAAATTACCTGATGCAAAAATGATTTTTGCTCTGTTTAACTCGATGCCTTTTTTCTCATATGCCCATTTTCTGCACAATTTCAAGGCAGTTTCTACCGCTTCTACACCAGAATTGATCGGAAGCACCTTGTCGTAATCGAAATATTCAGCTAAGTATTTTTCATAAGGACCCAATTGGTCGTTGTAGAAAGCTCTTGACGTTAGAGTCAATACTTCTGCTTGGTCTTTGAGAGCCTTTACGATTCGTGGGTGACAGTGACCTTGGTTTACAGCAGAATAAGCCGATAAGAAATCAAAATATTTCTTTCCCTCGACGTCCCATACATAAACGCCTTCTCCTTTTGATAAAACAACTGGTAATGGGTGGTAATTATGCGCACCGTATTTATCCTCTATCTGCATCAACTCACTTGAAGTCATTGTCTTTTCCATATCGTAAAATTATTTTTTTATGTTTTGCCCAAATTTAGATATTATTATCTCAGAATTTGAGCCAAATCCAATCTTTTTGTTGGCTTATCGATTGCAACAAGTCGCGAGAATTACTAAAGTCTCATTTACATGGACAACTCGTGATAAAGACGCTGGATTTGAAATAAAAGTGAATCTGTTAAGCCGTTAAAAAGGATGTAATCTGCTTTTTGAGCTTTTAAATCTTGAGACATTTGCTTGTTAAGTCGCTGACGTACAGCTGCTTCGTCAATCCCATCTCTTTTTGTACTTCTTTTAATCAGAAGCGGCTCAGGAGCATAAACAAGAATTACATAGTCCATAATCTTTTCTGCTCCGATCTCAAAGGTCAATGCTGATTCCTGCAATGTAAAAACGGCATCTTGATTTTCTCGCCAGCTATGATAGTCTTTTCGCACAGCAGGATGTACAATCTGGTTCATTTGTTGTAACAGCGTCTGATCGCTAAATATCTTGGAGGCTACATGCGATCGGTTGAGCGATCCATCTTCGGAATAGGCTTCTTGACCTAGTAGATCTTGGATTGCTCCAATGACTTTTTGGTCTTCGATCATCAGTTTTTTCGCTCTTGCATCACTGTAATATACGGGGATGTCTAGTCGCTCAAACAAGCGACAAGCAGTACTTTTTCCACTTCCGATATTACCTGTAATTGCAAGGTGCTTCATACTTTTTATTTTGGACGAAAGTCCCACACACTATTCGACTTCTATATCCAGAAATTTTAAACCTTCCACTACCGTATCTTCCTCTATGTCCTCAATTTCTCTTCCTAGAAAATGCGCTTTTATCATGTCTATTTGACGAAGGTAGGTAGATTTTCGAAACTCAACAATCAGGTGCGGTTTTAAATCAAACTGTTTATCAATTACTTCGATTTCTAGTTGTTTGAGCACATTCATGAGGTCGCCCATCATTCCGTATTCGAAGTTAATCTGATAAGGTAAAGTATCATATTTTTCGGCCGTCTCAAGCTGTTGAATCGCGTCTTCGGCAGCGGTTTTGTATGCTCTGATCAACCCTGAGGCTCCTAGTTTTGTGCCACCAAAATAGCGAACAACACCCACTAGAATGACGTGAAGCTCGGCGCTCATTATTTGATTGAAGATCGGTTTTCCAGCAGTTCCAGATGGTTCACCATCATCATTGACGCGAAATTGCTGATCCACTGGTCGTAAGCGATATGCATAACATATATGTCTCGCTTTCGGATGTAGCTTTTTGATTTCTTCAAGCTTTTCTTCCACTTCCTCGACACTCCAAACAGCATAGGCGTAGCTATGGAATTTACTTCCTTTCTCTTTATAAAAGCCTTCGGCCGTGCCAACTGGGATTGTGTACGTGTCTTTCATCAGCTTATAGAGATTAAGATAATGCACAGTGTGCCAAGCCCGCAACCTATCCATTGAAGTATGCTTAGCTTTTCTTTGAAGAGGGTCAAGCCCAAAAGGGCGGAACCGAGTATAATCGAAACATTGAGAATCGGAAATATTACCGAACCTTCAATCCCAGTGTCTATGACTCGTAATAAAAGATAAATCGTGAAAAAATTGGGAATTCCTAAAGATATTCCAGCAATCACATTTTTCCATTCAAATTTCATCTTACCAGATATCCATCCGCCGATCATGATAATGGTACCAATAACCGCCGCCATTCCAAATAGTCCTACAACAAAACCGATGTCTGCACTTTCACTGATGTTCATCGTTTCCACGTAGAATAGTATCGTCTCAATCAGTCCTGAAAAGAAGAAGTTCAGAAAAAGCATGTACCAACCAGTCTTGGCTATTTTGGGATCAATGTGCAGACCTTTGGATGGAATGTTGATGAGAATAATAGCAGCAAGCGCTGTAATTATTCCTGCTATTTTTAGCGCATTCACTTGTTCGTTGAAAAAAACAATTGCAAAACCTACGCTTATAACCAATGCCATTTTCTGCGATATGCTAGCGAGTGTTACTCCGAAAGA
>CBFHTK010000024.1:0-6814 GCA_965658745.1 Saprospiraceae bacterium | reverse complement strand
TGACGATATGACGAAGACCTACTAGAGTGATATTGCCTCAAGATAAGCGGGTCAATAGAAGAAAAACCAGCTATTGATTTTCCGTCCAAATTCAAAGATAGCGTAAAATCTGATCCGTACTATCTCCACTTTTTGGACGTAGCCTTGAGACTGAGATGTCTAAAATTTTTAATTTCACTTAGCTAGTTTATCAAACTATGAAAAAATATGCAAATTTCGATCGCTCCGTACCGCCATTGATATCGATCTATTTTACCGGTGCCAAAGAAACAGATGAAAACTTTGCTGCTTACTTAGATGAACTCTCCAAGAATTACGAGGCAAAGGTTTCGTTTTCCCTCATTTTTGAATTAAGCAAAGCTCCCCTACCTCAACTAAAATATCAACTCAAGCAAGCTGCTTGGATGAAAGAAAATAAAGAGCTCATTCAAAAATACTGTCATGCAGTAGCATATGTCATTCCTGGAAAAGTACTAAGAGGGGTACTGAAATTCATCTTTGGCATTCAGAAAAACCCCGTGGACTTCAAGGTATTTTCAAGTTACGAACCAGCTAAAATGTGGGCTTTGGAAAAAGCGCAGAAATAAGAGAGATTTCTTCCATAGGTTACATCTGCTGTACCGTTTCTATCCTGGCTATACCTGCACAAATAGCTTGTTTGAAAAAGATTTGGATTATTATATTAAGATTTTCTGAAACTTCTAGTTTTTCTTAAAGATGCGTCAATAAACATGTTGATATATCAATTACAAACAACTTTCTGACGATCATCGATTGTACACGAATCAAAATACGATTAATACATGAAGCTTTGCCGTTGTTTATTACATTTATAGTATTAAGGTGTAATAAAGTTGGCTATTCACGCTAGTTATTATGTCATTATTGATAATTTGTGACAAATAGATTAAATGACAAGTCGGTATTTTCAATTACTCGCAAAGCTTATATTCCAATTCATGATTATCATCTTGAGCTTGGGCTTATGTCAGTCCTGCCAAAAGGAAGATTTAGACATGACTGAAGAAGAAGTTGTACAAGAAGATGAAGATTGTAGTTATGTTTTTGCAGAGGGATTGAGCAACATTTTTGGAACTTGGGCACCAAAAATTGTCATTGATCATGAAACGGGTGATAGCACATTCTATGCCGATAGCAAAGGTCATATGGGCCATATGTTAACAAATTGGTACTCTGATTCCTTTGAATTGAGAGATAATGGCAACTTCAATATCTTTTATATTTCAATGGGTAAACCTTGCAAGGAAGAATCCTTTGGAGATTGGGAATACAAAGGTGAGCAGCTCGATTTCTACTTTTTCAATAAAGATACCTTGACTGTACCAGTGATATCAGTTGATGAGTATCAGCTCATTATCGAAGACATCGTAAACCACAAACCTTCAGAAGTGATCATGAGGAAAATAGAATAATAAAATAAATGTGTAAAATTGTAGACCTATCACAACGTTTACGTTCATAGATGAATACGTCGGCTATAATAATTCGTGCTTCGAATAGCTGTACTGTATAAGCAGTCCACAAGCGCCTTTAGAGAGCATAAATTATGATTGACGAATCCATTTCTGAGTGAATAATTCTGCTTCTTTGTGTTGAACTGTATTTTGACAAGATCATTACAAACAAGAGGATCAGTAACTAATACAAAAATGATTCCATAATCAACTTTAATACTTATGAGCACCATTTCCATCAGTTCTACTAAACCACGCCTCTCTTTTTGGCAGATTTGGAATATGAGTTTTGGCTTTTTGGGAATCCAATTTGGTTTTGCCCTCCAAAACGCAAACGTCAGTCGTATTTTTGAGACCCTTGGTGCGCACAAGGATGAATTAGCTATCTTATGGTTAGCAGCACCAGTTACCGGATTGCTAGTACAGCCGATTATTGGTTATTACAGTGACCGTACCTGGCATGCTAAGTGGGGACGACGAAGACCCTTCTTCGCTGTAGGAGCAATTCTGGCGACCATTGCCTTATTTCTTATGCCAAATTCTACAGTATTATGGATGTCTGTGATCATGCTTTGGCTCATGGATGCATCTATAAACATCAGCATGGAACCCTTTCGTGCTTTTGTAGGAGATATGTTACCTAACGAACAACGAACAGATGGTTTTGCGATGCAAAGCTTTTTTATTGGTGTTGGTGCTGTGATTGCCTCTGCTCTGCCCTATATTTTTACTAATTGGTTTGGGGTAAGTAATGTAGCTGAAGATGGTGGTATTCCAGATTCAGTAAAATGGTCGTTCTACATCGGTGGAATAGCTTATTTTCTTGCAGTAATGTGGACGGTCCTTAAAACAGAAGAATATCCACCAGATGATTTGGAGGCTCTTAAAAAAGAAAATGCTGAAACTGGTGTCTTTACAGGATTAATCGAGTCTTTCAAAGGCATATTTTCGATGCCTAAGACGATGCTACAACTTGCTTTTGTACAATTCTTTTCATGGTTTGCTCTGTTTGCAATGTGGATATATACCACTTCAGCAGTGACCAGTCATGTCTACGGTACATCTGATACGTCTTCAGCAATGTATAACGAAGGTGCTGATTGGGTCGGTATTTGTTTCGCTATTTATAATGGTATTGCAGCACTGGTTGCTTTTCTATTGCCTGTAGTAGCTAAACGTATAAGCCGCAAAATGACCCACCTGTTGGCTTTATTCTGTGGAGGAATCGGTCTGTTATCCGTTTACTTTATTAGCGACCCCAATCTATTATTGGTCTCAATGATCGGGATTGGGATTGCATGGGCGAGTATTCTTTCAATGCCTTATGCCATGTTGTCCAGTATATTACCGGCCAACAAAATGGGTTATTACATGGGAGTGTTCAACTTCTTCATTGTAATTCCACAGATCGTCGCAGCAGGGATTCTAGGCTTTATCCTAAAAACATTCTTCGGTAATACATCAATATACGCATTAATCGTTGGCGGTGTTTCCTTTATCCTTGCAGGGTTGTTGTGTCTGATTGTGGATGATAACGACGTCGTGGATGATGTTGAAGCTTAATAAAATGTTCCAAACATCGAATGCTTCGGAAAAGCGTGTAACGAATCGTGTGCCAGCCATTATTTTTCTATAGGTGCTAACTTGGTCAGTCTCGGATACGACCGTAAGTCAATCAATATGCTTGGTTAAAATCTTATTCAAGAATTTTTTATATATTTAGCTATCATATTAGTAACAACAAGATCGAAATAATTATATGAATAAAGTCCTCCAATTCAACTCCATACAGTCATACACAAGTAACTTTAGATTACGATTAGTTTACATTTTTTTACTCTTCCTATGTTTCCAGGCGCAAGGTCAAGAATGGGAACAAGTAGCCTCACTACCAAGTGGGTTCAATCAAACACATCACTCTTTTGCCTTTAGTTTTGATGGCTTGGGGTACATTGTCGGTGGGAATTCTAATACCGGGGTGCGAGATGATTTTTATCAGTATGACCCCGCAAGTGATACTTGGACTGAACTCACATCTTTTCCAGGTGCAGCGCGAGGTTTTGCGATTGGTGACACCTGGGATGGTAAAGCATACTTTGGATTTGGAAATGATGGTTCTTCAAATCTAAATGACTTGTGGGTCTATGACCCCGAAAATATGACTTGGACAGAATTATCATCTTGTCCTTGTATCGCAAGAACGCACCCTGCGATGATTGCTCAAAATGGGAAAGTCCTAGTAGGCTATGGAGGGAGTGATATAGGTAATCTAAATGACTGGTGGGAATATGACATTGCTTCCGACTCTTGGACTGATATAACTGATGCACCTTCAGTGAATCGTCATCACCCTTATCAATTTGGCATTGGTGATTACGCATATGCAGGTTTAGGACACGGCGCTGGTATTTTTAATGATTTGTATCAATACGACATCGCTGGTGGAACTTGGACTCAGATGGCTTCACTGCCTGGAGAGGCTCGTGTGGCAGGGACGCAATTTTCTCATAATGACATAGGTTATGTGCTCAGTGGTGATGGAGATGACCACAACAGCATGGCTACGGGAGAATTTTGGGCATACGATCCTGCAAGTAACACATGGGAGGAAAGACCTCCCCACCCTAGCAGTTCGCGTTGGGCACCTGCTTCGTTCGTAATTAATGACGAGGTTTATATTATAAATGGAACAACTTTTGGAAGTTATGTAACTCAGATTTACAAATTTGATTTATCTGGTTATGTAGACGCGGATCAAGACGGCTACTACGCCAATGAAGATTGTGATGATAATGATGCAAATGTAAATCCAGGACAAACTGAAATTCCTTACAATGGAATAGACGATGACTGTGATCCTGAGACTCTAGATGATGATCTTGATCAAGATGGATTTGTCCTTGCATTGGACTGCAATGACGATGATCCAAACATCAATCCTGCACAAGCTGAAATACCTTATAACGGAATTGATGACGATTGCGACCCAACAACTTTCGATGACGATCTTGATCAAGATGGCTTTACCCTGTTATTCGACTGTGATGATAACAATCCAAATGTAAATCCTGACCAAAATGAGATTGTATACAACGGTATAGATGATGACTGCGATCCATTGACCCTAGATGACGATCTTGATCAAGATGGTTTCATTCTAATATTTGACTGTGATGACAACGATCCAAATGTAAATCCTATTCAACCAGAAATTCCATACAATGGAATTGACGATGACTGTAACCCTGAGACTTTAGACGACGATTTAGATCAGGATGGCTTTGTCGGAGACGAAGATTGCGACGATAATAATTCTGCTGTCAACCCCGACCAAGCTGAGGAACCTTACAACGGAATTGATGATGATTGTGATCCAGAAACCTTGGATGACGATCTAGACCAGGACGGCTACCCTCTTGCGGAGGATTGCGATGATAACAACTCAGATATCAATCCTGATAGTACTGAGGAACCCTACAACGGAATTGATGATGACTGTGATCCAGAAACACTGGACGATGACTTAGATCAAGATGGATTCCCTTTTGCAGAGGATTGTGATGACAATAATCCAAACATCAATCCTGATGTTGTAGAAGAACCTTACAATGGAATCGATGATGATTGTAATCCTGAAACTTTAGACGATGATCTAGACCAAGATGGATTTCCACTTGCAAATGACTGTGACGATACAGATCCAGAAATCTTTCCAAGTGGAGATGAAATCCCGTATAATGGTATAGATGATGATTGTAATCCAGCGACTCTGGATGACGATCTAGACCAAGACGGCTTCGTACTAGCCGACGATTGCGACGATACTAATTCTGACGTTAATCCAGACGCTATTGAAGAGCCATACAATGGGATTGATGATGATTGTGATCCAGAGACATTAGATGACGACCTAGATCAGGACGGCTTTGTTCTTGCAGATGATTGTGACGATACAAATTCCGAAATCAATCCTGACACGATTGAGGAGCCTTATAACGGAATTGATGATGACTGTGATCCTAATACCCTTGACGATGATTTGGATCAGGATGGTTTCCCGCTCGCTGACGATTGCGATGATAATAATTCAGACATTAACCCTGAAGCAATTGAAGAGCCTTACAATGGAATCGATGATGATTGTGATCCTACTACTTTGGACGATGATCTTGATCAGGATGGTTATCCACTTGCTGACGATTGCGACGATAATAACTCGGACATCAATCCAGATGCAATTGAGCAACCTTACAATGGAATCGATGACGACTGTGATCCTAATACTCTAGACGATGATCTTGATCAGGATGGATTTCCTCTTGCGGATGATTGCGATGACAATAACTCAGCCATCAATCCTGCCCAAAATGAGGAACCTTACAACGGAATCGATGATGACTGTGATCCTGCTACTTTAGATGATGATTTGGATGAAGATGGATTTCTCTTCGCGGATGATTGCGATGATACCAATGCGGAGATTAATCCGGATGCAACAGATATTCCAAATAATGGAATTGACGAAGATTGCGATGGTGAAGATTCCGTGACATCTTCCATAGAATTATCAAAAACAAGCATTGTTATATATCCGAACCCTACATCTGATATCATTAATATCAAAATTGAAGGTCAGTTCAATTTCCAGGCTAGCATTTTTGATTTAGATGGTAGACTTATCCAAACATCTTTGAACGAGTCGCAACTGCAAGTACATAACATGCCAGATGGGATATTCCTTCTTGAAATTAAAGACTTGAAATCAGGTCAAAGGATAGTTGAAAAAGTAGTTGTTGTGAGATAGTGGCTATAGGTTTAAGTACGTTAATACTTGGGACTTTTCTAGATAAAAACTTTGTTCACCAACAAAAGAAATGGCAGGTTAGCAGGGTAATTGGACGATTTATAATGTCATACTGCATTCGGACAACGAAGTTAGAATTGATTACCTTCTTATGATGAATAAGCTTTAAAAAAGGAAAACTGGAACATCGATTCTTTGTTAGAGACGAAGATTAGATTGCTATTGAGCGAGGAGATTTACAGATCTACGGTGGACAAATGAAATACTATCCTGAAACAAAAACTTTTAATGATTGGCCCGTTTTCGATCCGTAAAACATCGATAAGAGAAGATCTGAAATTGGGCTCGAGCCAATCGATGTTTCCTTAAGAATAGATTTAATTTTGAGTGGAATCTAGAATAGCAATTAGAGCGAACTGCTGAATTTGAAAGACAATAATTCTATAATAGGAATTCAAAGACAACCTAAGAACTGTTAATAACATAGGCTCGAAAGTACACTTAAGAAATACATCCAAAAAATCTTAGTAGGCAA
>CBFHTK010000023.1:0-7328 GCA_965658745.1 Saprospiraceae bacterium | reverse complement strand
GTTTGTAAACAATTAGCCTCTCATATGATGGTTTCTGAAAAGAACAAACGTGAAGGAAAGAGATATCATCAAAAGTACTTGGAATTTAAGCGTAAATACGAACTAAGTAATGAACTTGTGTTTTACTATTCTGACCTAATGCTTTTAGCAAGGAAGCGTAATTATAACCAAGTACTCCATGAAAAGGCAAGTGAAATAGAGCCGATGGCTAGATCATTAGCAGATCGAGAAGTTCCTCAGTCTATGCAGTTTTTGTATCAGATACAGTATGCAAAGTATGCATCGATTTCTGAGCATCGCGGTGTTATCGAGAATAATCTAGAAGCACTCGAGTACTTTGAGTCTCAACCACATGAGTATAAAGCTTCCAAGGATCTTTTGAAGGTTCAGTTGGTTGTGGCGTATTTAGGTATTGGTGAATTTGAGAAGGCAGCAGAGTTTGTTGACGTTGATGTAAAAGACATTAACGATGAGAAGTGGATTGAGAAGGTTTCCTTGAAAGTTCGAATCTTATTTAATCTTGGAAAGTATAAAGAAGTCTATAGTTTAGTTCAGGAAGCTATAAAATCCATAAAGTTCAAACAGAGTAACTCGATAGCTCAGTGGAGATTTTGGATTTATAAGTATTACTCAGACTTGATGAATTACTACGAGACGGAAGTTCCTGTGAATACACGAAAGATCAAGAATAATATCACCCGTCTGACAAGTGATAAGGATGGTGTTAATATTGCTTTAGTGATTGCTGAGCTTATTTTAAAAATTCAGCAAGGAGGATTGAGAAATATATACGACTACACAGAGCAGATTAACAATTATATCAAGACACACTTAAAAGATAGTCACAATGATCGATCGGCAATTTTCTTGAAGTTCATGTTGCTCCTGCCGGAATCAGAATACGAGCGAACAAGATTCGAGTCAAAATTAGCTGATCTTCAGAGACAGCTAGAAGAGGTCCCTGCTACCATGACCACCAAACCAGATATTGAAATTGTACCCTATGAATCTTTAATGAACCTTATTCTAAAGCAGCATGTGAGAAAGTCAGAGAATCTCTTGGAACCTGTCGCTAAAGTTCAGCAATCGATGGGACAAGCTGCATCCGATCAGTAAACAAAGGTTTTTTAACGTAGATAATCTATAAATCGACTTAAGAATCTAATTATAACTTTTCGAAGATTGCGTCCAGAAGTTCTGTAGCGATGTTAAGTTGTTTCCTTTTGTTAAAATTACCATTGAAAATTAAACTTATTATAAGGTCCTCGCCTTTAGTAGCATAAAACTTACCTAAATCTGGATTGTAGATATTATACTTTCCAGGACCTTTGAAATCAGTGAAAAGAAATCTCTCCTCAGGTGAAGACATAATTTTTTCTCCTGTCGATTTTTTTGTGTTGATGTATCTCGTACCCCAATCATTTACCTCTTCTGGTAGCGGGTTGTCACTAATTTGCACAACGATACCTGAATCAGTCCAACGCCAAAAACATGACTTTGAATTGCTATTTGGTGTTGGTTGGCGATTTCCATCTGATTCTTTGACAGTAGATTCCTCTATGCCAAATGCACTTGCAATATCACTAGGTGAAAGGAGCGGACATACACTAGGTATTCCATCTTTCTGAGCTAGGCTTTTTTGCTTTAATTCTTCAGTCTGGTCTAGCATCTTTGAAATCTCCGCTGGATTAACGTCTCTTCCGCCAGATTCTAATTTTTTAACAATCTGAAGACTGTCTCGTTCTCTAGTGTCACTCTTTGTTAAAGTGGTTTCAGATGCTTCGGTGGATGTCTGAAGTTCTTTAGCGTCACTTTTGCAGCTAGCTAGAAATGCAATTGAGCATATAATTCCGAGTAAAAGATTTCTTGTCATCATCAGTTGAACATTTGTGCAAAAGTACAGCCAATTTTCAAACTTTGAAAGAGAATCATTAAAGCTATTGTTTTAAGGTGTTTAGAATTTTTGCAGAACCACTTAGTGCAATTACCTTTGAGTGCAAAATCCCTACTATGAAATTAATTGCAAAATCGATGACAGTGTTCATTTTGTTGATATCTATAAGCACTGTTTCTCATAGTCAAGGAGACTTGACAGAGGCAATTAGAGAAATCACTTCTACAAGTGGTGATACACTCTCCCATGATGAACAGATGAAAAGAGACTTTCTTACCAAATGGAGTAATTCAGAACAGTATCTGAAAGACTTGATCGGTAACATGCCTGAAGATAGAATTGATTTCAAACCAGTTGAGTCATCCAAGTCTTTTTCCGAGACAGTTGTTCACATGGTAAGTAATATGGTGTGGTTAAGCACTGATTATTTTGAAGGTGGCGGTTTTGACAGTGGTTATAAAACCAGAACTTTTACGAAAGAAACTCTTCTTGATCTTGTAGATCAAGCATTTGGGTATTCGTATTCGGCAGTGGAGAACTACGATGTAAAGGGATATTATGTTGTAAGGGATTTTTTTGCTGGTCCGATGAACAACGTGCAGATCTTGAGATTAATGAATGATCATATGAGTCATCATAAGGGACAGTTGACAGTCTATTTGAAAATGAATGGACAAGCAGTACCGAGATATATAGGTTGGTAGTAAAAATCAGTACCAATCCACCAATAAATTTCTGTATATTTACTCTGATCATTTTTGATTAGTTCTAACGCATATTTTATGGATTTACAACAGTATTTTGAGCCCTTCAGAAAGAATATCATTGGAAACAACCAAAAGTTTGAAACGCCGTTTGGCGAAAGACAAATACTTTATGCTGATTGGGTTGCTAGTGCACGCTTTTATCAACCGATAGAAGACCACCTAATGGAATATGTACTTCCGTATGCTGCCAACACACATACAGAATCAAATATTACTGGTACAACCATGACTCGCGCTTATGAGGAGTCGAAGCAAATCGTCAAAAATCATGTTAATGCCTCCTCTGCTGATAAGCTAATTTACTGCGGATCGGGAATGACGGGAGCTATATCGAAATTACAAAGAATTTTGGGATTAAAGATACCGGAGAGATTTGAGTCCTTTTTGGAGGGCGCTGAAGTCCAAGATTCAAGAAGATTAGTTTCAAAAGTAAAGGCTATAGAGGCAGAGAAATACCATTTTAAAGACAATCATAAACCCGTAGTGTTTGTGAGTCATATGGAACATCATTCAAACCATACCTCATGGCTTGAGACTATTTGCGATGTTGAGATTATCAATTTCAATGAGGATGGCTTAGTTTGCATTGCCCATTTTAAAGAACTACTTGAGAAATACAAGGATCGCGAGTTCAAGATTGCGTCGATCACAGGATGTTCCAATGTCACAGGAATAGAGACGCCATATCATGAAATTTCAAAGCTTATTCATGCGCAGGGAGGCTTGTGTTTTGTTGATTTTGCTGCTTCAGCACCTTATTGCGAAATAGATATGCATCCTCAGGATGAAAATGCTTATTTGGATGCTATATTTTTCTCTCCTCATAAATTTTTAGGAGGGCCTGGAACTGCAGGCATATTGATATTCAATGAGTCATTGTACAAAAATAAGCGTCCAGATAATCCAGGTGGAGGTACGGTTTCTTTCACTAGTCCTTGGTATATGCATGATTATATTGATGATATCGAAGCACGCGAGGATGGAGGCACACCACCGTTTATTCAAGGGATAAGAGCGGCACTTGTAGTGAAACTGAAAGAACAAATGAGCGTCGACAAGATCAAAGCGCGAAAGAATGAACTGCTTCACACCTTCTTTGATGCAATGGAAGCGATTCCTGAAGTTGAAATAATGGCGGGCCATATTCGGAAAAGGCACGGTGTTGTGTCTTTTAATGTTAAGAACTTTCATTATAACTTAGTCACGAAAGTACTCAATGACAAATATGGTATTCAAGTTCGAGGTGGTTGTGTGTGTGCGGGAACTTATGGTCATATGTTAATGAAGCTGGATCAAAAGGCTAGTAAGAAAATTCGAAATAAGATTCTAAAAGGTGATAATTCATTTAAACCGGGTTTTGTTAGATTGTCGTTACATCCTACTTTGACAAATGAAGAACTAGAATATATTATTAAGGCTCTTAAAGAAATCATTAGGGACGCTACGGAACTGAAAAAAATGTATAATTACAGTATGGCGACCAATGAGTTTGAGCACGTCAACGCCTCGAAGACTATTGAAGCTCCTTCTGATTTTGTTTTCAATTTAGAGAATCTTGCATCCTCGACAAAAGTGCTTGATATGAATTATTAAGCAGTTTTTATTCGTTGTCCCTATCAAAACAGTAATCACAAAAAACTGACATTTTTAAAATTGTTTGAAATGACTAAGCCATCGAAATTCATTGCACATACTTTTTTATTGTCGGCAGTTTTACTTTTTGTCAACTGTTCCGCAACTAAAAAAGCTACCGCTGATACTACTGCTCCATCCTCTATACCCATGGTCGTGGAAGGCTGCAATGCTGTTGCTACCATTCAGAATTTCACAAATGAACCAGGATGCCAGTATTTATTTCGACTTCAAGACGGAACACTCTTACTTCCTGGTGAATTACCTGAAACAGATGTACCATTTTACAAAAATGCTGGAGTAAAAATTGGTTATGAAGTACTTGATAAAGACGAATCCATCGTATCTAAGGCAGTATGTACTTCGCAAGATCATATCGTTAAGATAACTTGCATTGAAGAGTATGTAGTACCACAAGAAGGTGTTCCTACAAGTCATGAAGATTGCGTTAATATCAAGAATCCATATAGGTTTCAGTGGATGCGAAATGCAATTACTCAATGGAATCCAACAAGAATAAACGAGTATCCTTACACAATAGGATTCATCTACGAAGTAAAACATAAAGATGGTTCGACATTGTACTATTGTCTGGGAAATGAAATGTGCACAACAAAAGACAATGTGGATTGTACCTCATTGCTTGAAACTCTAGAGTCACCTAAGGTTATTTTAGTAGTAAATAATTAATATTTAACGGAAATACATGAATTCAAATCTAGATCCAACTGATGAGAATTTCTCGTCGGACGAAAAGCTTATAGACAAGGCACTTAGGCCTTCGTTGCTTAGCGATTTCGCAGGGCAAAAAAAGCTTGTCGAAAATCTGGATATTTTTATACAAGCAGCAAAGCTGCGAGCAGAGTCATTAGATCACGTTTTATTGCATGGCCCTCCGGGTCTTGGTAAAACGACTTTATCATATATTATCAGCAATGAGCTGGGAACTAGTATGAAAATGACCTCAGGTCCGGTTTTGGAGAAGCCTGGTGATCTTGCTGGTTTACTTACCAATCTTGAAGAAGGTGACGTGTTATTCATCGATGAAATACATAGACTCAATACGGTAGTAGAGGAGTATTTGTATTCTGCGATGGAGGATTTTCGAATTGACATTATGATTGATTCTGGTCCAAATGCGCGTTCAGTACAACTTAGTCTTAATCCTTTTACTTTAGTTGGAGCGACCACAAGAATGGGGTTACTGACTTCACCTATGCGGGCTAGATTTGGTATCACCTTCCACTTGGATTACTATAATGTAGAAACACTAAAGGGTATACTGTTGCGAAGTTCTGATATTCTAGGAATTGAAATGGATGAACAAGGAGCTTATGAGATAGCGAGGCGCAGCAGGGGTACTCCTAGAATTGCTAATGCTTTGCTTCGACGAGTAAGGGATTTTGCTCAAATAAAAGGTACTGGGGTTATTGATCAAGCGATTGCAAAATTTGGATTGAGTGCTCTCAATGTTGACGAAAGTGGTCTTGATCAGATGGATAATCGTATCCTTGAAGTGATCATTAATAAGTTCAAAGGTGGGCCTGTTGGTATCACTACAATCGGAACAGCAATAGGAGAGGAGGCCGGAACTATCGAAGAAGTTCACGAGCCATTTCTTATTATGCAAGGTTACATACAACGAACACCTCGAGGCCGAGAAGCCACAGAGAAAGCGTATAAACACCTGGGTATTACTTACAGAAAAGCAAGTCCACAAGGCGACTTATTTGACTAAGACACACATTGCACATTCAAGAATAATTGGAGCTTAGGCTTGAGCGGTCGGGGTGAAGTTCATAGGGGGGAATTGAGTTGGTTCCTTGTCATCAACTTTCCCGTGTTGAGCCTCATATTTCTTAACATTCTCATTCAATGCTTTGAGAAGTCTCTTTGCATGTTGAGGTGTCAGTATAATTCTAGATTTCACCTTCGCTTTTGGCACATTAGGTACCATGCGAATGAAATCAACTACAAATTCGGACTGTGAATGAGATATAATCGCTAAATTAGAATAAAGACCTTCAGCAACTTCTTCAGGTAATTCTATATTTACTTGATTTTGGGGTTTCTTATTTTCAGCCATGTTACTTTTTATCGCAAATATACTAGATAGCTATGTATTTTCAGGTACTCATTGAATGAGCCTTTAGTTTTAACTTCCTTTTAAGGATTCCTTGGAAAAGGGAAGTAAACCAATAGTATGCTTTGAGACAATCGCTTAAAAAAAATATATACTAAGGGCTTTCGCCCAAAAGGCTTTGGAAATGCGGATGGATGACGATAAAAGTTAACTATTGCATAAAATTCACGAACAAGCGAAATATCAACGCAGAAATTTTTTGCTACTATTAAAACACTCAAAATGAAAAACTCAACATATTTCAAGGCAAATCAAAAGCTATGGAATCAACGAGTAGAAACTCACGTTGAATCCGATTTCTACAGAATGAAAGACTTCATGCAAGGATGGAATTCATTGGATGATTTCAGTTTTGACTTTCTTGGAAATATTCATGATCAATCCATATTACATCTCCAGTGTCATTTTGGTCAAGATACTATGAGTATGAGTAGAATGGGAGCAAGAGTAACTGGTCTTGATTTCAGTAAAGAAGCGATCGCAAGAGGAATTAAGATAGCTGAAGAACTTAAGCTAGATACTAAGTTTGTTGAATCATCTGTCTATAATCTTCAGGCAGCAGTTCAAGGTTGCTTCGATATTGTTTTTACTTCATACGGATGTATTGTGTGGTTGCCAGATCTTGATCGATGGGCTTCACTAATTCGCAAAAAACTAAGTAAAGGTGGAAGATTAATTTTAATTGATTTTCATCCTTTATTGATGATGTATGATTTTAAGAAGTCAAAGTTGCAGTTTGACTATTTTAATCGAAGCGTTATTCACGAAGAAGTTCAGAGTTCCTACGTCGATGTGAAAGATAAAACGGCTTCTGATGTCATGGATGAATATAGCTGGAGTCACTCGATTTCAGAGATTTTTAATGCCTGTAGGAATAATGGACTTGTCCTCA
>CBFHTK010000022.1:4888-7766 GCA_965658745.1 Saprospiraceae bacterium | reverse complement strand
ACTATTTGATGCATAAAGCAAAAGGTCTTGGTATTGACCCTCAAGTGATCGCTGCTGGTAGGCGAATCAATGACCGGATGCCAACTTTTGTTGCAACTCGTGTGGTACAAATGCTAATCGAATCGGGCAAGAACCCTGGTGACTGCAAAGTGTTAGTGAAAGGTATAACTTTTAAAGAAGATGTTGCAGATATAAGAAACTCAAAAGTGGTAGACCTCATTCACGCATTGATGGATTTTTCAGTTGTCGTTCATGTTACAGATATCCATGCTTCCGCCAATGAAGTTGCTCATGAATACAAGTTGACTTTAGTGGATCAGGCCTCTGATGATTATGACGCCGTAGTCGTAGCTGTGGCACACAAAGAGTATATCGCACACGACCCTCAGTATTTTTTATCGAAAATGAATAAAGACTATCCGATTTTAATCGATATAAAGTCAATCTACGATCCCAAGGAAATGGGAAAAGAATTGAAATATTGGAGGTTGTAATTCTGAAATGAAGTATAAAAGCAAAGCCTCTCCAATCAACAATATATGAACTACAAAGTATCACATCTCGATGAACTCGAAGCAGAATCAATTTTCATTCTGCGTGAAGTTGCGGCGCAATTTGAGAACCCCGTTCTGCTCTTCTCAGGAGGAAAAGATTCTATCCTTATGGTATATCTAGCTTACAAAGCATTCTATCCAGCTCGGATTCCATTTCCACTTTTGCACATTGATACTGGTCATAACTTTCCTGAAACACTAGAATACCGAGACAGTCTTGTTGAAAAGTTTGGAGCGAAACTAATCGTTGGTTCAGTTCAAGATTCAATTGATCAAGGAGCGCTTACCGAAGAAAAAGGCAAAAATGCAAGTAGAAATGGACTACAGACCCATGTTCTATTGGAATCTTTAGAAAACGGCAAGTATGATGCTGCCCTAGGTGGAGCTAGACGCGATGAGGAGAAAGCAAGAGCTAAAGAGCGTTTCTTCTCACATCGAGACGATTTTGGACAATGGGATCCGAAAAATCAACGTCCCGAGCTGTGGAACCTTTTCAATGGACGTAAGCATTTAGGGGAACACTTTCGTGTTTTTCCTATTTCCAATTGGACAGAATTAGATGTATGGCAATACCTTGCTAAGGAAAATGTGCCATTACCTAGCCTATACTTTGCACATAAACGAAATGTCCTAGAGCGAGATGGAATTCTACTAGCAGACTGTGATTATATTGAGAAATATGACGACGAAAAAGTCACAGAAGAGCTTGTAAGATGTCGAACGATAGGTGATATGACTTGCACGGGAGTTTGGCGTTCAGAGGCTTCAACAGTCGAAGAGATCATTCAAGAAGTTGCCACGACAAGAATGACAGAACGAGGTGGTAGAGCAGACGATAAACGTTCCGAAACAAGCATGGAAGACCGTAAAAAACTAGGTTATTTCTAGTTATTAACTCGTTCAATTGTCGAGAATAATCACAAAAAAAATAGGAGGATAATATGACGCGTGAAAAAATACAAATGGTTGATTTGTCTGCTCAATATGAAAAGGTTCAGAAAGAAATGGACGAAGCAATACTTGATGTGGTACGGTCTACACAATTCATTAACGGACAAGCTGTTAAGTCATTTACTTCTGCGCTTTCGGACTACCTCAACAAAGCTTATGTCGTTCCATGTGCCAATGGTACAGATGCACTTCAGATCGCACTGATGGCTCTGGACCTCCAACAAGGTGACGAAGTAATCGTTCCGGCTTTTACCTATGTTGCAACAGCCGAAGTAATAGGTCTTTTGGGCTTAAAGCCCATCATGGTAGATGTTGACCCTCTCACTTTCAATACAACAGCAGAGCTTATTAAGCCAAAAATATCTGATAGAACCAAAGCTATTATTCCAGTACATCTTTTTGGACAATCGACCGATATGGAAGATATTTTACTTCTTGCAAAAGAACGTGGAATTGCCGTTATCGAAGACAATGCCCAAGCAATTGGTGCACAATATACATTTCGCGATGGGTCATCAGAATTTACAGGTTGTATGGGTGATATGGGAACCACTTCTTTTTTCCCATCCAAAAATCTAGGCTGCTTTGGAGATGGTGGTGCTATGACAACGAGAGATCACGGATTTGCTTTAAAAATGCAAATGATCGCAAACCACGGACAATCAAAAAAATATCATCATCAAGTGATCGGTTGTAACTCACGACTAGATACTATACAAGCTGCTGTACTTGAGATTAAGTTGAAGCACTTGGATTCATACTCTGCAGCTAGACAATCAGTAGCAAAATACTATGATACTCATCTTGCAGATATAGAAGGTCTAATAACTCCAACCGTTGCCAAAAATAGCACACATGTATATCATCAATATACTCTGCGCGTATTAAACGGGAAGAGAAATGACTTAAAAGCTTTCTTAGCGGATAACGGCGTCCCTTCGATGATCTACTACCCGCTACCCCTATACAAACAGGTAGCATTCAAGTCGATATTAGAATCGGACTACGATTTACCTGTTTCCGGACAACTAAGTCACGAAGTGCTTTCACTACCTATTCATACTGAGATGAAAAAAGAGACACAGGACTTCATTATAGAAACCGTCAAAAAATTCTCTTTTTAATTGACATTACATCAAATCGACATCTTCAAACTGGCCGTTTTTAGTGTCTGAAAATCATAGTCTAAATAAGGATATTCAGGTTCTAATTTTAGCCTACTATTTCCCTCCATCCAATAGTACGGCAAGTGATCGAACTTACTACTGGTTAAAATTCTTGCAGAAGAGTTTTGCTAATATTACTGTCATATGTAAAGATTGGGGCTCAATCGAGAATCTTCCAGAAAAAACTGCTGTTAGTCAGATTTCTAT
>CBFHTK010000022.1:0-4789 GCA_965658745.1 Saprospiraceae bacterium | reverse complement strand
ATCTCAACTCACGAGAATGTTGTATTGATCACTAGCTCGAGTCCTTACTCTCTTTTTAAGATTGGTTATCTCTTGAAAGATCGACATCCGAAACTTTCCTGGATTGCAGATTATCGTGACGAATGGTCATCAAGAGAGCTCGTTAATTTCAAAATACCTGTTGTCTCTACTCTCCTGATTAAATGGACGGAATACCTAGAGAAAAAATGGGTCTCTAGAGCTACTTGCTTTACAACAGTTTCAGATGTTTTAGCTCATCGAATTGCGGAAGTACACAGCAACAAAATACCCGGATACGTCATTGAGAATGGCTATGATCGCCTTAGAGAAAGACAGAGCCCATCAGATCACTCACAGATACAATTCGCATACACGGGTAATGTTTATAAGGTTCAAAACTTTGAAAAAAACATATCAGAAATAAGCAAGGTAGCGCAAAACTACCCACAGATTAGAACAATTGTTTCATTCGTCGGAGGATCTTTTTCCGCTCAAAGGAAAAGGAAAATGAATCAACTGGCAGAGCATATCGACCTGCGCTTTATAGATCATATGCTTCGAAAGGATCTAGACGCATTCAATCAAGACGTCGATGTTTTTCTTATGGCTGCATATGGCGATATTAAAGGTTATCAAAGTAGTAAGATTTACTACTATATTTCAATGAAGAAACCTATTTTTCTCTGTCCATCGGATGATGATGTTATGGAAGAAATACTAACAGATAGCGGTATAAAACTTAATGACCTTCGTGCTATCTATGAAGCTAAAGTTGAATCAAAGACTTTTATTTCAAACATTGCTTCCGAAGAGCTTCTGCACAAATACTCGAGAGAAGCAGGTACTGAAAAGTTGAAAAAAATAATAAATAATATTACCAAAAGTGCCGACAAGATGCACCTTACACAAAGTAAATAAGAAAACGATCTATGCATAATTTTGGACTGATTGGAGCTGCGGGTTACATTGCTCCGAGACATATGAAAGCTATCAAAGACGTAGGAGGAAGTCTTGTAGCAGCAATGGATAAAAACGATTCTGTAGGAATTATCGATAGTTATTTCCCAGACGCAGCTTTCTTCACAGAGTTCGAGCGCTTTGACCGGCACGTCGAAAAGCTTAAACGAAATAAAACGGCTATTGACTATTTCGGTGTTTGCTCGCCAAACTATTTACATGATGCACACATTCGCTTCGGATTAAGATATGGTGCAGATGTGATTTGTGAAAAACCCATTGTACTAAATCCCTGGAATATTGATTCTTTGCAGGACATGGAAAAGGAAACCGGTCAGCGGGTTTACAATATTCTGCAATTGCGATTGCATGACTCGATAATTAAGTTGAAAGAAAAGGTAGACGCAGCACCTGCGGACAAAGTTTTTGATTTTGATTTGAGTTACCTTACCTCGCGTGGAAACTGGTATTATACGAGTTGGAAAGGCAATGAAGAAAAATCTGGTGGAATTGCAACAAATATCGGTGTGCACTTCTTTGATATGCTTGGATGGATATTTGGTGACTTACGTCAAAATATTGTCCATGTTCACACACATGATCGAGCAGCTGGTTATCTAGAATTTGAAAGAGCTCGAGTTCGCTGGTTCCTCAGTATAAATTACGATGTACTTCCCGAAGAGATAAAAGCAAAAGGCATGCGTACTTACCGTTCTATCACAATTGATGGTGAAGAATTGGAATTTAGCAAAGGTTTCACCGAATTACATACCAAGAGCTATCAAGCTATTTTAGACGGTCAAGGTTTTCATATATCTGAATCCCAGAAAGCTATCGAGATTGTACACCAGATTAGGCACTCTGAACCAATCGGACTCAAAGGCGAGTATCACCCATTTGCTAAACTTCCACTTTCAAAGCACCCATTCAAGCGATAAGCAATACTTCGACAACAAAATACATATCGAATATCTCTAGATTTTCTGTTCCCTCTTAATGCTACAAGGCAAAATGAAGAGCAATAAAGCAGTATTACGTATTTCTGTCCCAGCAAATGGGTCACTGGAAATAAAATATATGCTTCGAGTATACCTCAAAGAGTTTCTCGGGATATCATATAACTTAGTCCAAAGCGGTGATGTGCAAGATACCACTTTAAGTATCGGTGACGCTGTTCTCGTGATTCGAAATGCCTTTTGGCGCCAAGCCACACCTGAGTATAGCATTGAAGATATTCCAACCAAGGTGGATAAGTCCACACTTACAATCGGCAAAAAAGACTTTCCATCTATTTGTTTGTATGGCAAAAATGTACTCGCAACTGAAGAAAAGACATGGACCTTAGAGAATGATATCCTAGCAAACGGCTTCTTCATGCTTAGTAGATGGGAAGAACACGTCAATAAAAAACGTGATCAACACAAGCGATTTCCCGCTTCAGCGGCATTAGCTGTGAGGCAAAGCTTTCTTAATCGCCCGATAGTGAACGAATATACGGAGATACTGTGGGGAATTTTACACGAAATGGGAATCCAGCAATCTCGCAAAGAACGAAGTTTTGAAATGGTACCTACGCATGACGTCGACATGCCCTACTATTTTAAAAATACAGCTCATTATTTGAAGAAAACAGCTTGGCAATTAAGTGAACTAAACTTCAAGCAAGCGAAGGCCGATACAACTATCTTCCTGACAGGAGAAGGCCCATATGACTATCACGACAAACAAATGGATGACGCTGAAAAAATAGGTACTAAAGCTCATTTTTTCTTTATGACAGGAGAAAAAAGCAAATTTGATCCTGGCTTCGATATTGAAAGTAAAAAAACGCGCGAACTCCTAGTAAAAATTATAGGGCGGGGACACCATATTGGTCTACACCCCTCATACGATACGTACAACAATCCTGAACTTTTCACCGAAGAAAAACATCGTCTAGAAAAAGTTATTGGATCGAAAGTGACAACGGGTCGTCAACATTTCTTGCGCTTTGCAACTCCTGAAACTTGGCGAATTTGGGAAAATAATGATATGGAGTGGGATAGTACATTAGCTTACGCAGATCGGGCAGGTTTTCGCTGTGGAGTATGTTATGACTTTCCTGTATATGATTTTATTGAGCGTAAAGAATTAAAGCTGCGAGAAAAGCCACTTATCATGATGGAAGTGAGCTTAAAGCAATATGAAAATTTATCTGCCGATCAAGCGATTAAAAGAATTGACACACTACGATCTACAGTTGAAAAATACAATGGCTCTTTTGTTTACCTGTGGCACAATTCATCCTATGAGAAAGATGGCTGGGAAAAATATAATCCTGTTTATGAGAGCATATTTGATCCTAATACCCAATATTAGTGCAATATCACAAAGTTCATATTTACTATTTCTCTTACTCAAAAAAACATTGAATTTCAAGTACTGTGATCAGTAAAGTCAAACGTACAATTAAGAGAAAGTATACCCAGTGGAAAAGTTCAAAGAATCCGTCTCTCCACTTAGAAGAAATACCAATAAAAGGTGAGAATATTCGTATACAAGCACCGTGTAAGATTAACAACCCTAGTGGCATTCAACTTGGATCTAATGTACAAATAAGGTCTTCTTGTTTGCTTTCTTCGGACGGGGGAATATGCATCCAAGACAACGTAATTCTTGAAAAAGGAGTTCAGCTCTTGAGTAACTCTTCACTAAAGGCTTATCAACCCATAATAATCGGCGGAAATTCGAAAATTGGAGCAAATAGCATTATTCATCCTGGAGTTAAGATAGCAAAAGGATCTCGCATACCTTCTAAGTCCATAATTAAATTAAATACTAGAAATACTGGAGAATTTGATGAAGAGATAAATCGCTCAAGTCTCTTTACAAACATGAACCTACCTGGAAATCTGGTTTTTGTAGTAAGTACTGGAAGGTCAGGATCAAAAGCAATTGCAAGTCTGCTTAATCAACATAGTGAAGTTCATGCTATACATGATTCATACTTACAATTTGGAAGGTACGCGATTGATAAGTTGTACGGTCGTGTTGAATCCAATGAGCTCCGGCAGACTCTTCATGATACCTATGATGGTCTTAGCTATATCAATAAGCCCAACCATGTGCAATCTGATCAGAAGTTGGGTGCTTTGATTTCAGAGCTCGCTCAAATATTTCCAAAAGCAAAGTTTGTTTGGCTTATTAGAAACCTTGAAGAATTCGTCAATAGTGCTTACCCTAGAGGTTGGTTTGATAATTCTGAATTTAGTTATCCTACAAATAGTTTGGAATTCCAACGTCCTAAGCACAAGCCTGCAAAGTACTATGCAGCTTATCGAGTCAATGGATCTAAAACCGGTGAAGTGTCAGAACCAATATGGAAATCTATGACTGCTTTTGAACGAAATTGCTGGTATTGGAGGTTTTGGAATAAACTAATTGAAAAGCAGCTCAAAGAACTAGAAAGCAACCGATTTATAACCGTTCACTTGAAGGATTTGTCTTCAAAACTAGATCATATTCAAGAATTTATAGGCGTAGCTCCAGAAGAATTGGAGGTTAAAAAGTATAATCAAGCATTCTACAAGAAGCTAACGACAGAAGGCTGGAATAAAGAAATGAAAGAAATATCTAAAAAATATACTACTGATTTTGGTATCTAAAAAAACATATAAAATCTGTATTGTAGGCTCTTCTGTAGGACTAAGAGCCAGGCCCGCCAGTGAAATTCTCAACTACGGGCAATTACTTAATGGTGCAGAAATCAACAAGTTACATCTAGAAGTTATTAATCGATCTTGTGGGCGATATACGTCAAGAGAAGTTCTATCTTCCAGAGATTTGTACATTC
>CBFHTK010000021.1:0-8670 GCA_965658745.1 Saprospiraceae bacterium | reverse complement strand
TAGTGAATCAACAGCATCCCAAACTGATTGTACTTTCATTAAAAGATACTCATCATCTTGTTCTTCTCCATCTGCATCAAGATACAATAAATCATCCGGTTCAGAAATTGGCGTTTCGATATAGTTAAAAGGAGCTGTGAGGTCATAGTTGGCAGGATAACTAATCTGGCCTTGGCCGGCCCAAACAATAGTCGCATCAAACAAAACATCCATAGTAGGTTCCAAATAGAAAGTAATACCTCCGAAATCACCTGGTGACTGGTAGTCGATCAAAAACGGAATACTCTGATTATCACAATCGGCACATTCATAATAAGCCATATTCCCTCCTTCAAATTCGTATGTTTCGAAATCTAGAATTAAGGTGGCGAAGTTTACGAATCCCTTCTTGATGATGGTGTCGTTTTGACCTATAGCGGCGAAACAAAAAAGCACACCTACAATTAAAAGAAATCCTTTTGAATGAGTCATGTGTTTGGGTTTTAGTTCTTATTTATCTTTTTAACTTGATTTTCTAGTGAAGTAGTCATTTTACCAAATCTTAAAGTTCAAACCTAGTCCCTTTCTTACTTTCACAGGATTTCCATTTAGGATTCCAGGGCTAAAAGAGATCCCCTCTGTTACCATTTCAAGAACACCAATTGATGCATCACCAATACCTCCTCCTGGATCTTGAATGGCTTGTACATTTTCAACTGTGCCTTCTTCCGTTATTTCGTAATGGATAATACACTTTCCTTCAATTCCATTTTCTCTCGCCTCCCCAGGATAGCGAAGATTTTCAGAAATTGCTTTCGCAAACCCTTCAGTTCCACCATTTAAATATTCAGGCTCTACATCCAATTCTATTTCTATAAAATCGCCGTCAATTTCTACTAGACATAAAGCTGTTTCATCAATAATAGGCTCTCCATCATACTTTTCACAGCCTACAGCGAAAACTAACAAAACAAAAGCTACAACAAGGTTTAGGCTGGGTCGAAAACTCCTATCAAACTGTGAAAATCGAATCATGATCTTAATATTCTATGTTTTACTTCGAATGCTACTCTACTTCTCAAGAATCCAATACTACAACACCACATCATTAAACCCAACACTTACGCTACCTATTCCACTAAAGTCAGCTCGGATCATATCTCCAGCTTGAACTTCAACCATCTTCCCAAGTGCACCCGTAAGAATGACATCTCCTTCTTGCAAGGGTTCATCCAAGTTAAGCATCGTGTTCGCTAACCAAAATAATGCATTTATTGGGGATCCTAGACAATCTGAACCTCTACCTTGGGAAATAAGTCCGTCATGGTTGTATAAGCGCATTTCCGTATGAATAATATCGATTTCATCTAGTGTTTTTGGAGTGTGCCCCAAAACAAAATGACTAGCGGAAGCATTGTCCGCTACCGTATCCCAAATCTTGATATCCCAGTTTTCAATTCGACTTCCGACGATCTCAATGGCTGGTAATACATAGTCAATCGCACCCATAATATCAACAATAGACATCTGTTCTAAATCTAGATCTTCACCAATGACAATGGCCAACTCAGCCTCTACTTTTGGTTGATGTAATTGATTCACACTGATCTCCTGACCATTCAAAACTTCCATATCATGAAACAAACTACCGAAATCAGGCTGTGTCACACCAAGCTGTTTCTGAACTACTTTGGACGTAAGTCCGATCTTTCTACCCACCATTCTAGACCCTTGATCCATGCGGCGCTCATTATTAAAAGCTTGAATTTCATAGGCAAACTCAATCCCTCCTTCTTCTATTTCACTACGTAATGGACTAATAAACTTTCTCGTTTGCGCAGCTTTGACAAGTTGATCTGCATAATGCTTGATTTCTTTCATTTTTCTATTTAATTACTTCAGTTAAACGGTATATTGCCAGATTGGGATGGTTCCCTAAATATGCTTTTCAAATAATATTTTGAATGAGAAACCTTGGAAGTCCACCCTAGCAAAGTTAAAGACATTAAAGCCTAGAATCGTATATTGCGAATAAAAAATACCGATGTCTAATCGTTTCCTAGCAAAAGCACATGAAGGCAAGAATCAATGGTGGAGATATGTGCTCGGTACATTTCTTATTCTGCTATTCTTTCAAGTGCTTGGCTTTATTCCGATTGAGTTATACATGGACTCCGCCGATCCCTCTGAATTCACTGCTGCGGAATGGTATGAATTCCAATCCAATTCTGATTACATCAGCCTTGGTTTAGACAAAAATATCGGGTTGACGATGCTGATTCTGGGATTCGTCATTGGCATGGCTGCCTTGCTAATAATCTACCGATTCTTGCATAAGAAACCGCTTCTTCATCTTTTTACGGGATACCATAAAATTCGCTAGAAACATATGTGTTTCGTGCCCGTAGCATGGGGAAGTCTTTGTCTTCTTTTACTTTTCGGACAATTATTAACTAGTCCAGAAGACTACGCTTGGCAATTTGACGCTAGCAAGTTTATTCCTCTACTTCTGATCTGTATTTTAATGAGGCGATCAATTTTTGATTTAGGTATCAAACTCTTCTATTGGGCGTCGTATGCGTTTTTAAAATACGATATGCTTCTTTGCGCACATCTTGTCGCTTTATAAATTCGTGAACTTTGGTATTGGCTTCTCGTCCCGCTTTTTCGTGATCGACAACTGGTACAACATAGTCTGCTCCCACTCTAAAATTATACATCATTTCTTCCATCGGAGTCAAGGTCCAAGGCGTATGAATATGTGAATCAGGGCAATCTCGCAATTCTGGTACCCATTTGCGAATGAATGTGCCTTTTGGATCGTGTTCCTGTGATTGCTTAACAGGATTATATACACGGATCGTATGAATTCCCGTGGTTCCAGCTTGCATCTGTAGTTGCGGATAGTGAATTCCAGGCTCAAAATCTAGAAATAGTCTTGCTAAGTAGTGTGCGCCATCTCGCCAGTCTTGCCAAAGATGCAATGTCAGAAATGATACCACCATGGCACGCATTCGAAAATTGATATATCCTGTTTCTCGCAAACAACGCATACAAGCGTCGATCAAAGGATAACCTGTTTGGCCTTTTTCCCAACGAGATATAAACTCTGGATTTCTACTCTTTTCAAGATTAAAAAAGGCCTTATTGATGGGCCTAATTTCTTGATCCGTCTCCATTTCAAATTTCTGAATAAAGTGACAGTGCCATCTTAATCTAGACGCAAAATTCTTGAAATGGAAGCCCGCTGACTTTCGATATTGATCTCGTTGCGCCTGATACACTTGTCGAATACTCAAGTTTCCCCAAGCTAGATAAGGAGACAATCGTGAACAGGACTCTCTTGACTGTCGTGGCTTTGAAATATGAGACATGTATTGGTCTATACGTCCCTCTAAGAAACTGCCTAAATATTGATATGCCTTGCGCTCTCCCCCACTCTGAAAATTTGAATTTGGAGTCATCCAACTCTTCTTCAACGCTTGACCAATTTCCTTCAGCTTTATGAATCTTACACGATTCAAATTCAAGCTTGCGATAGGTCGCTCCATGAATTCCGTCCATCCTACCCCCCACCGCTGGCGATTCTTCCGACCTCGTACCACTCCATTACTTTGGAATTCATTCCACTGAATCTTATGCAGCTTCAACCAGCTAGCAACATCCTTGTCTCGTTCGTAACTCTTGAGAATTCCAGTTTCCTTATGACTGTAGACTCCTATGATGTTGTATGATTGACGAATGCTCTCAAAGACTTCCAGAGCCTCAGCATAGATGAGATTAATATGAGCGCCTTGCTGATTCTGATTCATGTCATCAACACTTTCACGCACAAACCTCCAATGGCGATCACTATAGTGTGGATCATTCACCAAGAGAGGTTCGATCAGTGTTAGAGCTATAAGCTCTGCGTTATTGGATTCTGCAAATGCCATGGCCTTAGCAAGTGGCTCATGATCTTTCCAACGCAAATCTCTCTTTAACCAGACGACTACAACATTATTTTGCATACACAGTAAAACCACTAAGTTCTATCCAAGTTTTCGACCATTGTGAATATTTGCAAAAGTTTTACTGTTCATCAACCATAAAACCTGATTTTCACTGAAATGGATTTACTTGCCTTAACTTTTCACTTCCTCTACAGGTCAAAGTAGAAGACATGTCGATTTGACTATTATATTACAAATTCGCATAAAACACCCCTTCATGATTCATAAAAGTACCGTCTTGTCGGTTCAGATCAAGTTGACCTCCTTCATAATTGGTAGCGCGCAAACCTAATTCATGAAAGATACAAGCAGTCGCTGCGAAGTCCCAAACACTGCCCCCTCCTTCCTCCTCTTTAGGAAATTTCAACATGCAAGCCGGACCATTTTCTAACACTCGGATTGCATTCAAAACAGATCCAGCACCAGCCAACTCTACCACTCTATTTAGTTGTAAATTCTTGGCTGTTTCATCAAGTATTTGCCCAATTTCTGACCCTCGTGCTGTATCCTTCAAACTACGATCAGTTACATAAGTCAAGAACTCATTAGTATTTCGAATGACCAAAGCTTGACCATCTACAAACGCACCTCCATTGCGAATTGCATGATACATAACATCCTTACTTGGATCGTAGACCGCCCCAATATATGGAGTGCCGTCTTTGGCTACCAAAGCAATAGAAACGGAAAATCCAGGTTCTCTATTAATAAATGGAAGTGTTCCGTCAATCGGATCTACACACCAAAAGAAATCACTTTCAAAACGACTACCATCGTCATCAGTTTCTTCAGTCAAAATTGCAATATCAAACTCCTCACAACTGGGACCTAAATGAGATAAAATCTCTTTTTCGCAAGCTCTATCGACCAACGTAACTACCTGCGAAGCATGACTCGTACCCGCTACTTTTACCTCCACAACTACGTCCTCATTCTGAAAGCTTTGAATGATTTTACCTGCTGAACGTGCGGCATTTATGGCTATACTACAAAGTTTTGAAAAGTCCATTTATAGATTTTTTATCACTTCTACAGTTATTCGCTCACTGTAGCTATTAATCTTCCAGTGACCTGGACTCCAGCCTTTGAGAAAACGATGGAAATCTGCCCACGCAACTCTATATAGTGAACGCCACTCTGCTTCAAGGGCTTCATTCCTTTCTGTTAGTGCGTCTTGTAAATATGTAAAATACGTATCCAAAATCTTATCTTCCCATCGTTCACATTCGGTCTCATTAAGACAACTTCCCACAAAGTATGCAACATCCTTCATTCCACAACCTCCACCCACATATTGAAAATCAACACCAGCCACTCGACCATCTTTGGCAAAACAAAAATTTGCAAGCTTGGCATCACCATGTACAAAGGTATTGAATGTACAAGCATTCAGTTTTCCATCTATCAATGAGGCAGCTTCTTTCAATCGACGATCACTTAAAACCTCCCATTCTTGTGGTCTGGTTTCCAAATGCCAGTATGTTCCGATTTCCCATAATCCCTTTGGACTCATCCCCATATGACTAGCATGAAATTGAGCTAACCATGCCAAGCAAGAAGTAATTTCTTCCCATGAAACAGAACGTTTTCGCAAAGGAAAGCCAGCTTCGTCCAAGTCCTCTAGTACCATCAGTACTTCGTCATCTTGTCTCGCAATGGCTAGGCATGCTGGAAGACGGGCTAAACTATTTTTACTATATGTTTCGTACCAGGCAGTTTCAACTTTGTATGACTTGAGCTTTCTTTGGTGCCCCACATCGGTATTCCATCCACGGGGGTGATTAGTTTCCTCAGGTAGTTGAACGTGCTTTACGACGACACTCTCAACCGAAGCTCCGATCAAACTTATTCGCATTATTTTCCCATATCCACTCCACAATTCTTGAATCACCTCTGTTTCAGAAAGAGCAGATGCACCAGTGCACTCAAGAATTTTCGATTGAAAATATTCATTCATAAGCTATCAAAGATAGGAATTCACCACTATTTTTTTGAAGGATTTGGGGCCTACCCCATGGGTCGCTACGTCCATTAGCTCGCAAGTCTGCTCGGCCTGCTTTGGCAGGCTGGTCATAAAATGACCACTAATTCCCATCGCTAGTCCGAGATGTTATTATTACGTTAGCTATTCAATTTCTAGACAACAAGTTCTTTCAATCTTCCCCAGGTACGATACAAAAGAAATGCTGAAAGGATCGCTATTCCAGCAAAGATCAGGGCAATATTCAATCTACCATAAATCCAATAACCAGTTGTGAACATGATTGAATAGACAAGCGAAACAGCCAACAGCATCGCCGTAATACCTGAAGGCATACTCCACTTTTGATCCGTTGTTACAATTTGCTCTTGGTCACTTGCCGCTTCATCGATAACCTTTGTCCACCCAGGCCCTCCTGGCTGTATCTTCTTGTAAAAGCTACGAAGAACTTCATTCGATTCAGGTTGGGTTATAAATGTTGCCACAAGCCAAATAATTGAAGTAACAACCACAATAAAAGGCAATTCGGCCCAGTCCGGAAAAACACCAGAAGCTGGATCAAAAAGAATCTCCTTGAGCGAAGTTGTAGCAATCAAGATTGAAAGTATACCTGATGCAAACATGGCCGAAATCTCCGACCAAGCATTGATTCGCCACCAAAACCATCGTAATATAAATATTAAGCCGGTACCAGCTCCAAAAGAAATCAAGAGATTAAATACCGCCATTGCATTTTGCATCGCTAAAGCAAGAAATGCACTCAAAACCATCAGCAAAACCGTTGATAATCTACCCACCCGCACCATTTGCTTTTCCGTAGCGTCCGGATTAATCTGCTGTTTATAGAAATCAAACACTAAATACGAGGACCCCCAATTCAATTGCGTCGATATCGTACTCATATATGCTGCAACTAATGATGCTAAAACAAGCCCCAACAAACCACTTGGTAGCTTCGTTAGCATCGCTGAATAAGCCAAATCATGCCCAAGTTTATCCGCTGGCACGTTTGGAAATGCTTGTGAAATACTTGCAATATCTGGATATACTACAAGTGAGGCTAAGGCAACTAAAATCCATGGCCAAGGTCTCAAAGCATAGTGCATAATATTGAAGAAGAACGTTGCTCCAATCGCGTGATTCTCGTTCTTCGCAGCCAACATTCGCTGTGCAATATAACCCCCTCCACCTGGCTCTCCACCAGGATACCATGTTGCCCACCATTGAACTGCCAACGGAATAACCATCATGGTGATAAATGCTTTTTTATCGGAAAAATCAGGTAGGATATCCATCTTAGATTGGACAAGATCATTGGTCAAGATCGCTTGCATACCACCAACCTCTGGAATATTTACCAAATAAATAGCAGCACCAATTGCACCGACCATCGCTACAAAGAACAAAATAAAATCTGTGTAAACAACTCCTTTAAAACCCCCTAGAGCACTAAAAATGACTGTTATCAAGCCAGCGCCTACTACCGTTTCCCACGGTTCCAGTCCCAACATGACTCCACCTATTTTGATAGCAGCTAGAGTCACAGCTGACATGGTAATTACGTTGAATAAAACCCCTAGATAAACAGCGCGAAATTTACGAAGAAAGCTGCCTGGTGCACCACCATATCGAAGCTCGTAAAACTCCAAATCGGTTTTGACATTCGATTTACGCCATAGTTTAGCGTACACAAATACGGTTAACATACCAGTAAGTAGAAAGCACCACCAGCTCCAGTTTCCTGAAACGCCAGTAGTTCTGACTAAATCAGTTACAAAATTGGGAGTATCAGTCGAAAAAGTAGTTGCAACCATAGATAATCCAAGCAACCACCAGGGCATTGTTCTTCCTGATAAAAAGAACTCTGAAGAGCTCGCACCCGACCTTTTAGAAACATAAATACCAATTCCTAATACAACGGCAAAAAAGACGAATATGATCCCATAATCGAGTGTGCTTACTTCCATAAATTCAGTTCGTTAAATGCGCTGCTAAAGGTAAAATAAATTGTGAAACTTTTTAGCTTGAGTATAATACCTCCCAGCTGTCACCATCTAAGGATCAAATCACGCCTCCCGAGAATTCCTGGTAAAACCCAAATTCCTTGCATTGGAATACCATCTTCGTAAATCATAGGTGCTTCCCCTTCAGAACAATGGAAAACCACGTATTGCTCTTGAGCAAGCACAGCTTTTTCAACAAGAGAACTTTGCATGGCAACCTCCATGTTTTGACAGTGTCTAGACACATAAATTTGAATAAAAACTAATAACTCACTTTGTGAAATTTCAAAGCTAGAATCAGCAGGATAACATGATTGTTCAATATTGGGAAAAGTAGAATATAAACGACCAACTTCATCTGTATTTGTTTGGAGTATATCCAAGGCGTCTAATGCCGATTCCTGCTCCTCAGATATTGTAGTCTGCGATAAAAATCTTGTAACATACCCCCTTGATAATTCTTGATTTACGGACTTATTTGACTTTTTTATATTACAAGAAGATAAAAGTACAAAAGCAAATAAAAGAGTAGTTACAGATTGGTAAACTATCGTCATTTATTGAAATTTTATTTCGATTTGGTTACTAAATGGCTTTAAACTCCATTGCCATACAATGTGGAAAACTAGGCTTAGCAATAAATTGATAGTGACGATCACGTTCTGAATGCTCGATCGGAAAAATAGGATAAGGCGCATAATCATACTCCTCAAAC
>CBFHTK010000020.1:8689-13255 GCA_965658745.1 Saprospiraceae bacterium | reverse complement strand
GGACTAACATGCTACCAGTGTAGATGTAGTTGATATTTGCATTTATCTTATTATTTGGTGTAATTGATAAATTAGCAAAACCGTAGGTGTTTGGTGTTCTTGTGAAGGCCCGAAGCCCTTCTATACCTTCGATATATTCTACGCTTTCATCAAAACGAGACGACTGCAAGGTGAAACCAGACTCAATTTGCATTTTTCGATTATAATTTGCTCGCAATTCTACAGTCATTCCCTGTACAGTTGCACCCTGTCCATTTTGTTTTTCAAAAAGCTCTCCAAAGCCATCTTCTCCAATAGGCTGAAGAAAAAATGCATTATTCAGACGAGTATAGAACCCTTCCAATGTAAAGCCGGCAACAAAGTGTTCGGTTGGTTTGTCATAATTGATCGATGAACTGAAACTCTGAGATGTCTCCGGCTGAAGTAAAGGAGATAAAGACACACGAGAAACTCCGCCTCCAGCAAAAGCAATATGTAAATCTGTGTCAAATGCTTGAGGAGCGCGAAAACCAGTTCCATAATTGAATCTCAATTGGGTGTTTGTTTTGTATTTATATAGAAGAGAGATTCTAGGGCTGAACACAAGGTCGTCTATCAAATTGTGTTTATCCATTCTGATGCCAGAAAGGAGATTTAGCGAAGGGGATATTTCCCAATCGCTTTGCAAAAATGTCCCGAAATCAGTAGTTGTCTGATCGATGAGATAGTTGTAAGAAGATATTTCGTCAAATACGTTATCGATTAGATATTCACTTCCTAGAGTTAGGGTGTTTGTACCAGTGATGAAGTTGTATAATTTGTGATTTAGTTGAAAACCACCTTGATAAGTAGTGGTGTTTGATATTCCATAAGGAGGGCTTTCGATATGAGCTTGGATTTCTTCTTCAACATCTGGAAAAACTCCAGTGTAATGCTTTCGTTTAGTGTTTTGCCATGCAGCATAAGTGATTAATGAGGAATTGTCATCATTAAAGTTAATCTGGTAATCTGCACTACCCATCCAAACATTCTGATTTCGTTCTTCAGATTGTTGTGTCAAATAAGCAGGCTTTTCAACCATTTCACCACCGTATCTGAATTCATTCAAGTTGCTTAAGCTGATTTCTAGTTTCTGATTAGGGCTAGGCAAAAAGAAAATATTTGTTCCAAAAGAAGTGTTTTCAAGTTCAGGTAATTCGGAGAAATTATCGTCATTATGGTCGTAGTAATCACGTTGTCTTCGATTGAAGAAAAAGGAAACCCCAGAATTTTTGTTTTCAGCAACAATGGAAGCATTTCCGCTTAAGACAAGATCATTGGCACCACCATTTATATTTTGATAAAAGGAATTTAGTTCGTATGAATTATCCTTAGGTATTTTGGTGATGACATTAACTGTTCCTCCGATTGCACTCGACCCATAAAGAGACGATCCGCCACCTCTTATAACTTCAATACGGTCTATCATATTTGTAGGGAGTTGCTCTAGACCGTACAAACCTGTCAAAGGACTAAAAATCGGACGACCATTTACTAAAATTTGAGAATACCCACCAGCAAGGCCATTCATTCTTAGTTGAGTGTAGTTGCATGTCTGACAATTATTTTCAACTCGTAAGCCAGGTTGAAATTTCAGGCCATCAGATAAGTTGCAGGCTTGGACATCATTGAGGCGCTGACTGTTGATTAAGTTGACAATCACAGGAGAGTTTGTTTGTCTTTTGAACGTCTTGGTGCCTGTGATCACGACTTCGTTGAGTGCATTTAGATTGTTAACTAGATTAAAGTTCAGTTTAACGTTGGGGTTTTGTTTGTCGAGTGTAATCCGATTAGTTTCGTCTTTGAATCCAACAAAGCTTGCAGTAACATTATAATCTCCAAAGGGGATACCCTCAAAAATGAAAGAACCATCTAACTCGGTAGTGCTTGCTGTAATTGGGTCTGTTGACAAGGAAACAACCGAAAATTCTTGTGCTGAGTTATCAACCTTGACAATACCCTTTATTTGTCCGACTTGAGCCAGATTGCTGCTTATGACAGCAGTCATATATATTAATGAAAGGGCAAATATACGTAAGCGCACAATGTGTGTTTTGTGCTATAAATATATAAAGTTAGACTAGCCTAACAAAATTATTTTATATCTTCGTCCTATAATTGATATAGATGCCTACACAAACCAAGGAGAATTATCTAAAAGCCATGTTTTTTTTAAGTCAAAAGAACGTTGATGTTTCCATTACTGAGCTGGCAAATAAGATGTCTGTCAGCAAACCTACGGCAAACAGTATGGTTAAGAAGATGGAAGGAAAAGGGTGGATTTCTTATCAAAAGTACAAGCCTCTGAAGTTGACCAAAAAGGGCGAGAAGCTAGGGGCATTAATTGTAAGAAAGCACAGATTGGCAGAGATGTTTCTATCAGAAGTGATGGGGTTTGGATGGGAAGAAGTGCACGATATTGCTGAAGAAATGGAACATTTACAAACTGAAATGTTTTTTGATCGGATGGATGAGATTTTAGGTTTTCCAACTAAGGACCCTCATGGTTCACCTATTCCAGATAAAAACGGCAGAATACCGCAATCCAACTATCTAAACTTAACAAGTATCAAAGAGGGAAGAAGGGTTGTTTTGGCAGGACTCGTAAGCAGCTCCAAAGAACTACTGCTATATTTAAATAGAAAAAATATTACGCTTGGTACGGAGTTTACTGTTAGCCAGATTGAAAGTTTTGACAAGAGTTTTGAGATTACACTAAAAGAAGGACCTCAGTTTGTTATGTCTTTTAGTGTTTGTAAATGTCTTTTGGTAAAAGAGGTACAGGCACACTAAATGCCTTAAAAATAGCTTCACTATTCTACATTTGTGGGAATTCTATTATAACAGAACGATCCCCTACAGACTATTATCCATAATATCTTGGACAACTTCTGGATTCAATAAAGTTGAGATATCACCTAGATTACCAGTATCGTTTGTTGCTATTTTACGCAGTATTCGACGCATGATTTTTCCTGACCTAGTTTTAGGTAGGCCATTGACGAATTGTATTTTATCCAATTTTGCAATTGGTCCAATTTGATCAGTAATCAGTTGGTTTATTTGTTTTCTTAGATTTTCTGTTTCACTACTTTCGTCAACTTCTTTTAAAGTAACAAAGCCATAAAGCGCGTTACCTTTTACATCGTGCGGAAAGCCAACGATTGCTGATTCTGCAACCATAGGATGTTCATTAATAGCATCTTCAATCGGAGCAGTTCCCATATTGTGCCCACTGACAATAATAACATCATCAACACGGCCTGTGATTCTATAGTATCCGGTTTCGTCTCGCAATGCACCATCACCAGTGAAATACTTGTTTTCAAATGCTGAAAAATAAGTTTCTTTATAGCGTTGATGATTGCCCCAAATTGTCCGAGCAATGGATGGCCATGGCTTTTTGACACAAAGTCTACCATCAACTTGATTACCATTTATTTCTACACCGTTTTCGTCCATCAATGCCGGCTCAATTCCAGGAAGAGGTAGCGTTGCAAATGTTGGTTTAGTAGGTGTTACGTAAGGAATTGGTGATATCAAAATCCCACCAGTTTCAGTTTGCCACCATGTATCAACAATAGGAGATTTTTTCTTTCCTACATGTTCGTTATACCAGTCCCAAGCTTCTTCGTTGATAGGTTCACCTACAGACCCAAGCACCTTAAGTGAACTGAGGTCATAACTATTTACAAAGTCTACGTTTTCCTTAGCTAAGGCACGAATAGCAGTAGGAGCGGTATAAAACTGATTTACTTTATGTTCTTCAACAATTTGCCAGAAACGACCATAATCGGGATAACTCGGCACACCTTCAAACATCAAAGTGGTTGCTCCGTTGCACAGTGGTCCATAGACAATGTAGCTATGACCAGTTATCCAGCCGATATCGGCTGTACACCAATAGACATCGTCGTTTTGATATTGGAATACATTTTTGAATGTATACGCCGTAAAAACCATGTAACCAGCTGTTGTGTGTAACATTCCTTTCGGTTTACCGGTACTACCTGAGGTATATAGGATAAATAAAGGATCTTCAGCATCCATTATTTCAATTTCACACTCAGAAGACGCATTTTCCAAAAGCGGTTCTAGCCAAATGTCTCGGCCCGATTTCATCGTTATTTCACTGTTGATTCTTTTGGCAACAAGAACGGTTTCTACTCCTGGGCTTTCATCTAAAGCTTCGTCTACAATCCCTTTAAGGTCAATAGTTTTTTTGCCTCTATAAGATCCATCTGAAGTAATAACCATTTTTGCTTCACAATCATTGATCCGAGTACTAAGTGCTGTTGAGGAAAATCCGGCAAAAACAACGGAATGTACTGCACCTATGCGGGCACAAGCTAAAACGGAAACAGCTAATTCTGGAATCATCGGTAGATAAATAATCACACGATCGCCCTTCTCAACACCATTTGACTTGAGGACATTAGCAAACTTGCATACACGTTGATGTAACTCATTATATGAGATATGAAGAGCATCTTCGTCTGGACTATTAGGCTCAAAAATGATGGCAGTTTTCTCTCCGCGAGTTGGCAG
>CBFHTK010000020.1:0-8590 GCA_965658745.1 Saprospiraceae bacterium | reverse complement strand
GTGCCGATCAATACAGTTCTCAGTAATATTTAGCTTAGCATTTTCAAACCATTTTATTTCTGGCTTCGAAAAATCCCAAGACAAGACATTCGTCCATTTTTCTCTCCATGTGAAGTGCTCTTCTGCAATCTCTTCCCAAAACACCTCGGGTTCTTGGATAGACTTTTTATAGACATGAAAGTACTCCTCTAAGTTTTTAATGTGGTAATTGCTCATCTGTATATTATTTAATAGGCCTCTTATTTTTAAGTTATTCTTCTGTGTATTCTTTGTTTAGGATTCGTTTTTTGTTTGATCATAAAACGACCTTCGGCATAAAAAGCTGATAATTTTCTAATGTGAGCCTTGATTTGTCGGCCTAGTTTCTATATATTAATGCATGTACACTAACATAAAACAATTGAGCTTTCAATTGATATATTTGTGTGCTACTATTTGATTATAGTAATATCATTGGTAAAAATAATTTTATCGCCATTTTGGCACACTCCCTCTATGAGATAAACATATATACCTGGCATACAATCATTACCTTGGAACTTACCATTCCAAAACGGATCTCTTTCTTGTGTTTCATAAAGATTATTTCCCCATCTATCAAAAATCGTTAGCTTCTCGAAAGTTACAACCTCAGAAAAGGGACGAAATAAGTCATTAATACCATCATTGTTAGGAGAAAATATATTTGGTATATAAGTCTTACAATTTTTAATTTTACAAGTTTCTTTAGATTCTACTTCTATAAATAATGTATGTTCATAATTACATTCGTTTTCTATTTCTACTATAAATGTATAAGTACCAGGATTGTAAAATATTCCTAAATTATGCATTAAAGAATCTCCTTCGCATATTTTATACGACTCATATACATTCTCCGTTTCTAGTAGCATAAGATTAGTAGTTATTATACTGTCGCACCCATATGAAGTTGAAAGAGTATCTACATAGATTCCTGGAAAAACGTATAAATTTTCTCCTATACTTAGCGTATCGCCGTTACACAAATCAACCACCTGACTAATCTCAGGATTTTCGTAAAAACTTAGATCTGTATATACGATACTGTCACAGCCACTAATACTTTCTAAAACATCAATATAATTTCCAGCTAGCGTGTAATTGTTGCTTCCTACTAACAGTGAGTCACCATTACACAAATAAATTTCTTGTGTGAATTCAACAATATCGAACACTTGTAAATTCAACATGACAATGCTGTCACATCCAGCAACACTCTCCAAAGTGTCAATATAGAAGCCTGTGCTAAAATAAATATTATCTCCTACTATTGTCGAATCGCCAAAACATAATGATTCTGAATATTCAATGATTGGTAAACTCACTAATTCAATTTCTCCAAAACAAGTAGCAGATTGTCCGCTACTATCATTTACAACGAAAGTATATGTTCCTTCATCTAGGTTATCGAATAAACTAATATTTTGAAATTGATCATTATTAATTGAAAAGGTATACTGAGGAACTCCACCCGAGGGAATCACATTAATAGAGCCACTAACCAAATCGATACAATCAAAAGGCATAGATGAAGTCTCACAGGACAGGCATTCAATATTAGATGGCTCAATTACGAAATATAGAGTACTATCAAATCCTGTAATAGGATTAGAAATTATCAACTCATAGGCCCCCTCGGATAGCATGCTAATCACATTTGAGTCTTGAGATGTTGGACCAGGAAAAAGTTCAAACAAGTAATTATCTGTACCATTTATTATATCAAGAATGAGGTATCCGTCATTATTTCCAATACAACTGGGGCTAATTGTTTCTATTTCAATTTCGAAGCAAGAGTCACTTAACTGATTTGGGTTTGTACTTGTTCCAACACCCTGACCTTGGGGAGAAAAAACAATTGGCACCCCACATTCATCTACAGCATCATCTATAGTATTATTGTCTAGTAAATCATTATATGCTAAGTCTTCATCGCCCTCAAGTGCATCTGGACAAAGATCATTATCTGAATCTAAATCGAGGTAATTTGGTACTCCGTCTTCGTCAGTATCATTATTACAAACTAATCCAAATATTTGGCCACTGATATAAGTGGGACCGACTACCCCTTGGCTAATAGTAATTGTATTAGATGTGACCGTATTCCACGTTATGTTATTTAACTGGGGATCTCCTGGCCGGATTATTAATTCTTCAAGGATAGATTCTGTAAATCTTTTACCCAGGAAAAGAACTTGACCATCTATACTCATTTTCAACCTGATAACAGGATCTCCAAACTCTCCATTAATCTGCCAAATATTAGAATTGCCACTTTGACCATGCATAGTTCCATCAGCGCTAAATATCATTTCAGAATCATTTAGTGATCCAGCATTTGCTTGGAATTGGAATTGATCAACAACTAAATCAACACCATTAACACTTATTGCAAAACTATTGTCTAAAGCATATAAATCGATAAAAACTCCAGTAGTGGTTGGAGAAAAAACAAACGTAGTTGACAGACCATTATCAGATTGAAAAGACTCTTCTATAAGTTCTTGACATTCGTATAAGTCCAAAATTCCGTCATTATCTGCGTCAGAATCAAATCCATTTATTATTCCATCTTGATCGCAATCACCGGATGGAGAAGGATCCGAACATTGCGCATGTAATTCGCAAAAAGCTGAAATAGATAATACGAATAAAAAAACATAAAAATTCATCAGCATTAGATAAATAGAGCAACAAAAATTAATTTTTGGGCTTTCGAAATTACTTTTTCAAGAAACTCAAAAATCAAATTATAATTTAGAAATTAAAGATAAGCTAAGATGTATAATATTGCGTAATTGTATTGTACATTGAACAAACCAATATTTCAAGTAGGGATATTTTAGAAAGTTTGCTGTTTGTCTTGTGCTGGTTATTTTCCAATACAAAACCTCGTGAAAATAGAATCAAGCAGATCATCGGTCGATATCTCACCTGTTATCTCTCCAAGATGATGCAGTGATCTACGAATATCCATCGCTATGAAATCACCAGTAATTCCAGTGTCTAGTCCATTAAGAACTGCATCCAGTGCTTCGTGGGCTTTATGCAAGGCGTCATAGTGACGTGTATTACTAACGATGGTTTCATCCATCGCCGAATTATCGTCAATGACGGTTTGATAAAGCTTTTCTTTTAAATATTCTACGTTCATTTTATGAAGAGCAGAGGTAGTAATCAGATTGTCTGCATCGATTAATCCTTCCTTATGATATTCAGCGGGGTCAAGCTGCGGATATAAGTCCATCTTATTGGCAACAAATAGCTTTTTACTTTTGGCAGTCAAGGCCGCACTACTTTCTAGGAATTTATCAACGTCTTCCCACAAGTCTTTTGGTCGAGACTGAGTTACATCAAAGAGATAAATGACCAATCGAGATTGTGCGATTTTTTCAATCGTCTTCTCAACACCTATGCGCTCAATTTCATCCTGTGCTTGGCGTATTCCAGCTGTGTCAATTAGTCGAAACTGAATGCCTTGAATGTTCAAACTTTCTTCAATGGTATCACGAGTTGTTCCTGCGATGTCACTAACAATCGCTCGCTCTTCATTCAACAAAGCATTAAGTAAGGTTGATTTCCCTGCATTCGGACGACCTGCAATGACAGTTGACACACCATTTTTAATCACATTTCCCAGGTGAAAGGACTGTAATAAACGTTGTAGAACAGACTGAATTTTTTCAACTAGACGATTGAGTTTTTGACGATCTGCAAATTCGACATCTTCCTCTCCAAAGTCCAATTCTAATTCGATCAATGCAGCAAAGTCGATTAATTCTTGGCGGAGTTGTTTAATTTCTTCAGAGAAACCACCACGCATTTGCTGCATAGCAAGAGCATGACTACCTTCAGAATCTGAAGCAATTAAATCTGCTACTGCTTCTGCTTGTGAAAGATCAAGTTGACCATTTAGAAATGCTCGAAGCGTGTACTCGCCCCTTTGGGCCATCCGAGCCCCTTTTCTCAAGCATAATTGAATAATCTGCTCGATAATATAGGGAGATCCATGACACGAAATTTCGATCACATCTTCCTTGGTATAGGAACGCGGTGCTCGAAAAACAGTGGCAACACATTCGTCAATGATCTTATCTTGTTCATTGACGATCTTCCCATAGTGAACAGTATTCCCATCAACTTTGGTGAGGTTCTTACCATGAAAGAAAGCGTCAACCAGTGTAATTGCATCAGGGCCAGAGAGCCTGATTACACCTATCGCACCTTGACCAGGAGGGGTTGAAAGAGCAACAATGGTATCTTGAGTCATAGGGTTCATTTAGATGTAGAACGCAAAAATAGCTTGATTGGACCAAATCATTCTATTTATCAATGCCTACTTAGTAACGTCTTGTTGTGAAATGGCTTACTTAAGAAAAGTTAGCTAGTTTTTTATCCCAGTTATACTTTGTGTATTTTAACTTAAAATCCTTCAGATCATGATTTAGCACTCGACCTATAATCTGTAGGGCCCCTTTCTTTCCGCCAAAGTCTCCAGCAAACCAACTGAAAAGTGCAGTAGAATAAACAGTTTTTGAACTTGTCTCTATCTTTGTTTCAGATTCCAAGAATGAGGCGGTGGCCATTTCCAGTTGTTGCTCAATTTGCTCTTCTCGATAAAAAGCAATCGGAGGGCAACTTACGGCACCACAATTGAGTGCAAAATGAATACGGTAGTCGATTTTCTTTGCTGCCAATTTGCGTATTAATGCAGGTGTAAATGGGTGTGGAATGTAGCCTTTTGACCATTTCCAACGGTATCTGCGGAGTATACCATGTTCTACATCATCTAAAGCGAAGAGTTCTCCAGCAATTTTGATCTCTTTTCGTTTATAAATACTTCCCTTTGATTCGTTATGATCTGCTGCTAATATCTGATAGTATGCATTGTAAATATTGATCCAAAATGTTTTCAAGGCATTATCTGAACGCAATTCTTCCACAAATTGAGACATGGAATACGAAGCCAAGGCATCTTGTTCGATGTTTGTTGCTGCTTGTTTTTTGATTTGTAAAAGCAATTGACCAGATAACTCTGTGATTCCATTCATGCATCAAAAATACGGAGCTTCTAGAGTTTATTCAGGCATACCCTGAGAAATCCAGTCCTCTAGTAATGAAATGTCCTCTGACGGCCATTTGTCGCCTGCTTTTGGCATAGCAGAGTATCCTTCTTCATGTCGCAATGCAGGTAACACTCGACCTCTGTCTACCATGTCCACGAAGTCTTGATAATTTGTAATTGTTCCAGCGTAATTAGCGGTTCCGTGACAATATGGACTAGCGCAACTCGTCAATAATGGTTCAATATCTGCCGTGTAAGAAAGTTCTTCTTCAGGACTACAAGAAATATAGATGGAAGTGAAGAAGATGGCTGTTATAATAAGTTTAGTTTTCATGTTTTTATTACAAAACTAAGTTTTACTTCAGTGGTTAACTCACGAAGTAGCAGGTAAATTATTTATTTCTTGGTAAATACTATATGATAGCGTGCCTGTTGAGGGACAAAGAAGGGAAAAGTAAATGTCTTTAGTAATTTAGTTGATGCTCTTTGTAGTGATAGAATTTCTTGCTTTGTAATCCCTTTTGTCCGTTCAGCTAGTATAGTCTATTTTTGCGTGCTAAATTCAAAAGTGTGCAGCACGATTCCACTCGAATTAATGGGCCGAAAATATCTTCGATTCAACATGTTCCTTTGCCGCAGTTTTATCTTATGGAGCTGGATAATGGTATACCCGTTTATTACATAAATGATGGTTCGCAAGAACTCTGTAAATTAGATGTGGTATTTACAGGTGGCCGTCATGCTGAGGAGAAAGCGACACAAGCAAGGGCGACGGGTTCATTAGTAAAGGAAGGAAGTGCTAAAATGAAGTCTTCGGAAATGTCATCATTTTTTGACTATTACGGAGCCTCGTACAATTGTCGTAGCTCACTTGATTTTACGACTTTCACATTGTTTAGTCTCAGCAAGTATTTTTCTGAATTAGTAGGGACGTTTCGAGATATGGTTTTTGATCCAGTTTTTCCAGAAGGTGAGTTGGTCAAATTCAAAAAGAATAGCATTGAAAGGTTGGCAATGGATTCAGCCAAGAACGAAGTGATGAGCTACCGTTACTTGACTGAAGAATTATTCGGCGCAGATCACGTCTATGGATATAATAGCACGGAGAATAGCCTAAATAGTTTGAATCGAACTGATTTAATTAGCTTCCACCGACATATGGTCGAACATCAGGTTTGCACTATTTTTCTTACCGGCCGCTATTCTTCAGATGTTTTGACGGAACTGAATAAGAACTTTGGACAGCACAGCTATAAGGGTGACCACAAGATAGCATATCAGGAAACGCCATTAAGATCCCTTAGAAAGAGAAGTCCTGCTCCTAACTCTCTGCAAAGTGCGATTAGACTGGGACGTCATTTTGGATCAAAAAGACATGAACACTACGCAGAACTTAGTTTCTTGAATAATGTATTTGGAGGATTCTTTGGCTCTCGACTAATGCGTAACATCAGGGAGGAAAAAGGTTATACCTACAACATCTATTCTGATATAGACAGCATGATGCTTGATGGGTATTTTTATATTGCTTCTGAATTAGATAAAGTACACGTTGAACCGGCACTTAAGGAAATCTACAAGGAGATGGATATGCTGTGTACAGATCTGGTAGGTGAGGATGAGCTAGAAATGAATCGTAACTATATTCTAGGAAATTTACTAAATTCTGTTGATGGACCTTTTCAAGCAATAAGGCTGATCAAATCAGCAATTCTGAACAACCAAGATCTAGATGATATTCATCAGATTATTCAAAAGTTTACTGAACTTACAGCAGAAGAATTGCGCGAAACAGCTCGTTTGTACTTGAAACCTTCAGACTATATAGAGGTAATCGTTGGATAGTTTAGGATATCTAAAGACTAAACATAAAAAAGCGCTTTTATCTCGTAGACAAAAGCGCTTTCGATTTGACGTGTTTTTCTTTACTACCTTGTGAAGTTGTACATTATGCCAAGACCAAAGGCCTGACCAATAATTCCTCCTCCTTCATCAAATGCATCGACATAGTATAGACCTAAACCATTTCTAAGATCAAGATCAAGGTTTCTGCCCAACTTAAAGGTTGTTTGAACACCAGCACTAACTGCAAAAAGACTTCCTTCACTTACATAGGCACCGCCGACAGCTCCAATCGCAGAAAACTCAACGAATGACGTGCGATGTATTTTGCGTAAAAAACCGACTGACCCCATAATGAACGCTTCATCCGCAGCATAGATAGGAAGTAGGGTGAGTTGAACACCATTATCACCCGAATTATAGCGATAACTAGGACCTGCACCCATCATGGTACCACCATTGAAACCAAATTGATGTGTATATTCTGTAGTCTCTTTTGTTTTTTTCTTCTTTCTTTTTTTGCTGCTTTGTGCAAACATGACTGAACTAGAAACAAGAATAAGGCATAAAAGGAGAAGCCATTTACCTGCGTAATTATTTATTTGTTTTTTCATGATTGTCGTTTAGTAGTAAAGGTTGTACAATAGTGCAGTACCAATTGTCGGTAATAAAGAGAAACTATCTCCGCCAATACCATAAGCACCAAATCCAAGGTGTAATTCCCAATTTAATTGGTCACCGAGATGTAAATCAATCTGAGGAGCGATACCAAACTGTAAAGAGCTGTTCCACTCATCGTTGAAATCATTTCCCGTGCGAATTTCTCCACCAACTAACAAAGAAAAGTCGACTGCATTTCGACGAAAAAAGTATCTATTATAATTAACACCAATTTGATTTCTTCCAAATCCATCATCACGAAGGCCTCCGTTTTCAGTACTGAACGCAATAATCGGAGCAATCGAAACAGATATACCGTCCATTCCTTTCGTAAATCTATAGGTAAAACCGCCGCCGTTTGCTGTAGCAGCTGTATAACCAAATTGGTGTCTGCTTTCGAATTTTATTCTCATTAGATCCCTATCCTCAGAATCTTGCGCAGCTCCTTGCTGGACAAATAGACCAATGAAAAGAAGAGAAGCAAATAGCACTTTCAAAATTTTCATGATATTAAATATTTAAATTGATAAAAGTTTATTGGTATGCTTTTTAAGGTAAAGTTAAATTAATTATTGTCATTCTGAGCTATTTCGGTCAATTCAGCGCCTGACCTAGGTTATTCTTGGTTTAACGGAAATAAAGCAATAACAAGACTATTAGATAATACAATTTGTCTGTTTCCTAAGGCATTAACACGTCCAACAGTGCAATTGCTGCTTCAGCAATGTGAGTTCCAGGGCCAAAAACAGCTGCCACTCCATGTTCAAATAAGAAGTCGTAATCCTTTTGCGGTATCACGCCACCAACGACCAATAAAATATCATCTCGTTTTAGAGCTTTTAGAGCATTCATAGTGTCAGGTACTAATGTTTTATGACCTGCAGCTAGCGAGGAGATTCCTAAAATATGTACGTCGTTTTCCATCGCTTGTTTGGCTGCTTCCTCAGGTGTCTGAAATAGGGGTCCGATATCTACATCAAAGCCAATGTCAGCAAAACTAGT
>CBFHTK010000019.1:0-20000 GCA_965658745.1 Saprospiraceae bacterium | reverse complement strand
AGGAATTATTTATCGGAAGTTCCCGGAATCTTAATCACAGAGAAAAAGATGTTTGGTGGTCTTGGTTTCATGGTCAATGAGAAAATGTGCATCAATATAATGGGAGAGCGACTCATGTGTCGATTTGATCCACAGCTCGAAGAAGAAATCGCCGGAAAAACTGGGTATCTGCCCATGAACATGAAGAAGAAATCAATGAAAGGTTATTCCTTGGTGGAAGAAGCAGGCTACTACGAAGAAAGTGACTTGTCTTTTTGGATCGAATTGTGCCTAGCTTTTAATGATCGCGCAAAATCATCTAAAAAGAAGTAAGGCGAAAGTGCTTTATTTTTCGAAAGGGTAGACTAATCCAATTTTCGCTCTCACCTGATCGAGAATCTCTGCTAACTCTACTGAGTTTTTCAGACTCCACATGTCACTCTCTATGTTTCCGGTAGCGATCATTTCATAACAGTGCTTTACTTCTTCGTAATAGCCACGATTTTTCAAGTCAAGAGCAAACTTATCTATATTTCCATTGGAATGTGTTACTTGATAACTATTCGCCTCATGCCACCTTCTCGAGATAATGACTTCTCCAGTTTCACATGTGATTGTTGCAGTAGTCTCTGTGTCCTCTAGAATCGTACAGTCTCCTTGGAAATATACGTCATTACTGTAGTTTAATAGCATAGATGTAGAAAGGTCCACGCCAAGATCAGAGAGTGTTGCTGAAGCATTGAGAGATTTGGGTTTCCCCAAAAGCAGATAAGACAGGAACAAGGGGTATATTCCGATATCTAGTAGTGCACCTCCTGCAAACTCAGGGTTGAATAATCTATCATTGGGATTCATGAGCGCTTTGAAGCCAAAATCTGCTTCAACCTTGATAATGGATCCTAGTTTGTCGGAATGTAAGAGTTCTAGCACATCAAGTATGACTGGGTTCCATCTTGTCCAGAGTGCTTCCATTAAGAAAACATTGTTTTTTCTAGCAACATCAATCATTTCTCTCAGCTCCGCACTATTAACTCCCATTGGCTTTTCGCATAACACATGTTTAGCAGCCTTCAAAGCCTCAATAGAATATTTTTTATGGCTATTATGTGGAGTGGCAATGTAGATAATGTCGACCTCTGAATCTTCAAATATTGCTTCGTAGCTTCCATAGAATTTGGAAATTTGATGATTTTGGGCGAAAGCCCGAGCTTTATCCAAAGTTCTTGATGCGACTGCTACAAGTTCATTCTGATCCGAGGAAGCATCATTAAAGTCGCGAGCAAAATGTTCCGCAATTTTTCCTAAACCTATAATACCCCAGCGTAATTTCATAAGGTAAATCTACGAACAATTAAATAATGACGTATTGAGAACCTATTTGAATCCAAGAAATTGAGATGGTCACAGTTCTTCTACACTCCTATTTGCTAATTAGTAAACAATCGTCTTTCGAGTGACTAGGTCCAATATATATATTGATTGTTTATCTATTTCATTTTAAATTGGTAGAATCATTAGCTTTTCACCTATGAGAATTATTTTGACGTTTGCCTTTCTAAGTTACTTCAACATAGTATTTTGTCAATCCGACACGACAATTTTACTCAATGGTCCGAGTCTCTTTACTTCCTTGTGTAATTTTACTTTGTCTGATCTTGGCGGTCCTGAGGGTGATTATTCTGATCAAAGACAAGATGTTATTGGTATTAAACCAGACTCAACCGAAGGGTTTGAGATCGTATTTGAGGAACTGATTACTGAAGAATGTTGCGATTTTCTAGTGATAGAAGCGTTTCAGAATCACAACTTAGTCTTTCTCGAATTTTATAGCGGAGTCAATGACACGGAAGTACTTACGATAGAAGCTGATTCATTGGCGATTCAGTTTGTAACAAATCTTGCAGGAACAGACGAAGGTTTCATTATTCACGTTAACTGCAAAAAGGAAGTGCCTCCTGAGGTTGATTTCTCTGCATATTCCACAGTTATCTGTGATAATATATTGCAGCTGTACGATGATAGTTTCCTCGCTCCGACGAGCTGGACTTGGAAGGTTCAAGGAGAGGTTGTCGCAACAACAGAGAACGCCACGGTCATCTTAGATGCCCCTGGACTCTATGATGTTGAATTGGTGGCTTGCAATGATTACGGATGTGATAGTCTATTACGTGAAAAGTATATTACATTTTCAGATGATCCACAGGACTGTCCTGTTGCAGAATTGATTTTTGCTGACACAATTTCAATAGTAGGTTGCAATGGTGAGTTTAGTTCTCCTGCAGACGAACCTTTCTTGAATAACAAAACAGCTTATTCTACAGTTTATGCTCCAAACGCATCAGCTATCGATATTAGTTTTGTAGATTTTGAATTAAAGCAGGGTGATGCCCTGGAGGTATACGGTGAAAATGGCTTAGGTTATGAACTACTTGACAAATTAACCGAAAGTACTGTGCAGGAAGATTTTTCTTTTATGTACAATTCTTTGCTTTTTGTTTGGAAAGATAAAAGTGCGGCAAGCGGGTCTGCTTTCACTGCTGTTTATAGTTGCGTCTTGGCGGGCGACCCAGTGGCTGATTTCTCAAAAGATTCCTTGTTCTCTAGTTGCAGAAATATTCAGTTTTATGATGAATCTTCCGATGAGCCGTTTTCTTGGGAATGGTATGTTGATGGAGAGTGGGTTTCTGACCTTCAGCACCCGATTCTTCCATTTTATGAGGCTGATACATTTGATGTCACCCTGATTACTTGCAATTATGTAGATTGCGATACACTCACATTGCAGGATTTTGTGATTATCGATGATGAAGAAATGGATTGTAATACGATCTACATGAGATCCGGGATATATCAGCTTACATCGGCATGCTCAGGGTCGATCATCGATGCTGGCGGGATTTACAACAATAATTTAGCTAACTCTTTTAGCTCGGTCGAAATAAGTCCCATAGCCGTCGGAGCATTCAATCTTGATATAGCGTACATCGATGTCAGAAATACGGGGGATACGCTACGGCTTTTTAAGGAAAAAAACGGAGTGTGGTTATTGGAAGAGCAATGGACTACGGATGCGTCTAATCTAGATTTATTGGTTATTGGGAATCGACTTCGTTTTGAGTGGTCCAGTAGTTCAGCGTTTGGGGATAGGGGGTTTGAGATAGACTGGAGTTGCATACCATTGACTGAGGTAGTAGCTGATTTTGAAATTGATAGTAGTTTGATATGTGGATCCATATTGACTTTTTATGATCGTTCTGTGGGCTTTCCGGATACCTACGAATGGAAAGTAAATGGCGCTGCGATAGGTTCTGAAAGTGCCGTAAATCTCTTGTCGGTGGAAGCTGGATCTATTGATATTCAGTTAATTGTATGTAATCCACTAGGCTGTGATTCTATCGTTCGGAATCTGTTTTTTGATCCAACATTGGCCGATTGTGATTCGGTCAGTATGACGAATCAAGAAGGGTTTCTTGTGCAACGTTGTGAAGGTTTTATTATGGATGATGGTGGTACAGAGGTAAATTATGGAAATGACTTGCGTCAAAAGACACTTGTTTTTAGCTCGCAAGCTACTGGTTATGAAATAGATATCCAAGAACTAAGTATAGCTGAGAACGATAGTTTGAAAATATGGATGGGGGATGATCCGTCCAATTTGTTTCTCAAACATAGCTTTTCTAACATGGGTTTCGATCCGTATTTTCTGACCGTAGGTAGCTATTTGGAATTTGAGATGATCACAGATGGAACGACAAATAAGGAAGGATTTGTGATTCATTATCAGTGCATAGAAGAAGCCTTAGCGCCGGTGTTTGTCCTTGATTACAATAGTGACTCTTGCACTAGTTTATATCAATTTGAACTGATTTCTAACAACTCTGATTCGATTGTATGGACTAAGAATGATGACGTAATAGGAATGGGAGAAAATAGCAGTTATGAGTTTGTCGAAGTAGGTGAGCAAGTTGTCGAAGTACGAGCTTGGAACGATTTTGGAATGACAATGGATTCTATTGAGTTATTCAATGAAACTCCCGGAATCTACTATGAAGTCGAGGACTCGCTCTTACTGAACACGAGTTTGGATATATTTCTTCAGAACCCCGATCCTGCAGATGTCGAGTCTGTCGAATGGTATCTTGACGGCGAATTCGTGACAGATGAATTTGCGATCGATTTCGTGCTAGAAGAATTACGTGTGTATGATTTGAGCTGTATTGTAACACTAAATGATGGTTGTGTACTAACTAAAAATACACCGATTAAGGCGGTGTTGTTTATTGGTGTTGAAGAGTTATTAGCTAGTGTGGACGAATGGAGTATATTTCCTGTACCTTCAAATGAAGTACTTTATATACACTCTAAAAATACCAAGCATATTTCTAAAATCGAAGTGCGCAATTCAATTGGTCAAGTGCAATTAAGTAGAGAAGTATCATGGAGTTCAAGTACCAATCCAATCAATATATCTGAACTTTCGAATGGAATGTATGTGGTTTCAATTATTTTCTCAGATGGTTCAATTACAAGCAAAAACATCGTGGTACTAAAAAGTTAATTTTTATTTTGTCATAATACCAAAGTACTCAGAACCTTGCCTAGGAGGAATTGAATTATAGCATGGCTCCATGTAAGTTTTGCTAAAATAAGCACCAAAGTAGGATATATATTCATCTTTAGATCCACCAAAAGGACGACGTTGCATATCTCCGGTAAGCGGAAAGTTGAACCACACTCCTACAAGCATACCGGAATTGTTGAGTAGCTCGTACATCTTTTTGGCGTAAGCCTTTCTGCTCTCAGGAAAAGGAGGAAAGGAGCAAAAGAAGGTCTGTTCTATAATCAGATCATAAGATCCTCTGTGCTCAAAGAAGTCACCTTGGATAGCTTGATCTTCTGGGAATGTGGGATTTCGCTCGATAAATTGTTGGATCGGGAATGCTGCGATATCGAGTATATGCGTGTTTCTAAATCCTTTTTTCCACAGATACTCTGCTTCATAAGCGTTTCCAGCCCCCGGAATCAGAATACGAATATTTTTATCTTCCAGCTGATCCACAAAGTCAGTAATTGGAGTGGTGGGATAACCAACATCCCATCCGGTGAGTTGCTGTTTGTATCTACTTGTCCAAAAATCTTGATCCGAATCTTTCATAGTTTGTAAACGACTTACTGAGTTTATTGGTTTCCAGATTATCGAGCAATTCAGGAGAATGATCTAACTAAATGCTTCTCCTACACTGTATTTGATTAAGTCATTGATCATAAAGAGAGATTTACCCACATATTCTCTGTCTTTTAGTAGAAATTGGAACCCATTAATAAACTCTTGATCCTTGGATATGACAATATAAAGTGCATTCAAAGATTTGTAAAACCTTTCCTTGTCTTGTTCGAGAGGAATATTCCTTGATCCAATCAATCCCATAAACTTGTTGAAACTCTCGTATTCAAAAAGACCGTATTTGTCAGGATACTCCAAGCTTAAATAAAGACTCGCTGTGTAGTGATTTTGATAATGGGTATTGATACGTTTATCTCTCGCAGATAGATCTAAGAGTGCTTCATCGCAGTGAAAAATAAAACGATTCATCCTCATAGAAATGTCTTTGGTCTCATCAAAAAGATCGGAAAATGCAATACGCATAAGAATGGGATTCTCCCTCAACAACATAAGCATTCCACTTTTGGCGGAATGTTTCTCACCACCCCAAAGCCTGCCAGAATATGGACTTTCAAAACTATTTGCAAAAGCTTGATCCAACTGAGCTGCATTGACATCGAAATGCTCTTTCCACTTTTCAATAATATCCCACTTGTACCCTGGGTCATAAGGTTCGTTTTTTAAGACTATTGCTTGCAAATAGGAAGAAAACTGATCTTTATATTTTTGAATGAGATCGACACGCATGTTTGAAATTTTAGCTACGAACTACCTAAAAGGGAAGTCAGATTAAGTTTTCATTTATAGACCTTTGTAAAGATCAATTAAAACCCTGTTACCCCAAAAAAGATGTATTTTATTCAACAAACCAATCGTAGACATTTGAATTTTATTTATTTGGATGAAAAAAGCGTATTTTCAATCTTGAAATGACGTTTATATTTACAAAAGAAGACTAACACTTGCTTGCGAGTCCAAAAACTCGCATAAGCAGTGTGTTGGTTGGAAATACAGGGTTTTACTCAGAATTACTCATCAGCGAGTATATTATCCAAAAAACCTCTGGACATAGTTACTCTAGAATCTATAAAATTGATGATTGATGATGATGAAGCATCGATAGCAGAAGATATCGCCGACTTTTGTGAAGATATCGGGTTTCCTTCCCCCCCTGTTTTTGTTTCTTATAGAGCTGGATAAACCATTGATTATCTCAAGAATAACCCAGTAGACTTAGGATTGCTCGATATTAATCTTGAGGATGATATTGACGGAATTGAAATAGCCGACTACATCAACCTTAATCGCAAAGCTGATTTCATTTTTCTTACGTCTTATTCTGATCCAAAGACACTTACGAAAGCTTCTAGCACCAATCCCGCCGGTTATATCACTAAGCCTTTGACTAAAGAGCAATTATTAAATATAATAATTCAGGCCATCAATAATCTCAAAAGTGCAGGGGGCGCTCAAATATCAAAATCTACAAGAAGCATACCCTGTTGCAAATATTTCAGAACGCGAATTTGAAATCATTGAGTTAATCTGCCAAAGAAAAAGCAATGCTGAAATTGCTGAGGCCACTTTTCTTTCAATGAACACAGTGAAGTACCACTTGAAGCAGATTTTTGCAAGACAGGAAATTAAGTCTCGCATTGAATTGATCAACAAGATGCACAAGCTTTATGGTTAGGCAAATTGTCCCCATTACCATTTGTTAAAAAAGCATGTATATTTATGATTCGATAGCTACAGTTGACTCATGTTTTCTGATGTATGTATCAACAGAATAGATCTCTAAGCTATCTATTATCAGAGCTTAAATCGTTTTCGAGTCGCGAGATTAGTAGTCATAAATTATGCTAGAATTTCTTCCACAGATCTTACTTATTTGCATCGGGCCAGCCATTCTGATGTGGGCACTGAAAGATCGTAAGATAGGTAAAGTGCTTAGTCCTGTTGTGATGGCCTACGCCGTTGGAATTGCCTCTGTGACTTTTGGTCTAATGCCTCTCAATCCAATAATTAGCAAGTATTTTTCTGAGCTGAGCATCATGTTGGCAATACCTTTACTACTCTTTTCTGCTGATATTTTGGGATGGTTTCGACATGCAAGATCCACAGTTTTATCTTTCGTATTTGCGATCATTAGTGCGGCCTTATCTTGTATAATTGCGGCTTATCTATTTCGAGATAAGGTAGACTTGGTGTGGGATTACGCAGCCATGTTAACGGGTGTATACACTGGAGGAACAGCCAATATGCAGGCGGTGGGTATTGCAATCGGAGCGGATGAGGATAGTTTTGCACTCATCAACTCGGTAGAGATTGTTTGTGGAGGAATCTACTTACTTTTCTTGACGAGCTTTGCCCCTTTGCTCTTTGGCAAGGTTTTACCTGCATACGAGTCCGATGGAAATACATCCGAAATAGACGATGACCCAGTCGAAATTAAGAAGGATTGGAAGTCCATGGCGCTGGCCACATTGCTAGCGATCGTTATTCTAGGAGTTACCTTAGGATTGGCAACTGCTTTATATGGTGGGCTGACCAATACTACTTTCATAATTTTGAGCCTCACCACGCTGAGTGTTATTGCTTCCTTTTCTACCAAAATACGAGCCCTACGAGGCTCATTTGAGGTGGGAGATTACCTGTTGTTGATGTTTTGCGTTGCTGTGGGTATGCGATCAGATTTTGGAAATATTGTTGAACAGGGTGGGGTGCTACTTGCTTTCACCGCGCTTAGTTGGTTGCTAGCCATCGGCTTTCATTTGATTTTATCGATCATCTTCAGAATCGATAGAGATACCACATTGATTACCTCTACCGCAGCATTGTATGGTCCTGCGTTTATCGGTCAAATTGCTAGTGTACTCAAGAATCGAGATGTTGTTTTTGCAGGAATTGCAACAGGCCTTGTTGGCTACGCAATTGGTAATTATCTAGGTATTTCAATGCATTATTTACTTGAAAAATGGCTTGCATAATATGAATAATCGTGAATTTCCAGCAGTAGGAGAAACAGCTGAGAACTTATTGAAGCAGTTGGAAGATCGAAAGAAGGATGATCTTCAGTGGCAATCGGGCAAGGCATTTTCTTATGTCTATTTTGCCGATGGTATGATTACGGAAACCTTGAAAAAGGCCTACACACTCTTCTTTTCAGAAAATGCCTTGAATCCTTCAGCTTTTCCATCACTTAGATCTATGGAAATTGAGGTAGTTGATCGTTGTTTAGGACTTTTTGAAGCTCAAGAAGAAGCTGTAGGAAGTATGACAAGCGGCGGAACAGAAAGTATTCTTATGGCTTTAAAATCCGCCAAAGAATACGCAAAGATTCATAAACCTCATATTGAGAAACCCGAAGTAATATTTCCGCTCTCAGCGCATCCCGCTTTTAATAAAGCTTGCGATTATTTTGGGCTTGAGCCCAAAATCACAGCTATTAATGAGGATTATACAGCTAATTTACAATCACTAGAAGCTGCAGTTACAGAGAATACGATTCTAATAGTTGGTTCAGCACCTTCTTATCCTCAGGGTGTTGTAGATCCAATTACTGAAATCGGGCAATTAGCTATCAAGCATAATTTGCTTTTCCATGTGGATGCATGTGTCGGTGGCTTTGTCTTGCCTTTTATACAAAATTTTGAAAAGCAGTGGAACCTTTCAGTTCCTGGTGTGACATCACTCAGCGCTGATATCCATAAGTACGGATTTGCATCCAAAGGAGCGTCCGTTATTCTGTACAATAATCCAGATCTTCGAAAGGCACAGTTTTATGTTTATACAGATTGGTCAGGAGGTATGTATGGCTCGCCTGCGATACTTGGCACTAAACCAGGAGGTGCCATTGCAGTCGCATGGACCGTTTTGCATTTATTGGGTCGTTCAGGCTATGAAAAATTAGTAAATCGCAGTATGGAGACTAGTCGGAAGTTTCGAAGCTTGATTAATTCCATCGAGGGTCTTCAAGTTTTTGGTCAGCCCGATATGTGCATTTATTCTTTTGGCAGTGACCAGTTTGATATTTATGATTTAGGCGATGAAATGCATATGCTCGGATGGTTGATGGATAGACAGCAGAATCCACCTGCGCTTCATATGTCGATTTCCCCTGTTCATGACAAGGTGTTCGAAGAATTTGAAAAGGATCTTCGGACTTGCGTCCAAAAAGTCAAACGATGGAATGTTGCATCCCTTAAAAAACAAGCTCAACTAACAGCCAATCGTGGGTTGAAGAAGCTTCTTCCCGAGAAAATGTACAAGAAGTTACAGGATAAGGTGCTTGAAAATACGGATGTAGACAATAAGCGCTCAGCTGCCATGTACGGTTTGATCGGCGATCTCAAAGGCACCGGAGAAACGGATGACTTGATTCGTAATTTTCTGGATAAGATGATGAAGTAAAACTGCCCTAGTTTGCTTTGCTGTTAACTGAAGAACTTAAGATTAGTTATTGTGGAGTAGGCCTTTATTCTTATCCGACGGTTCAATCAGGTCCCATAGATTTCCATATAAATCCGCGAAAACAGCCACTTTTCCATGGGTTTCTTCAATAAGTGGTCTTACAAAACGGATTCCGTCATTTTTCATCTTCTGATAATCTCGTTCTATATCATCTGTAAAGAGAAAGAGAAAAACTCGACCACCAGTCTGATTCCCAATTCGGGATACTTGTTCTTCGTTTGCGGCTTTTGCTAGTAATAGCATACATTCTTTTGCACCAGGAGGTGCGACCAAAACCCACCTTTTTTCGTCAGAAAGTAAGGTATCTTCAACAAGTCTGAAGTTAAGTCTTTTCGTGTAAAATTCAATAGCTTCATCGTAGTCTCGAACGACTAGAGCAATATGAGCTAGGTGCTGCTTCATGGTCTTTGCGATTGCAAACTACTTGCGCAATGATTCTAAATATACTGAAACTGCTACCAATTCGTCCTTCTTAAGAGCTTCCTTGTATGACTGCATTTTATTTTTTCCAAAATACAGGGTAGCTACTCGTTCTTCGAGCGATAATGCTGAGGTCTTAAGATTTGTTGCGCCCGCTAATCCCAAGCCTCCTTTACGACCATGGCACGAAGAACAGTTTTGCTTGTATATCAGTGCGGCATCGACAACAGCGAGATCGTTTTCTGAGAACTGCTCAATCAAGGCCTTAGATTTTGTCAATTGCTCAGCTGTGAACATGGGATCTCCTTGTTCGGAATTGAAGGCTAAAAAACTAGAAGTAAAGACTAAAAATAAAGAGATGATATAGTGCATGAAATTTCAGTTATTGATAAAATAGAGTCTCTTGTTATGCAAGTAAAATAAGCAAGATAAGTTCATTATGAATGAGATTGGTTTAGGTAAGGTATTCTACGAATTAAAAATCACGAAGTAAATCCGCAGCTTTTTCTAAAACATCCTCGGTTTTAGCAAAACAAAATCGGAGATACTGTTTTTTTGGTGGTCTGCTGTAAAAAGATGAAATGGGTATGGTTGTAACACCTTGCTCCTTTGTCAATTGTATGGCTAGATCTTTATCATAGCTATGATCAAGTTGATGATGATCATATAACTGGAAGAAGCTTCCTTGAGCGGCTAGGGCGGTAAACTTCGTATCTTCCATTAGCTGCTCAAAAAGGTCTCGTTTCTCTTGATAAAATCTGCCAAGTCCACGATAAGTATCTGAATCTGATAGGTAATTTGCAATGCCAACCTGAAGAAAATGTGGTACGCTGAACACATTGAATTGATGAGCTTTTTTGAACTCACTCATGATGGCAGGAGGAGCAATACAATACCCGATTTTCCATCCTGTGCAGTGAAACGTCTTACCGAATGAGAATGCCGCTATAGCTCTGTGCTTCAATTCAGGATGTTCGAGCACGCTTACATGTCTCTTTTCGTCAAATACTAGATGCTGATATACTTCATCACTAAGTATCATTATATTATGATTTTTTATAATATGATAAAGCTTTTCCCATTCGGCTTTTGTCCAGACTTTACCAGTGGGATTACTGGGTGTATTGACGATAATCATACGTGTTTTCGAGGATATGGTATCTTCGAGTTTTTGCCAATCCATATTAAAATCTGGCCCTTCAGTAATGATCGCTCGATATACTCCCTGATTCAGTTCGATGCTCGGACGATACAGATCGTAGCAAGGTTCAATACAGATAACTTCGTCACCTGGATGCACAAATGCCTGGATTGCAGTTGATACGGCTTGTGAAGCACCCGATGTTATGCATATTTCGTTTTGCGCATCTACTTCAACTTCATTGGTATTTTGAATCATGACACTAATCGCATTCCGAAGCTCTAGTGTACCGCTCATAGGAGCGTATTGATGAAAGTTTTCTGAAAGCGCTTTCTGAACACAATCGATCAGCCCTTGCGGTGGATTGAAATTCGGAAATCCTTGAGCTAGATTGATAGCTCCATATTGTCTAGCTAAGCCCGACATTTCGGAGAAAATATTCGTTCCTACGTCAGGTAACTTTGAATTGATCTTCATTCCATAAATGTACTCAAAATAATGCAAGCATCATCTCCAAAAAGACGGTAAAAAAACTCGACAACATTGTCTTTCACATTTCACAAAATGAAGTAAGAGTAACAACTTATTTACCCATCAGAGCGTCTACTTGAGCTATAACATTTTCTGCTGTATATCCAAACTTCTCGTCAAGCACTGTATATGGTGCTGAATAACCGAAATGTGTCATACCATAAACAGTACCGTTACCTCTAACCAAGCTTTCAAGCGTTACTGGAAGTCCAGCTGTCATTCCAAAAATTGGTACACCTGCTGGCAATACTTTTGCTTGATAATCAGCGGATTGTTCGCGGAATAAACCTTCAGAAGGAACACTGACTATACGAGTCCGATATTTTTTAGATAATTCTTCGATCGCACTGTGCAGGGTACTCACCTCCGAACCGTTAGCAAGTAAAATTACTTCAGGGTTTTCAACATCCTTTAAAATATAACCACCCTTATCCAACTTCATTGCTACCTCAAGCCGGCTTTCGGAAGTATAAGAAGGTAGATCTTCGATACCTTGTCTTGAAAGAATTAGACCTGTAGGTCGATCATTTGTCTCCATGATGGATTTCCATGCAGCAACTGTCTCTGACGAATCAGCAGGTCTCAAAGCAATCAAAGAAGCTTTTCCGGAGTGATTATTAAGTTTTTCTAGCAAACGCAGCTGAGCTTCTTGCTCGATTGGCTGGTGCGTCGGTCCATCTTCACCCACTCTGAAAGCATCGTGTGTCCACATGAATTTAACTGGCTGTTCCATTAATGCAGCGACACGCAAAACTGGTTTCATGTAATCACTAAAGGCGAAAAATGTCGCACACACAGGGATAACTCCACCATGCAGAGCCATTCCAGTTGCAAGCGCTCCCATTGTCAATTCAGATACTCCAGCTTGTAGGAAACGACCAGAAAAATCACCTTTTTCCAATGCCTTTGTTTTTTTCAAAAAGCCTTCTGTTTTATCACTATTTGATAAGTCAGCAGAAGCTACGATCATATTTTCAACCTTATCACCGAAGTATGCAAGGACCTTTGAACTAGCGTTACGAGTTGCATCGTTAGCTTTCAATTCTATGGTGTCCCATTTAAGATTAGGAAGGTGTCCCTTCAAAAACTTGTGAAGTGTGGAACTCATCTCAGGATTCGATAACTCCCATTCTTCAAATGCTTTTCGTTGATCTCTTACCGATTCTCGTTTTTGATCAAGTACTTTGCTATAGTAATCAGCAACTTCAGGGAAGATACTGAAAACATTTTCAGGGTTCCCGCCAAGGTTCTCGATAGTTTTTGCAAATGATGCATTACTTTTCCCCAAAGGTTGACCATGAGTCGAGACCTCTCCTTCAAAAGAAGAACCATCTTCTTTCACTGCACCTTTTCCCATAATTGTTTTACCAATAATAAGACTTGGTCTACCTGTCTCATTCTGAGATTCAACAATTGCCTTTCTGATTGCATTTTCATCGTTTCCATCGATGGTTACAACATGCCAGTTCCATGCTTCGTATTTCGCAGCTGTATCCTCACCGGTCACTTCACCGACAGTAGTTGACAGCTGAATGTCATTCGCATCATAAAACATAATCATCTTCCCCAATCCAAGAAAGCCAGCAATTCTTCCTACACCTTGAGATATCTCTTCTTGAATTCCACCGTCAGAAATATACAAGTAGGTGTAATGGCTTATTAGCTCACCAAATCTTGTCGTAAGAAACTCTTCTGCAATTGCAGCTCCAGCACCAAAAGCGTGACCCAATCCTAAAGGACCTGAAGTATTCTCAATTCCTCTGATGACGTCGACCTCTGGGTGGCCAGGAGTAGCAGATTTCCACTGACGGAATGCCTTGATGTCTTCCATCTGCATCGCACCAATTAGGGTAAGTTGTGAGTACAACATAGCAGACATATGTCCTGGATCAAGAAAAAATCGATCTCGGAATGGCCAAGAATGATCATCAGGATCAAAATTCAAAAACTCACTGTAGAGAATCTGAATAAAGTCTGCACCTCCCATTGCTCCACCTGGATGTCCAGATTTTGCTTTTTCTACCATAGCAGCAGAGAGGATTCTTATGTTGTCAGCAGCTAATTTACTTATTGTTTTACTCACGATACTAGGATTTTTCGTTGTTCCGCAAAAATAACACCTTATTCCAATTAAAAAATTATTTATATGAAAAATATTAATATGTTCAATTTCGCAATTTCATTACTTTTGCGCTAAGTTCAATTTTGAACTATTTCTTTTTACATTTTTCAAATAAAAATAGCATGTCTGCACTTACTAAAATAGATGCTCAAGAAATGGTACAAACCATTCATAGTATTACTTTCGATAAAGATATCGAAGCTGTGGTAAAAACCTCAAAAGGTGATATTCATCTTGATTTATACGCAACAAAAACACCGATTACGGTAGCAAATTTTGTTACGCTAGCGAAAAAAGGATATTATGACGACTTAAGTTTTCATCGTGTAATCCCTGATTTTATGATTCAGGGCGGATGTCCATTAGGAACTGGTACAGGTTCTCCAGGATATAATTTTGAAGATGAATTTCATCCTGAATTAAAGCACGATGATATGGGAATTCTTTCCATGGCTAATGCTGGTCCCGGCACAAACGGCTCTCAGTTTTTTATTACACATTTACCCACTCCTTGGCTAGATGGTAATCATAGTGTGTTTGGTATGGTTAAATCAGAAGCTGATATGGATGTCGTAAATGCAATAGAGCAGGGAGATAAGATTCACTCGATCGAAGTGATCGACTAGAACTGATATTAAAAAATTCAAAATTATTAGTCTAATCCATTCTTGTATGGATTAGACTTTTTTGTAAAATAAGGCTACTTTATCTCAAAAGCAATACTGCTGACACGCACACTCTGACCTTCTGCATTATTTTCCGTTCTTAGTAAATCATTGGCTGCTTGAGTTTGAAAAACTTCTTTCAGGTTTTTTATTTTGCCAAAAGGCACCTTCAGCTGATTAGCCACTTTACTGAAAGACTCATAGTCTATCCTATCAAAACCTGTTTGCAATGCATCTTGCAGTTCTGCCCGATTTGTAACTCTTAAAGCATTTTCGCTAAATCTAGGGTCACTAGCTAGCGTTGTTGTCTTCAATATATCGCATAGGTTTGTAAATTGTTTTTCAGTTCCTATTGCTAAAACAAGTTTGACTTTATCTTCAGTTGTATATATATCACCATAAGGTGCAATATTTGGATGCAATGTACCCATGGGTTTAGGGATATGATTTGCCATTAAATAATTGGTAGCTTGATTGATCAAAGAAGTAATTGCTGAAGATTCTAGCGAAGTAGTTACCTTACTTCCAAGTCCTGTCTTTAGGCGATGAATGTAAGCGCATAGAAGTCCTTCTTTCAATTGATGTGCTGCCAGAACATCAATCAAGGCTACCGGCATTTTAGCTAGATTTTGCTCGTCCAATCCGGTCATAGAAAGAAATCCTGTTTCTGCCTGAAGTACAACGTCATAGGCGGGACGACTACGATCGGATTCAAAGCTATTTAATTGAGCAAATATTAGTTTTGGAAACCGCTTTTGTAGAGTAGGGTAGTCAACTCCTAGTTTGATAGCTATATCCTCACTATAATTTGAGACCACAATGTCAGCATCTTGGAAATGCATCAATAGCTTTTTGTAATCTTCTTCATCTTTCAAATCCAAAAAGATGGATTTTTTCTTGTAGTTAATTGAGTGGAAATATGCGGCAGGATCATTTTTTTCACCTTTTATTCTCCAAGTTCTTGTGACATCACCGCCCGTATTTGGATTTTCAACCTTTAAAACATCGGCTCCAAGTTCAGCGAAAAACATACCAACTGCTGGTCCAGCGAGAACACTCGCAAGTTCTACCACTTTTAAATCTTTGAAGAAAACTGATAAATCCATTTTAAGATATCCTTGAATGTAATGAAGTACGGATTGAATAGATAGTTTTTGATCATGCTTTTCTAAAAATATTAAAGAAAAGGAGCAATTTCGATCAATAAATAGTTCTATTTTCGGGCTTAAATATATGACAATGAGAAGGATATTTTTGATGTTTTTAGCCACAGCTTACCTTTTTCAAGTAGGAGCTCAAATTGATTTGCCACACTTTGACTACTTAGATGTTTTTGGTATCGAATACGCTTCAGACCCGCAAGTTTCGCCGTCTGGAGATCGAGTAGTTTACGTTCGGAAAAGCTTCGACATTATGTCAGATAAGCAAATTGGAAGTTTGTGGACGATGAACAAAGACGGTTCGGACCACCGCAAATTGACTTCAATGAATGTGAGCGAATATTCTCCAACTTGGTCTCCATCTGGAGATAGAATTGCATTTCTAGCCTCGACAGATCAAGGAAGTGAGATTTTTATTTATTGGCTCGAAAGTCAATCTTTTGCAAGAATTAGCCAATTGGAATATAGTCCTTCACAGTTGTGTTGGTCACCTGATGGCAAGAACTTAGCTTTCAATATGTTTGTTGCTATTTCTGCACCTGTCTTGGTTCAAATGCCAAGAAAGCCAAAGGGAGCAAAATGGGCTTCTGCTCCCAGGTTGACAACCAGGCTCAAACATGAAGCTGATGGAAGCGGTTATATCCCTGACGGTTTTTCACACATTTTTATCATGGATGCGTCAGGTGGAACACCTAGGAAATTAACATCAGGAGATTTTCAGCATCGAAGTAATATCAGTTGGTCCAAAGAAAGCGATATGATATTTTTCTCGGCCAATAGAGGTAGTGACCCTGAGTTTCAGTTCAGAGATAGTAATATCTTTTCTTTGGATCTAAAGACTAAAGAAATCAAACAGCTCACCGCCTATAATGGACCAGCATATTCGCCTCATGTTTCGCCTGATGGAAAAAGAATCGCATTTCTAGGTTACGAAGACAAGGTACAAACTTATCAATTAACGAATGTCTACGTCATGAATATCGATGGTACAGACAAAAAGCAGTGGGTCACAGATCTAGATCGCAGCATCTCAGATATTGAATGGAGATCGGATTCTAAAATGCTCTATTTCAGTTTTGATGATAAAGGTGTGACCAAGATTGGCAGTATTTCCAATGCTGGTTTTCGAACAGAGTTAATTCAACATGTTGGTGGAACTACAATTGGAAGACCTTACGCTAGTGGGTCTTTTTCAGTTTCTGGTAAGAATATGATTGTATACACAGCTACTTCTCCCTATCATCCGTCAGAATTGAAATCTTTCAACATAAGAAAGAAGAAAACGAAGCAGTTGACGAATCTAAATGATGATCTGCTAGGGCATAGAAAGTTAGGTAAGGTGGAGTCGATTTGGTACACTTCGTCGGTAGATGAACGATCGCTTCAGGGTTGGATTATTAAGCCACCCAACTATGAGGAGGGCAAAACATATCCACTTATGGTTGAAAATCATGGAGGACCCATTCTAAATTACGGAGAGCGTTTCACTGCCGAACTTCAATTGTTGGCTGCACAAGGATATCTTGTTTTCTATCCAAATCCTAGAGGCAGTACCAGTTATGGTGAGGAGTTTGGAAACTTACTATACGACAATTACCCTGGAGAAGATTATCAAGATGTGATGGATGGCGTGGACTATTTGATTGCAAAAGGATATGCGAGTGAAGACCAATTATTCGTTTCAGGAGGATCGGCCGGTGGTATCATGACTGCGTGGATAATTGGCAAAAACAATCGATTTGAAGCTGCAGTGGTTCAGAAACCTGTAATTAATTGGATAAGTAAAACACTCGTTGCTGACAACTATTATGGTTATGCAGATTATCGCTATCCTGGACAACCGTGGGAGAGCTTTGAGAAATACTGGAATTTTAGTCCAATCTCATTAGTTGGAAATGTGGAAACACCTACCATGGTAATGGTAGGAATGAATGACTTAAGAACTCCTCCTAGTGAGGCAAAGCAGTTCTATCATGCCTTGAAACTTCGTAAAATTGAGACAATGCTTGTCGAGATTCCAGGTGCATCGCATGGGATTGCACGAAGACCTAGCAATCTAATTTCTAAGATTGCACATACTGTTGCTTGGTGTGATAAATATCGAACTGATTTATAATGAAAGCTTGAAGAACAATAACGCTTTTCTGATTGCTGGTTAGCTAACAGGCAGAAACAAATGATAGAGATTCAATCGACCACAGAAAACTTGCGGTAGCAGTGAGAGCTAAGGCTGTATTTTACGGAGCAGGATTGAGTTATTTAATTTTCATATGGTATAAAGATGTAGAGCGTATTCCTTTTTGTCTACATAATTATGCTGCAGGTTACCTTCAGATGGATAGATTTGGACATGCTAATGGTGCTTATGTAGAAAGTAAAACCTGCTATAATCTCGTGCGAAATGCTGGACTTTCCGAGCGGTAATCTATTTAGTGGGGAGGAATTATGGAGCTGATATTGGTTTACTTAAGTATCGAATTGACTTTTAATGTGCAAAAGAACCACTAGTAGTGGATTTAATCGCAATAATCGTCGATACTGCTAATTCAATGAAGTCCTATAAGTTATAACTCTTGTAGCTTAGATTTATCATTCATTATGATTCTTTTCTAAAGGACCTTGTAAAACTATTTACTCTCAGCGAACTAAATCAACTATATAACCGTTAACTTTACTGCGCGGAAAGAAGTTTCTGTCCGAGACACTTGATTTGGTGTTTCAATTTATTTCTGGGGCTGAACGGTATCGACAGGAAAGAATATCGATTAGTAAGCATGCAGGGGAAAGATTGTACACTCCTTAAAAATGACAATCAAACCACAATTGGCGAAAATAACTTCGCACTTGCTGCCTAATCTAGGATTAGTAAGCATTTTGGGTCACGCGCTTGACGCCTGATACACAGCGTACTGACCCATCATCCAACTTTCAGGCTAGGTCTCTATCTCGTTTCGAATAGATTACCAAAATTTAGAAACTAAGCTGAAGGACAGTTGCTTTTACACTTCTCCTGATGTCGAAAATTCCGAGTAAAAGATAAGCATGTAGAAAGCTCTTTGATGCTTTGTCTGGACCAGAGTTCGAATCTCTGCAGCTCCACTAGAGAATGCCAAAATCGGCAAAATAGAAAACCCGATCCAAAAATGAGTTCATTCATTTTTTGGATCGGGTTTTCTATTTTTCAAGCGGAAGCTTGTTAAAAACCGATTTTGGAATCAACACTGAATCGCTCTCATAAATTGCGTCAGCATTTTCATAAACGCTCATCTCGTCTGCGTTGGAAATACTCGCCATAGTCTCGGACTGAGCGATAGTCGAAGTCAAAGATATGTCTGCGCTTTCCGCCTTGTCGAAAAGAGTATTTAGAGAAAATCAGAGACGCTCTTATGAAAGTGATTCAGTGAAGACCTCGGGCGCCATGGAGATCGCCGCTTGAAGCCGACGCTTGTCTAATAAAAACAACCATTCTATCACTATCAATATCTGATATTTTTAAATGTATCAACTCACTTATTCTCAATCCCAACCCATAAATAGTAGCTAATATCGCCTTATGTTTCAAGTTTTTAGTCTCATTTAACAAAGTCTTTACTTCATTAAGAGAAAGAATATCTGGCAACTCTCTAGGACTTCTTGAGGGATAAATAACAGATAAGTCTATATCCCTTCTAAAACATTCTGAATAAAATTTCTTGATAGAACCTAAAAACTGTTTTTGAGAAGAATGAGAATATTTTTTCTCCTGAATTAAAGTAATACAAGACCTAATAATCTCCTTATTGGATAATTTAATTAGGTTTTTTTCTGTATAATTAAGTCGATTTACAAATTGAAGCATAAAGTTTGAATAAGAACTAATTGTACTAGAACTATATCTCTTCCATTTTAAAATAGTTTTATATTTTTTTAAAAGGTGCTGAATAACTAAAAATTTACTGGTTATCATAGATTTACAAAAAAGGTGTGGAATAAACTCTTATTCAATATAAAATTATCCGTTATTCACTATATTCTTTGTATACTCAACGTTCTCTGCAAGCAAAAGAAAAAAATCAAGAATCAATGGAAAAGAAAAATATCGTATTTATTGCAAAAAGTTTAGACGGATTTATAGCTGGAAAAAATGGAGAATTAGATTGGTTACACTCAATACCAAATCCAGAAAACAATGATATGGGCTTCAATAAACTAATGGAAGAAATAGACGCTATCGTAATGGGAAGAACGACTTATGAAACTGTTATTGGATTTGGAGGAGAATGGCCATATAATAAACACGTATTTGTGCTAAGTAACTCGTTAAAAAGTGTACCTGAAAATTTAGACAAAAAAGTGACTTTAATAA
>CBFHTK010000018.1:0-32006 GCA_965658745.1 Saprospiraceae bacterium | reverse complement strand
TCATAAAATAAGTTCTTCGATAGACTTTCAGTTTAGTCTGTGCTTTAGAGTTAGTTTCGGATTCGTACTTTTGGTTAGACTTCTAGGTTCTAGGCTCTCCTTTGTGTACCTAAATTACGTATCAGTAATTGACAACACTAATCACTGTTTGCTTAGAAGTGTAGAGCAAGAAAAAAGAGATTTATCTAGTTTTGAAGGATAAGCGCTGATAAAAAACGAAACAATACTCAAGTAGAAACCTTCATGGGTTCATTGATTATTCCTTTTGCCATCCCGGGAAAGACTAAAAAATGAAGTGGATAAACCATCCACCAATACAATCTACCTAAAAGTCCTTTCGGCCTGAAGGTGGCTTTCTGTACAAAGCTGTATTGATTTTCGTTGATCTTATCCACATTGAACTCTAGCCAAGCATCTCCTGGGAGTTTCATTTCGGCATAAAGTAGTATTCTTCTCTGATCTACATCTGCCACTAGTACTCTCCAAAAATCCAACGGATCTCCAGGCACTAAATCATACTGGCTTCTTCGACCTCTTCGAAGACCTACTCCACCTGTCAATTTATCTAAAAACCCGCGAATCTTCCAAAGCCAAGTTCCCCAATACCATCCTTTCGCCCCACCAATTGACCACATATTGTGCAAAACTTGTTCAAGTTGTACTGTATCAAAATTATAGGATCGTAAATCAGTATAAACAGCTTCTTCAGGTACTTCGATATATCTCATTACGTGCGGGGTAATCTTACCGCTACTAAGAGCATCTTTCCACGAGGATATAACCGAATTTTGTTTGATTCGCCCTAATGCCAACTCAAGAGATTCTTCATAACTCAAATTGTCTGTCTTTACCAGTTTACCTAGGTTGTTTGGTCTAGCTATAACTTCATTTTTCATACTGCTAACTAAACTTGAAGCGAGCGAGTACGACGTCGAGGTAACAAAATAGAGCCAGTAAGAAGAAAGCTTTGGTGAGACAAATGGAACTGAAATAATCCATCTTTTGAAGCCCCTTTGCTTAGCATAACCAAGAAGCATTTCCTTATAAGTAAGAATTTCAGGTCCTCCAATATCATAGGTTTTCCCATAGGTCTGTTCGCAATCTAATACACTACTAAGGTAGGTCAATACGTCACGAATGGCAATAGGTTGGCAGCGAGTTTTAAGCCATTTTGGCGCAATCATAACTGGCAGCTTTTCGACTAAATCCCTAATTATTTCAAAGCTAGCACTTCCCGAACCTATGATAATTGCCGCTCTTAATACGGTCAATGGCACAACCGAGGTTCTTAAGATTTTCTCCGTTTCAAGTCTTGATAATAAATGTAAAGATAAAGCTTCATCATTTGCTATACCACTTAGGTAAATGCACTGCTTGCAACTCGTCGTATCCAAATAATTTCTGAAATTAGTAGCCATTTTTCGCTCCATAGAATCAAATTGTTCAGCAGAACTTGACATGGAGTGTACAAGGTAGTATGCAAAGTCAATATCTTTCGGAAGACTTGAAAGTGTATGAGGAAGAAGTAGGTCGCATTCGATCAAACTTACTTTACCGGATTCTACTTCAGATTGATTGAGTGACAAACGTTCTGCATCTCTTAAGGCACAGACAACAGAATGCCCTTGACTTATTAATACTGGAATTAAACGTCTACCAATATATCCCGTAGCACCTGTTAGTAAAACCTTCATAGAGATATAACTCTTAGAATGTCAATCAGTTCTAAATGCGATACTATTTCTAAGAACTCATCAAGCTATCTAGTAATTATCAGATTATTTGATTTACTCCAACTCGGGTTGAAATATTGAAGTCTTAAACAGCATTTCATTAGATCTTAAACTCCAAACTGTGTCAAGTGATGATCAAGATGTTTTGAGAAAAGAACATTCCATTCGTCCTTAGTCAGAGCACCAAACGAATGTGACTCTTTGCCGTCAAAATGAGCAGCGCCTAATTCTAGTGTCTTTGTTAGGTAATCTACAAGTCTTTGCTTTTCGTTATCGAAATCTCTTTCTGTTGTTATCAAAAATTCAGGTGCAGTCCTAGAGTTTCTAGGATATGGTTTAGGACCAACTACTGCTTTCTTAGCTACCAGCGTCACAAACCACCTCTTAAATGCACCTGGCTCAGGATGCTTATCAGTATAAACCATTTCATATGCAACATTGAGATGCGCTAACATTTGTCCGACGCTCATTTTGCCCCAAAGAGGCCTAGTGGAGTTGGTTAATCCATTAATTCTCTCGATGTACTTATTTACAGCTGATTTTTCGAAAACATTTAACATAGCAAGCTTTTGACCTCTCAAGATAGTTTGATTATACATTAGTACCTCTCGAAAGATGTCTAAATCTACAAAACTTTATCTGCGCAAGACGAAGATGCGAAAGCAGAAGGTTTAGCTTTGAACACAAATCCCATTCCCAGGATATAGCCCATGGCATCTTTAAGTGCTGAATTAGATTTGAAGTCTGGATCGGTATTTATATCGGCATGCACTTCTAGAGCAATACCATATTTTTGAATCACCGATGACAAACGGTAAGCTATATCAATGGATTTTGCAACTTCATTCATCATCCGTTGCTTGAGCGCTATCTGACTTTGTTCCTTGGATGATTTAATGAACATAAATCCACCTTTACCTTTTCTCAAGAAAACCACTACGGTTGCGTATTGAACTACGTCTCCTTTTACTATAGAGTCTGTACCAACGCAAATTTTTAACTGAAATCCCGCTTTTTTCTCTCGAATAATTGCTTTTTCAACCTCTTCGACTATAGGAAGCTCTAGCTGCTGACCACTTAATTTTCGCCATTGGTCCATATTGTAGGGATATTGAATTCAAATTTTAATAATAATAACAGAGATTTAGTCATTTTTTCTTGATGACACCGCACAATTCCTAAACATTGATGCGCTACTGTTTTCTATCATAAAGCAGATATGTAACCTAGAAGAAAAACAAAAACCCCTAGAATGTGTTTCCAGAGGCCTTTGATTTTTCATGTTTGTATCTATTTAATATCCAGGATTTTGATCGAGGTTAGGATTAGCTGCTCGATCGGCATTTGGTATTGGAAAAATGTTACGGTAAGACTCAGTTTTTGCTCCTTCCTGAACACCACCTTTCCATTGCCACAAATAGTCACCATCTGTAAATTGACCGAATCTCACTAAATCAGTTCTTCTATGACACTCCCAGTATAATTCTCTCGCTCTTTCATCCAAAATTAAGTCAAGCGTCAATTCTCCAGAAGATATATTGGAAGAGCTACTAGTGTAGGCTCTAGTTCTAACCTCATTGAAGTACTCGACAGCATCGGCTTCACTGCCCCCTGCAGCACCTCTTAATATCGCTTCAGCAGCCATTAAGTAGGCATCAGCTAATCTAAACATCGGAAAATCTGTATCTGGATGTTCTAAATTAGAACCTGGCTCACCAGTAGAAGTGACATTTTTGAACTTTCTCACTGCGTATCCTTCGGTGAAAGTTGCAACATCCTCTATATCAAGATTCTGACCATCACTCCAGAATATAGCTCTTCTATCAAATGATGTCAAATTGATATCATATGTATAGTCAGGTTTATCTAAATAGAGGAATATTTCATAAGCTTCCTCATCTACTATTACTATATCGTCGCCATCGTATTCTAAAATAGCATCAAGCTCTCCATCTCCCAAATTTACGTCCCATGCACCATTTGCACGAAACTTTAGACCTCCGGGCACCATGTCAAGCTTAACACGCATTGCATTTAGTTCTTCATCATATGTCATCGGCGTATCGTTGTCCCATCCTCCAGGAGTAGCATCTCCAATAACTGAGAAATCCCTTTTCTCAAAAACATAGCTATTATCTTTTAAGTCAACTTGAACAAAATACAAACCAGGATCAGAAAGTACTATGTTTGAGCCATTTGTTTCAAGAATTCCATCTAAATCACTATCTCCTAAAACTTGTGGGCTTGAGGATGGAAATTTAGCAATAAAAAATTCTCCATTTGCTTCTGGAAAATATATATGGCCTTCGTAAACCATGTCACCTGTAGAGGCTAGAGAATTATCAGTATCTGTCGCATCAAAACCTTGAGTTGAATTAGGAATATATATTTTTGGATAGCTTGCGGTATTCCCGTCAGTTGATTGGACATAGCTCCCACCTCCTGGAGGAAACTTCTCAACTAGCTGACGAGTTGTACGAACACCACCCCAACCGTTAACCACACCGCTTTCTTCAGCAGGCATCGATCCGCCGAGTCCCGCTCTTATTATAAATGTCATACCACCCCAAGTACGAGTAAAATTTCCATCTTGAGTTACAGGAAATATTATTTCAGGTGAATTATGATTATCTGCCAAGAATAAGTTCTGATAAACAGGATCTAATTCAAAACCGGCATTGATGACTTTTTGGGCGTAAGCCAAAGCATCCGTGTAACGATCTTCGTTAATATAAACCTCAGCATTCAAATACAATTTAGCAAGCAGCATTTGCACAGCTGCAGCATCTGCACGACCGTATTCGTTCTGTCTGCTCGGCGAAATGACAGCTTCTATCTCAGTCAACTCACTTTCTATGAAACCAAAGAGTTCTTGAGGAGTAGCTTGCTTAGGTTGAAATTTTCCAATTGGATCATCTTCAGTTACAAAAGGTACATTTCTGAATAAATCAATAGCATGCCAATAAGAAAGTGCTCTCAAAAATCTTGCTTCTGCTCTGTATGATTCGATTTCAGCTCTAAAATCAGCAGGAACATTACGTTCGTCTAGAACATCATTTGAAGTTTGACGCAAGTATTCATTACACAATGTGACCTGATAAAATATTCGACTATAGTGCCCATATTGGAAACCATCACTAGCAGTCCAATCTTGATCGTGAAAATCCGTAATTGTCTGATCATTCCATCCGACGATTGCCTCATCTGTTGTGAATTCCTGATGGTAAAAATAGCCTCTCAGATACTGCCCGAAACCCTCATCCAATCCTGAGATATCACCTTGACCAGCTGGCCCTTGTTGACCAGATACAGCTAGCCCCGCATACAACTTTGCTAGAACTCCTTTGTATGAATCAAGATCATCGTACACGATACCACTTGTAATTAGTTCATCATCGAGAGGTGTTGTGTTTAAGTCATTGAAACATGAAAATTGAGTCAAAATAAAAGCTGTTCCAACAATCCAGAATAATGTCTTTTTATAAATTATATTTAATATATTTTTCATAGAAACTTTTTCTCTTGTTAATAATATGATTCAATGGACTAAAACGTTGCATTGACCCCCATAAGGTAATTTGTAGTTCTTGGGTAAATATTGTTGTCGATTCCTCCTTGAATCTCAGGATCGAGTCCAGTATAGCTAGTCAAGACTAGCGGGTTCTGCACTGATACATAAACTCTAATGTTTTTCTTAGTCAGCTTATTGAAATCATAACCAGCGGTTATGTGATCCAATCTAAAGAATGAAGCACTCCTTAAGTAATGATCACTAAATGTTAGATTTTGTTGTTGATCTACATTGTTGTCTATTGCTGCTTGATGAACATTCCACAATGCTCCCAAATTGCTTATTCGACTCTTATATCCCATATCAGTTTCAACATTTGCATAAACAAACTGACCAAGATTAGCTCTTCCAGCAAATGAGAAATCGAATGAACCAATATTCATATTGTTTGTGATACCAAATGTATAGTCAGGAAATGGATTCTCAAATCTATATTTATCGTCATCATTCACAATTCCGTCTTCATTTCTATCTACAAACTCTCCTTCCAAAATATTACCATCATCATCGTACATTTGTTCAAATACAAAAAATGAATTTGGTGAGAAACCAACTGTATGAATTTGAATATTAGAACCAACACCACCAGCAATCCCACCAGTCAAAATGCCTATATAATCGGGATCATCAGACGCGGTTAGTTTGGTTACTTTATTCTCGTTATAGGCCATATTTGCATTGATATCCCAAGTAAAGTTCTCTTTTACGATAGGCGTGTAATTCAGTGCAATCTCGATCCCTCTATTCTCCATGTTACCAATATTGGTTGTTATTTCATTTGTCAAATTGGATCCAGCAGGAACAGTAATTTTATTTAGTAGGTCTTTTGTCAAACGTTGGTAGATATCAATCGAACCAGACAGTTTATTTCTAATAATTGAGAAATCTGCAGCGATATTGTAGGTTGATGTCTCCTCCCATTTTATATTTTCGTCATAACCATTGGGACGTATGGTTTGAACGAATTGATCTCCAAACTGATATTGAGCGTTTTCAAAGCCATATTGATAAAGACCCTGATATGCATACAGTCTTTGACCGTTTCCTATATCTTGTTGACCTGTAACACCCCAACCAGCTCTCACTTTTAAGTTATTAAAGTAATTGTTCTTATTATCGATCACTTTAACAGCAACCGAAGCAGCTGGAAACAATCCCCATCTAGATTCTGGAGAAAACCTTGAAGTTCCGTCTCTTCTCAAAGTAAATGTTGTAAATACACGATCGTTGATATTATAATTAACCCTCCCAAAAAGGGAAACTAGGTATAACTCTTCTTGATTTGAATCCTCTAGTGTTTCTGTTGGAGTTCCGTTTACATCGCTATTTCGGTAATTACTATCCCAAAAGAATCTCTGCCAAGAATATCCTCCCATAATATCAAAATCATGCATTCCGTATGATTCTTTATAATTTAGGTAGGTTTCTAGTAAGGTATTGTAACTTGTACTTTCATAGGAATTATCGACACCGCCACCAGTATTCGCATTAAAAGCGATCGCTGAATTTTGAGGGATAAAAATAGATCCTCCACCTTTGATATAGTCATATGCGACGTTTACGTTAGCTCGCAATGCAGGCAAGAACGGTAAACGATAGTCGGCATTCAATGAGGTTAAATATCGATTTACATTGGATCGATCATCTCTATCAGTCAATAGTGCCACGGGGTTTCTTGGAGCCAATTGATTTGGTGCTCCTGCGGTACCTGATGTCCAAGTTGTAAAACCATTATACACATCTTCTCCAGACATAACTGGTTTCGTTGGGTCAAAGGAAAGAGCATTTCCTATTGCTCCTCTATCAGCAAAATTATTTCGATTATGCATACTCTTGAAATTCATCTTTAATTGTAAGGTATTGTCGATGAATCCAGGAGTTAAACTTAGTGCAGTAGTAAATCGGTTAAATCTGTCTGTTTTCAGTACACCATTATGATCAGTATATCCAACTGAAGCGCGATAAGGTAAGGCCCCTATAGCTCCCGATGCGCTCAGACTATGATCAGTCATGATCGCATTTCTGTATATTTCATCTTGCCAATCAGTATTAGCATCTCCTAACAACTCAAGAGGAGCATCCCCTTCTTCAAACCTTTCATTCATCAAAGAACGAAACTCATCTGCGGTTAATACATCAACTTGCTTTGTATTGCTAGCTGTCGCCACATTACCTGAATAGGACAATGAGATCTTCTTTGAGTCCAACGATCCAGATTTGGTGGTAATTAGTATCACACCTCCTGAAGCTCTACTTCCGTAGATCGCTGTTGCAGATGCATCTTTCAATACCGTCATCGATTCAATATCATTTGGATTCACCACATTCAATGGATTTCTCGATCCACTTCCTCCTCCACCGTCGATAGGAACACCATCAATAACAATTAAAGGGGCGTTTGACGCTCCCAAAGAAGATAGTCCTCTGATTAAGATCGAGGCTCCACCACCAGGACTAGGATCAGTTGTGATCGTTACCCCTGCAACTTTACCGGCAAGTAACTGCTGTGGTCCAGCAATAGCACCTTGATTAAACTGCTTGCTAGATACAGATTGAACAGCTCCAGTTGCATCCTCTCTTTTAACAGATCCATAGCCAATTACAACTACATCTTCCAACATTTGTCCAGCTGACAATGCGACATTAATTTCATTCTGATCTTCAATAATGACCTCCTGACTTGAATAACCAGTGTAACTAAAAACGAGTGTTGTAGCCTCTTCAGCAACTTTTAAAGAAAAATTTCCATCAAAATCAGTAATAGTACCTGTTGAAGTGTTATCTTTTACAACAACGGTGGCTCCAATCAGTCCCTCTCCTGTGAAGACATCGGTAACCGTACCTGTAATCACTTTTTGAGCGCTGAGTTGAAATGTGAATAGCAAAACCAAGAAAATCACACAAATCTGCGATAGCAAATTATATTTAGTAATTGACATTGAAAATAATTTAAAATTTCTGTTATATAATGAATGTAAAAATAAAAAATTATATATACTTTGCGTCGTATTGACAATAACTTTAATTAATTCTTTTTTATAAAACTAAATAATATGAATCTACGTCTACTTTTATTAGCTATTCTTAGCACATTTATGCTGAGTCTGCAAGCGCAGTCGATCGGTATTATTGGTAGTTCAACTCCTGGTGGTTGGGATGCTGATACAGATATGACTCAAGATGCAGGAAACACAAATTTGTGGTCTATAGATCTTACACTAATTGATGGTGCAGCAAAATTCAGAGAAAATGATGATTGGGCAGTCAACTGGGGTGGAGCTGATTTCCCTATTGGTATTGGAACACAAGATGGTCCTGATATTCCTGTATTTGCGGGGGACTACACAGTAACATTTGACACTTCTTCTGGTGAGTACAATTTCCAACTTCACTCTGACATCGGTATTATCGGAGACGCAACTCCTAATGGATGGGACTTTGACACGGACATGTATCAAATGGCAGATGATACTAACGTGTACTTTATTACTCTTGATCTAGTACCTGGATCTGCTAAATTCCGTCAATTTGATGACTGGGCAACAAATTGGGGTTCTGCGGACTTCCCTGTAGGAACAGGAACTCAAGATGGTGCTGATATCGCAGTTGATAAAGCTGGTACTTACTATATTACGTTCAACAAGTCTACTGGTGAATATGAGTTTGGTGAAGAAATCACATACGGCACCATAGGTATAATCGGAGATGCAACTCCAGGTGGTTGGGATGCTGATACGGATATGACACAAAATGCAAATGATCCAGATGTATGGAATGTTACATTAGAGCTAGTTGATGGTTTCGCGAAATTTAGAGCAGAAGACGATTGGATAGTTAATTGGGGAGGAGAAGACTTTCCTTCAGGAACCGCGACTTTAGGAGGTCCAGACATTCCCGTAACTGCAGGTACATATCAGATTAGTCTAAATGTTGAAACTGGTGAATATGAATTCTTGGAAGTGATTGATTACGCCACAGTAGGTATTATTGGCGATGCTACTCCCGGAGGTTGGGATGCTGATACAGACATGGTAAAAGATCTTGATGACGGTGCAATGTGGAGCTTAAGAGTGATTCTTGTGGATGGTCTTTTGAAGTTTAGAGCAGATGATGATTGGGCTGTAAATTGGGGTTCTGGAGATTTTCCAACTGGTGTTGCAGTGCAAGATGGTGCAGATATTCCTATTCCAGCGGGAGAGTACATTATTACTTTCAATACAGTTACTGGTGAGTACAATTTTGAAGAAATTATTGTTTTCAGTACAGTAGGTATTATCGGAACAGGCTCTCCGACAATGGGATGGGATGAAGATACAGATTTGACAAAGGACCTAGAAAATGAATTTCTATTTACAATGTCGAGCACGGAGCTATTCGATGGAGAGGTGAAATTTAGAGCTGAAGATGATTGGGCTGTAAACTGGGGGGCGGAAGAGTTTCCAGTTGGAACTGGTACACAAGACGGACCAAACATTCCAATGACTGCCGGAACCTATGATATTTCTCTTATTACTGATACTGGTGATTATGCATTCTCTGATCCAAACAGCAATGAAGAAATATTACTTCCTACTGCTGTAGCATTGTATCCAAACCCTGCTAACTCTTATTTAAGTCTAGAAGTAAATGATAGCAGATTACAAGGTCAAGTTGAAGTAACAATTATTGATATGACTGGAGCAGTAGTTCTTATGCAAACTATTGAAACAAGCTCAAAAGCACAAATCAGTATTGAATCTCTACCTACTGGTCAATACACAGTTAGAGTAAGAAATGACAAAAATCTAATAGGAAAGAAATTGACGATTATTAAATAATTCTTCCTTAAAAAGTTTGTGTAGAAAGCCTGCCTGAAGAATTGGGCAGGCTTTTTATATTTTAATAAAAGTGCTGAAATATTACTCTTGTAGTTAAAGTACAAAAATCGCATTATATAATGAAAATTTGAACAGCAAAGCAATAAGACACCCTAGAATATATTTGTTCTCTTTTAAAGGTCTAACCGAAAAGGTTGTTATAAAATATGCACTAGACAGCTAAAATTCCGATATTTTATAAGAGCTAGTTCCAATGTATTTATTTCACGTATTTCTAGAAAACCACTTTTGAAACAACTCACCCACAACCGGAAGTTCCTTCTGCTCACCTTTCGTTGCAGACAAAAGGCTCATTATCAAAAATATGAATAAACCTAGATAGGATACAATTCCCCAAGAAACAGCCATATACCATATAACAAGTAGAGCTACAAAACCTACCACAGAAATGGAGGAAATAATTGTTAGAAAAACAAAATATACGAGTCCCAATGTAAGTCCTATGAGCAGTCCAATCAGTGATAATCCAGCAACTTGTTTGATATAAAATTCTGCTAGCTCCGATTTATTTCCAGCATTCATTACTATTGCTACAATCAAGCCAAGAATGGGAATATGCGCTATCACTGCAATCAGGACTCCCCTATCCTTCAAAAGTTCAAAATAACTGTGAACTATTTTTTTTATTCTACTCCAAATTCCATCTTTTTGCAGTGACTTTACCGATATATGTTGTGTTGCTATCGTTGGTATGACAACCTCAACCGCCATGCAAGACGTAAAAGTAAATCCGATAATAAATAATAATATTCTTGTTAACTGCATGATCTAGAGAACTCTATTATTAAAATTTCAAGTATGTATTTAAAGAAAAAGGCTTATTCTCTAAAGGACTATGCCTATGAATTTAAGCAGTAAACGGATCTTTTCATTAAAGAAAATGGACAACTCTATTTTCACAGCAATTCACAGCTTAAATCTTAGATAATACCTCTCCAAATACTGATCTAGTGTAAGACAACATTCCTTTCCTCTAATTTGCACTTTTAATATTAAAATCTGCATCTAGATAGAGCTCCAATATAATAGTTCTGCAATCATACAAAAAAATCTGCATCAAAAACTTGATACAGATTCCTATAATAATTCTTACAAGACAGGATTGAAATCAAGTAACACCTCTGTGCATTCTCTTTATCCAATACTAGCAAACCATTTTTGAAACATCTTTCCGACTACTGGAAGTTCTTTTTGCTCACCCTTGATCGCTGATAAAAGACTCATAACTAGCAATACTAGAAGTCCTAGACTTATAAAGAAACCCGCAATCGAAGCAATAAAGCCTACAACAGGAATAAGGGAAAGTAATGCGACAGCAATTGATACAGCAAGACCTAACACCGATATGCCCAAAACTTGTCTTATATAGAACGTTGCCAACTCTGACTTCTTATCCGCATTCATTACAATGGCAATGATCAAACCGATGATTGTGATATGAGCAATAACTGCTATCTGAACAGCATCATCTTCGATCATTTCAAAAAATTGGTGAACTTTCGTTTTAATCTTACTCCACAATCCACCTTTATCCAAAGTATTAGCAGTAAGGTTTTTCGTGGTGACAGCAGGTACGATCACCGCAGGTTTAGCTAATGCCATTGAAGAAAAACCTATCACAAATAATAATAGAAAAACTAACTGTTTCATCATGAACTTTTTTGATTATTAATACGGTAAAAGTAAAAACTTAGAGCATAAAAAACATAGGAAATTTATGCACTCTACTCATTTAGTTAGTAAACTGTCACTTTCGCTTAGTAACATCAACAACTAGCATTCCAGCGTTGGTAGCTGCTTCGATGCCTGACGGTCCATCTTCAAAAACCATACATTCTTCTGGACGAAGGCTCATCGCTTCTGCACAAACTTGAAAAATCTCTGGATTAGGCTTGCCCGGAATATCATCCGATCCAGTTACAACTTTAACCCACCAGTCAGCAGCACCGATATCTTCAAGACTTCGAATTGCGTTTCCTCTAGAAGATCCTGTAGCAATGCACATAGGCATTTTACCCTTTTGATCTAGTGCGATTGTATAAATCTCTTCAATTGGCTTAATTTTTCCCACCTCCCCCTTGAATTTGTCGTAAAACTCCGATTTCTTTTTCCGCACAGATTTTGGGTCTAAACCCCAGCCAAAATCATTATTGAATCGATTTACTAGTGCAATTGTGGGTGTCCCCAAATGCTGATTGATTAATTCTTTAGTAATTGGTACGTTGAAAAACTCACCAACAGCAACCCAAGACTTAAGATGTAAAGGCATTGTGTCTACCAGGGTACCATCTAAGTCAAAAATTAAACCTTTAATGTGATCAGGAATTACTAGCATTTCTTTTTACAACAAAGAAATAGAAATAAATAAGACTTTTCTATAATATTTCCTTTTGCATGTAATATGTAATACAGCGAATCGTTAAAATAAAGATTCTTCCAGCTGAAAACGATGGCAAGTTTGCCAGAAACTTATTGCAATTAGGAATCGTTATATAAATGAAATATATACCATGAAATATTCTTCTCTACTCTATGGAATTGTTCTCTTACTTTCCACCTTACCTTCGTTTTTGGTAAATGACTGGAATTATATTTCTACAAAGGATGGTATTGACATTTACTCCAAGCATGATATTGAAGATCGCAATTGGACCAAGCTGGTAGCAACTATAAATGGTAAACCAGCAGAAGTAATGGAATATGCGTCGGATGTAACGAGGTTCAACGAATGGATTTACGCTTGCTCGGAAGCCAAAATTCTTGAAAAAGGAGACAACACCTCGGTATATTACTATGTCACAGATCTTCCGTTTCCTTTGACAGATAGAGATGCAGTGATAAAAAGGGAAGTTTTTCAAAGCGGCACAAATAGTTATTCGTCACGTTCTATCTTGACAACGAGTCACTCTGTCACCAGTAAACTCGTACGACTAGAAGGCTTCGAAGCGATTTGGTTTTTTGATGCCTTACCCAATGGAAAAACCAAACTGACTTATGAATTATTTGCCAATCCTGGAGGGAACATTCCAACTTGGGTAGCGGAAAAGTTCTCTAGTAATGGCCCCTTCAGGTCAATGCAAAACTTGAAGGCACATTTCGAGTAGCAATATCTTTCAGAGGCATGACTCGCAATTATCGAATTTTCCTCTCCGAGAAGTTTATTTTTCATATTAAATAAAAAAGATATATGTACCTTTGCGTTTCAAAATTCCCAATATGAAACGTCCTGAGGCACTTATCGAATTTTCAAAGGCTAGTATTTCAAATGGCACTGAAGCGATTTTATCAGAGGTTAACTTTCGATTAAGCAAAGCAGAATCTTGTTATATCGTAGGTGAGACTGGTAGTGGCAAATCAAGCTTTTTGAAAAGCATCTATGCTGAGGAACAAGTTCTTGAAGGAAAAGCTCAGGTTCTTGGGCATGATATAGTCAACATCAAGCAATCAGAAATTCCGACTTTAAGGAGAAAAATGGGCATCATCTTCCAAGAGTTTCAGCTTTTTCAAGAATGGAGTGTTGCACGGAATTTAGCATACATACTAAGTGTTACAGATTGGAAAGATAAGCAACGGATGCAGAATCGAATAGATGAGGTTCTTATGGCCGTTGGCTTACATCACAAAGACAAAGAACCTATTCATCGTCTTTCCGGAGGAGAGCAACAAAGAGTAGCTATAGCCCGCGCTATTCTAAATCACCCAAAGATAATCGTAGCAGATGAACCAACTGCAAACCTAGACAAACACGCAGCTGATTCCATCATCCGCTTATTGAAGCAGATCGCGATACAAGAAGATGCTATAATTATTATTGCAACGCATGATGAGCGTTTAATTGAAAAATTTCCCGCAAGAGTTTTCCGTTGCTATAAAGGGAGGCTTCAAGAGGAAGATTAGATGCACCTTATCAATTGATTGCGTCTTTTGATGAGTTTTTTACGAGTCTATTTAACTCTGCTACCTCCTGCTTTGAAAATGGTCTGTACGCACCAAGTTCAAGGTTGGACAGATGCATATGCATGATTCTTATTCTTTTCAACTTAGTTACCGTATACCCTAAATACTCGCACATTCTGCGGATCTGCCGATTCATACCTTGCGTCAGTATAATACGAAAGCGTTTCTTACCGATTTTCTCTACTTGGCAAGGATTTGTCTTTGTACCAAGAATTGGAATACCTCCCGACATTCTATTTACAAAACGATGATCAATTATCTGATCTACTTCAACGATGTATTCTTTTTCATGTGCATTGCCAGCTCGTAAAACCTTATTAACGATATCTCCGTCGTTTGTTAAAAATATCAGGCCCTCAGAATCTTTATCTAGTCTACCAATAGGGAACAATCGCAGTGGATACCCAACGAAATCTACAATGTTTTTAGATTCCTTTCTGTCTGTAGTACAGACTATACCACGAGGTTTATTGAGCGCTAAATAAACTGTTTTGGGTTTATCTCCTAAAGTTTTACCATCGAGCTTAACCTCATCCCCCTCTTCTACCCGATTACCTTTTCGGGCGACAACACTATTGATTGTAACTCGACCTGCTTCAATCCATTTATCAGCTTCCCGGCGAGAACAAATGCCTGTTTCGCTGATAAACTTATTTAAACTTTTTGAAGGAGCATCCATAATCTTATCTAGTCATTAAGTCAATTGCTGCTTCTACATCTCGTACCGGAAATTTACATACCTTATTTTGACAGACATAAATAAAGGTCTCATCTCCTTGTAATTTCCCCTCTAGTAGCTTTAAGCTCCCCTCTGTTTCACCTCCAAGGAACAAGGCATCAGGAACGAACCTCTTTACCATTTCATCTCGTTTTTCAGCTGCTTCCGGACCAACAATTGCAATTTCATAAGGAGTATTTACAGCCTCATTATATAAGCTTATCCAAGATGCTAAGAAGTCACTGCGTTCATTCTCAACGAGATATTCGTTCATATTACTCAGCATTTGAACAGACAGATTTGTTAGTTCAGGATCATAGCTTAGTGTTCCTAATTCGAATAATGCTCTACCCATAGCTGAATTACTACCTGGAATGACATTATCATTAAGCTCTGTTTTTCGAGCAACCAATGGTGGGTCTAAATCTGAGGTAAAGTAAAACATACCCGTTTCATCTTCATAGAAATGTTCAAGCGCGTGTCCAGCAATTTTAGAGGCAGCTTCTAGGTATTTTTCGTCAAAGCTAATTTCATATACATCGATCAATGCCAAAATCATGAAAGCGTAATCATCTAAAAAAGCGTTAATTGATGACGCTCCATCCTTATAGTTTCTGTATAGTTGACCATCTTCCTTCATTTGGTTTGACAATAAAAAGTCAGTGGCTTTGATAGCTTTACTTCTGTAAGATTCCTCTCCAAATGCTTTGAACGCATCTACATAACCAGTTACCATAAGAGCATTCCAAGCAGTGATTTGCTTGTCATCGAGAGGCGGTCTAACGCGCTTGACCCGAGCCTTCATCATAAGCTCATTGGCACTGTCTATAATTGCAAGAACTTCCTGCTTTTCTAATTTGAATTTCGCTGCAACATTTCCTAGCGCAACGGGACGGTGAAGCACATTTGTATTCTCCCAGTTTCCACTATTTGTAACACCGTAATACTCCTTTACAATGGGAAAAGCTTCCTCTCCCACAACTTCAGCAAGTTCATCACTTTCCCAAACGTAGAATTTACCTTCTTCTCCTTCCGTATCTGCATCTAGGGAACTATAAAAACCACCTTCATCATCCGTCATTTCTCGCTCGATATACGTCAATGTATTTTTTACAACATCTTCATATAAAGGGATTTTTGTCGCTTGATAAGCCTTGGAATAGAGGCTGACCAATTGAGCATTATCATACAACATCTTCTCAAAATGTGGCACCAACCACATTTCGTCCGTTGAATAACGTGCAAATCCACCTCCAATTTGGTCATAGATTCCCCCCTCAGCCATATTGGTCAAAGAAAGATTAACATTTCTTAGCAGCTCAGGATCTTCGGTGACGCGAAATTGTTTCAACAGATACTCGTAAATTGACGGCATTGGAAATTTAGGTGCTCCTGCTCTACCTCCAAAACGCTTGTCGGAAACTTTGAGAATATTGCTACTAAATTGTTCCAGTTGAGATTGATTAAAATCTTGCTCCTCACTTGTTTTTACAATTTCATCTTGCGATCTGATACCCTTGGTGAGTTGTCCGGCTGTTTCTTCCAGTTTCTCGTAGTTAGATTCTTTTAGTTTGACGAACTGATTTAGCACATTTAACCAATCGTCTTTTGGAAAATAGGTTCCTGCCCAAACTGGACTACCATCAGGTAGTGCAAAGGCATTCAAAGGCCATCCTCCGCTTCCACTAATCAGTTGGCAAGCTGTCATGTAGATATCATCAACATCTGGTCTTTCTTCGCGATCGACTTTTATTGGCACAAAGTGCTCATTCATTATTGATGCAACAAGTGAATCTTCGAAAGATTCATGCTCCATCACATGGCACCAGTGACATGCAGCGTATCCTATCGAGATAATCAATAACTTGTTTTCATCTTTAGCTTTTTGTAGCGCTTCTTCGCCCCAAGGATGCCAATTAACGGGATTGTGTGCATGCTGTAAAAGGTAGGGACTAGATTCATTAATCAACTGATTTGTGAATTCGTGATCTCCGTCCTTCTTCATTGCATTATTTTTTGGACTACACCCTGTTGTCAATCCGATAAGGACTGCAATTCCCAAGGTCCAAAAAGCCAAAATCTTGTTTGTCATATGTCAATATTTCTGGCCACAAATATAGCTCAAAAACTAGAAAAGTTTAGTTGGTTGGTCTTCCTTGGAATTTTCTGTCTTTGGGGCCACCCCTTCTACATAAGACAATATTATTGATTGTGTAATTCGGAAACAAATATGTAGAAGGGTCACTATGCTTCGCAGTTCGGCATTCGCCTCATCCTCCTGCCACTCACGATGCCTTGCTCAGGATCCCTCATAAATTCGGGACTACTGCGCAGCGTTTGGCCAAAGTAAATTTTATCAAGTATACTATATATAAATTATTAAACAATTAGGCTTGATAATTACCTACTACTTACAATCGGCAATGTCTCGTCCAACGCCCATTCTGTCCATGATCCATCAAATATTGACATTGGTACATCAACGAAATCATAAAAAGCAACCATATCAATACAAGCAGTCATCCCTGAACCACATGTAAAAGCCACAGCCTGATCTGTTTTCAAGGAATTCCAAATTGATTTTCGATCAGCTTCAGATTTAAACTTGCCGTCTTCTAACACCTCAGTATAAGGCAAGCTCAAGGAATCAGGAATATGTCCACCTCTCAAACCAGCCCTTGGCTCGGCTTCCGTAGCATCAAATCGCCCCTTTGATCGTGCATCAATGAGTTGAAAGTCCTTAGTAGCTAGATTATTGCAAACTTCCTCCTTAGTTTTTAACCACTTAGGATTAAACCTTGCTGTAAAATCACCCAAACCTTCTGAGACTTTTGGGGCAGTTTTGGTTTCATATCCAGCATTGATCCAAGCGGGCAAACCACCATCAAGTACTCCAACATTTTGATGACCAAGTGCTTTCAATAAATACCAAAATCTAGGACTACTGTAGACTCCAAGGTTATCATAGACAACGACAATGGAATCATCATTTATGCCTAAGGATCGGATAGCCTGTTGTGACATTTGGGAATCAGGAAAGGTATTTGGAAGACTAGATTCTGTATCGACAAAGTCTGCCTTTAAATCGGCTTTGATTGCATTTGGAAGATACTGATTTGAATACTCAGATGCATTTCCATTCACCGTGGAAGTACTAGCATCAATAACGACAAGATTATCTAGATTCAGATTTTCTTTCAGCCAATCTACAGAGATAATTGATGGTACTTTCGCATCCTTTTTATTCAAGTAATTGGTCATGGCTTCAATAGCTCTCGCTCGATGGCTTATCGTATTTTTAACCTCATCTGGTAACTGAGCAAAGGTTTCTTCATATCCTGCGGGAATAAAGATTGGATCATATCCAAATCCTCCCGTGCCCCTTCTTCCAGTTGCAATTTTACCCTTCACGATTCCTTCAAAATTTTTTCGTTCACCATCCACAATCAAGGCAACTACCGCTCGAAACTGAGCGCTTCTATCTTCCTTTCCTTTGAGGTTCTCCAAGACTTTGTCCATATTATCGTCGTGGCTCCTCTGCGGTCCTGCATATCTCGCTGTATATATTCCGGGCTCCATATTCAATGCGGTTATTTCCAAGCCGCTATCTTCCGCAAAACAATCAAGTCCAAGTTTAGCTTTTAAATAATCCGCTTTTTGCCAAGCATTCTCCTCCATTGTCACGCCAGTTTCGGGTATATCTTCATGCACCCCTTTCTCTGACATGGGAATAGCAACAAACGCACTTTCTTTCAAAATCTGATTGACTTCTAGAACTTTGTGTGCATTACTTGTTGCAAAAACAAGATCTTTCTTTTTACTCATTCTTGATTCTAGTTTGTGGACTGACTATCATGGTTAAACTGCTTAAGAAGGCCCCACAATTGTTTTTTATAGTTAACATTACCTTGCAAATCAGAAAGTTTGTGGGCAAAGAGCACTTTCAAACTTCTAACACTTAGAATTTCATATGGAATCGTTTTGCACTGCAGTCCCATCCTATCTGCATTCATACCAAAACCCAAAAATCTATGATTTTGTGCAAGATCCAAATTCTGAGCTAGATGCATTTTTTCATCTCTACGTAAACCAAAAATCTGAACTTCTTGTTTTATATCAAGGTTTATAGCTTCTAAGATCTTAAATAATAATACCTTGTTATCGGGAGTAAAATCATCGACATCAACAAACACATGAAATGTTGCATGTGAGTTCTCTAAAAATCGACGGATTTTATCCGATTTATCCACATAAAGTGGGAAATCAAAATACTTGAAATTCAAAATTATTATTTTTGATATCGAAAAGGACAAAATATAATTCTTTAAACAAATCCTTTTCCCTATGTATATAAAATTATTATTTTTGAGGTAAAAATAAAGAATATGGCACGATCAATAAACATTTATCCTACTGAAAATAGCAAAATAAGTCAAGTTGATTTTGACAACATACCATTTGGTCAGGTTTTTTCTGATCATATGTTTGTTGCTGATTACATCGACGGTGAGTGGCAAAATACTGAGATTAAGGAATTAGCACCTTTCATGGTTCATCCTGGAAATCTAGCTTGGCATTATGGTCAATCAATTTTTGAGGGGATGAAGGCAACTGCTACGGCAGACGGAACTCCTCTTTTGATGAGACCGGAAAAGCATATTGAACGATTGAATGCATCAGCATCTAGAATGTGCATGCCGAATTTTCCAGAAGAACTATTTCTCGAAGCTATTGACAAATTAGTATGGCTCGATAGAGCATGGATCCCAAAAGAAAAAGGTTCTGCGCTGTACATACGTCCTTTGATGATAGCGATGGACGATGCTTTAGGAGTGCGTCCAAGTGAAACCTATAAGTTGCTCATATTTACCCTTCCAGTGGGGCCTTACTACGACAAACCAGTATCACTTCTTGCTGAAGACACATATGTACGTGCTGCTCAAGGTGGAGTTGGTGAAGCAAAAACTGCAGGAAATTATGCTGCTTCGCTTCAACCTGCAAAAATCGCAAAGGAAAAAGGCTACGATCAGATCATGTGGATGGATGCGAAAGAATTCAAGTACATACAAGAGGTAGGAACTATGAATATTTTCTTTGTCATTGATGGCAAAGTTGTAACACCTCGATTAAGTGGAACAATTCTTAAAGGTATTACGCGAGATAGTGTAATTCATATTCTTAAATCCGAAGGATACGAGGTGATTGAAAAAGACCTTCATATCGACGAAGTTGTTGACGCGCACAAAAATGGAACTCTGCAGGAAATATTTGGAACAGGAACAGCAGCAGTTGTTGCAAACGTTCACAAATTTGCGTACGAAAATCATGACTATGATGTTGATGTAGATACCTACAAAATTTCACCATTCTTAAAGAAGTATATTGAAGAACTTCGAGCTGGAGAACGTGAAGATAAATTTGGTTGGATTAAAATGCTGGGTGCGGAAGTACTTGCTTAAAATACATGATATCCATAAAGAAGCCGCTCAAGTTGAGTGGCTTTTTTTATGTCTCAAATTCTAGTCAGATAAACACAGATCGTCTTTGAAGAACTGCAATCACTCTAAACTTCTACTTCATGATAGGTATCAGCTTGATTCTATTAATGAGTAGAGCTTTATAGACTTAGATATTTGCTTGAGCATTCAGAAACAATTGAAGCTTATACCACTGCAGAGCTAGAATTGATGGATCATCTGATTCTAAGCGCTTTCTGACAACAGAAGAAAGCACTTTTTCATCAATAAACTTCACAATTGGGATCAAACCCCAATCTATCAATTTCTCATAGTGAGAAGTTAGACGTGTCCTAATCTTACCTTCCGCATACATTTTTGCTAGATTGTTAATTGCATTTTCTGTCTTCTTCAAAAAAACATCTCGTGTTTCTAGACCGCGATGCACCAATGGATTCTCGATATGTAAAATTGTCCTTCCAGCTAATTTCATTTCTTGTGCCATTAATATATCTTCGTAACCGTAACCTTCAATGTTCTCATCAAATAGATGTTGCATAAACGCTTCCCTTGAAATCATGAAATTATTACTTCGAAAAGACTCAAAACCCATTTTTTGTCTGACAGAGATTGGCTGAGCCTCTACTTTCTTTCCATACTTCCAATGAAGTCTCTTCTTTACAGCTGGTGCTTTCTTCTGATAAGTAGTTCCTCCATACACTAAATCTGCTTTACCGATTGATTCAACATATCGCTTAATATATGTTGCATGATCGACTCCAGAATCACAATCCATAAAAATTAACCAATCATACCTAGCGTTCTTACCTAACCAGTTTCTAATCTTTGCTCTTCCCAGATTTTTGCTGAGCTCCATGTAGGATATGCCCATTTTTTGACCCACTACTCTATTCTTCTCTTTGTAGCGCTTTTGAGAACCATCGTCATAGCACAAAAACTCAAATGGAATTCCTGATTTTAGACACTGATCATATAGTCTGTCAACCAAAGTGACAACAGAGCGATTATAAATAGGAATAAGAATCGAAATCATAAACGTGATTTTAGCAAAGATGCGATTATTCTTATTTTTTTTGAATGAAAGGGAAAGATAAACTGAAATGTTCAATGAGACTATGAAAGTGCTCTTCGATAGAATTTTTTAAGCTTTAAGGGACTTACACCTATCAGAAAAGCACCAAAGGCCAATAGATTGATCAAGTTTACCCAGAAATAAGAATTACATTCATATTTTCTACTCGAAACCATGGCTGGTTCTTGAATAATACTATATAAAACTCCTGATTTTCAAACTCTTCGAATCACCTCAAAATCACGAATAGTATACCTTCTGAAATAACTAATAATGGCTATCATTAGGCTTTCTCAATAATAGTAGCGTAACCCTGCCCTACTCCAACACACATCGTCACCAATGCATAGCGTTGATTTTGCTTATGTAATTCAAGAGCTGCGGTATGTAATATTCGAGCTCCAGAAGCACCGAGAGGATGTCCAATAGCAATGGCTCCTCCATTCGGATTAATACGTGGATCATTATCTTCAAGACCAAGGTTTCTAGTGCATGCTAGACTCTGAGCTGCAAATGCTTCATTCAATTCTATCACTCCCATATCGTCCAATGAAAGTCCTGCTCTCTTCAGAGCTAACTTACTTGCACCAACAGGCCCTATTCCCATGATTCTAGGTTCGACCCCTACTACGGCAGAAGATACTATTCTAGCAAGTGGTTTCAAGTCATGCGTATTAATCGCACTCTCGGAAGCTACTAAAACTGCTGCAGCTCCATCATTGAGACCTGAAGCGTTCCCAGCAGTTACTGTACCTCCATTTTCTTTCTTTTTGAATGCAGTTCGTAATTTCGCTAGAACTTCCAAACTAGTAGATGCCTTAATAAACTCATCATTATCGAATACGATTGGATCAGACTTTCTAACCGGAATGTGTATTGGTACAATCTCTTCTTTAAATCGGCCATTGCTCTGAGCTTTTGCAGCTTTCTGCTGCGACCAGTAAGCAAAAGCATCTTGATCTTCTCTTGATATTGAGTATAATTCGGCCAAATTTTCAGCAGTATTTCCCATCCCATCAACTCCATATAGTTCTTTCATTTTTGGATTGATAAATCTCCATCCAAAACTACTATCATGCATCTGAGCATCCCTTCCAAATGCTTTGCTAACTTTACTAATTACCCAAGGACCTCTTGTCATATGCTCCACTCCTCCTGCCAAAAACAAATCACCTTCGTCTACTGCGATCGCTCGACGAGCGTGAATAATACTTGACATACCTGATGCACATAATCTATTTACCGTTTCACCGGGCACTGACCAAGGAATTCCTGCAAGTAGTAAGCCCATTCTGGCAACGTTCCGATTATCTTCACCAGCTTGATTGGCGCATCCCATTATAACATCGTCCAGCAGTTCTGGATTGAAGCCAGGTATTTTATCAATGAGACCTTTAAGAACATGGGCAAGTAAGTCGTCAGTTCTTATTGGACTTAGAGTTCCTGTAAAATTGCCAAAAGCACTTCGCGCTCCTTCTACTATAAATGCATCTCTCATAAAAATTCAAATTTAATTATTGATCAAAGGTAAATAAACGGTACAAGAAGACAGGATAAAAAAGGAAACAGTACTAATTGCAGAATTAAGATATCTTCTATACAAACAATAGAAGTGCGCCAAATGTAGTAGCAATCAGAAGAAACCAGCGGTAGTTCTGCTCACTGATATAAGTGACAAGCTTTTTACCTACTAAAAAACCCACAATTGCTGCTGGAATCAATGTTAGATCAATCCATAAAGATTGGACCGTGATCGTCTCCCACGAAAACACATGGAATGGTACTTTAAAGAGATTAATAATAAAGAAAAGCCAAGCTGCGGTTGCGATTAGTTCATTTTTTGGCAATTGGGTAGCGAGAAAATAAATATTTGAAAATGCGCCGGCAAGATTGCCAATCATTGTAGTGAATCCTGCAAGAATTCCCATCGAACCCGTAAACAATGGATTTCGAGGGAAAGTCATTTTTTTTCGCAAATCACGCCAAAGCAGAATTACTACTGAAACCAGAATAATCACTGCCATCCATGAACGAAAAGCATTTTCATCTAAATTCTTGCCAACTACAACGGCGATCAAAACTCCAACGACCATTGCTGGTAGAAATTTCCATAAATACTCCCACTTAACATATTTACGATAGAAGCTGACTGCCAATACATCGCCAACAATTAGTAACGGAAGAAGAATTCCAGTAGACGCTTTTGCACCGTATACATTGGCAAGTATTGCTACTACAATGATTCCAAGACCTTTCAGTCCTGCCTTTGACATTCCAAGTATAAATATTGCAAGAGATGCTAGAAGGAATGTTGACACTTCCATTATTTAGTGCCCACTGTAATGACAGATAAGCCAAGAAAACCTTTGAAAGGAATATCGATTAATTTAAATACAGGAACCAACTTATTATAGAGACTCATCTTTGACTTTTTGACTGTGCTATCTCCCATCAACTTACCACCAATGAACCAAGCGGGGATTCCCATCGTATTGAAATAGAATGACTTTTCTAATCGAAAATTTGCATCGACGAATATCTCTTTAAGCGTTTTAGATGTGTACCTCCGAAAGTGATAAAGCTCTTTGTCTAATTTGTTATATAGACTTTGAAACGCTGGCACTAGAATGGTAGCTTTACCTCCAGATTTTAGTAGTTTGTTGATGTTCTTCATTGCCTGGACATGATCTTCGATATGCTCGACTACATTTAGAGCAAATACAGCATCATATTGTCCAATGTAATCAGCATATTTATGATCAAAATCCGGATGTACGAGATCCATGCAAACTTGTCTTGTACTGGAAAACTGCTCATTAAGCGCTTTCAGATAATTTGACCTAAGATCTGAAAGTGTAATATCTGCACCCTCTTCTATGAAATAGCGGGAGATATTCCCGATACCGGATCCGACTTCTAGAATCTTACCTTGACAATAAGGTCGAATGGTATCAAACATCCATTTGTTAAACTGATGTGCTTCCGTTATAGCCTCGAGTGTCTCTAAGCCCTCTTCGTCAATTTCTTTATAGTCAAATTTCATTGTTCAAAGGTAGGAAAACTAGGACAAAACCATCTAGATCTACTTGGCCGCGCACAAGTAAAAAAAGCTAAAATACTTTGAAAAACTGTTTAATAGAAAAAACTATCCAGCAATTGGTCGATCACGATCATTTAGGATATCGATACGAAAATCATCTTGATTAATATGCTTTTGAAAATACTGTGTAGTCATTTCGATGGGAACCTCAGAAAAAGGAAAGAATACATCTAATTTGCCAGATTTTTTATGGACTACTTTCAAAACACGAGCACTGGACATTTGACTAGTTACTTCTGGATTGAAGTCTTTCATATTATTCATATGATAAAGATTTAGGTTCTAAAAAAAATAACAAACTGCTAATACTGCAACTTTCAGTCTAGCTTAAAAACATTAATAAAACGACAAATATTTTACTAAATTGTTCACTACTAAAGATATATAATTTATTAGTAATATCAAAGAAAATGGTCCTGTTTTATATCTTTAGGAATAAGATCTAAACTACTTGTAATCATTTTAGTACATATAGTATAAAGTATAAATATATAAGTTTTTGATTTTAAATAATTAATACGCTTTTTACTGCACTTTTAGCTAAAATATTGACTTCGCCTTATATCCATAGCTATTGGTAGTCTAATCGAAAATTTCGTCGAAATAAGTTTAAAAATTGTCCTCTCTCACAAGAATTTAAAGATTAGCTGTCAAATCAATTGGTGAAACATCTTAATCTTGTATTTTTGTAATTCTTGAAAAGAAGAAATATGAGCGTGGGACCAGAAGATTCGAATAATAAGCAAGATACAATAGAGGAAGAGGAGAACGAAGACATCTTGTATGTCAACAGTCAAGAATCCATAGATGAAAAGGACTTTGATGAAGTCACCGAGGATGATTCTGAAGATAGAATTATTGGTAAGCAGCTTTATGATTATCAGAAAAAATCACTCGATGAGATATTTGTTCGACTAACTTCAGAAGACACTGGAAACATACTTTTTCAATTGCCGACTGGAGGTGGAAAGACTGTTATATTTTCGGAAATCACACGCAGATATATTGCTGAGAAAAGCAAAAAAGTTCTAATCCTAACACACAGAATCGAGTTATGTAAGCAGACTTCAAATATGCTCAATGAGTTTGAAGTTGCCAATAAGATTATTGATAGCAATGTAAAGGCGCTACCAAATGACAATCCTTTCCAGTGTTACGTCGCAATGGTTGAAACCCTCAACAATCGACTAAATGACGAATTAATCGATGTTGCTAACGTCGGATTGGTAATCATTGATGAGGCTCATTACAATTCCTTTACAAAGCTATTCAAGTTCTTTGATCAGAGTACTATTCTAGGTGTCACGGCAACGCCTCTTAGTTCTAATATGAAGCTTCCGATGAAGAATAATTATCGGGAACTTATTGTCGGTGAGACTATTCCAAACCTTATCAAAAAGGGTTTCTTAGCGAAGCCAAACGTTTTCACATACGATGTCGGTTTGACATCTCTAAAGGTGGGTATGAATGGCGATTATACTGTCAAATCTTCAGAAGTATTGTACACGAACTTTTCCATGAGGGAGAAGCTCATTTATTCATACAATCAGCGATCAAAGGGTAAAAAGACATTGATCTTCAACAATGGGATAAAAACTAGTATTTACGTTTACAATACCTTCAGAGAAGCTGGATTAGAGGTAAGACACTTAGACAATACACATAGCAAAAAGGAACGACAAGAAATTCTAAAGTGGTTCAGGACTAAGCCAGACGCGATTTTAAGTTCAGTATCCATATTAACAACTGGATTTGATGAACCTACGGTGGATACGGTAATTCTTAATAGAGCGACGAGATCGCTTACGCTTTACTTTCAAATGATTGGTAGAGGTTCAAGAGTAACAGGCAGCAAGAAAGAGTTCACTATTATTGATCTAGGTAATAACGTAGCAAGATTTGGTCCATGGGATGGTGAAATAGATTGGGGAAAAATATTCCGAAGTCCAGATTACTACCTAGAAAACTTAATGGCTGACGCAGAATTGGAGCGTCGTTTCAAGTATGTAATGCCTGATGAAATCAGAGAGAAATTTGCCAAGTCAGAAGATGTAACTTTTGATATCAATAAAGATTATGATAAAGTTACAAAACAACGCGAACGACCGCAAACAGTCTTAGAGCATTCTGTTTCACAGCATGCTAAGATATGTATTGAAAATGCTGATGATTTATTTGACGGTTGGTCTCTTGCAAGGCTTTTACAGGCAGATATTGCTCATCGTGTGAAAGCATATGCATACTGTATTACGAAGAGCACTCTTAACTACAGAAAATGGTTACAGGAAGACTATATGAGACAGCTTCGTGCCGAAATTAAGAAGCACTTCGATGATCTTGCCTACGCTGATGATGACGATGAAGATTAATATCCTCATTTTAGATAACAATTTATTTAGCCTGGAATCGAATTAATTTCTAATTACAATAAAGATTTTCTTATAACTATTGTTAGAACTAATTTGATTATGAAAATTCTTTCGTGGAAAATATCTTATTACTTTCCGCTTTATTCATCTTCGCCTGTTGTACTGATGATATTTCTGAAGACAGTCCATTGCCAGCTTACACAGCTGACGGTAAATGGTTGTGGTCTCCAGTCCCTACTGACAGAACCTATGCAAATACAATGTATGAGTTTGAGGACGGAAATGTGTACACATCTTATCCAAACTGTGGCAGTATAGATAACCTTTGTACTGATGCAGATTTCAATGCATTAAATGCTACCGATAGAATTCCTGGTTTTGACACGTACACATTTGATGACAACACTTTAATATGGGATGGTACGCCATTAGGAATTACATTTGTATGTAATGGCGGTATAATACAATTTGAAAATAGCAGTAAGCTTTGGAGATTAAATTCTGACTGTAACTAAACCATAGGCAGATCTTCCTATGTTAATTCATGTATTTCTAATCCTAGTAAGTAGGTTTAGAAATATCTGAACTTAAGCCGATGATTTAAACAGTTGCTTAATGGCTGTATAGAAAGTGAGAATACTGATGAAGGCAATTAATCCAATTACTGGCATAGAAACACTGACAGGGATTGCAAAGTGCTGTAAAAGACCATTAATTAGAAAAAACAAATAAGCTATCCCGATGCTTTATAATACTTTTTTAGCATCTGTTATTTCTAAATCTGTTGTTCATAGAATTATTATACCAATAACAATAAAAGCAACTGATAAAGACCAATGCATAGCACAGCATTGCCAACAACTAGTCCTCCTCCTTCTAATAATTCAGCAGGGAAAGACTGTTCTGCCAATGTTTCCCCTGCTATAAAGATCCTACCCTTGAAGAATATTTAGAACTACTATTGCGGTAACTATATTTTCAGAATTCATTCTCAATTATTTTATGGTTAATAGTTTTTAAATGAACATTCTAAAATATCCAATGAGAATATGCCGAAGATTTAACTAAACTTTTAAGACTCCTTTTTGAGACACATAAAACAGCCCAATTACGGGAATTAAAGTTAATATCATAACTATAATTGGAGGATGTGTTGAGCCGCCACTTAAAAGAGTTACAAAATCTGGTAATGTCCAAAATAAGTGTACAATAAACAACACAAAAGTTACTGACTTCAAACCCTCGATAGATTTCAATCTAAGAGAGTAGAGGACTGAAAGCACTATTCCCATAAAAATAAATCCAATAACAAATGTCATCGTATCCAATACCTCTAAGGCAGGTGCGCTATCTGCTAATCCTTCAATGTTGAAGTCGCTTATCATTTGATTTTTCACTTCACCCACCGTCCTTGCTAATATTAAAGGAATAAATTGAAGAATATCAAGTATTAATGTGACTATCAAGATGGTTTTAAAATTTTTCATATTAATTGATTTATACCTTAAAAAATAGGATACAACTTAGCAATCAAGTTACAAATCTTTGAATACCACAATATCTGTTGGTAAGACTACTATTTTAGCAAGTGTGATATAAAAATAAAGCCGTTTCGAGCTTGCAACCGAATCGCTATTGCTTTTATACAGTATCGTACTCAGTTTTTATTCCATGAAGGTTACAATACCCGTATCCATCTCGTACACTCCACCAACAATTTTAATTTGTCCATTATCTTCCATTTCTTTTAAAATTGGACTTTTAGCTCTTATTTCATTGATGGTATTTAGTATATTACTTTCACATACTTTAGCTACAAACTCCTCATTTTTAGATGTTCTGTCACCTTCATAAACTACTTTGTCAACGGCGGGACGAATTTTAGTAAGCATTGCAGTTATGTTGCCCAACCTTACATCATCAACAGCTGCTATTATAGCTCCGCAATGTTCGTGACCTAAAACTAAGATTAGTTTTGAACCTGATACTTTACAGCCAAATTCCATGCTACCCAATAAATCTTCATTAACGAAATTTCCAGCTACCCGCCCAACAAAAATATCTCCAATACCTCTATCAAAAACATCTTCTACTGGGACTCTACTATCAAGGCAAGACAGTACAACTGCTTTTGGGAACTGTCCTGTTGCACTTTTTCTAACTTGGGCAGAGTGATCTCTTGCAGTTAGGTTGTTATTGATAAAACGTTTGTTTCCTTCTTTAAAGGATTCCAAAACGTCATCAGGAGTTAAAGCATCTCGTTCTTCTTGAGTTAAAACTTCTTGAACAATTCCTCCCGTCTCTTCCATTACAAGAATCTCCGTTGTCTTATCTTCTGGTTTACCGTCGTTGCATGCTACCATAGCGGTTGCGATAAACGCTACTACTAAAATTTTAAATTTATTCATTTTTAATTATTTTGACTTTTAAACTGCATTTTATGACTCAAAAGCCTTGTTTACAATGTTTTATATATTAATCATTATAGTAAAGTGTCAGAAACTAAATTAAAATGACCTTACGTTTTGTTATTTGGTCTCATAATAGTAGTAATAAAAAACCATAATTGCTTGCAACATTGCAATGTATTTTTCACAAATTGTTATTTTGTCCTTTTACTAAATCGATATACTTTATTTTTTTCGAGAAAAGCAATAGCTTCTAGGAATATGACAATAAAATTAGACTACAAAGTCTAATGTTCACGACAATACTCCGAAAGGAGAAGATGAAAATAATGCACGCCCTTTTCACGCTTCGGTGAAAACCTACCTGACTTATAAAGACTAGATTTCAGTCCTTTTTGAACTGCTTCGACAACAAATTCATCTTCGCGTTCCGTTTTTTCAGCAATCTGATCTTTACCAAATGATTCCCACGCATCATGGTCTCCTATGAAATATATAAACTCTACTTTACAGCGATCTATTGCGAGTGGCTTGACAATATTTATCTGAACACCCCAAGTATAAAAATTCAACATAAAATTGGGGAAAAGCCAATAGTAATAAGCTGAAATATTCTTTCCATAATCAACATGACCCTCTGGAAAATCAAAGCAAGCTGCGCCATCTTTCGCATATCCTACCTGTAATACTGCATGATCATAAATCTCAGTCGTGTAAGATCCATAATCAACGATCTGACCTAACGATTCATGAACAAATGGAATATGAAATCCCTCCAAATAATTGTCACAATAAAGAGCCCAATTAGCTTTAATTGAATAAGTTTTTGAATAATCAGAAGCCAAATCCCATTGTTCTATTGAAAGGAAACCCACTCGCTCCTCAAGGATTTTAGCATAAAGATTCATATCGATTTTTGGCGAAAGCCCAGCAAATAGAAATCGCTTCCAGATCACAAATTCTATAGTTGGTAGATGATCGCAGGGACTCGGAAATTGCTCAGCTTCCTTGAACTCCGGCATGAATTCAAACTGGCCATCCATATTCCATCTCCGACCATGATATCCACATTGCAGCTTTTTCAACTTCGTAGGGTGATGAACGATTTTAAATCCCCTGTGTGTACAAATATTGCTTGAAACCCTCCATCCACTCTCGTTTTTGATGAGCAAAATTTCTTCATTCAGAGCATTTGGATACCATGAAATTGGAAAGGTATTTTCAGGCATTTTCATCTTTTCTGCGATCTCATCAACATAGAGGACAGACTTATTAAAAACTGCTGTTAGGCAATGATTATACACCTCCGCATCTGTATAGAACCATCCTGGCAGAGTTTCTGCTAATCTTATATCGTTATCGATCTTGGGTATTTCTCTCATATTGAACAGTTCTGAATGCTTAAAAGTAGGAAGCTAGCTCGAGAACGAAGAATGATCTTTTCTAGAAAAGTAATAATTACGAAAACTAGGGAGACTTTCTTCGCCAATTAATTTCGACTATGAATGGCAGATCAATTTAGCTGAATGAACGAGACCATCAATAAAAGCGAAGAAACCCGGCTTTCCGCTCATATCCCGTTCGCATTACTCACGTGAACCCGCTGCAATCCGTGTCTCAAGAATCGAAACGTTCTATTTCTTCGAGATCTACCAAGTTTCATCAGGTACCTCACAACCTTCCCTGATTCTTGTATCTGCTACATTCATTATTTTCCATCCACCGTTGGTCTTGACGAACTGTAGAAAATTCACACCACAGTGACTAAACTTTTCGCCCACAAAAAAGTAATATTCTACCTGCATCGAAGCCATATCACCGTGGATTTGTATATCATATGCTCCCAAGCGTTCATCATATACTTCATCATGTGGCGTACCTACTGAATTCATCCATCCGCTGAGTTTTCCAGAATTTAGCTGTACTTGACCTACTTTATCCTTGTACACGGTCTTCATTTCCATTTCTTCTTGCGCAAAAAGCTTTACCATACTAGATGTATCTCCAGCTCGCATTCCATCAAATAATTCTTGAACAATTTGTTTAATTTCATATCTTTCATCTTGAGCTTGAAGAGCTGTTGTTGTCAAGCAAAATGTAAAGAGTAGGAATGCACTGGTTTTCATAATTCACTTTTTTTAGTTTGTATTAAATGAAACCTAACGGTTAGTATATGAAGCGTAGCCTGCCGATAGGTGGCTATGATTTCATATACAGTGTTATAGCCAGCCTACTTTTGGTCTTTTTTTATAGACTTTCAATATATTCAACAATTAAATTTATCCCTTCTTCATCTAACACTGTAGTTCCAATAAGTGGCATTTCTCTGTCTTGAAGAGCTCTTTTAATTTTGTCTTCTTCATAAAGAATTCCTGCTTCATTAAAAGGTGTTTCGTATCTAAAATCAAATTCCCGTTCGGCAGACCTTTCCCAAGAAGTTGGGTTATGACAATGGGCACAATTCATTGCTAGATATGCTCGTCCTCTTTCCTCCAGTGAAGCATTAAAGTCATTATAATCTACCATTTGACTAATTTGGTTTACTGAAAAATTATTTATCACTTCTACATTCTGTAAATGTGTAAGCTGGTTTAAAGTACTTCCATTTCTCTCTACATTTCGATTAAGGTTGAGTAGAGTTGGTCCCAATGGCGTCATTTTTGAATTTGATTGATGACAGGTCATACATTCATTTTCTGTAGGAATATGGTATGTAGTTGAGCG
>CBFHTK010000017.1:40777-41102 GCA_965658745.1 Saprospiraceae bacterium | reverse complement strand
CTATATGTTCTTAATAAATACTTTTTAAAATATAAGTTCCATTTGATATTTGGAATCGTATTCGTTGCTCTGTCCAATTACTTCAGGGTACTAATGCCTCAAGCAATAAGAGAGGCACTTGACTATGTCTTCCTCAGTATTCAAGAATATAAGCTGATTGATCAATCTGATTTTCAAGCTTCCATACTTTCTGGAGTTGGCAAAAATTTACTACTCTTCGGTGCCTTAGTCTTGGGTTTTGCCTTGCTCATGGGTTTGTTCATGTATTTTATGAGACAAACGATTATTGTAATGTCAAGACTGATTGAATACGATATGCGCAATG
>CBFHTK010000017.1:0-40767 GCA_965658745.1 Saprospiraceae bacterium | reverse complement strand
TGAAATTTTTGCACACTACTCTAAGATGGACCTAAGGTTTTTTAAAGAGAATAAGACAGGGGATTTGATGGCTAGGATCTCTGAAGATGTGTCTAAAGTTAGGATGTATTTAGGCCCTGCACTTTTGTACTTTATTAATCTCGTTTCACTGTTCATAGTTGTAATCTATTCTATGCTGTCTGTCAATGTTGAGTTGACTTTATACAGTTTGCTTCCCTTACCAGTTCTTTCGATTTCAATTTACATTGTTAGTAATATCATAAATAAAAAAAGTGCCATTATTCAAAAACAGTTGTCAGTTATTAATTCAACAGCACAAGAAGTATATTCAGGAATTCGAGTTATAAAATCCTATGTAAAGGAAAATCAGTTTGTTAGTTATTTCACTGACGAAAGCAATGACTTTAAGGCCAAAAGTCTCAAACTTGCTAGGGTAAATGCTTTGTTTTTTCCATTAATGGTTTTGCTGATTTCAATAAGTACTTTGATAGTATTGTATGTAGGAGGAATGCAAGTTGCGAATTCAATAATTAGCCCAGGAAACATAGCTGAATTTATTATTTATATCGGAATGCTTACTTGGCCCATAACTGCTTTAGGCTGGATTGCATCTCTTGTTCAGCAAGCTTCTGCTTCACAAGAGCGCATCAACGAATTTATGTTAGTTGAGCCCTCAATTCTTGATGCTTCGGCACCGCAGACACCACTTTCGTGGGATATTGAGTTTGATAATGTAAGCTTTACATATCCTGAGACTAAGACAGTGGCACTAGATAAAGTGTCATTCAGATTAAGAGACGGTGAGAAAATGGCGATAATGGGACGAACTGCAAGCGGAAAATCTACTATTGCAGAGTTATTGGTAAGAATGTATGACATTGATTCTGGTACGATTAGAATTGGAGGAATTGATATTAAAGATATTTCAATAGAAACTTTAAGAAAAAAACTTGCATATGTTCCACAGGATGTCTTTTTGTTTTCAGACACAATTGCTGAGAATATTAGTTTTGGATTGACACAAGAACAAGATCTAGATACGATAAGGAAATATGCCTCATTTGCTTCAATTGATGATGACATAATGAATTTACCTAAGCATTATGAGACACTAGTCGGCGAAAGAGGCGTGACGCTCTCAGGGGGGCAAAAGCAAAGGATTTCTTTAGCAAGAGCATTGATAAAAGGTCCTTCTTGTATTGTGCTCGACGATTGTCTCTCAGCTGTCGATGCCACTACAGAAAACAATATTGTTAAGCATTTCAATACAAGCTTAGCAAATAAAACAACGCTAGTTATAACTCATCGAGTGCATAGCCAGATGGATTATGATAAAATACTAGTACTCGAAAAAGGAAAGATTGCTGAGTTTGGAAACCATGAGGAACTTCTCAAAAATAAATCTCTTTATTTTGATATGTTTCAGCAGCAATCGCTTGATGAAGTAGATCATTTGGATTAAAGATATGCTCAGTTCAGAGTCAAAAAAATCTAATTTATTCATTCTACGTGGGGCATCAAAATTATGATGCAGGTTCCCACTCTTGTATCAGAAGAGGGGATTTAATTCTGTTTTTGTACTGTTTTTTTGAAATAATATTTGCAAATTCGCATTAACAAAATTGAATTATCAAAACAAGAGCTAGAGGAATGAGCGACAATAATAGGTTCGAAAGTGTATATTCAACGAAGGTGCGAGCAGGAAAACGCAGAACGTATTTCTTCGATGTACGTAAAACCAAAGGAGAGGATTTTTACATAACAATCACTGAAAGTACGAAGAGATTTAACGGTGATGGTTATGATCGTCACAAGATTTTCTTGTACAAAGAAGATTTCAATCGTTTCGTTGATAGCATGAATGATGCTGTCAATCATGTTAAGACTGAACTGATGCCTGATTATGACTATGAGGAGTTTGAAAATAGGCAAAAGGAATGGGAAGCAAAAATGGAAGAAGAAGGCAAAAATAAAGACAATCCAACTCCTCCAACTGCAAGTGAGACATCATCAGACGAGAGTGCGGATGATGATATGACTTGGTAAAGCTCAAAAAGAGTATTCAAGAAAAATAAAACAAAGGATGCTACCTATCAGGCATCCCCAAAGAGACCAAAAATAACTCTTTGGAACTTTCGACTTTTGTATTCTATCTGCAATGTAAGAGATTGTCAGAACACTGAACGTCATTCCTCCTAGTATGATATTCATCAAGTATCCTGCAAATTGGTCATAAAGGTATAGAAGGCTAAGAATGATGAAATAGATCAATGTTGAGATGGTTAAAACTGCAATTCTGTTCATATCTTATCCTACTATAATTTGCAGTAATATTAATTGATTTTTGTTTTTTATGCGCTGATTCAAGTCATTTCTTGTTTATTAATTCTATACAAAGTTTAAACTTGGGTAACTTGTTTATATAATTTTGCGTTATATATCTCGTATTTACGATGTGAATTCTTCTAGAAACATTATTCTTAATCAAGGCTATTAATTTATGAAATCATTGGTAAAGTCATTATCAATATTATTTATTCTGTTAGCTCTAACGGTAGCAGTTATTGCGCAAGATCAGCCGAAACGTGCGATTTCACCCAAGGATACTATCCCGATCTCCCTTAGCGAGAAAAGATTTATGGAGAAGTATGAGCGAAATATTAAGAAAGCTAGGATTAATGGTGTTTATATTCCAGTTGATTTAATGGATGCTTTCAATGAATTAACAGCATTGTCTTCGAAAGAGTCACTTGACAAATTCAAGTATGCAGATACTGATTTTGTTGTTAAGAGGCTTCACTATGGCATCGGCCGATGGATAACAGTAAATTGGAATCTGTATGATGGATCAAGAATTGGACATCACTTGAAGACTTACGGTGTGACACATCCTGATGATCAAGTGAGATTTTTATTGACTACCTACCATAATCATTTGAATTCTAAAGATCTAGATGTCGAAACTATAGCTGCAAAGATTTTAGCTGAACGCACAAAGGAGCTAGAGAAACGTAAACTTGGAAACTAGTATCACAATGTGAGCTTTTTGTTTATATAAAAATATTCCTAGTTTTGCCGGTCGATAGTGATACGTAATTATATCACCTACATGTAATTTGAGCTTATTTAGATGCTAAAATTCTGTTTAAGATTGATAAATATTAGCTCAGATAGTGTTCTTTATGTTGATGTTATCCATTCCAATCTATCGAAGCATCTTTGAGTTAAAACAATTTGTTAATCTAACGAGCGTATGGCAAAGAATCTATTAATCGTTGAGTCACCTGCAAAGGCCAAAACGATCGAAAAATATTTAGGGAAAGACTTTAAAGTAAAATCTTCCTATGGTCACATCAGAGATCTTGATAAAGGGAAGAATGGAGTCACGATAGATAATGATTTTGAACCATCGTATGTTGTCTCTGCTGATAAAACGAAGGTAGTTCGCGAATTGAAAGACTGGGTAAAGAAAGTTGATCAGGTATGGCTAGCAACGGATGAGGATCGTGAAGGAGAAGCAATTTCGTGGCACTTGTGCGAAGTTTTAGGGCTTGACCCAAAAACGACGAAGAGAATTGTATTTCGAGAAATTACAAAGTCTGCGATAGAGCAGGCAATCACAAAGCCAAGAATTGTTGATCTCAATGTTGTCGATGCTCAACAGGCAAGAAGAATTCTAGATAGACTAGTTGGTTTTGATCTATCAAATATTCTGTGGAGGAAGGTAAAGGGTAAACTTTCGGCAGGTAGAGTGCAATCTGTTGCCGTGAAACTTATCGTTGAGAAAGAGCGGGAAATTTTATCATTCGAATCCAATCCTTTTTACAAAGTTTATGCCTACTTCGCTGTAACAGGAGCATCAGGTTCTCTTGTAACTCTTCGTGCAGAGTATCAGTCAAAGATCAATTCTGAGGAGGAAGCCATTAAAATTCTAGAGGCATGTAAGAATACGAACTTTTCTATTTCAAATATTGAGAAAAAGCCGTTATCTAGAAAACCAGCTGCACCATTTACAACTTCTACACTGCAGCAAGATGCGAGTAGAAAGCTTGGTTTTGGTGTTAAAAGAACAATGAGTGTAGCCCAGAAACTATATGAGCAGGGATTGATAACGTATATGCGAACTGACTCGACTTCATTAAGTGGACTTGCAATAAACACAATACAAAAAGAAGTTACTACAAACTATGGTGCAGAGTATTCGACTGTTCGTCAATTTAAGTCAAAATCTGCCAATGCTCAAGAAGCGCATGAAGCTATTCGTCCGACATATATTGACAAACATCAAGGAGGTTCTGATAGTGATGAGAAAAGATTGTACGAGCTGATTTGGAAGCGAACTATTGCAAGCCAAATGACAAATGCCAAAATTGAAAAGACTACGGTTCAGGTTTCACCAGAAAGTGATCCTTCAATTGTCCTTCAAGCTTCAGGCGAGGTGATAACTTTCGATGGATTTTTGAAAGTTTACCTAGAATCTACCGATGAAGACGAAGCAGAAGATAGTGATAGCAAAAAGATGCTTCCACCTCTGAAATTAGGGCAAGTTCTTGATCTGAAGTATATGGAGGGGCTCCAAAGATTTACTAGACCACCTGCAAGATACACAGAAGCTAGTCTTGTTAAAAAGCTTGAAGAGCTGGGCATTGGTCGTCCATCTACATACGCACCTACGATCTCCAAAATAATGGAGAAAGAAAGGGGATATGTTACAAAAGAGAGTCGGGAAGGTGTCGAACGTAAATACACAAAAGCGCTCTTACAGGACGATCAAATCGTCAAAACAACTGAGACTGAAATTACAGGGTCTACCTCAAATAGACTATATCCATCGGACATTGGAATGGTCGTTACTGATTTCTTATCTGAACACTTTAATGATGTAATCAATTATCATTTTACTGCTGACATTGAAGAGGAATTTGATGTTATTGCAAATGGTAAAGCGGATTGGAAAGATACTCTGAAAAAGTTTTATTTTCCATTTCACGAAACTGTTGAAAGAACTATTGAAACTGCAGAGAGAGCTAAGGGTCGAAGAGATCTTGGTGTTGACCCAGAATCAGGCCATACTGTCCTTGTTCAGATATCGCGATATGGCCCAGTCGCTCAAATTGGAACCACGGAAGAAGTTGGAGAAGAGGGAAAACCGAGATTTGCCAATCTGAAACCTGGACAATCCATAGAAACTATTTCTTTAGAAGAAGTGATGGAGTTGTTCAAATTACCAAAGACTTTGGGTGAATTTAATGGTCAAGAAGTAAGTGTTGGTGCGGGACGTTATGGGCCGTATGTGAAATATGGAGAAATGTTTGTGAGTATCCCAAGAACGCTGGATGCTCTCGAACTAGAAATGGACGAAGCGCAGCGCTTAATCAAGGAGAAAATTGCTGAAAATGCTCCTATTGCAAGCTATCAAGGTCTTCCAGTAACCAAGGGTAAGGGTCGATTTGGTCCATTTTTGAAGTGGAATGGGATGTTTATTAATGTGAATAAGAAATATGACTTCGATAATCTTTCTTTGGACGATATAAATACGCTAGTAGCCGCAAAAATTGAGAAAGAGGCAAACAGATATATTCATCGCTGGCCAGAAGATAAAATTGCAGTTGAAAATGGTCGATGGGGTCCTTTTATTCGATTTAAAAAGAAGTCGATCAAGCTGCCAAAAGTAGGTGATCAAAGGATGACAAGCGAACAAGCCAAGGAATTGAAACTTGAGCAAATCAAGAAATTGATTGAAGCAGAGATTCCAAATGCCTTTCCAAAAAAGAAAGCCAAAAAAACAACGAAGACAAAGAAAACAAAAAAGTAGGCAACCAGACTAGTTCACTAAGTATACAGAATACTACGAGCAGTTATTTTTGCGGCATTTTTATCAGTCAGGAGCTTGCGTAAGTTTCTATAGTCGGAAATCATTTGTTCCCTTCCATCTTTGTCAAGAATTTTGTTCAAAGAGCTTATTATGTTTGTGCGATTGCAATCCTCTTGTATGAGTTCTTCTACAATCGGTTTATTCGCTATTAAGTTAACAAGAGAAATGTAGGGTACACGAACAACTCGCTTAGCAATTGCATAGGAAATAGAACTTGCTCTATATAATACGACTTGCGGAATTCCGAATAAGGCTGTTTCGAGAGTTGCTGTTCCAGATGTAACTAAAGCGGCTTTTGCGTTTATCAATAGTTGATAATTATCTGAAATCAATTGCTCTGTTCTTTCAATAAATGGTTGGTAGACTGCACGGTCCATATTCGGTGCCTTAGAAATTTTGTAATCCAAGCCTGTTTCTCTGATTGCTTCCAACATAAATGGCAGTATCATCTGAATTTCTTGAACTCGTGAACCGGGAAATATTGCTACATAGTTTTGAGGATTCGCTATATTTTCATTTAGATACTGATCTACCTGATTTTTGCTTGGGTTGCCTACATAAAGTGCCGGGACATTGTACTTTTTGAAGAACTCAATTTCGAATGGTAGTATACAATTTACACGCTCGAAATATGTAGCAAGTTTAACAGACCGCTTAGTATTCCATGCCCAAGTTTTAGGAGCTATATAGTAGTGCAGTTGAAAATCTCTGTAAATACGCTTTGCAAGTCGAAGATTGAATCCTGGGTAGTCAATGCAAATGACTTTTTCTGGGTTGAAATCTCTTATATCTTGTTCAACTCGACTAAAGTGTCGTTTTATTTTTCGGATATTCTTGAGTACTTCTATAAATCCCATGATTGCAGAAGATCTGTAATCAAATGAAATACTCGCTCCTGCTTGTTCCATTTGCGGACCTCCAACTGCTCGAATTTCCAATTTAGAATGCTCTTCTAAAAGAGCCTTAATTAGAGCTGCACCATGAATGTCGCCGGAAGTTTCACCGGCAATTAGGTAGATTTTCATTTTAACCTTCTATGAAGAATAATGAGTCTTTATAATAATACACCCATACTGCCGCTGCCAGAACTGTAAATATTGCAATTCCTCTTTGAGTCGGAAACAGTTTCCTCTTATTGAATAATTGTATGCCAATTGCATTGCAACATATGGACATCAACCATATTGTCCGATTGCGTTTATCAAACCCAACACCATAGGCTTCGTCCATGATTCCCGCTGACACTAGTCCTTCAAAAATGATACTTACAACACCGTATCCTATTGTTACCGTTACTATTCCTAGTGCTAATCCCAAAACAACTGAATTGTATTTCTCTACGAACTGCATCATGATTTTGCTAAGTATTTAAGTTTTTGGATTTGGGAGTAATCAGTTAAGTCACTTGTAGACGGTACAATACTTATATATCCATTTTCTAGCGCCCATAAGTCAGTATCTGCAGCATGCTTTTTTGTAACAAACTTTCCAGACATCCAATAGTAATTATTTCCTCTAGGATCCTCTGACTTAATGAATTCTTCTTCCCACATACCGTCCCCTTGTTTGCAAATCTTCACACCTAGAATTCCACGTTTTGAATCTTTCGGTATGTTCACATTTAATAGCTGACTTCCTGCGAGCTTTTTATCAAGGACAGCTTTGACAATTGCAAGAATAAAGCTGTCAGCATGCTCAAATACTGCATCAAAAGAATAGTCAAGTAATGAAAATCCGATGGAATCGATTCCTTCAAGACTAGCTTCCATCGCTGCCGACATAGTTCCTGAATATAAAATATTTACGCCTGCATTACTACCGTGATTGATACCAGATACACAGAGATCAATGGTTCTATTCTTGAATATGACATTCTTTGCTAGTTTGACGCAATCAACGGGAGTACCTGAACACTCATATGCTTCTACATCATGGAATATGTCAACGGAATGTACACGAAGTGGGTCTTCTAGGGTAATAGCATGTCCTTTGCCAGATTGTGGGCTATTCGGGGCTACAACGACCACGTTTCCTACCATCTTCATCAAACGAATTAGGTTTGCAATACCTGGTGCCGTAATTCCATCGTCGTTTGTAACTAGTATTAATGGTTTGTCGCTCATGAAGGAAGGTTTGCTATTTGGGTAATATTTGCTCTCACAATTTGGTCATGTTTGACAAGAATATCACTTCCTAGCGGTAGAAAAATATCTACACGTGAACCAAATTTTATGAAACCAAATTCATCTCCGTGATTTAGATCTTGTCCAACTTTTACATAGTTTTTAATTCTACGTGCAACTGCTCCAGCAATTTGACGAAGTAGAACTTCGTGTTTTTCCTGTTTTATTACGATGGTGCTCCGTTCATTTTCCGTACTAGATTTCGGATGCCATGCAACAAGATATTTACCCTCGTGATATTTTGTATAACTCACTTTACCTGGTATAGCCGCTTTGTTGCTGTGCACGTTCAAAGGTGACATAAACACGGATATTTGGATTCTTTTGTCTTTAAAATATTCAGGTTCTTCAACTTCTTCGATCACTACAACTTTTCCATCAGCTGGACAGATGACAGTTGAAGGGGAAACTCCTTTGACAGGCCTTTTGGGATTTCTGAAGAATTGGATAATCAGATATGCCATTACCGCAGCAAAAATATACATCAAAATAGCAATTAGCTGCGGGGCAAAAGTGCCTGCAAGATAGCATAAAGCACCTAAGATAATAAGAGCAACGATAATTATTGTATGCCCTTCTTTATGTATATACATCTGTCGATTTTAGGATTACAAATTAAAAAAAGTGTACAACACCAACAATACAGCTGGTGCAGCAAAAATAAACGAATCAAACCTATCAAGAAAACCGCCATGTCCTGGAAGTAATTTTCCCGAATCCTTAACATCAAATTGTCTCTTTATACTAGATTCGTACAAGTCACCCCATGAACCAGCAAGCCAACCTACCAACATGATAATCATCCATTGCAACAATGTTAAGTCAGTAAAGTATAGTGATAGCAGATAGGCAAATAGAGCTGCAAAAAGTCCACCTCCAAGCCAACCTTCAATTGTCTTCTTGGGAGAGACCCTTCGGTGAAGTGGCGTTTTTCCTAGCCATCGTCCAACAAAATAAGCACCTGAGTCACTGACCCAAAGCGAAAATAAAATACCAAGAAGGATAGTTTGCTGATATTGGTCACCTTGAACTAACAACCGATCTATTGCTGCCATCGGTAAGCCCAAATAGAACAATACAATCATCGGCGAGAGCAGATTGTGATTTGTTCGCACATTTAGGATCAAGGAAAAAATAGTAAAGCTCAACATAATACAAAAGCTTATCATGAGAATGAAAAACTCGTAGCCCTCAGCTAGTTCTGGTTTTACGAAACTAAATAGAATAGGACCTAAACCACAGAGCATGGTCAGGTTGAATGTCGGATCTTTTATTCCTTTACGCGCAATATTGGTATACTCAAACGTGCAGAAGGCTGTTATTAATACTAGTAGTATTGAAGCTGTAATACGATCGTAAGTCAGAAGACCCAAAACAACTGTAGCAAATATTACTCCTGTTATTACTCTAGTCCTAAGTCCTGATTGTTTCTTTCCCTCCATTATATTTTTTGTAAATGTAAATGAGGGCTGGGACGCCCAAAATAGAAACTAATATAGTCCACCATTCTACTCCATTTTCCAATTGGCTTGTGTCTGTCAAATCCTCTCCTGCAACCATAAAGGCAACCACTGGTATGAAGTTATTCACAAAGTGCATCGTAATTGGTACCCAAAGATTTCTTGTAAAGTAATATCCGTAACCCATGATCGCCCCTAGCATCATCCGCGCTAAAAAGCCTTCAAATTGAAAGTGGATTAAACTAAATAGGATCGCAGCGATCCATACACCTACATGACCATTTTTAAATATTTTAGCAATATTTTTTTGTAGAATTGCTCTAAACACAAGTTCTTCACCTATTGCCGGCATTAGAGCAATAAGAAGAACATTGACTAGTATCATGAAACTATTATTACCTTCCAATATCTTTTTTAATGTTGCACTTACATCTTGTTCCGCTTGTATCATCCAATCCGCTAAAGGAAGTATCGAATTAATATAATGTGCGAGCGTTACCAGTGGGTAAGCAAATAGAATAAGAAGCAAACCAAATGAAATTGATAATATCGCAGGTTTCTTATGTAGGTCTAGTCCTTGAAAAAAGTCTTTCTTGAAAATATAGAGACCATAGATAACAGATGGTAAGAGGAAAAGAAATAGGTGATTTATGAAAAGACTCAGTCTCAGATTTCCAGCGTTTAACTTCTGTAGCAGAGAGCCAGGATCTTCTTGAATACTTTCCATGGAAAGACCTTGCATAAACGCCGGAATGACACTTGCCAATGACCCCAAGGTCAAACCTCCAATCACCAATATGCCAAAGACAAATAATCTAGTACTTGCTTTACTCTTATCCACGTATGATATTTGTTTCCACAAAAATAGTGGAATGAATGCTACCTTTAGGTTATTTCACTAGATTATCTTTATATACTTTATTCATTTGAAAACATACCCAAATGCAGGCTAAACTTAGTGTGAATATCAATAAAATCGCATTACTCAGAAATTCTAGAGAAGGAAACTATCCGGACTTGTATAAATATGCAAGAGACTGTGAGGAATTTGGAGCTGAGGGTATTACAGTGCACCCTAGACCAGATCAAAGACATATTAGGTATGACGATATTCCGATACTTAAAGGTCAGACAAAGAACGAATTTAATATCGAAGGATTTCCAAATGATAAGTTTTTGAAGTTGGTACTTAAAAACAAACCTGACCAATGTACTTTAGTCCCTGATGACCCGTCTCAGTTAACGTCGGATCATGGCTGGAATACGATAAGACATCGTACGTTTTTAAAGGATGTTGTCTCAACATTGCAAGACGCAGGAATCAGGACATCACTATTTTTGGACCCAGATCCAAAAATGCTCGAGGCTGCTGTAGATATCGGAACTGACAGGATTGAATTGTACACGGGACCTTTTGCATATTATCAATCAGTTGATACAGAGAAATTTCAGTCGGAAATATCAAAACACGCATTAGTGGCAAAATTGGCACAGTCTGCAAATATGGGTGTTAATGCTGGCCATGATTTGAACTTAGAAAATCTAAGAATGTATGCGGAAGCTATACCTAATTTACTCGAAGTTTCCATAGGACATGCATTGACCGTAGACGCTTTATATTATGGCTTACAGAATGCCATTCAGATGTATAAACGGCAATTAATGATTGCTTAAAGACCTGATTGTTAAGATAAATGCAATGCTTTTGCAATTTTTTTAACATTTTCTTTTGATATGAGGGAGCGTTTAGGGACTTTCGACAGTTTATATAAAGTAGATTGCAAAAAAAATGATAATTATTTCACTTAATATTAACATTTATTTTAAATTGCGATTTAGAATTACTTATTTACTTACACGAAACTTAAAATTCTTATTTAATATGAAGAAACTCTATTTTCTATTGCTAATCTTCTTTCTAGGTGTTGGTATGACCAATGCGCAGAGAGTCGTAACGGGTAACATCGTCGATGATTCCGGTGTACCTGTCATTGGTGCTAATGTTGTTGTGAAAGGAACGACAGTTGGTACCATTACTGATTTTGATGGTAATTTCAGTTTAAATGTACCTGACGACGCACAAACGTTGGTGGTTAGTTATACTGGATTTGCTACACAAGAAGCTTCTCTTGATGGAAGCAACGTGCTTAATTTTATTATGAATGAAGGTGAGTTACTAAACGAAGTGGTAGTAACTGGACTCGGTATCTCAAGGGAAGAAAAAACTTTGGGATACTCAACTCAATCCGTAGATGGAGGATTGATTGAAAGTGCAAAAGAGACAAATATTGTAAACTCTATGCAAGGTCGAGTTGCTGGTATGCAAATACAAGGTACTCAATCTGCTCTAGGTGGTTCATCAAGAGTAACTATTAGAGGTTCTAGTTCTTTCCTTGGAGAGAATCAACCTCTTTTCGTGATTGATGGTGTGCCTATTGATAACTCAAACTTTGCTTCTAATAGTCAGCAATTAGGTTTTGGTGGTGCGTCAGCATATGATTACGGTAACATGGCTCAGGATATTGATCCTTCAATTGTAGAGAATGTTTCAATTCTTAAAGGTGCAGCCGCAGCAGCTCTTTACGGTCAGCGTGGAGCGAATGGTGTAATCTTGATTACTACTAAAGATGGTTCTAAAACGAAAGGTATTGGAGTTGAATTCAACTCAACAACTACTTTCGACCAAGCTTTTGCTTTTATTCCTCACCAAAATCAATATGGTGGAGGTGCAACGAATCCTGATACAGAGCACGGATTTAACGAAGTGATTGTGGATGGTGAGACTTTCAAGTACCCTTCTTATTCAAAAGATGGTTCTTGGGGACCAAAGTTTGAAGGACAAGATGTAAGACACTGGGATTCTTGGGATCCAAATGCTGCTAATTTTGGAGAAACTAGACCTTGGGAAGCTCCCGCTAATCCTTACACGGATTTCTTTAGAACAGGTACTACGTTGAATAACAATGTTACCTTAACTGGAGGTAATGAAAATGGATCTGTTCGTTTTGGTTATACGAACTTGGATCAGCAAGGTGTGTTGCCAAACTCTAGACTACAGAGAAACTCATTTAACTTGAACAGTAACTACAAACTTGCTGAATGGTTAAAGGTTGGAGTAAGTGGTAACTATATTAATAATGCTGCTAATAATAGAAACATCACTGGTTACAATAATGGTAATCCAATGCAAGCTTTCAACCAATGGTGGCAAACACAACTTGATGATGAGCGATTACAGAACAGCACTTGGGTTGATGGTACACAGAATACATGGAACTCAGTAGGTCCTCAGAGAGACGCTGATGGTAACCTATTGTTCTATGATGCATCACCAAACTTCTTTGATAATCCATATTGGGTTGCAGATAATTACTTACAAGAAGATAATAGAAATAGATTCTTCGGTAATGCAAACGCAACGATCGATTTAGCTGAAGGTCTATCTGCTACAGGTAGAATGGGAACAGATTACTACCAATTTTCTACAAGAAATGGTATTCCAATTGCTTCAGTTGAGACTGCACTTTACAATGAGTCTGAAATTAGATTCCAAGAGACTAACTTAGAGGGACGTTTGAACTATACCAAAACATTCTCTGATAACTTCTCTATGTCAGCAATGGCAGGTGGTAATATCATGCGTCAGCTTTCTAGAAGAACTGACTTAAACTCAAATGGTGGATTAAGCTTAGAAGGATTTTACAACATATCTAATTCTGCTGCAGCGCCTACAATTGCAACTAATGAGTCTCAAAGAGGTATTAACTCTGTTTTCGGACAAGTTAACTTTGGTTTCATGAACATGCTATATTTAGATTTGACTGCTAGAAACGATTGGTCTTCAACTTTACCTGAAGGTGAGAATTCTTACTTCTACCCATCTGCTGCTGCAAGTTTTGTTGTGTCAGAATTACCAGCAATTCAGAATATTTCTGCGATTGAATTCTTGAAAGTAAGAGCTTCTTACGCTCAAGTAGGTAACGATGCTGCTCCATATAGATTAGTTGATGTTTATGATCCGATTGTGCCAAACCTTAATGGTTTACCACGATATGGAGTTCCAAATTCTCAAAATAATCCAAATCTAAGACCTGAGGCAACTAGTGAGTTCGAAGTTGGTATGGATTTAAGATTATTCCAAGGAAGATTAGGATTTGACTTTGCATATTTTGACAGATCTACCAAAGATCAGATTTTCTCTGTTCCTTCATCTGCTTCTACTGGATATACATCTAGAATTACAAATGCAGGAGAAATGAGAAACTGGGGTTATGAATTCCAAATTACTGGTACTCCAGTACAGACTAAGAAATTTAGCTGGGATCTAGGAATCAATGCTTTCCGTCAGTACAACGAAGTTGTTAGTCTGGAAGAAGGAATTGAAAGTATTGCAAGAGGTAATACTTGGGCTGCAAGTTTAAGAATTGCTGAAGGTGTTCCATACATGGCACTTTATGGTCAAGATTATATTAGAGAGTCTTATGAATTGAACGATGACGGAGAAATTATCTCAAATGAAGGTGCGATTGTTGTAGACGAAAATGGTTACCCTACTTTCACTCCAGACCGAGTATTCCTTGGTTCTGCTATTGCTGATTGGGTAGGTGGTGTTAGTTCTACGTTCAATTTTGGTCCTTTATCTATTGGTGGTCTAGTTGATTTCCAGAGAGGTGGTGTTGTTCATTCAACTTCATTACAATGGTCTAAGTATAGTGGAATGCATCCAGAAACTGTTGCGTATATGGGAGAAGAAGATATTAGAGCTAACGGATTTATCTATGACGGTGTCAAAGAAGACGGAAGTGCCAATGATATCAGAGTTACTGATCCTCAGACATACTATCAAAGTATCTGGAGAGCTGCTGCTCCGAATGTTTATTCTGCAAGTTTCGTAAAGCTTAGAGAATTAAGAATGGATTTCAGAATCCCTACAAACTCTATCTCTTTCTTGAGAGGTGCTAGCGTTGGTATTTTTGGAAGAAACCTTGCGATTCTTTCCGCTGATCTTCCTTACCTAGACCCTCAGGGTGTAAATGGTGCAGGTAATGATCAAGGTCTTGAGAACGCTCAAGTTCCTTCAACGAGATCTTTCGGTGTAAATCTATCTATCAAATTATAATAAAATAAAGTAATATGAAATTTAGAAATAAATTTAAAGCTATTAGAACCTTATTTCTAGGTGTAATAGTATTCGGTTTAGCTTCATGTAGCGATAACCTTGTGGATCTAAATGTTGATCCAAACAGCCCAACGGCTGTACCAGCTTCAAATCTGGTAACTCAAGCTCAGTATGACTTCTTTGCAAGAATGCAAAGTAGAGCATTAAATGGAGAGTGGGGAATGTTAATGGTTCAACATTGGGCTCAAAATGAGTACGCTGAAGAATCTAGATACGTTGTTGACGGCAACTCATTTGATGGTACTTGGCAGGGCTTCTATGCATCAAGTCTTAATGAATTTGCAGTTGCAAGAGCAATTATTGAAGGTGATGAAACAGTAGTAGGAGCTAATAGAGTGAATCAGTTTGCTATCATTGATATTATGCAGGCTGTTTCTTTTCAGACTATAGCTGAATTGTGGGGAGATATTCCTTACACTCAAGCGCTAGCAACTGATTTTCCAAAGCCAGAGTATGATTCTCAGCAAGCTATTTGGACTGATTTATTAGCGAAATTGGACGCAGCTGTTGGTAGTATCGATGTTTCTGGTGGGTCGTTTGTTGCTGGTGACATCGTTTACAATGGTGATATGACTTCATGGAAGAAGTTGGGTGCTTCTTTGCTTTTAAGAATGGCAATGAGAGTTGCTGACGCAGACGGTGCTGCTGCTTCTAACTATGTAGGAAAAGCAATTGCTTACGGAGTATTTGAGTCAAACGATGATAGTGCAATATTTGATTTTAGTGATGATCCATCAACAGCAAATCCATTGTATATTGATAATGTGATTAATAATCGTGATGATTTCGCAGTTGCATTACCTCTTGTAGAAACGCTTGAAGCTATGGGTGACCCTAGACTAAGTGTTTATGCTGCAGTAAATAATAGCGGTGATATTGTTGGAATGCCTTATGGTCTAACTGATCCTGAAGCATTCGCATTGAAAGATATTACATCTAGACCAGCGACTGTTAGAGATATTAGATCTCCTCATATATTTATGGATTATGCAGAAGTATCTTTCTTGATGGCTGAGGCAATCGAAAGAGGTTACACTTCAGGAGATGCTGCTGAACACTATGCAAATGGTGTAACTGCTTCAATGAACTTTTGGGGATTTAATGATGATGCTGGTGCAATCAGTGATTATTTAGCTGCTAATCCATACGATGCTGCAAATTGGAAGCAATCATTAGGTATGCAGAAGTGGATAGCTTTCTACTCTAGTGGAGTGCAAGCTTGGGCTGAGTGGAGAAGATTAGACTTCCCTGCATTGGCTGTACCTGCAGCTGCAGATATTCCAAATATTCCAGTAAGGCTTCCTTACCCAGTTTCTGAGCAAGAAAGAAATGGAACGAATTTGAGTGCTGTTACTAATGGAAATCCAAATGATATGGCAACTAAGCTTTGGTGGGACGTTAATTAAGTAGCGTTTGATTAAAAGTGTTGATAAAATAAAGAGGCTGTCTCAGAAATGAGACGGCCTCTTTTTTTGTTGAGAACTAAATTGGTCACTTGTAAAAACTTCTAGTTCGCGTACCACCCCCTTCTGATAAGATACTGCTGGTAAAGATTGGAGCATATCCATATATAATTTTACATTGTATAATATGACATGGGATATGTTGATATAGTATAATATCTAGAAGTTTAGTATTGTTTGTTCACAGATATTTCTAAAAGTGTCCATTATGTTACATGAAATTTCGACTTGGAGTAAAGTTGTGTAATCTTACAATTGACAATCTTCCAATCGCCTTGCTCTTGATATGTTGATACTCATAGGTTTTTATGCATCAAACTTGATATCAATTGTGAAGGTATTTTGATCGGTCCGAGAAGTCTTTTATGAATAGTACTAGTCTTAGACTAGTTAATCGATTTGGTAGTGAGGAACAGTCTTAGTTCGTAACTACTTATAAACATTCGAAGTCTTCTAAGCTGTAAGACGGTAGATCTTCAGGAATATCCATTTCCTGATTATGGGAGAGTGAGACAGCATCTGGATATAATTTTTTAATTTTTCCCCACGTTTGATACTCCCAGATTTGAATGGAAGCTTGTTCGATGTCCACTCCCTGTAAAGGTCCCGATAAGCATTTATCACTCAGGGGCCACCACAGACTTTCGCTTTCACGGTCCCACATTAGGATTCCTTGTACTCCGGTCCAGTAATTTTCATCAAAGTAGGTAAAACCACTTGGTGCGAAGGTAAGGACTTTGCCACAGTAGGTCCTTTCGTATACAGCTGCTAGTCTAGCCAATTCGCAGTATACAATCATTACAGGTTCTCCATTTACAGTTTCGTTGATCGTTTCATGTTGGGAGAGCACAGAGTAAGGATAAACTTTTTTGGAAGAGCCATCAATGGTTACGATACACATCATATCGTCACTGTAAAGAAATTCAGTAATAGGATCATACATTGGCTCATACAAGGCTGGAAAGTATTCTCTACCTAAACCTTGATTAAGCTTGCAGAGATCGATATCTGAGTTAGAAATATTGAATTTTTCCTCTTCTTTTGCTCCAGCAATCAAATATAGGCTAGAGCCATCGTCTACAACTAATGAGCTATCAATTTTGTATCTCACGCAGTCGTCGTCATTAACTACAGCAATCATATTGCTAGTCGGATCAACAAGTGATTCAGAACAACTGACAAACAACAGGAATAAAATAGCTGTAAATATTCTTGCAATCATTTAATATTCGATTTCTACATCTACTGTATCTCGTAATGGAACGAATTCCGTAACTGGGAAGAAAGGTCCACCATCAAATGAGATATAAATTTCATTATCTGCATCTCCCAGAGCATCTTTCACTAGGAAGTGGTCTCCTGAGTTGAATTCATTTACAACATTATCTTCATGTATATTTACATATACTTCTAATTTTTCAGTGTTAATATTACTTACATCCTTGATCACAAGTCGAATGTGACTGCGTTCGTACATTTCAATATTGAGATTAGCTTCATCACCCTGTTGGATAGTAAAATTGTCTTCGCTGTAATAGTCTATATAATCTGGCTTTGTGATTATAAATCCAAGTTCTTCCAAATTCCGATCTGTTTCAAATTCAATATTGCCGTTTTCATCTAGAGTTGTACTTTCGAGATCACTTACGTCTCCAATCTTGCCATTTATGCCAAAACTGATATTGTCAACTTTATAAAAATCAATATTGGCATTTTCTACCGGATTATTGGATGAAAAGGTAGACGCATTAATACTTACTTTCGTTGTCGTCTTGGAGCAAGCAAATAACGTAACACATAGAATTGTGATAATTAATAGTTGTAGTCTCATATTTCTTTTTATTTTGCTATTAATTGTAAGAAACCTAAACGATATTTCATTTCGGTTTGTTGCTAAAGTTAAACGTTATAATATTGATTACTTCATAAGGTTCATAATAAATCCATGAAAAATATAGTAGTAGCGACATTCTTGCTTGTTTCTCAAATAACTTTTGCGCAGGAACTTGTACTTGAGCCCATTTCTGGTCTGGAATTTGAGCAACCTGTAGAGATTAGTGCCACTTCAATTGCCGATGATGATCGGTTGTTCGTTGTTGAGAAGAAAGGTAGAATATTTATCGTCGAGAATGCATCGACTGATAGCCCATCAAAAGTAGATGAACCATTTCTTGACTTGACTAATAAAGTTAACAGTGCGAGTGAAGGCGGGTTGCTTGGTTTAGCTTTTTCTCCAGAGTATGCACTTAAGGGATACTTTTTCGTTCATTACACCTTCACTAATTCTACGAGTGGTCAGTTTTCTTCTCGTATATCAAGATTTAATGTTTCGGAAGATGATCCTACTAAAGCTGATCCTTCTTCCGAAGTTGTAGTTCTCACTGTTGCGCAGAATGAGCAGAATCATAATGGAGGTGATATTGTTTTTGGTCCGGATAATATGCTCTACGTTGCTTTTGGTGATGGGGGAGGCGCTAATGATGAGTACTTTAACGGTCAGAATCCTCAAACATTTCTCGGTAAGATTCTCAGGATTGATGTGAAGACTTTACCTTACAATATACCTATTGGAAATCCATATGATGGCAATGACATTGTGCTAGACGAAATTTGGGCAGTTGGATTAAGAAATCCATGGCGTATTTCGTTTGATCGACTTAACGGGGACTTTTGGATTTCTGATGTTGGTCAAGATCAATATGAAGAGATTAATTATGAAAAGTCGGGTTCGATGGGAGCTTTCAATTATGGTTGGAATTGCTACGAGGGCCCAATTATTTTTGATCCTCTTGCATGTGTTACACCAATTGAGCACACTGAACCTGTTTATCACTATTCGCATGCTCTTGGTCCTAAATCTGTAACAGGGGGATTCGTTTATCGTGGTGCTAGGCATCCAGATCTTTACGGTAAATACGTTTTTACGGATTTTGTAGACAATAAATCTTGGTGGATTATTTCGGATATTGACAATGAGGTTTTTAATACTGAAAAAATTGAGATCACTGGAGGTGACATTCCTGCCAAGGTTACAACTTTTGGTGAAGGAAATGATGGTGAATTATACTTTGCAACTTTGGATGATGGCAGAATATGGAGGCTACGGACAACTGTAGTTGCTAGCCTTGATCAAGTATACCATACAAACTACGAATTGTATCCAAATCCTTTGAATGATAAATTGACTATTGAGAAAGAACAATATGAAGAAATTGAGTATATCATCCAGGATTCATTTGGTAAGGTAATCACATTAGGGAATTTGAAATCAAGCAATACAATTAATCTGGAAGGAATGTCAACAGGCATTTATTTTATTACTATTAAGACTAAGGAGCATATTCAAGTGGATAAACTCATAAAAGTTAATTAGCAACATTCTCAAGAAAGAGAATACTTGTTTTCGAACACGATATAAATGAAGTACCCGTTTTTATTAATCCTGCTGTTGGTTTTTCTTCAATCTACGACTAGCGTATTGTCGGCGCAGAACAGATTTAACATTGGCTTGGATTTTGGTATTCTCAATTCTCAATTTGATGGAGACAAGCTTTTTGGTTTTAACAAGTACGGTTTGACTGGAGGACTACAGGTTCACTATTCAATCTCCAACACTAATGAACTACGCTTCGATTTAGGATATATGAATATTGGTTCAAATTACGCGAATGAAACAAGACCATTGGTCAATACAATAGTGGACTACACTCTTCTATCAATCGATATGAGAGCAGCATCATCTTTTATTGGCTTTACCCATAAATTTAAATTAAATGCTACTGGTTACAGAACTTTTGGAGTTACAGGAGGAGTAAGAATAGGACGGTCCTTTTCATTTGATACATATATTCATAACGTTAGAAAATTAGAATATGAATTTGAAAGGCAAAACATAAGCAGCACTACTTATGGCCCTGATATTAAGCTCGAATGGTATGCGACCCCTCAGATATCACTCCAAGCTTGTATGTATTTTTCAATAAATAATATGGTTCTGAATGAGGAAAATTATGTTCAAGTCTTAAGACCATACTTCTTCGGTTATTCAGCGTCATATCTCTTTTCAAAACCTAGTATTTTCAAGACTAAGAAAAAGAAAAAGCGACGTAGGAGGTAAATCCACTAAGTTTAGCTCTCGACTTTTAAAGTAACATAGAAACTACACCCGGAACATATTAGGTGGCACGGTCTTTGTCGTTCATATAGGAGAACTATATTTATTTTGCGTACCTAAACTCATATATGTTGGATAGTAAAATAGAAACTTCACTCAAAGGATTCCAAGATTACTTAGAGCATGAGCGGAGATATTCTGATCATACTAGCGCAGCCTATATTAAAGATATACGTCAGTTTTTCTCCTTCTTGAGTCTGATTGAAGATGAAATTCGTGTTGACGAGGTGAAGTTTAATCAAGTCCGATCTTGGATCGTTTCTCTATCTCAGGATAATATTAGTAATCGATCAATTAACCGAAAAATTTGTAGTCTGAGATCATTCTACAAATTTCTTCGAAAAAGAAATTTAGAATTAGTTAACCCAACTGATCGCATTAGTGCTCTAAAAATTCCAAAACGACTTCCTGATGTGATTAAGGAAGAAGAACTTAGAAGAATTCAAGAAGTTGTTTTTGACGGAGAAGAAGATTACTTTACTTGGCGAAATTTCACGATAGTTGAATTGCTTTATAATACAGGTATTCGACGTTCCGAATTGATTAAGTTGCGATTGGCAGATTTTTCATCAAGCGGAAATTATATTAAAGTAATGGGGAAAGGCAAAAAGGAGCGTATAATTCCGTTAAATTCATCAATACTTTCAACGATAAATTCATATATTGGCTTTAGAGAGCGTATCAAAGAAGTTAATACTGATGCCTTTTTCTTATCGGATAGATTGAACGAAATTTATCCTAAAGCAGTTTATAATATTGTGAGGAACTATTTATCTTTAGTTACAACGTCTAAGAAGAAAAGCCCACATGTGCTAAGGCATAGTTTTGCGACCCACCTTACAAATAAAGGCGCGGAACTAAATGCGGTTAAAGACCTTTTAGGTCATGCTTCTCTTGCAGCAACTCAAGTGTATACTCATAATTCTATTGAGCAATTGAAAAACATTTATCAAAAGACCCATCCAAAAGGATAGAAAGGGGGTCACAACGAAAATAGCTTCGTTAAATCAAAAACATATTTATGAAAGCAGATATTCAAAGTGTCCATTTTACAGCTGATCAGAAGTTGATTGATTTTATTCAACTTCGGCTTGATAAACTACAAAAACTTAACGACCAAATAGTAGATACATCTGTCATTCTTAAACTTGAAAATACAGGTCAAGTAAAAGATAAGATTGCCGAGTTTATCGTTCATATTCCTGGTAATAAGCTGGTGGCTTCTTCAAGTAGCAAATCATTTGAGCAATCTGTTGACGAATCTATTGATGCAATTGCTCGCCAAATCAAAAAAGTTAAGGGTAAAATGAGGGATTCTGCAAAGTCAGCTAGAAATATGTAAATTTCCATTCCATTATCTTATGTTCCAATAGCATCTTTTCTGTAGCAAAAAAGTGGCAATTTGGCAATTTAGAAGGATATCATTCGTGTTTTATCAATTAATTTGATAAGTCAACATTTGCTTGAAAAAAAACTTGATTTTTTATCAAAATAATTTTCGCGTATTGAAATAATCTTCTATTTTTGCGTCGCTTTTGGTGAAGACCAAGGGAATTTAATAAAAATTTAGATGCCGATGTAGCTCAGTTGGCCAGAGCAGCTGATTTGTAATCAGCGGGTCGGGGGTTCGAATCCCTCCATCGGCTCTCATTTTTTTAGAGGGGGTGCGCCACAGTGGGAGAGGTGGGCTGGACTGTAAATCCAGTGCTTCGGCTGAGTAGGTTCGAATCCTACCACCCCCACAAGATTGTCAAGATTTAACTTATAAGCGGGAGTAGCTCAGTTGGTAGAGCATCAGCCTTCCAAGCTGAGGGTCGCGGGTTCGAGTCTCGTCTCCCGCTCATATTTAAATTTTTATTACCTTTGCGCTCTCTTGACGTTGCATAAGCGATGCCAATGTAGCTCAGGGGTAGAGCACTTCCATGGTAAGGAAGGGGTCGGGGGTTCAATTCCCTTCATTGGCTCAATATTATTTTGAAATATATTTTTATACCTTTTAATAAATAAATTAAACTTTACGACCGATGGCTAAAGAAACATTTGACAGGTCCAAACCCCACCTCAATGTAGGTACAATCGGTCACGTTGACCACGGTAAGACTACATTGACGGCTGCAATTACTTACGTTCTTTCTAAGGATGGGTTGGCTTCAAAGCAAGATTATGATGCAATTGATGCTGCACCAGAAGAAAAAGAAAGAGGTATCACCATTAACACGGCGCACGTTGAATACGAGACTGCGAACAGACACTATGCACACGTAGATTGTCCAGGTCACGCTGACTATGTTAAAAACATGGTAACGGGTGCTGCTCAAATGGATGGTGCTATTCTAGTTGTTGCTGCTACAGACGGACCGATGCCTCAAACTAGAGAGCACATCCTTCTTGCACGTCAAGTAGGTGTACCTCAGATCGTTGTTTTTATGAACAAAGTTGATCTCGTTGACGATGAAGAAATGCTTGAATTAGTTGAAATGGAAGTTCGTGAACTTCTTGATCAATATGAATTCGATGGAGACAACACTTCTATTATTGCGGGTTCTGCCCTAAAAGCACTAGAAGATGATCCTGCAGGAACGGAAGCTATTAAGAAATTGATGGATGCTGTAGACGCAGATATTCCAGAACCAGACAGATTGGTTGACAAACCTTTCTTGATGCCTATTGAAGATGTATTTTCTATCACAGGTAGAGGTACAGTTGCAACGGGTAGAATCGAAAGAGGTGTTATCAATACAGGAGATCCAGTTGAGATCATCGGAATGATGAAAGACGAAGAGAAAGCTCTAAATTCAACTGTAACTGGTGTTGAGATGTTCCGTAAGATACTTACAAGAGGAGAGGCTGGTGATAACGCTGGTATTCTTTTGAGAGGTATCGAGAAAGAAGCGATTAAAAGAGGAATGGTTATTTGTAAGCCTGGTTCTGTAACTCCACACAAGAAATTCAAGTGTGAGGTTTACGTACTAAGCAAGGATGAAGGTGGACGTCATACTCCGTTCTTCAACGGTTACCGACCTCAATTTTATTTCAGAACAACTGATGTAACAGGTGATTGTACTCTACCTGCAGGAGTTGAGATGGTAATGCCAGGTGATAACCTTACTTTGGAAGTTGCTTTGATCAACAAAATTGCAATGGAAGTTGGTCTACGTTTTGCGATCCGTGAAGGTGGTAGAACTGTAGGTGCAGGTCAGGTTACTGAAATTTTAGATTAAACATATCATTTCTCTCGTAGAGAGATTAGATAAATAGAAAATTAAGTACCTCTTCTGGGGTGCTTAATTTTCTTATTTTAACAAATATTAAAGTAGATCTCGATTTACTTTTTTAGGGGAGTAGCTCAATTGGCAGAGCATCGGTCTCCAAAACCGAGGGCTGCAGGTTCGATTCCTGTCTCCCCTGCTAATGCGGGATTCGTTCCCATCTAAATGTCAAAACATGAATAGTATTGTAGCATACGTAAAGGAGAGTTATAATGAGTTGTTACACAATGTAACTTGGCCTACTATGTCCGAATTGCTTTCTTCTGCAAGAGTCGTATTGGTATCTACAGTAATACTTGCTTTGATCATTCTTTTGATGGATACTATATTAAGTTATGTAGTATTGGATGGTTTCCTATATCAGATTAACGCAAACTAGTAATCATATGAGCGATGAAACCAAATGGTACTCACTGCGGGTGATTAGTGGGAAGGAAAAGAAAATCAAAGAAAGATTAGAGTTAGAAATACAACGGAACAAATGGTCCGAAGTAATTACGCAGATAATTGTACCTTCTGAAAAAGTCTATAAAATTAGAAATGGGAAGAAGGTTATAATGGAGAGAAACATACTTCCTGGTTATATTCTTGTTGAGGCTATACCAAGTCGTTTTTCTGGTGAAATGATATTAACGATTGTTAATTCACCAAATGTAATTCACTTTCTAGGTAAAAATAATCCGATTCCTATGCAGCAGTCGGAAGCTAATAGGATGTTAGGTAAAGTGGATGCCTCTCAAGATATGGGTGAGGCGATGATTGAACCATACATAGTTGGTGAAACCGTCAAGATTATTGATGGTCCATTCAAAGATTTCGTAGGGGATATCAAAGAAGTAAATGAAGAAAAGAAAAAATTGAAAGTTATTGTGAAAATCTTCGGACGTGGTACGGAAGTAGAATTGAACTTTATACAAGTAGAGAAACAAGCATAATTAATTTATACAGCTAAAATTCTGAAATAGAATGGCAAAGGAAATCGACGTTTTAATCAAATTGCAAGTAAAAGGTGGCGCAGCAAACCCATCTCCTCCAGTAGGTCCTGCTCTTGGTGCGAAAGGTGTGAACATTATGGAGTTTTGTAAGCGTTTCAATGCAGATACGCAAGACAAAGCTGGGAAGGTTTTACCTGTAGTTATTACAGTGTATAAAGACAAGTCTTTTGACTTTGTTGTTAAAACTTCTCCTGCTTCTATCCAATTATTGGAGAAAGCAAGCATAAAGAGTGGTTCAAAAGTACCTAATCGTGATAAGGTGGCAAGTGTGTCATGGGACCAAGTTAAGGAGATAGCTGAGGACAAAATGCCTGATTTAAATGCTTTTAAAATTGAATCTGCAATGAAGATGGTTGCGGGTACAGCTAGAAGTATGGGGATCACGGTATCGGGTACTCCACCTTGGGAGGCATAATTGATTTAACGAATTATTGAACTAGGGAGCGGACCATTTTCCGCGTTTGTACCTTTAAATTTATTAAAATGGCTAAAATTTCAAAAAAGCGTAAGGCAGCTAACGCTAAGGTTGAAGTTGATAAGCTTTACTCTATCAGTGAAGCATCAGCTTTGGTCAAAGAAGTTAACACCACTAAATTTGATGCATCAGTAGATGTCCATATCAGATTAGGTGTTGATCCAAGAAAAGCTGACCAAGCTATCAGAGGGACGGTAGTTCTTCCTCATGGTACAGGAAAATCCAAGTCTGTATTAGTTCTATGTACACCAGATAAAGAAGCTGAAGCTCTTGAGGCGGGCGCTGACTATGCTGGTCTAGATGAGTATGTAGATAAAATTAGTAAAGGTTGGACAGAAGTAGATGTGGTAATCGCTATGCCTACAGTAATGGCAAAAGTGGGTAGAGTTGGTCGAATATTAGGCCCTCGAAACTTGATGCCAAATCCTAAGTCGGGGACAGTTACTATGGATGTCTCGAGTGCTGTTAAAGATGTAAAGGGAGGTAAGATTTCTTTCCGTGTTGATAAGTTTGGAATTATTCACTCAACAATCGGTAGAGTTTCTTTTTCTGCAGAGAAGATCAGTGAAAATGCAACTGAACTCATATCGACAATTGTTAAAATGAAACCTTCAACAGCAAAAGGTACTTATGTGAAGTCATTAACTATGGCTTCTACTATGAGTCCAGGTATTGCTATTGATGTAAAATCTGTTAACTAAACTCAAAACTCTGAATAATGACAAAAGCAGAAAAAACAGCAGTAATTGCTGATCTAAAAGAAAAATTCAGTGAGAGTTCATTTTTCTACATCACTGACTCTTCCGCTCTTACAGTTGCTCAAGTAAATAATTTGAGAGCAATGTGTTATGAAAAAGGGGTGGAATTGAAAGTGGTTAAAAATACACTTGCTGCAAAAGCACTTCAGGCAAATCCTGAAGAAAAGAATTATACACCACTTCTAGAAGCATTGAAAGGCCCAACAGCTATTATGTTCTCTGAAGTTGGTAATGTTCCAGCTAAGATTATAAAGGAATTCAGAAAGACTTCTGATAAACCTGTCCTTAAAGCTGCATATATTGATTCTGACGTATTCTTAGGAGATGATCAGGTAGATATATTAAGCTCATTGAAGTCGAAAGAAGATTTGATTGGAGATGTAATTTTATTACTACAATCGCCTATCAAGAACGTACTTGGTTCACTTCAAAGTGGTGGTCAGACAATATCTGGCTTGTTGAAAGCACTCGAAGAGAGAAGTGCTTAAAAATGTAGGCTTCCAAGCTTTACGCAATTATTATATAATTATTATTTAAAACTAAAAAACGACCAATCATGGCGGATTTAAAAGAAATTGCGGAACAATTAGTAAACCTTTCAGTAAAAGATGTAAGCCAATTAGCTGACATCCTAAAAGAGGAATACGGAATTGAACCTGCAGCTGCTGCTGTTGCTGTTGCTGCTCCTGGAGCAGGAGGAGACGGTGATGCTGCTGCTGAAAAAACTGAATTTGATGTACACTTAGTTTCTGCTGGTTCAGCAAAATTAGCTGTAGTTAAAGAAGTTAAAAACTTATTAGGTGTTGGATTGAAAGATGCTAAAGAATTAGTAGATGGAGCTCCAGCTGTAATTAAAGAAGCTGTTCCTAAAGCTGACGCAGAAGCATTAAAAGCTTCATTAGAAGGAGCAGGTGCGCAAGTTGAATTGAAATAATTTAGTCTCGCACATTCTTTAATGACAGAAGATTTATCCTAAAATATCACGGTATATTGGCTTAGTCAGGTGTTTAACCTGCTAAGCCTATTGCCGTTTATGACGGATAAACTTCTTTTTATCTTGATTGTTTCAATCTCTTAGGAACATAAACAAATAACAAATGGCCTCAAACGCAACTGTTCAATATGCGGACGAACGAAGGGTGAAATTCGGGCAAATCCGACTACCTAATGCTTATCCTGACCTACTAGAAATTCAACTGGAATCATTCGGTGAGTTCTTTCAGTTAGGCACAACACCTGAAAATCGAAATAGCGAAGGTTTGTACCGCGTTTTTCAAGAAAATTTTCCAATCACAGATGCTCGAAATATTTTCGTTTTAGAGTTTCTTGATTATTTCATCGATCCACCACGGTATAGTATCGATGAGTGTATGATGCGTGGACTTACTTACAGTGTCCCGCTTAAAGCGAAGTTGAGGCTATCTTGTAATGATGAGGAGCATGTTGACTTTCAAACAATTGTTCAAGATGTATTTCTAGGAAATATTCCTTACATGACTCCGAAAGGAACATTCGTGATCAATGGTGCCGAACGTCTCATCGTTTCTCAGTTGCACAGATCACCAGGTGTTTTCTTTTCTCAGACATTCCACCCCAATGGAACGAAAATTTATAGCGCAAGGATTATTCCTTTCAAAGGAGCTTGGATGGAATTTTCAACTGATATCAATACTGTGATGTATGCGTACATTGATAGAAAGAAGAAGTTTCCGGTTACGACTTTATTGAGAGCGATTGGTTACGATTCAGACAAAGATATTCTTAATCTTTTCGGTCTTGCTGAGGAGATTAAAGTAAATGCAAAAAATCTTAAGAAATCTATCGGAAGAAAACTAGCTGCTAGAGTTCTACGTAAGTGGACTGAAGATTTTGTTGATGAAGATACTGGTGAAGTAGTAACTATCGAGCGTAACGAGATTATTCTTGAAAGAGATGTACTTCTTGATGAAGATAATGTACAGCATATATTAGAAGCGGATGTTGATTCAATAATTCTCCAAAAAGAGGATATCGAAGAAGACTACAGTATTATATACAATACACTGCAAAAAGATCCTTCTTCTTCTGAAATGGAAGCAGTTCAGCATATTTATCGTCAGCTTAGAGGTACCGATCCTCCTGATGAAGAAACTGCTAGAGGAATAATTGACAAACTTTTCTTCTCAGATAAAAGATACAATCTTGGGGAGGTAGGAAGATATAAAATTAACAGAAAGCTAGGTCTTGAAAAGGACTTGGATACTTTAGTATTAACGAAAGAGGATATTATCTCTATAGTTCGTTACTTAGTTTCTTTGATGAATCAAAAGGCTGAACTCGATGATATTGATCACTTGTCAAATAGAAGAGTAAGAACTGTAGGAGAGCAGCTATATGCTCAGTTTGGTGTTGGTCTCGCAAGAATGGCAAGGACCATTCGTGAGCGTATGAATGTTAGAGACAATGAGGTCTTCACCCCGATTGATTTGATTAATGCTAGGACTTTATCTTCAGTAATTAATTCCTTTTTCGGTACTTCTCAATTGTCACAGTTTTTAGATCAAACGAATCCACTTTCTGAAATTACACACAAGAGAAGAATTTCTGCTCTAGGACCAGGAGGTTTATCTAGAGAACGAGCTGGTTTTGAGGTAAGAGATGTTCACTATAGTCACTACGGTCGATTATGTACGATTGAGACACCAGAAGGGCCAAATATTGGTTTGATCTCTACTCTTTGTGTACATGCCAAGGTTAATAAAATGGGGTTCCTTGAAACGCCATATCGTAAAGTTGAAGGTGGAAAAGTAGAAGTTAAAGAAGACGCATTATATCTATCTGCGGAAGGTGAAGATTTTAAGAAAATTGCACAAGCCAATTCGCAGATTAATGAAAAAGGAGCTTTTCTAAGTGATAGAATAAAGTGTAGAGAACATGGTGAATTCCCTGTCCTTACGCCAACTGAAGTAGAATTTATGGATGTTGCTCCAAATCAAATTGTTGGAGTTTCTGCATCTTTGATTCCTTTCTTAGAGAATGATGATGCAAACAGAGCCTTGATGGGTTCAAACATGCAACGGCAAGCTGTACCTTTAGTTAAGCCAAGTTCTCCAATTGTGGGAACTGGCCTTGAAGGTAAAGTAGCTCGTGATTCTAGAATGCTAATAAATGCTGAGGGAGAAGGAGTAGTTGAATATGTCGATGCGACAGAAATTGTGATTAAGTACGATCGTTCTGATGAAGAAAATTTAGTTTCGTTCGCAGATAACGTGAAGAGCTATACATTGATTAAGTTCTTGCGAACAAACCAAGGAACTTGTATCAACCTTAAGCCAATTGTTAAGAAAGGAGATAGAGTTACCAAAGGGTCGCTTCTTTGTGATGGTTATGCTACAGAAAAAGGAGAGTTGGCGCTTGGGCAAAATCTAATGGTATCTTTCATGCCTTGGAAGGGGTATAACTTTGAGGATGCAATCGTACTTTCGGAGCGTGTAGTGCGAGAAGATATTTTTACCTCATTACATATCGAAAGCTACGAGCTTGACATACGTGATACTAAATTGGGTGAAGAAGAACTAACCAATGATATTCCAAATGTAAGCGAGGATGCTACTAAGGATCTTGATGAGAATGGAATTATTCGCGTCGGTGCATGGGTGAAGGAAGGAGATATACTAATTGGAAAGATTACTCCAAAAGGAGAATCCGATCCTACTCCAGAAGAAAAACTTTTACGAGCAATTTTCGGTGATAAAGCTGGAGATGTAAAAGATGCTTCGTTGAAAGCGCCTCCGTCTACAAAAGGTGTAATTATAAGCAAGCAACTTTTTGCAAGAGCTAAGAAAGATAAATTCCAAAAAGTTCAGGAAAAAGAGTTGTTAAATAGACTTGAAGATAGACATGCAGTTGCTGTAAATGAGCTGAGAACTGTGTTGATCGATAAGTTGATGACCTTACTTAAAGGAAAAGTTTCTCAAGGTGTTAACTCAATTTATAATGAGGAATTGATTCCTAAGGGTACAAAGTTTTCTGCTAAAGTTTTCAAAGACCTTGTTTTCTCGGAAGTTGATTACAGCAGCTGGGTGAAAGATGATGCAAAAAACAAATTGATTAGTCGTCTATTACACAATTTTTCAATTACCCTGAATGAGGAGATTAGCCGTTACAAGCGTGAGAAGTTCAATATTAGTATTGGTGACGAATTACCTGCTGGTGTATTGAAACTTGCCAAAGTGTACATGGCTAAAAAGCGTAAACTGAAAGTAGGTGATAAGCTTGCTGGACGTCACGGTAACAAGGGTATTGTATCTAGAATTGTTAAGCAAGAAGATATGCCATTCTTGGCAGATGGAACTCCAGTTGATATTATTTTGAATCCACTGGGTGTACCTTCTCGTATGAACTTAGGCCAGATATTTGAAACAGTACTTGGATGGGCAGGTAAGAAATTAGGTGTAAAGTATGCTACTCCTATTTTCGATGGTGCCTCAATGGATGATATTGAAGTGCAGATTCAGAAGGCAAAACTTCCTTCATTAGGCCAGACGTACTTGTACGATGGCGAGACAGGAGATCGTTTCCACCAGCAGGCAACAGTAGGTGTCATCTACATGCTGAAATTATCTCACATGGTTGATGATAAAATGCATGCACGTTCAATTGGACCATATTCACTTATTACGCAACAGCCGTTGGGTGGTAAGGCACAGTTTGGTGGTCAGAGATTTGGTGAAATGGAGGTTTGGGCACTTGAAGCCTTTGGAGCTTCTAATATTCTCCGTGAGCTATTAACGATCAAATCAGATGATATTGTAGGTCGAGCAAAAGCTTATGAAGCAATTGTTAAAGGTGAGAATCTTCCAGAGCCAAATATACCTGAATCATTTAATGTACTAGTACACGAGCTTCGTGGTTTAGCATTGGATGTCAAGTTCATGTAATAGAATGAACTTGAATTAATTAGAACACCTTTTTTAACTTTCGAGTCACCTTTTGAGCTTGACTCACTATATACTAAAAGTATGACATTAAAAAAGAAATTTAGCAAAGCAAACAATCGATTTGATTCGATTACTGTTAGTCTTTGTTCTCCAGATGAGATTCTTGAAAGATCTTTTGGAGAAGTCTTGAAGCCTGAAACAATAAACTATCGATCATATAAACCTGAACGTGATGGTTTATTTTGCGAAAGAATATTTGGACCAGTTAAGGATTACGAATGCTATTGTGGTAAATACAAAAGAATTAGATACAAGGGGATCGTATGTGATCGATGTGGCGTAGAAGTAACTGAAAAGAAAGTTAGAAGAGAGCGCATGGGACACATTAAGTTGGTCGTTCCTGTAGTACATATTTGGTTCTTTAAGTCGTTGCCAAACAAAATCGGATACCTTCTTGGATTTTCTTCAAAGAATCTTGAGTCTGTTATCTACTATGAGCGATATGTAGTTGTTCAACCAGGATTAAAAGAAGCAGATGGTCTTGAGGCAAAAACTCTTTTGACAGAAGAGGAGTACTTTGAAATTCTTGACAGTTTACCACAGGAAAATCAGATGCTTGATGATACAGATCCAAATAAATTTATCGCCAAGATGGGCGCTGAAGCAGTTGGGCATCTTTTGGAACGAGAAGATCTTGATCAATTAGCAGCGGACTTGAGATATCAAGCAGCAAATGAAACTTCTCAACAAAGAAAATCTGAGGCTCTCAAGAGACTTAGAGTTGTTGAAGCATTCAGAGATGGTCAAACTAGAATGGAAAATAGACCAGAATGGACAATTATTCAATATTTGCCAGTAATCCCACCAGAACTTAGGCCATTGGTGCCTTTGGATGGAGGTAGATTTGCTAGTTCGGATCTCAATGATCTTTACAGACGTGTAATTATAAGAAACAATCGTCTTAAGAGACTTCTTGAGATTAAGGCTCCAGAAGTTATTTTAAGAAATGAAAAGAGAATGCTTCAAGAAGCTGTTGACTCTTTATTCGATAATTCTCGTAAGTCAAACGCTGTGAAAGCAGAAGGTGGACGAGCGTTGAAATCATTAAGTGATATACTAAAAGGAAAGCAAGGTCGCTTCCGTCAGAATCTACTCGGAAAAAGGGTGGATTATTCTGGTCGTTCAGTAATTGTAGTAGGACCTACCTTAAAATTACATGAGTGCGGACTTCCGAAAGGAATGGCAGCTGAGCTCTTCAAGCCATTCGTAATTAGAAAGTTAATTGAGAGAGGTATCGTAAAAACTGTTAAATCAGCGAAGAAATTAGTTGATAGAAAGGAACCAGTAATCTGGGAAATTCTTGAAAATATATTGAAAGGGCACCCTGTTATGCTAAACAGAGCCCCAACTCTTCACCGTTTATCAATTCAGGCTTTCCAGCCGGTTTTGGTTGAAGGTAAAGCGATACAGTTGCACCCACTTGTTTGTGGAGCATTCAACGCCGATTTTGATGGTGACCAGATGGCTGTGCACGTACCACTTTCCCAAGGAGCAATTCTTGAAGCACAAGTTTTGATGCTTTCAGCACACAACATGCTAAATCCACAAGACGGTTCACCAATATCACTTCCTTCTCAGGATATGGTTCTAGGACTATATTACTTGACGAAAGTACGAACTAGCTCTAAGGAGTTAGTAGTTAAAGGAGAAGGAATGAAGTTCTATTCACCAGAAGAGGTAGTTATTGCCTTTAATGAAGGTGTAATAGAATTACATGCACAGATCAAGGTTAATATTGATAATATCGATGAGAATGGCGAAGCTATTTCTGAGATTATAGATACTACTGTAGGACGAGTACTCCTTAATGAATCTCGACCTCCGACGGTCCCTTATATCAATGATCTATTGACAAAAAAGAATCTAAAGAAGGTAATTAGTAAAATAATCAACCTTACAAGTTTCACAGTAACAGCTAATTTCCTTGATAAAATAAAGGAACTAGGTTTCTATTGGTCATTCAAGGGGGGACTTTCTTTTAACTTAGGTGACTTGATTACACCGTCCGTGAAAGAAAAAACGCTAGTAAATGCTCAAACTGAAGTTGATGAGGTTTGGGATAATTATAATATGGGATTGATCACTAATAGTGAAAGATATAACCAAATCATTGACAAGTGGACGTATGCAGATAATGCGATTACGCAAAACCTGATGAAAGAGCTTGCGGAACACAAGCAAGGATTTAACTCTGTATATATGATGCTTGATTCTGGAGCTCGTGGTTCACAAGCACAGATTAAGCAGCTTTGTGGGTTAAGAGGCTTGATGGCTAAACCAAGAAAATCTGGTGACACAGGTGCAGCAATTATTGAAAATCCAATTCTTGCAAACTTCCTTGAGGGTCTTTCAGTACTAGAGTACTTTATATCTACTCACGGTGCGAGAAAAGGTCTTGCCGATACAGCCTTGAAGACTGCGGATGCGGGTTATCTTACAAGAAGACTAGTTGATGTTGCTCAGGATGTGATCATAATTGAAGAGGATTGTGATACTTTAAGAGGAATTGAAACTTTCGCACTTAAAGAGAATGATAAGATTGTAGAAACACTTGGGTCTAGAATCATCGGACGATTTGCATTACATGATGTAACGGAACTAAAAACTGACAAAGTAATTATTGAAGCTGGTCAGTATATTACTCCCGAGTTAGCTGCTTTAGTTGAAGAAGAAGGAATCGAATCTGTTAATATTCGGTCAGTTTTAACTTGTGAAACGACAAAAGGAGTTTGCCGAAAGTGTTATGGTAAAAACCTTGCAACCGGCAGAATTACTGAAAGAGGCGATGCAGTGGGAATTATCGCTGCTCAATCAATCGGTGAGCCTGGTACACAGTTGACACTTCGTACATTCCACGTAGGTGGTATCGCATCTGTCACAAAAGCCGAAAATGATATCACTTCAAAGTTTGAAGGAAAACTAGAATTTGATAACTTAAAGACTGTTAAGTCGAAAGATGAAACTGTTGTTATTTCAAGATCTGGAGAAATCAAGATCGTTGATGAGAAATCAGGTAGAATTCTTCAAAGTAACTACATACCATACGGATCAAATCTCGCTGTAAAAGAGGGCGCTATGATCGGTAAAGGGGATGTGATTTGTGAATGGGATCCGTTTAACGCGTTGATAATCTCTGAATTTGGAGGTGTTGTTAAATTTGATTCAATTGAAGAAGGTATTACTTTCAGAACAGAGCGAGATGATCAAACTGGTTTCGAAGAGAAGGTGTTGATAGAATCTAAGAACAAGAAGAAAATACCTACAATAAGAATTATGTCTCCAGGTGGAGAGGAACTTAAGAGTTACAACTTGCCAGTGGGAGCATACATATCCATTGAGGATGGAGCTGAAGTTTCACCGGGAGATAAGATTGTCAAGATTCCTAGAAAACTTGGTAAGATTCAGGATATTACAGGGGGACTACCTCGTGTAACTGAATTATTTGAAGCGAGAAATCCTTCAAATCCAGCGGTGGTTTCTGAGATCGATGGTATCATTTCTTTTGGTAAGATCAAAAGAGGTAATAGAGAAGTAATCGTATTGGATGAAAGAACTGGAGAAAAACGTAAGTATCTAGTTGGACTTTCTAAGCACATTTTAGTTCAAGAAGGTGACTTCGTTAGAGCAGGCATGAGATTATCTGATGGGGCAATTGCACCAATTGATATTTTGTTTATCAAAGGTCCATATGCTGTTCAGTCATATCTTGTAAATGAAATACAAGAAGTATATAGATCACAGGGTATATCAATCAACGACAAACATATCGAAGTCATCGTTAGACAGATGATGAGACGAGTGAAGATTGAGGATGCTGGAGATACGATATTCCTAGAAGGAGAGAGCGTTGAAAAGTATGAATTCCTAAAACAAAATGATTGGATTTATGATAAGAAATTCATCATGGATAGCGGAGATTCTACGAACATCAAAGCAGGAGAGTTAGTAACACTTCGTCAGATTCGAGAAGAGAATTCATATTTGAAGCGTAATGATATGAAGCCTCTTGAGTTTAGAGATGCAGTACCATCTACTTCTAGTCCTATGCTTCAGGGTATTACTAGATCATCCTTGGGTACTTATAGTTGGATTTCTGCTGCTTCTTTCCAGGAGACAACTAAAGTATTATCTAGTGCAGCAATTAATGCTAAAACGGATTATCTAGAAGGATTGAAAGAGAATGTAATTGTAGGTAAGTTAATTCCTGCAGGTACTGGACTTGTCAATCGTAAGAACTTATTCGTGAAAGTAAAAGAAGAAGTTGCGAATGAAAGTGAAGACGTTGTTGAAGTAGAGGAGTAAAACTCATCTGTGAGACATAAAAGAAAAGGGGAACTGATCATTTGATCGGTTCCCCTTTTTGTTTTCTCAGACTAAAAAAGTCAGACCTTGAAAAACTAAGTAGTACTTAGTAACTGCTGCCTTAAGATATATTTTCCAATTAGATCAAATTCTAAATTAACTTCCGTTCCTACTTCGTAGTGTTTGAAACTTGTGTGCTCATAAGTGTAAGGAATAATTGCTACTTGAAACTGATTCTCAGATGGACTTATTACTGTAAGGCTTACACCGTCTATACAAATTGAACCTTTTGAAATCATTAGCGGAGCGTGTTTTTTATCGTAATCGATGGTGTATCTCCAGCTACCATTCTCATCTGTTATTTCCGTTACTTTACCAACTCCGTCAACGTGACCTTGCACGATATGACCATCTAGCCTGGCATTAAGCTGGGCAGCTCTCTCTAGATTTAGTACATCGCCTATTTTCCAACTTTTTGAAGCTGTTAGGTTCAAGGTCTCTCCAATGGCGGTAACGTCATAAATATCATCTTCAATCTTTACAACTGTAAGGCAAATACCATTGTGAGATAGACTTTGGTCAATCTTCAGATGTTGAGCTAGGGAGGACTTTACACTGAATGTGACATTATCACGATCCCTGATCAAGCCAACAATTGTTCCTTGACCTTCAATAATTCCTGTAAACATTAATTAGATTTTAGAATTTGAATGAATCCTTTTAAGAAATCATAACTCTGTTCACCTTGAACAGCACTTGTTTGAAATACTTCACATGTATAGTAGTAAACACCATCGTGGAGTGGTAAGTTCTGGAAATTTGTACCGTCCCAATTTATCTCAGGGTCATTCGTTTCAAAAACTTTTTGCCCCCATTCATTGAATACTTCAAATCGAACACTTGAAACAAATCGATTTAATATGGGGATAAAGAAATCATTTGATCCATCTCCATTTGGTGTAAAAGCATTAGGAAGAATGTAAGATGGGCAATCTTCAATGCAGAAAAACGGACTTATGTCACTTTCATTACCAACACTATCAACTGCAGAAATTGCATAACATGCGGTTAATCCCATTTCCGGTTTATGATCAAATTCCACAACCTGTATGTCATCTATGGCTGCAAGTAGCTGAAAATCATCTTCAATGTTAAACTTGAAATATATATTATATGCCGCAATATCGTCGCTGCCTTCACATACCAAGTCCACTCGATTCCAACTGAGGGTATTTAAAAATGCTTCTTCTGGAGTTGTTTCATCTGCTTGATCACAAGAATTAAATACTTCAAGTTCAGGAATACAGGGTGGCATCGTATCTAGAGGAATTCCGCAGGATTCATTGCTATCGTTCAGAATAACTTGAGATAGCTCAGGTATTCCATAGGAACCTTTTGATTCTACATAATAACAATACTCTATTCCATTGATGAGACCAACATCTGTGTATTCCGTAGTCGCTGTACTGTCAATCAAATCAAAGATGCTACCATCGAATTTATAGAGATAGTAGATTTCATTATTCCATGAATTAAACGACTCCCAACTAAGTTTATTTGCTTTATCTGCGGATAACACTTCCAGGAATACAGAAGAACTTGATGATGAATAATCATAGAAATTGTCTTCACCATTAGCATAAAATGCGATTCTATAGTTATGCCCAACTGTTCTCGTATCAAGGTCTGTATCCGTATAACTAAATGTAATAAGTGGGGCACCAAAATCAGCAGTGGAGAAGCTAGCACCTGTAATATCAACAAAGTTAGTTCCATTTATACCGCTGGACCTTTGGAGTTGATACCTATATGGCCCAGGATTTAAGATTGTATCAAGTGCTTCTGGATCAGGTTTGATCCATTCAAGTTGAATTACTCCATTTGTGTTATCTGTTTCAAGGACTGATACTTTTGTCAGCACCGGAATATCTCTCGCGAGCTGCAGACAGACCTGATTTGAAACCAGTGACTGAATAAAATTATATGGAAAACCTGCTGCACTAACCTTAGCAAATTCTGCTACTACACGGTAGCAATAGGTTTTTCCTTTCTCCGCTTCAAAATCTTCAAACACATACTCGCCGTTTTCACTTATAAGCTGGATTTTCCCAACTTCCACGTAACCTTTACCCTCTATACCTGGTGAGCACGTGTCTGGAGGAATTTCGATTGATTGTTCCGCTCGCCAAATAGTGAAGCCTTGAAAAAAGTCATTTTCGGTATTTTCACAAGCATAGGGTAGATCCCATCGTAATCGAATTCTTTGATTATCTGCTTCTGCTTCAAGATTTTCCGGAGGAGGTCCTACTACCTTAATACGGGTGGATTTAAGATCTGCCAAACCAGTTACGAAGTTTGTCCCAAGGAAGAAATCATCCACAGCTCGAAATACGATTTCGAAAGGATTATTGGAGATATCTTCACAGCGAGGAGTCCAACTAAAAGTTGCAACAAAAGGCACGTCTGCATAACCGACTGGACCTGTCATAGTCGCTGGATTAATTAAGAAATCGAATGGAGCTCCTGTTGCCTCAAGAAAAACTTGCTGACCAACGTCAGGGTCATTAATTAAAACGTCAAAGTTGATAGTTTCGCCAGCAACGACGCAGATTTCATCTGGTACTTCTATAGAGGGTGGACTATTATCACAATCCAATACGAAGATTTGCATATCGCGAATCATGGTATTCAGCAAAACACCATTTCGATATTCTTTAACTAGAAAGGCGACATTATATTCGCCTGTTTTTTGCGGCGTTTCCCATAAGATTTCACCATTAGTGGTGTTAAATGAAAAGTTGTTATTGGTCGGAATTATCTCATTTGGATATTGGTAGTCTTCGATTTGTTCACCATTTCCGTCATATGGAACTGTGAGTTCAAATACCAAAGAATCATCATCTTCGTCGTATGCCGCGGGAATGTGAATGAAAGGTTCACCTATACAAGCAAAATCGATAGGTTCCTGCTGCAGAATAACAGAGCTATTCTGGCCATCGAATGTTTGGTTTGTAAAAGTAAAGATTGCGAATAGGTGGAATCTAATATTTTCTGAATTGGGAAAGTTGAGGTTTTGGATTTCACCTACTCGATTTGGATCGGTCATGGAGATCTTATAGGTATTACGACCAGGGTAAACGTGAATCCCTTTGTATATGTTTTTTCGGACGTTATTGCTAATTATTTGGCCACCACCATTGGATCGTTGCAAAAACTCTGTTTCTAAATCTCCCCAATCTATCAGAATTGAGTCGCGATCAACCATTGTTCCATTTGCCTTGGTGTAAGTCGTAACCGTTACTTCAATAGTTAAATTACCTATTTCCTTATATGTGATTTCACCTGCTCTATTGTGAGTGGCTTTCGCCAAAAAACTGATACAAACAAAGAGTGCAACTAAAAGATATTTAAATTGTGATTTCTTCAAAAACAGCTAATTAACGTCAAATATGATACAAGATTACAACGCTCACAAGGCTTACTTTACTATGTGCACCTTGAAAAAAAACAAGAGGTCGAAATGATTAACCTTACTAGTAAAAATACATTTTTTAATGAAAATGTTTTTGAATAGGCCGTAGCAATTGACCGCCTGCTTCTAAAGAGACACTTTCGTATTTATTAGGATCGTTTGGAATTGGGCTGGTAATATCTAATTTAATTTGTCTAAACAGTTGTGTAGACTAGTGAGCCATGGCGATAAATGAATGCCAAGACCCTGAATTTTAGAAGTGTCCAACCTTGAATTTAAAGGTCGTTTGGCTGCCGTAGGATAGGCAGATGATGGAACAGGATCTACTTTACATTCATATGCTCTATAACGAACAATTTCTTTTGCAAAATCATACCAACTTATGAATCCTTCATTGCAGAAATTATAAGTACCGGAAATTTCTTTCTCATTGGATATCATCAAAAGCTCTAGAATAGTTTTTGCAATATCTAAGGCATATGTTGGAGATCCAATTTGATCGTTTACGACGGTCAAATGATCTCGATTTTTTGCAAGTCTGTCAATCGTTTTCACAAAGTTCTTTCCTTCGTAGCTGTATACCCATGAGGTTCTGAGAATTATTGTATTTGGGCAGTTGGCTAAGGCAAGATGTTCACCAGCTAGTTTAGATGTAGCGTACACTCCTTTTGGCTTTGTTGTGCTGTTTTCACTCATCGGTTGATTGTGATCGCAGTGGTAAACGTAGTCTGAGGATATATGTACCAATAATCCCTCATTTTGGGCGCAAGCCTCTGCTAGGTAACCTACGGCTTTTTCATTGATGAGAAAACATTTATCTTTTTCACTTTCAGCTAGATCAACTGCCGTATAAGCAGCACAATTGATAATGATATCAACTTTGTTATTCTTGACGAATTTTAACACAGCATTTTTATCAGTTATATCTAGTTCTTTACGATCTGTAAAAAAGAAAGTATACTTGTATCCATTTTGAATAGAGCGTATAGCACTACCCACCTGACCTGCGGCACCAGTTACAAGTATTCTATTCATAAGTTTACAGCTAGATGTTGACCAAATACGGGTAGCACTTTATCTTTTTCGCTGACAATAAAACTACTTTGAGCTAATAACCATGGAATTTCTAAAGCTGGATCACTGAAAAGTAAACCACCTTCTGCAGCTTTGTCGTAATAATTGTCGCACTTGTATGCAAATATTGCCTCCTCTGATATTACCAAGTACCCGTGAGCAAATCCACGAGGAACAAGCAACTGCTTTTTGTTTTCAGAACTTAAAATGATGGAATAATGCTGGCCATATCTTTTACTCTGAGGACGCAAATCCACTACCACATCCTGAACACTACCTTGGATAACACGAACAAGCTTGGCTTGACTCGAACTTCCTGTCTGATAATGTAAACCACGGAGAACACCGCGTTCTGAAAAAGCTTCGTTATCTTGAACCCAATTGTAGTTTAGCTTTGCATCGCGTTCTCTATTTCTATTATAGCTTTCAAAAAAATATCCACGATCGTCTTCAAATACTCTTGGTTGAACAACGTAAAGCCCCTCAAAAGGTGTTTTGATATACTCCATGTAGTGTTGCTTTAGATTTATTTTTCTCTGAAGAAAATGGTTACCGGAACTCCAGTGAAATTGAAGTTCTTCCGCAATTGATTTTCGAGGTAAGATTTATAAGCGTCTCGTACATATTTTGGACTATTGCAGAAAAATGCGAAAGCGGGATAATGCGTAGGAAGTTGGACGACATATTTTATCGTAATAAATCGTCCTCTTTGAGCAGGAGGAGGCACACGTTCAATCGCTTCCAGCATAATTTCATTCAATTTTGAAGTCTTGATTCGTCTTCTTCGATTTTCCTCAACTTCTAAAGCAATTTCCATCACCTTAAGAATGCGTTGTTTTTCAAGTGCTGAAATGAAGATTATTGGAATGTCTGTGAACATACCAATTTTTTCACGGAGAGCGTTTTCCATGTCTCTTGCCGTGTTTGTTTCTTTGTCTAATAGATCCCACTTGTTGACAGCAAGCACGAGGCCTTTCTTTCTCTTTTCAACGAGGCGCAAAAGACTTAAATCTTGTGCTGTCAATCCTTTGGTGGCGTCAATCATCAGAATGCAGACATCGCTTTCTTCAATTGCTTTGACAGCTCTCATTACGGAGTAAAACTCAAGG
>CBFHTK010000016.1:35158-46298 GCA_965658745.1 Saprospiraceae bacterium | reverse complement strand
ATATTTTTACTGGTGTAACCAAAAATGTCGGAGATAATTCGCATCGAAGGAGCTGGCGGATAGATGTAGGTATTTCGTACCATAAATTCCTTTAGGATATCATTTTGAATCGTTCCAGAAAGCAAGGCTTTCGGTACACCTTGCTCTTCGGCATTCGCAATAAAGAATGCCATGATAGGAATTACTGCTCCGTTCATTGTCATTGAAACAGACATCTTATCGAGCGGAATCTGATCAAAAAGCAATCGCATATCTTCGATTGTGTCAATTGCTACACCGGCCATTCCGATATCCCCTTTGACACGTGGATGATCACTATCGTAACCTCGATGAGTGGCAAGGTCAAAAGCTACCGATAAGCCCTTTTGGCCCGCAGCCAAATTTCTTCTATAGAAAGCATTACTTTCTTCAGCGGTAGAGAATCCAGCATATTGACGAATCGTCCATGGTCTTCCAGTATACATACTTGCGTATGGACCTTGAAGAAAAGGCGGAAAACCTGATTGAAAAGAACTTGGCTCGCTTTTAAGTTCAGCTTTGAGTTCGAAACCTTCTGGACTCTTCCACGTCCCTGATTCTTTAGGAGTGTCTGATATGTTGAAATCTAGTGGAAGCTTCGTAAAGTGTATGTACTTTTTTGATGTTGCCATGCCACTAAGATAAAGAACCTAAGCGTAAATTTTACTTTTCAAAAGTCCCCACTTAGATAGTCGGTGTTGAATAGAAACGCGTAATACACCTAGTCCATATTTCGTACTTCGCGCAAGATTTATGGAAGATGCTTCCTCAAAATATTTCGTAGGACAAGTAACTTCTGCGATATCGAAACCCTTGTAGATAATCTGTGATAGCATCTCATTATCAAATACAAAATCATCCGAGTTATCATTGAATGCGACATTCTCTAGTACTTCTTTCGAAAATGCACGATATCCTGTGTGGTATTCAGATAGTTTGTAGTTGATAAGAAGGTTCTGCGTCAACGTAAGAAAACGATTTGCTATGTACTTGTAAGTCGGCATCCCACCTTTCAGCGCTCCCTTTCCTAGAATTCTAGAACCTAGTACAACCGGAAAAAGCTCATCTCCTATGATATTTACCATTGATGGAATTAACTTCGGAGTATATTGATAATCAGGATGCAGCATGACCACGATATCGCCACCTAGAGCTAGAGCCTTGTTGTACAGTGATTTTTGATTTCCACCATAGCCCTTATTGGTCTCGTGCGCAATTATATGCTCAATACCAAGTCGTTTCGCCTCCTCAATAGTCTCATCTTTACTGGCATCATCACAGAGAATAATCTCATCGACAAGATCCATCGGAATTTCACGATACGTACGCTCCAAGGTTTTAGCTGCATTGTATGCAGGCAGTACTACAACTACTTTCTTATTCTGATACATGGGCGCAAAGATAGTTTTTTTTGCTTTTCGTACGTACAAGATTATTGTAGCATTTGGATGTGGGCGTCCGGGCGCGCTATCCGCTCATATCCTTCCTCGCATAGCTCGTCGGAACCCGCTTCTATCGCTGACGCGGGCATCATTGTAAGATCCTACTTTTCAGTCGATCCCAAGACAATATCGCAACCCATGTCCTAGACACTTTAGTGTCGTATCTCACATAATGTAAAGTCCACAACACACTTTCCACCAATTGTAAAAAGCATTATACATTTTAAATAAACCTGTCCCGATTTTTGTTGGGAAACATCCAATTGCAAGATATCTTAATCGAATTAGAACTGTTTGAGATGCACAGTACAGCGATTCGGGCCGACAGGGACGTGGAGATAGCGGGGAGAATCGCGTAAGCTAGAAGTACAAGGATGGAAAGGCTAGACTGGAAGGAAAGGGACCAGGACGAGTTTTCTAGTGAGAGAGGTTTTTTTGTTACTTTTTTTGACGGACAAAAAAAGTAAAAGCACTGATGATACAATATCAATAATACCACATGAAAATCTAAGTACTTATGTGATTCCAAAGTAATTTCGCTTTACACATCCTCGAAACTTTAGTCTCGTAACTAATTGAGAAAATAGCTGCAACACCTGAACAATCTACGGAATAGTAAGGTGATTTCTGGGATCCTCCTTTCTATCCACCAGGAGTGCGCTGTGTTGAACCGGATGCGACCTGGAGATCGTAGCGAACAGAACCCCCTTTTTACAACATCTGAAACATTTAACTTTCCAATAACTCTTGGATGGCCCTCTTCTACACCCTATATTTTATCATTTTATGTAGTTTTAGAAACTAAAGAATAGAACTATGAGACTAACACTTCTTTTATTAATTGCATTTTTCATATCTGCTCAGCAAGAGATTTCAGCGCAGGAAAGCCTAACAGATAAAATGGCTATCGAACAAGTGATTCAGAATTACTTTGATGGCTGGCTTACGGGTGATACTACCTTGGTAGGTTCAGCTATGCATGCTACATGCAATCTTAAGTATGTAAGAGACGGGAAGATTAGCAAACGTAATCGAACGGAATATCTTAGCGGCTTCAAGCCAAGACCACGTCTTGAAAACTCTGAAGGGAGAATATTAAGTATCGATATTACTCGAACAGCAGCAGAAGCAAAGATCGAATTAGAAACCGAAAATCGTCTTTTTACAGATTATTTCAACTTGTTAAAAGAAGGTGACCGTTGGTACATTACAGATAAGGTATCGACGAACATTAGTAAAAAGGAATAAAGCTCTTGCGTTTAGTCTGTTACTTGAAAGTACTGATTTAGTCTTTATTGGAAGGATATAGGTTTATAGGTACAAAGGTGCCACTCCTACGGAGTTTGGAGGAAGAGAGTTTGAAACGCCCCATGTCCTCGACGCTTTAGCCTCGTATCTTCAGCAATGCGTAAAAATCGTTACTGTTCGGTCCTAGCTCAGCAGATTTGGCACCCTGTCTTATTTAATCGATAATTGTAAAATTGGCAAATGTCTTTGAGATACTATTTTGGTGAAACTCTTATTTGCCTCGCCACTTATTCTTTCCCCATTGTATCAATCTAAAAAACCGATTGGGATGATTTTCAACAAGGAGATAGTCTTGTTCTATTGCGCCGATTTTCTTCCACACCTTTGCAATGGATTCGATACTACTCCCAGTTAAATCAAGGTCTTTTACAGTAGTGTACTCCTTCAAAAACAAAGCTGTTTTCCATACTGTCAAAACACCAGGGTATAGTTTTCGATGGTCTTTGTGATTACCTGCAAAAAGATAATATGCTCGTTTTTTGTCCCAAACGATAAAGCTAGCACCTATGATTTCAACATGGTTACGACATACTAGCAATTTACCTTTGGAACGAGATTCTGCTGCTTTTATAAGCTTGGTCAGCTGCATTTCGGAGATACCATGTTCTTCAAGTGGTCCCATTGATGAGACCAGCATTTCTATAAAAGCGTCTATCTCAGCTTTAGTAGATTTCTGCTTTAGATTTTCATCATCTAATTTTCCACCAGATTCTTCATACTTTCGGATAGCTCTACGATAATTCCCATCTAAAGCTTGATGGAGCTCATCCATTGTTGGTGAAAGATCCCATATGAATGTTGTTCTTTCTACCGTTTTATCACCAGAGATTACAGATTTTAGAGAGTCAATCTCAGGTAGAAATTGCTGTACATAATACGATGATGACGGCAACATCAAACTCATGTAGTCATAAGCCTTTTCTTTTTGAGCTTGACTCAATTCTTTATTAAAAACTGGTCCCATATACTTCACAGCAGGTGGCATAGTAATATACGTTAAGCCAAGTTTCTTTTTCTGCCAAAATAGCCATAGACCAAGGAGTTCTTTGTTTTCTTTGTATTCCAAGAACTTCCACTCTCCACCTTCACACAAGATGTCGAGAAACCAATCTTCCCAGATGACAGGAAAGGCTCTATTCTCAAAATACGAAGCTATAGATTCTTGGTCTATCATTTTTTACGTAATAAAGTTAGCCCATCACGAAGAGGAATCATTAGTGAATCGACACGAAGATCATTAGCCACTTTCTTATTGAATCGATCAATCAGTTGGGTTCTTTTATCATTAAGGTTTTCTAGAATTTTTCCTTTCCAGAGGACGTTATCAACAGCAATGATGCCCCCTGAACGTAGCTTTGGAAGGAGTTTTTCATAGTAGTAGTCATTGTCTTTTTTAGCAGCGTCGATGAGAATAAAGTCCCAAGTTTCATTCATTGATTCAATATGATCCATCGCGTTTCCCAAAATGGAATTAATCTTTTGTGGTTCCGAAAATTCTGTGAAAAACTGATTTGCCAACCAATGTGATTCAGGATTGATTTCGATTGTGGTAATAACTCCAGCTCGTTGCAATTTTTCGGCTATGGAGACAGTTGTGTATCCTGTGAAAGTACCTATTTCCAATACCTTTTTTGCATCCATTGCAGAGATAAACCAAGCTAAGAATTGACCTTGTACATATCCACTGATCATATTTGGCTGCAAGGTGCGAAGATAGGTTTCTCGTTCAATCTTCTGCAATAGCGAACTAGGTGCACTGCTGTGCAAAATGCTATAGGCCTCTATATCTGCAGTTTGTTGATACATTAGTATGTGAGATTTAAGTTGCCAATTCTGGTTTTGAGAACCGTTTTCTTATAAATGGATACGAAAAAACAGCAGCGCATATAATGATTACTCCTACATAGAACGAGAGATCTAGATCTTGATGTTCAGAGAGTAGTACAATCGCCAATAATATGCCATAAACCGGTTCAAGGTTTACGACTAGATTACTTGCAAAAGCAGTAATATGTTGCAAAGACCGAAGTGCGAGAACATATGCTAAAGTTGTACACAATAGCGCCAAAACAACCAATAGTCCGACGTCTGTCCAGCTTGGTATCCAAGACATATTGGGCGCCAAGAACCAGACAAATGGCCCAATGATTGAAATAAAGGCCCATACACCGAACATCTCAATTCCAGAAATCGCTACCGGACTCGCTTTTTCAATGTGTTTTTTATTCAAAATTGAGAATAGTGATGCAAATAAAGCGCTAATTAGACCGACCAAAATACCCCATCGATAAGACAATTCAACGCCTTGAACAATAAAATACATACCAGGTAGAATCAAAATTCCCAGAGCTAGTTCGTACCAATAAAAGGGACGTTTGAGAATTAAAGGTTCAAGTAATGCCGTGAAGAAGGAAGTTGTAGCCAAACAGATTACGCCAATACTGGCATTACTCAGTTTAATTGCACCGTAGAAAGTTATCCAATGTAAGCCTACAATTATTCCGATTGCTAGAAATATACCGATTTGTTTGCTGCTAGTATCGCGAAAAAGCTTTTTGAAATCAATCAGAAACAAGTAACTTATCCAAGTAAATAGAACTCGCCACCAAACGATAGCAATCGCTGCAAGTGTTATCCACTTTCCGAGAATTGCGGTAAAACCAAAAAGTATGACTGCAATATGCAATTCTAGGTAGGCGCGTTTAGTCTCGTCCATTCTTAGTAATATTCAACCTTGCGAAGGAATCGAAGAACAAGAGTTACCTCTAAAGTCGTATTTCGAATGGATGTTTCAGGAAGTGTAATAGAATTTCCAGTGATCGGAGATATGATGTTTGGTATTGCAGGGGTATAGTAGTTGTTGTAGAAATCAGGATTGACAGTAAATTCAATTCCAGCTCCGTACAATTCGCTTATTTCAAATTGGTAACCAGCGCCTCCAGTGATTCCAGCAACGAGTGGTCGAACTGATTCAGGTTGCGGAAATGATGGCGATACGAATCGTTCGTTTAACTCTTCAAGATTGGTGCTGACAGTATACTCTCCACGAACACCGATCAGATAATAGAATTTGTCATTCATGAATTTTTTAGCTCCGACTTGTAGGGAGATATTGTTGAAAACAAATCGGAGTCCAGGAACTAGCACATTATCCCATGAATTTATGAAGGAACGTGTGGCACTTCCGCGTTGATGAAGCCCTAGTTGAGCATAAAGTGAACCAAGCGTTTTATCTTCATCGACAGTCTCTATGAAGAAAGCACCATGTCCAGCAAAAAGCGGCTGTCTTTCAAAATTATTCCAACGTTGAATACCAAGTGTAGCTCCTCCTTTAGGCCCAAACCAAAAGCTCTGAGCTTCAATTTCTGCACAACACATACCCATGAACAGGAGTGTTATATAGATCCATTTTTGTTTCATCATTTGTCTGTATCAGTATCAAAGTTCAAAAGTACTTCTTGTTTGCTAGTTTGAGCTAAAGCAGGCCTTTTAATCTTACGAATACCTTTAAGATATAGCAATTCACCGTGTTTTACTTCTTCATTGCTCTTTAAGAAATTACGTTTACGAAGACTTTTTTCGGTAACTCCATATCGTTGTGAAACGCCTGCAACTGTTTCACCTGCAACGATCTGATGAGCTTTTCTTGAACCACTGTAGCTTGATTTCTTTGTTTCAAGATAGATTGTAGTTCCGTTTGCAAGTGTTTGCTTTGCTTCGTATAATCCATCATTGTATTCTACAAGGGCATCGATACTTAGACCTTCTCTCAGTGCTACATCTGCGAGTGTTTCTCCTACTTCAGATAAGACCATTCGCACATCATTGTGCCTACTAAGGTCCGGAAATGATGTGATTGCTTCTTTTTGTTGAGCATCCCTTTTCAGAATATTATCACCTATTGATTGGATTTCTTGAAGGATAGCATCCATATTGAAGACTGACTCTGAAGCTGGAGCATTTTCATTTTTTGTTATATCCGCGCTGTCATTTTTGTCGTTCCAAGTTTTTTTGAATTCACGAAAATTCTTTGTGAAGTCTTGTACCTCTTTACCAATTGAGGCTGTTGCTTTGTCAAATTTTGACGGGTTACTACGGTTACGTTTTTTAGTCTTTTTTGGAGAAGAACTCGAGTTTTCGGCAAAAAGTAATTCCTCGGTTTCTTCTTTCTCTTCAAAAAAGCCTTCTTCACTTGCTGCAAGTATTTCTGCACCATCTACATCCATATAGTCAAAACGGGTTAGATCATATTTGTGGATAACACCAATTATTTTTGAAGGGTAAGATGGATCTGTAGCATAGCCAGCTTTTTTTAAGCCTTTTGCCCAAGCTTTATAATCTGTTGCATCGTATTCAAATAGAAAGCCATAACGCTGATTTTGCAATAAAAATTCGGAGTGCGCGATATAAGATGCTTCATCTCCTGCAAAAACCCTAAAACAACTTTCGGTCAATCTACCTTTTTTGTCATAATCGTCGTCAACCTTGTAATACGTTCTTCCTTCCCAAGAGCCTCCGCACTTAATTCCAAAATGATTATGCGCAAATTGTGACAATTCACTTCTACCCCAATCAGATTCTAACAAGCCTTGAGCTAATTTGACACTGGCAGGAATTCCTGTTCTACTCATTTCCGAGACTGCGATTGGACCAAACTGATTGATGTAGTCCTCAGCAATTTCTTGCGCATCGATTGTTAAGGCGGTAAAAAGCAGAAGGAGTAGATAACTAATTTTATTTATCATTTATTCGGTTTTTGATCTTTAATTAAAGGAGAAATCATCTGACTACCTGATTAAGTGTGGATCATATATCTTGACTAATCATGATATGACTTCTCGTCCTGCTTAATTGTTAATCAAAAACTATTCCTAAAATTATTTATTATCTTGATCTTGGAATTTTTTTTTGATATTTCTAGTTGCATTTGGTGTGTCCTCGCTGATTTTAATAGTCATAGAGTAGTATAGTGCACAAATTATTTACTTTTTAAAATATTTTGATATGACAAATTTGATGGAGGCTTTGGAGTCTCAACTTTAGCCGCAATTACTTGGTTATTTATCAAAATCTATCGGTGGTGAAGATCCTCAGAAAACAGCGGTTGCAGCTGATGGTGTTTTTTCTGTTTTGGTTAATGCATTGAGCAGAAATGCTGCTACGCCAGAAGGAGCTAAAGGCCTAGTAGGTGCACTAGAACGTGATCATGATGGAAGTATTCTTGACGATGCTGTCGGTCTTTTGAGTGGGATGACTGTTCCGCAAAATAGTAACATGTTGAATTCTGCTGGAATTTTGAAGCATCTTTTGGGAAGCAAGCAGGGTAATGTAGTACAGAATATTTCTAAAGTAACTGGTCTTGATGCAATGGACGTAGGTTCGTTAATGATGAAATTGGCACCACTAGTAATGGGGACTTTAGGGAAGCAAAAGCAAAGCAACAATCTTGATGCAGGAGGAATTTTTGACCTCTTGAAGGGAACAACACAAGCACAAGTACAAAGAAATCCGGAAGCTTCAATTTTTGAACGTATTCTAGATAGAGATGGTGATGGAAGTATTATGGACGATGTTGCTCAGATAGGGTTCAAGTCTTTGGGTAACTTATTCAAAAGATAATTGACAAATAAGCGCTGAAACTTTTACAGTGTTAGTTAAAGATAGAAAGACTCAGCTACCCTTGTAGTATGGGTCTTTTTTCGTTTGATATTGCGCGAATAATAAACTTCTGTCCTTATGGCGTTATATGGATATAGGATTTACTGTTCTCATCTCTAGAGGAATTATCATATTTGTGACATGAAAATAAATGGAGCAAGAGTATCGATCAAATATTTCATAGGATTACTACTGTTGGGAACTTTTGTAGGGTTTGCACTAAGCGTATCCTCTTGTAAAGGGCCAACTAAGGTTGAAGATAATTCAGAAGTAGATGAAACAACGGGAATCGAATCTATTGATAAACTAACAAAAGTAATTCTTGCAGGTACTGATGATGCAGAAGTCTATTTTGATAGATCGGTAGCTTACGCTGAGGTGGAGGCATACGACAATGCTATTGCCGATATGTATAATGCGATGAAACTCGATAGTCTTCAACCAAGGTACTACGTGCATCTTACAGATGTATTTATGAGCTACTATCGATCCAAGCAGGCACTTCAAACTCTGAGATTAGCTACTGAGCGTTTTCCACAGAATTTGGATATTCTTCTTAAGTATGCTGAGCTATCCATAACGCTGATGCAAAATCAGCAAGCAGTACAGACTTTGAACAAGGTTCTAGAGCAGGATAATCAGAATGCGCAAGCATATTTTTTGATGGGACTTCTCATGCAATCAGAAGGCGATTTTAAAAGGGCAAAGGCGGCATTTAAGAAAGTAGTGGAAATCGACCCGGAAGTCGTAGATGCATATTTGTTACTAGGTGAGTTATACGAGGAAGACGACCCAGCTTTGGCGGAACAATATCTCAAAAATGCAATGACGGTAGCTCCTGATGAAGTCAATTCACTGCATTCAATGGCATTTTTCCAACAAAATCACGATAATGTTCCTGGTGCACTTGAATTATACCGTCAAATTAATGTGCTTCAACCAAGTTACTCGCCAGCGTTTCTTAATGCCGGTATTCTATATATCGAAATTGGAGAACTTGAGGCAGCATTGGAACAATTTGAAATCTTAGTAGGATTAGAGCCAGCAAACCATTTAGGGTATTTTTATCGTGGTCTTACTTATAAGCTTATGGGTAAAAAAGAACAAGCTATTGCAGATTTTGAAAATGCCTTGAAATTCAAAGAAGATTACAAGAAAGCAAGACTAGAACTGTTGGACTTACAAAACAAAGAGTAAGCGAGATTTGTCTGTTTCTTCCATTGACTATTAAACGTATTTAAATCGAACATAGCGTATTTTTCGACCGTCCAATAGATGTTTCTTTTCGTAGTACGTTTTGAATTCAAGATCTGGAAAGTCAAGAGGTGCAGCATAGATGTCTTCGTTTTGGTAAAGCACTTCAACACTCTCATAACTTTCTAGAACTTCCATAGTAAATTGGTATAGCTCTGGACTATCGGTCTTTAGCTGGACAACACCATTATTTGCCAACATGGCCTTATAACTATCTAAGAACCTTGAGTGCGTTAATCTGCGATTGTCCTTACTATCGCGTAAAAAAGGATCGGGAAAAGTGATCCATATTTCTTGTACTTCACCAGGCTCAAAAAAATTATTAATTTTCTCGATTTTCATCCGTAGAAAGGCGACATTATCCAGACCTTCTTCCAAAGCTATGGTGGCACCTTGGTGAATTCTCGCTCCTTTGATATCAACACCGATAAAGTTTCGATTGGGGTATTTTCGAGCTAGTTGAAGTGTATATTCTCCTCTACCGCAAGCTAATTCAAGAGTAATGGGGTTATTATTTTTGAAGTGTTTTTGGGCCCATAGCCCTTTCATTTCGACAATCTCAGCATTTTCCCCTCTTAATTCCGGAATCATCGGGTGAAAATTCTCATATACATTCGGGAACGAACGTACATCTGCAAATTTTTCCAATTTTCTTCGTGCCATAAAGGTAATTTAAACACAAAATTAAACATCCGAATCTATTTATACCATTTGTCCTTTAAAATCTGCCGTCAGTCTAATAATGTATGGCGATAATAAGATCGCCGCGAAGATTTGGAGTAGGCAGTCAATTTCTTTGTATATTTTTGTCGTATGAAATATCTCATTTTTACTTTTTTGTGTTTGAGTGCTTTTGCGTGCAAAGACCCTGTTATACCAAGTGCTAAGCAAGCAGCCTCAGACGAAAACCAGTGGGAGAAAGAAATTCAAGCAAACAAGAGTAGAGATGTATGGCAAAGACCTTCTGATGTAATAGACCTATTAGGAGATGTATCAGAATTTAAGATTGCTGACATCGGAGCTGGAACAGGATTTTTTTCTTTTAGACTTTTACTAAGAGGAGCGTCAGTCATTGCTATTGATATTGATCCCCGTATGCTTGAGATTATTGAGAGCTTCAAGCAAAATCTTAGTTCCGAAATGCAGACTAAACTGGAAACAAGATTAGCTCTTCCGTCAGACGCAAAGATTGAAAAAGACGAGGTAGATATTATCTTGATCATAAATACGATTGGATACATTGAAAATCGTATCGAATACTTGAAGCAACTATATGAAGTCTTACCAGAAGGTGGCAAGATTCTCATTGTTGATTTTAAAAGTAGACAATTACCAGTCGAAGCACCTTCACTTGAGTATCGAGTACCATTATTTCAACTTGAACAGGATTTGGCAAATTCAGGTTTCACAAGCATCGAATCCAATGATGCTATTTTAGATTATCAGTATACTGTATTGGC
>CBFHTK010000016.1:0-35059 GCA_965658745.1 Saprospiraceae bacterium | reverse complement strand
ATTTTTGATTTGTAAGTAAAGGAAGTTTTGTTCAATTGTCGTCATTTTGTCAAAGAAAAAAAATATTGAGGGAGAGTTTATGAGATAAGATTTTCATAGTATACATTTGCGCTATTTAGAATTAGTCTTAATACAAATAGTTTATGAAGTGTCTACTCGGTCTTCTATGTTTACTAGCTTCTATTACTTTTTTTGCCTGTGAGCAAACACCCAAACTGAATGTTCCCGCCACATATGAATTTTCTCGGAGCGGCTCTTCAACGGTAGATTTTAGCGGCCAAACGATCAGAATTAAGATGGCTGATGAATTATCTTCGATGTTGGCAAATCCAGATGCAAATGCGAAAACCTTACTAGAAATATTTGCGAATCAGAGCGCTGATGGAAACGACGTAGATCCATTCTCCTCAGAGGTACTAAATGAAAGTACAAAAAGCATACGTTCTAAGGTTGCAGCTTCAGCTGATTTCTTTTTGGCTAATTCCACATCTTCTGCTGCCATCAAGGAGGATTTCGAAACATGGATAAATAGACAAGTTACGGATGTCTATGCCCTCAAAAATGAATTAGCAGACATTGGTCAAGCAGGTCAGATAGCAGATGGATCATCTGTAAGATATGTGAATAAGAAAGGCCTCGAGTATAATCAAGCTGTCGTAAAGTCGATGATCGGAGCATTAATGGTTGATCAGATCTTGAATCATTACCTAAGTGTTTCAAGGCTAGATGACGGAACGAATGGCAGCGATAATGATGAAGGAGTTACGGTAGACGGTAAACCTTATACTGCTATGGAACATTATTGGGATGAAGCTTACGGTTATTTATTTGGTGGCTGTGATAATGCGTTAGATCCCATCGGCCAAGGCGCTTGCGATGATTTTTTGCATAAGTATTTGCTGCGTGTTGATAACGACGAAGATTTTACAGGTGTCGCTAAAGATATTTTTGAGACTTTCAAACTAGGAAGAGCGGCGATTTCTGCCGGCAATTATGAAGAAAGAGACATAGCTGTTGCTAAACTTAGAACTTTAATCTCAGAATTGATTGGTATCCGCGCGGTGTATTATCTTCAACAAGGAAAGATTGCTAAAGAGAATGGTCAGTTGGGAACAGCTTTTCATGATCTTTCTGAAGGATATGGGTTCATATATAGCCTGCAGTTTACAAGACAGTCATCTTCAGTCGAACCATATATTTCTCGTGAGGATGTAGAAACGATTTTAACAGAACTTACTGCAAATGATGGTTTTTGGTCGGTAGAATCTGCAACATTAGATAAATGGTCGGAGTTTATTGCGTCAAAATTTAGTTTCACTCTTTCACAAGCTGCAAATTAAGTCAGGATGATTTATAGATTTCTATTTATTGTTATCATAGCCTCGACTCTTTATTCATGTGCTGATTCGCATGAAGAAACTACTGATGATTTCAATAGGGCGATTCTACTTCAGGAATGGGCAGATAACCTGATCATTCCAGCCTATGAATTTTATCGGAATGGACTTAGCGAGATGGAGTTTTGGGTGAAAGAATTCCAAGAAGAGCGAAATTCTGAATCTCTGGATAGCCTCCGTTCAGCATATATCCAAACTTATAGACTCTGGCAATATGCCGCACAGTTTAATATTGGTAAAGCGGAAGAAATTCAATTAATTAATTATACCAACATTTACCCAACTGACACAGTTAAAATTTTAGCGAACGTAGAGTCCCAAGAATTCAATCTTATACTTCCTTCAAACTATGTAGCGCAAGGTTTTCCAGCAATCGATTTTCTACTTTTCAGAGTTGCTAGTTCTGAGCAAGCTGTTCAATATTTAGATCTTGAGAAGACGGCATATCTCATAGAATTGATCAGCGAGTTAATCCAACGAACAACGAGCGTAATTGAAGATTGGTCGACAAGTTATCGTGAAGCTTTTATCAATAAATCTGGATCTTCCGCAACTGCTAGCGTTGATAAGATGGTCAATGACTACATTTATTATCTTGAAAAACACGTTAGAGCAGCTAAAGTCGGTATTCCAGCAGGTGTTTTTAGTGGTGGACTGCTACCCCAAAATGTAGAAGCTATATATGCGGAAGATATCAATCAAGTATTGCTTCGAGATGCTGTTGAATCACTTTCTTCTTTTTACTATGGAAAGTCTGATGGGAACGGCCAAGATCAGCGCTCGCTTGCTTCATATGTGCAAACTATTGATAGTAAAATTGGGTCAGAGAGCCTTCATACAAGGATTTCAAGTCAGTTTGATCATATTTTTACTGCTATTGATGAGCTAGATTCGAGTTTGCAGAGAATGACTGAAGTTGACAATTCAAAAATGTTAGCTACTTATGACGAATTGCAGAAGTTGGTCATACTTTTCAAGGTTGACATGTTACAACTACTAAATATTCAGGTGGATTACGTAGATGCAGATGGGGATTGAGGCAAAATGGAAAAACTACAATCAAACGCTTACCTCTGCTGCACCACTCGCTTTTTTTCGAATAGCTTTTGGATGTTTGATGGCAATAAGCCTAATTCGATTTTGGTCTAAAGGATGGATCGAAAAACTGTATTTAGAGCCAGAATTTCATTTTACTTATTGGGGCTTTGATTTTGTGCAAGTACCAGGATTATGGACTTATTGTCTGTTTGGAATTGGTATCTGTAGTTCAGTGGGTATCATCCTAGGTTATCGATATCGATGGATGATGGGAATTTTCTTTCTCAGTTTTACTTACATTGAGTTGATGGATGTGACGACATATCTCAACCATTACTACTTCATTTCATCTCTGAGTTTCTTATTATTCTTCCTTCCCTTATCCAATTACTTTTCACTCGATACACATCTAGGAAATAAGGCAGTAAATAGAGAGGTACCAAAATGGACAATTGACGCTATTAAATTGCTTTTAGCTATTGTTTACATCTATGCTGGACTTGCTAAGATTAATAGTGATTGGCTGCTTGAAGCTAAACCTCTATCTATTTGGTTAACTAGTAAATCGCACCTACCAATCATCGGATCTTTTTTGGATGAACCCATTGTTCATTATTTATTTAGCTGGAGTGGTATGCTTTACGATCTGGGAATTGTGTTTTTGTTAATATCCCCAAGATGGAGAAAACTAGGATTTTTGTCGGTTTTATTGTTTCACGGTATGACAGCACTACTTTTCAACATTGGGATGTTTCCGTATGTCATGATCGTTGCTACAATGATCTTTTTTGACGCAAGTTACCATCAGAAAATGATCGACTATGTAAGGAGATACATTTTAAGAAGCGTTGCCAAAAAAGAGACGAAAGATTCAGAACGTCAGAGGGCTCTTATCCCGCAATTCTATAAAAGTATTGTCATTCTTTTTCTGGCTTTTCATTTATTATTTCCCTGGCGATATTTGATGTATCCAGACCATCTTTTTTGGCACGAACAGGGATATAGGTTTTCGTGGCGAGTTATGCTGATGGAAAAGACCGGTTATACCGTCTTTAGGATTAAAGGGAAGGATTCATCAAACTGGTTTTCTGTTCAGAACGAAGATTTCTTAACAACCTTGCAAGAAAAGCAGATGGCTACGCAGCCAGATTTAATACTTCAGTATGCACATCATTTGAAAAAACATTTTGATGCACAGGGACATAGCAATGTGGAAGTTTACGTTGATAGCTATGTTTCAGTCAATGGTAGCCCTTCAAAAAGATTTATCGATCCGTCAACCAATCTAGCAAGTGAGTCTGAATCTTGGAAAACGAAGAAATGGATTTTGCCTTATGAATAAGAAACTAGGCGTCATATTATGCTTGATTTTCGTGAGCTCTTGTTTGGCTCATGGCCAAAAGATCATTTCAGGTACATGCAAAGATTCTACAACTGATAAAGTAGTCGCTTCCGTAGAGATATTTAATCTTACTGAGAATAGAAGCATTCAAGCTGGTGAGCAAGGTTCATTTGAAATAGCGATTCAACGCTTTCCTACAGTTTTAGCATATTTCAGTATGTCTTATGAGACAAAGTACGACACAATTTTCACGGCGTCCAAAGATATTATTGTTGAATTGAGGCCTTTACAAATAGGCTTGGAAGCACTGACGATACAAGCCCGAAGGAAAGAGCTTTTTGGCTTAAAGCAACTTACTGATACACGTGGAATGACAATTATGTCTGGGAAAAAAGTGGAAATAGTTTCCCTAGAGAATACAGTAGCAAATCTGGCGAATAATAATGGAAGGCAAATTTATGCGAAGGTTTCAGGACTCAATATTTATGAGGGTAACGACGGTGGAATGCAGTTGAACATAGGTGGACGAGGACTAGATCCCAACCGAACTTCCAATTTCAATACACGCCAAAATCATTATGACATTAGTGCTGATGTGCTCGGATATCCTGAAAGTTATTACGTGCCTCCACCTGAAGCACTTGAGGATATCGAAGTAATTCGTGGAGCAGCTTCTTTGCAGTATGGAACGCAATTCGGAGGGTTAATAAATTTTAATTTGCGTGAGATCCCCAACTTCAATACGTTCCACATTAGAGCTAGTCAGACTATTGGCTCGTTTGGTTTTAGAAACTTATACCTATACACGGGGATAAATAAGAAGAAATTTTCGGTCAATGCGCATCTTAATTATAAAGCAGGTGATGGTTATCGAAGTAATTCGGAGTATGAGAATCTTTTAGGGATTATTTCAATGAAATATCAGATCAACAGCACATCTTTTATTCAAGCTGAGCTCACAAGTTCAGATTATTTGGCTCAACAGGCTGGCGGACTAACAGATTCTCAGTTCATTCAAAATCCGAGGCAAAGTACACGTGTACGAAATTGGTTTGCGGTAGATTGGAATCTATATAATGTCAGATATCAGAATGAGTTTAGTGGAGGAGATAAGCTTTCTGTTTCTCTTTTTGGCTTGGACGCGAGCCGATCTGCAGTGGGATATAGAGGAAACCCTATTGATATCAATTCGAATCCTATAACAGCATTGGATGAACAAGATTTGTCTGGCAATTATATTAGTCCGAGAGACCTCATGATTGGTGAATTCAATAATATTGGATTGGAATCAAAGTATTTAAGAAGCATCGTTGGCTCTCGAGTCAAGCAGACTTTGCTGATAGGGACCAAAGTTTATGCTGCAAGAAATACAGCAATACAAGGTGCGGGATCTACCGGTAGTGACGCCGACTTTAATTCTTATAGTGCGGATTATCCGGCGTATCCGATACAATCTTCTTTTACTTTCCCTAATTTCAACGCAAGTTTATTTGCTGAAGATATCATCTACCTAGGCGATAAATTATCTATAACACCAGGGATTAGGTTTGAGTACATACGAACAGGAATTGAAGGCTCATATCAGGCAATTAATTACGATCTTGCAGGCAATCCCATTAGTAATCAGACATTGACTGATGAACGAGCACTTGAACGATTTTTTCCTCTGTTTGGAGTAGGAATTTCATATAAGTCAAACAGAAAATTAGAGTACTACGGAAACATCAGTCAAAACTATCGATCTGTTACCTTTTCAGATATAAGAACGGTCAATCCCACTTTTATAATTGATCCAAAAATAAGTGATGAAAGTGGATTTACGGCAGATTTTGGACTTCGAGGGGCTATTGGTGATTACTTTTCTTACGATGCAAGTCTTTATAGTATTTACTATGCAGATAGGATTGGTATTGTGCTCGATGATCGGGCTAACCGTGTGCGAAAGAACATAGGGGTCGCTTTGATTTCAGGACTAGAAACACTTGTAGAGTATAATCTATCAAAACATAGATTTCCGGATAGCAATTGGGAAGCAAAAGGTTTCTTAAACACAGCATTGACAGATGCAAGGTATCTAAGTTCAGAAGAGGTAAATGTTGAAGGTAAGGTTGTTGAGTTTGTTCCTTTCTTAAATCTGAAAAGTGGGTTTTCTTTGGGCTGGAAGCAGTTGATTGCGAGTCTTCAGTACGGTAGAATTTCAAAACAGTTTACGGATGTACAGAATTCAGATGTTGCTGCCGCAAACAGTTTGAGGGATGGAATTATTGGTCCTATTCCGGGATATGGGGTTTTTGACTTTACAATATCATATAGATATCGAAGAATAAGCGCGCAATTTATGATTAATAATATGTCAAATGTTGAGTATTTCACGAGGCGAGCGACAGGCTATCCAGGTCCTGGAATTATACCTTCTGAAGGACGCGGTTATTACCTCAGTCTTACATACGAAATAATAAAGTGAGTCAAGCTCAAAAGACGCATTATCTTTCAACACCAGTTGCAAATACTAGATAGAAATTAAGGGTGTGGTCTTATTGAACAAAGGCAATAAAACCTTGTTTTTTGGGTAATTTTTGCATCGTTTTCGAATTCTTTCTTGTCACTTATTTAAATCAAAGAGTTATGATCAAATTATCCAAAATTTTTGCAATCCTATTACTAGTTGGTTTGTATTCATGTGAAGAGGAACCTGTTGTCGTTGAAGACCCGATTAACGATACTTCACCGCCAGAGATTTATGATTTCAGATGGATTGATAGCCCTTTTTATGAGAATGATATAGGAGGACCAATTATTGATGGGGAGAACTATACATTGACAATTAGCGACGGTTTCCAGTACATTCTAAAAGTCAGAGACGAAACAAATATTACTGAAGGGGAATTATACATGTTGGTCAATAATGATGAATCTCTTCGAGAGACATTCTTGAGCAAGGATATCATTCTTGATTTCAAGGAAGGTTCATTTGGTTATTACTTCCGTGTACCTAAGATTGCCTTGGGATCAGGTGTTTTTTATGATTTAAAGCCAGGTGATAAATACTATTTCTATCTTAGGTTTGAAGATGAACTCGGTCAAGAGACGACTATGCAATGGACTGCTGATTTAGTAGAATGAGTTTCATGAAACTAATTTCGTCTACTTTTGAAATTTCTATATAAACAGTGCAACGTTTTCTAGAGAGTCAGCGTACCAATAAAAAAGAACGCATATGAAATTTACAAAATTAATTTTGCTAGCATTGACAGTGTTGATGTTTTCATGCGAAAAGGAATCCATAGTTGAAGAACAACTAGAAGATACTTCACCGCCGGAAATCTACGATGCGAGGTGGATTGACCGACCTTCTACTGATTTAGATTTTGGTGGACCTATTGTAGATAGGGAGAATTATACAATCTCTATTACTGGAGGGTTCCAATTTGTTATACAGCTACGAGATCAATCAAACCTTGAGCAAGGAGAAATCTACTTTCTTGTTAATAATGATGAAAACTTACGATATACGGTTTTGAATAAGACCAATGTCTTGAATACAACGGATTATAGTGTCGGATGTCTTTACGAACATTTTAAATTATCTCTCGGAGAAGGAGAGTTTTACGATTATAAGGAAGGTGATAGATTTAACTTCTATTTGAATTTTGAAGATGAACTAGGACAAGACATTAGTATGCAGTGGACTGCCGATCTGATTGAATAGAGTTTACCAATGGCTTACCGCTGTGAAAGGTAACGACGAAGTCGATATCCGGACAGGGACGAGCCGAATGGCGAGCCTGTAACATAGGGACCCGAAGGGGAAGCTCCATAACATAAATAACCATGAAATAGAATCCCGAACAATATATCTCGTCAACGAGAACTAGTTTATCGTTCGGGATTTTTTGTTATTGCAAATCGAATTTGACCGGCACAATCATTTGGACTCGCACGGGTCTCATATTCTGCTTCCCAGGTTTCCAATCCGGCATCTTGTTCAAAACTCTTAATACTTCAGTTCCCGTTCCAGCGCCTAGATCGCGAAGGATTTCAATATCTGTGACTTCGCCTGTCTTACTAATTACAAACTTTGCTATAACCTTCCCAGTAAGACCAATTTCTTTAGCTATTTCAGGATATTTAATATTATCTCTGATGAAACTAAGGACAGCTTTGGTCGAGCAAAGATCTCTTTGACCTTCGTCTACAATGTCACTACAGTCTCCGAAAAGAGGCATTTGCTGTGCTCTTATTAAGATTTCATCGTCCTTAGTCGTAATAACTGGCGCTACCATTGGTGCGGCTTTCTGATTTGAAGAGCCATTGCTAAAGACTTGATTTTCAAAAACGGGATCTTCGAATGTTTCATGGTCATCCAGAAATCCATCGTCTGAATCATCAATAATGAAGTCATCAGGAATGAGCGGTTCCTTAGCTTTTGGTTCATGGATTTTCACGGGAGGAGTATATGTTGGTGCTTTGGGAATGGCAGGAGTTATATACACTTCTCCTTCTTCCCACTCAAGACCGTCAGGCATAACAAAGGGACGCGGATTTGTAGTATACTTAAATGCAAAAAGCACAAAACTCAGCGATAAAACGAAGCCGACAGAGAGGGCGGTACTGCGCATCTCGGCCCATGCTCCTCGATAGAAGTAATTTTTCATATGAGACTGATTTATAGTGTTATAAGTAAAACAGTCCTAGATCGATCAAAGACAATACACGTACGGTGTATATATATCGATAGATGCACAAATAGTCAGTTTTGGTTAGACTAATATGAAAAAAGTGAAACGAAAGGATCAAAAAGGCTATTAAATTAGCAGATGTTAGATACAATGAAGTGAAACTAATCAGCAAAAAAGATTATAAATTCGCGGCATGGAAAAATTAGACTTTAGCGAAAGTAATATATCGCATATCATCACACATTTTGTTGGAAATAGAGGAAAAGCTCAAAGCTTGAGATTATCGAGTGGATTGACTTTTGTGCCTGTCTCGGCTGAAGAATTCTTACATAAATATCTTTTTTCTGCTGTCAAAATGGAAGAGTATTTTGAATTTTCGCACAAAGAGGATCTTCAATTGAATGAAGCATATTCCATAGTGAATGAAATGTTTGTTGATCGATCCACCTTTGTTGATGATTCAAGCAACCTAGCAAAATTACTTTATGAAGCAAGTGTTCATCCGCAGATTCTAGAGGGAGAATTGACAGTCGCATATATTCAAAATGTAAAAATTGGCGAGCAGTATGTGGATGCAGTGGGTATGTTTAAATCGGAACAAGAATCTTCATTTTTGAAGTTTAACCACAAAGAATCGCATTATGAAGTTTCAGTAGATTTCGGTTACGATACTGGAAAGGTTGATAAGTCTTGTATTGTGTTCAATATCCATGGTGAAGAAGGTTATGAAGTGCTCATAACAGATCATCGAAGCAAGGGAGAAGATGCGAGGTTTTGGAAGGATACATTTTTGGGTTTAAAGCCGATGGAGAATAACTTCTATCAAACCAAGGTAGCTATGCATATGGCTAAGAATTTTATTGATTCGCCAATTACACAAGAGTTGGAACTTGATATTTCGGATCAAATGGAATTGCTAAACAAATCAGCTGACTACTTCCGAACGAATGAAAGTTTCGATAAAGGAAGTTTTGAGGAAGCAGTTTTAAATAAAGAAAACTTGGTAGAAGGGTATCGCGCATTTGAAGAGACGTTTGCGAACGAACACCAAGTCGAAGTACCTACAAACTTTGATATTTCAAGACCTGCTGTTAAGAAAACTTCGAAGATTTTTAGATCGATATTGAAGTTGGATAAGAATTTCAGTGTCTATATTCATGGAGACAGATCTCGAGCGGAACGCGGTGAAGATGAGAAGGGAACGTATTACAAGTTTTACTACGACGTTGACCGTCAAGAGTAGTGACTCATAGAGTTTTCTCATGTATTCTCCGACATTTAACATATAGGTCATACAAAACTGCGGTATTTAAAGAAAAGCGAGTCTTATATTTGTGCCACTTTGCAAAAGAATATAACCTGAGATATGAGACAAACTTTACTTTTACTTTTGCTTTTTGTTGGACTTAGTTTTGGTGCTATGGCCCAAGATGCTAAAATTGTAATTTCTGGGGTAATGGATGGACCATTAAGCGGAGGAATTCCCAAAATGGTTGAATTGTACATTCGTCAAGATATTGCTGATCTTTCAATATATGGTATTGGTTTTGCAAATAATGGTGGTGGATCGGATGGTCAGGAATTCACATTTCCAGCTGTAGCAGCGACTGCAGGGTCTCACATTTATGTAGCTTCTGAAAGTACAGGATTTACTGCTTTTTTTGGTTTTGCACCTGATTATACATCTAGTGCAGCTAATATCAATGGTGATGATGCAATCGAATTATTTGAAAATGGTTCTGTTATTGATCTATTTGGAGATATAGATACTGACGGTACAGGAGAGCCATGGGAATATTTGGATGGATGGGCGTATAGAACAAATATTGATACACCAACTACTGGAGGTTTTGATATAGCGGACTGGTCTTTTAGTGGGCCTAATGCACTTGATGGCGAAACTACAAATGCTACCGCAGATACTCCATTTCCAATTGCTAGTCTCCCTGTCGAACTTACTTCTTTCAACATCAGAACATTGAACAAAGAAAACGAACTTGTATGGAAAACAGCAAGTGAGCTAAATAACAATCATTTCTCAATTGAGCGATCTAAAGATGGTAAGAACTTCAGCTCAATAGGAAAAGTTGACGGAAATGGCACTACAAATCGATTGATGGTGTACAATTACACAGATGAGCAGCCGCTAGCTGGAGTCAATTTCTATAGATTAAAGCAAGTTGACCACGATGGACAATTCGCTTACTCAGATATCAGACAAGCGTTCAATGAAGCGGACGATATCAGAATCTTCCCTACCGTAACGGAAGCATTTGTGCAAGTTGAAGCAACTCAAGACGCTACTGTAAGAGTGGTAGATATTACTGGTAAACCGGTAATGAACATGATGATTCAAGAAGGTGCAAATCAAGTTGATTTGAGCCAACTTACAGCAGGTCAGTATATGATTCAGGTTATCCAAGGTAACCAAGTATCTACAACTGCAGTCATCAAACAATAAGCAGTAATAGTTGAAAGCAGTAGGTAATACTACTGCTAGATAAATAAGGGTTGTCACCTTCATGGTGATAACCCTTTTTATATAACCACAAATATTCAACCCGTCACTAAATCAATTATCCGGGAAAGAAAACGAATGGTTTACATAAAGTTTGAACCAGTAGTCTTTACGATTGCAATGGAAAGACTTTGCGAAGGTCCATGTTGCGCAGCCAAATTGCTAACCAAATAAGAATTCCAAATATCACAGGCATGATCGTCATTCCGAACGTATCACTGTGAATCATGTGGGTAGCAACAGCTCCTCCCAACCAAGCGGTAATAAATCCAGCTCCAACTACTGAAGTTTGAGGAACAGCATAGAGTATTACAGCAACCAATAGAATAATACCTAAAATAACAACCGATCCGTCAGGGAAACCCATGTCTTCCGCTGCCTTGACAGCACTTTCAAATTTTAGAATGTTACTGATGGCTCCTGCTGCAAAAGCAAGAGATAAAAATCCTTGTAGGCCATAAGAAATCCAAGCAAGAGTTTTTGAAGGTTGACTCATAGTTTAGTTTTTACCCAAGATAGGTTAACAAAAGGAAATATCAATAATGTATGGTGAATATTTAAGTTGTTTTAAATGCTCAGGTAATTACCCAGCGCTAGAATAAGAGAGATAAAGTAGGTAGACACCAAATCCAATTAGCCCAATACCAGCAACTTTACTGATCAAGCTAAAAGTTCTCTGATTGATATAGTGTCTAATACGATTTGCTAAAAGAACTTTAAGAGAGTCTGTAAAAACGATCGTAAGAAATATAGCCCCTACGAACTCTATCGTTTCTGCCAAACTCAGATTCCGACCGATTACATTGCTGGTCATTACACCGATCCAGAATACGAATGTGAAGGGGTTGACAGTGTTCACAAGAATACCCTTTATAAAAAAGGCTGACCATTCTTTTAAGGGTATTGAAGCATATAGACTTTCTTCATTAAAGTTTGATTTTCGAACGAACGTCACTATTCCGAAAAACAATAGAATAAGTCCACCAATTAACGAACTCCAAAAAGTAAAATCGTCATTATCAACCCAGCTGATCAGTTTTGAAACAAACAAATAAGAGAGTATAATGAAGCTTAAATCACTGATCCATATTCCTGAAGCAGCAGCGAAACCGGCCTTTGAACCGCGCTTGATCGAACTGTGCATTAACACTACGAAGATGGGGCCCAACATTGCAGCAAGTACTAATCCAAATCCAACACCTTCTAGAAATAGTGGCATATTTAAGTTCTTTTATAGAAGAATTTAGGTTCGATAATTCGAAGTTTCTTAAGCACAAGCGCAACAACCAAACCAAATACAAATCCACCAATGTGAGCCCACCAAGCTGTACCAGGGCTATTGGGATCATTACTAGCCCAAAGAGATGAAATGATTTGGAATATAAACCATAGACCAAGAAAATAGAGCGCTGAAATGTAGACATTTCGGAAAATATAGATAACGAGTACTTTGATTTTTGACTGTGGAAAGAACACAAGGTATGCACCCATGACTGCTGATAAAGCTCCTGATGCGCCCAGTGATGGTATCATACTGCTTTGGTTAAAAGCAACGTGTGCTAGTGAAGCAAAGATTCCACCAGCTAAGTAAAATACGATGAACCAAATATTACCCAGAACTGCTTCAACATTATCTGAAAATATCCAGAGAAAAAGCATATTGCCTGCGATGTGTATTAACCCACCATGTAAGAATGTGTTAGTTAGTAGGCTCAGCCAACCATTGCCTTCCATGATTTGAAACGGAATAGTAGCATAAGCTTGATAGAATTCTCCAATGTTGTTACCCAATGAAATCGAGTACAAGAATACTAAGACATTAAGACCTATAAAGGTGTAAGTGACGTATGGTTTTGCCCCTCCAATTACATTTTCATCACCTACAGGAAATATCATATTGCTATGTTAACTAATCACTTACTTGCGGCAAATTTACAGCGAATATTAGATAAATAGGCAGGGAGTGTGCCAGTCATATTACGAAATAGTGCTAGCTAGTTCCTGAGAAGTGCTCTAATTGCAGGCTCTAGCTTTGGATATTTAAATTCGAAACCTGCTTTTACTATTTTTTCAGATTGCACTCGGTTGCTAGTAAGTACGACATCAGCCATTTCACCCATCGCAAGACGTAGGGCAGCAGTTGGAACTGGGTTTAAAAGATACCATCCAGATTTGACGTCCTTGATAGTCTCCACCATCTTCTTATTCGTCACAACTTCCGGTGCTACACCATTGAATACACCACTTATATCATTTTGTCTAAAGGCATGTATGAAAGTCCTAGCAATATCTTCAATGTGAATCCAAGAATAATACATTGATCCATCACCAAAATAGCTTGCCATTCGAAATTGGAAAGGAATCATCATTTTTTGAAATGCTCCACCGTCACTTGCCAGTATGATTCCTATACGAATTATTGCTACTCTATTGACAACTGTTGCCAATTTTTCAGCTGCTTTCTCCCATTGAACGGTACATTTTGATAAGAATCCAGAATCAGCAGGAGAGCTTGTTTCATCGACCCACTGGTCTCGAGAGTCACCGTAAAAACCAATAGCTGAAGCAGAAATATACGCTTTAACTTTGGACGATTGACTCTCAAGGGCTTTCTGAATACAAGATGCCGATTGGACACGACTATCAATCAAGATCATTTTTCTGGCTTCTGTCCATTTTTTGTCTGCAATACCAGCACCTGCTAAGTTTATGATGAAATCTACTTCAGTTGCTCCTTCTTCAATCCACTGTTTCTTTAGGTCCCACTGAAAGTACTTGACCCGCTCGGTATTTTCATGTTTAGAGCGACTTAGAATATGTATTATATAGTCTTCAGAATCCAATTGGCGGATTATTTCACGCCCGATTAATCCCGATCCTCCTGCAATTAGTATCTTTTCCATAGTCTTATAATTCTGCTAGGAACAGAAAGGTTTTCAAGTTCATCCAAATTGGTAAAAATCTTTGCGTTATTCTGCAATCATACCAGATAAGGCATAAAAAAACCTCGAAACTATTGTTTCGAGGTCTAGATTTTAATCAGGGGAAATCAATTAAGACTTAGCAGCCAAATTAATTTGGAATCCTATATCGTTTCCGATTGCTTTATCTTTTAGATCATCGAAAAATGTAGAAGAACCGTACTTGATACCCCATTCTGTACGATCAATTGTAAACTGAGGTGTCGTGACAGAGATCATTCCGTCATTTTCATTTACTTGAGCTTTGAATGAAACTTGTTTAGTTACATCCTTAATGGTAAGGTTACCATTGATGATATAGTTTGCATTTTCATCATTTAACAACTGAGTTGCTTTTGTAATTTCAAAAGTAGAATTTGGAAAAGATTTTGTATTAAAGAAATCATTGGCATTGTCATCTCCTAAGCCTTTTAAGTGCGATTCAAGATATCCTTTTCTATCTCCTTCTAGATCCTTAACAACGATTGAAGTCATATCCATATTGAATTTTCCACCTGTTAGTTTACCGTCTTCCATTGAAACTGCTCCCTTACTGACGTTAACAGTTCCATTGTGTTGTTTTCCTACACCAGATCCGATCCACAAAACCATACTACCTTCAGGCATTACATTGTATGTAACTCCAGATGTTTCAGCAGCTTCTCCAGCTTCAGATGTTTCAGCTTTATCACCTGATGGTTTACATGCTACAACTAAAAGTCCTAATAGAAATAACCAGCTTAATTTTGTTATACTCTTCATAAAATTATTTTTGTTTATTGTTAGTTAAATATTGTTTTTTATCGAATTTGTGAATTCTACTACGTCACCTAGGCCTGGTAGAATTTTACAGCTTTCCTTAGCCACCACTGATTGATTTAACGCTTGGTATCCTGAAACTAGCATGGTTGAGGATATTTTATCGCATATTTTATCAATGTAAGGTTGAAGCGGAGTTTCAGTGAATGCATCATTAATGATAGTGAAAACGTATTCTGGCTCCAATAGTTCGCAAGCATGAATTAATCGATTAACCGAAACATCTTCACCCAAGTAAAAAACGCTGAATCCATCTCTTTTTAGAATGTAATACATGTACAAAAGAGAGAGGGACTGAGACTCTTCAGGTGGAATATATAAGATAAAACTACCTTTTTTGTTTTTCTTTCGTGTAGGCAGATTATCGATCTGCACAATAAGTTTGTGCTTGATAATATTTAGAACAAAAGTCTCGTGAACCTCATTGATAGACCCTGCAACCCACATTAGATTGATTTTTTCGAGAAGCGGATAGATTACAGTCTCCATTGTCTCTTCAAAACCGTTTTGCTTGATATTCTTATTTAGAATCTGATCAAATTTATATTGGTCAAGTTCAAGCATTGAAATAGATAAGGTGTCTAAACTCTTTTCGAAAGCGTCATCGACTTCTGTAATCTCTGCAACTCTTGTTCGCACTTCATCTTTATTGAGACGAGCGAGTTTGCTGATCTTCATACCTTTGCGATACAACAGTGAAATATTTAAGGCATGTCGTAAGTCTTCCTCCGTGTAATATCGGATATTAGTCTCTGTTCTTTGGGGGACCAATATGTTATACCGTTTTTCCCACATACGCAAAGTGTGGGCTTTTATGCCGCAGAGATTTTCGATATCTTTGATGGAATAGACTACCACTTATGGTGTTGTTTGCAAGAAGTGTTTTTAATCTTTTGAAATTCAATGCTATATGAGCAGTGTAAACAATTAAGTTTAACAATTGTTTACAGAATGTATATATATCATACGTATTGTACGTTTTGCCGGTAGTCGAGTTAAAAAATCACAAATAGATATTATTGCCAATATAGCATCAACTTGTCGCATTCATGACACAAAAGAGATGAAATCAACTCAATTAATGTAAACACTTCTAGACTTAAAATTTAAACAATGAAGATAGGCATCGTTTGCTATCCAACTTTTGGTGGAAGTGGAGTAGTTGCAACTGAATTAGGAATGGCGCTTGCCGATAATGGCCATCAAATTCACTTTATCACATATCGTAGACCTGCTAGATTAAATAGCTTTCACGAAAATATATTTTTTCATGAAGTTAATACAGAGGACTACCCACTATTCGACTACTCACCTTACGATACAGCTCTTGCCTCAAAGCTTGTCGATGTTGTATTGTACGAAAAACTAGACTTACTTCACGTGCACTATGCCATTCCTCACGCTTCAGTTGCATTTCTTGCAAAATCGATTTTGAAGAGCAAAGGAATTGCGTTACCAGTGATTACTACCCTCCATGGAACAGATATTACTTTAGTAGGTAATGATCCGTCGTTTGCGCCAGTAGTAGAGTTTAGTATCAATAGTTCTGATGGTGTGACAGCGGTGTCTCAGCAACTCAAACAGAAAACATTAGATACGTTTGATATTAAGAAAGAGATACAGGTAATCTATAATTTCATTGATTTCTCACGTTTTAGGAAACAACATAAGAACCATTTTAAGGTGGCTATTGCCCCAAATGGCCAGAAGATCATGACTCATGTCTCCAATTTTAGGAAAGTCAAAAGAGTTGAGGATGTCATCAAAGTTTTTGCCAAAGTCCAAAAGGAAATTCCTTGTAAGTTGTTTTTGATTGGTGATGGACCTGAGAGAAGAAACTTAGAGGTTATGTGTCGGGAATTGAGATTATGCGAAGACATAAGATTTCTAGGTAAGCAAGATGCAGTTGAAGAGCTTCTTGATATTTCAGATCTATTTATTATACCCTCGGAAAACGAAAGTTTTGGATTGGCTGCCTTGGAAGCAATGGCATGTGAAGTACCTGTGATAAGTTCAAATGCGGGAGGATTACCCGAGGTAAATATTCATGGAGTAACTGGCTATCTGTCCAATGTCGGGGATGTTGATGATATGGCAAAGAATGCATTAGCTATACTTAAAGATGAAACGCTCCACAATCAACTGAAGAAAGGAGCTTATGAAACTGCCCTCAAATTCCACATCAATAGTATTCTTCCACAATATGAAGCATATTATACTCAGGTTTATGATGAGGTAACTGCTGAAGCATTGGTTTGATTCTCCTATATTTAAGCTGAATTAAACAATCATCACAATGGATCATAAGAAGCGCATAATTAACCCCGAAGACATAGAAACAAGAGATTTTCATCAATTTCTTTTGGGAGCGGTAGCTCCAAGACCTATTGCTTTCGTTTCTACGGTAAATGCAGATGGAGTTGTAAACCTAGCTCCCTATAGTTTCTTTAACGTCTTTAGTAGTAACCCTCCGATTGCTGTTTTTTCTAGCAACCGTAGAGTGTCAAATAATACGACAAAGGACACCTTAGCAAATCTTAAAACAAATCCTGAAGCGGTAATTAACGTTGTTGATTATTCAATCGTTCGTCAAATGGCTATTGCAAGCGTTGAATTTCCAAGTGATGTTTCAGAGTTTGATAAATCGGGACTAACTCCTACTTCTGGAGAGGTAGTTAGTGTTCCTATGGTACTAGAATCGCCCGCTAGTATGGAGTGTACTGTAGACGAAATTATTCCATTAGGAGAACATGGAGGTGCAGGTCACTTGATAATTTGTAAAATTCATAGATTACATGTTCGAGAAGAGGCTATTGAGGAGAATGGACGGTTGGATCCACACAAGATGGATCTGATGGGTAGAATGGGTAGGGCATATTATGTTCGCGCAAGTGGAAGCAATGTGTTTCCAATTGTTCAAGCTGTTACGCAGTTATGTATAGGGTTTGATCAATTACCAACTGAGATACGCGAAAGTGATTACTTAACTGGAAACGAATTAGCTTTCTTGGCGGGACAAAGAGAAAAGCCTTCGGACTCGGCTTGTCAAGAAGCAAAAACTCGATTCAAAAATGACTTTAGCAACACAGAGGCCAAACATAATCTTATTAAAGGCTTAATCGCCGAAAAAGATATTGATTCTGCTTTAGCCTTGGCATTCGCTTAGTTCCAAACTATTTTTCTCCTTCTTCAAAGTGCTTCCAACCCTGAGCTGTCAGTTTGTGAAAATTACCTCCTGTAGTTTTTAGCATAGCCCCATATGAAGGGTCTGCAACATCACCGATGATATATACATCAGGCATCGTTCGTACTTTGTCTAGATCTCCGGAGTCGACTGTAAACAGTAATTCATAATCCTCTCCTCCACTTAATGCACATGTAATTGGATCCATGCTGAAACTAATCGCTGTTTTTTCCGTCTCAGGGTGAATTGGAACTTTGCTTTCTTCTAGTAAAACTCCCACATCTGATTCTTTACAGATATGTAAAATCTCAGACGAAAGCCCATCACTTACATCGATCATAGAAGTTGGAAAGATATCATTCTCTGCCATGTATGCGATAATATCACCTCGAGCTTCTGGCTTCAATTGTCGACCTAAGAGATGCTGGTGTTCTTTTAGCTCAGGTTTCACATTCTGGTTGTCAAGAAAAAGCATCTTTTCGCGTTCAAGAATCTGTAAACCCAAGTATGCAGCACCGAGATCACCAGAAACGCACAGTATATCACCGGGTCTAGCGCCACTTCGGTAGGTAACCCGCTCTGGCATTGCACGACCGATAGCTGTAATATTTATAAATAAACCCTTATTGGATGATGTTGTGTCTCCACCGACTAAATCTATTTTGTAGTGATCACACGCTGCACGAACACCCGCATAAAATTCCTCCAATGCTTCTACTGAAAAACGATTTGAAATTGCTAGTGAAACAAGGATCTGTTGCGGTATTGCATTCATTGCATAGATATCTGATACATTAACACTGACTGCTTTATATCCCAAGTGTTTCAATGGAGTGTACATCATATCAAAATGGATACCCTCTACTAAGGAATCTGTCGAAACGACCGTCAACCAGTTTTGATTGTTGATCACAGCTGCATCATCCCCGATGGACTTGACTGTTGATTCTTTTTGTATTGTAAAGGATTTGGTGAGATGGTCAATTAAACCAAATTCACCCAATTCGTTAACATCTGTTCGTTTCTCTTCCATAGCACAAAATTCGGTAAAATATCTGGAAGATAATACTACATTTCAATGCTTCTATCTAGCTATGAACAGTTCTATATTATTCGAATTAGTCCTGGAAATACAACAATAAGAATAATGAGTACTAGTTGTATTAATACAAATGGAATTATTCCTCTATATATCTGTCTTGTAGATACATTTGGAGGAGCGACGCCCTTTAGATAAAATAGTGAAAAGCCAAAAGGAGGCGTTAAAAAGGACGTTTGTAAATTAAGTGCGATTAACACACCGACCCAAAGCATATCCATATCATATTGATTAAATAAGGGAGTTATTACTGGGATCATAATAAATATAATCTCAATAAAGTCAATAAAGAAGCCTGCAATAAAGAGGATGATCATGACTATGAGTAGGAATGCATATGGGGAAAGTTGCAGATGGTTGATCGTTTCAACTAGCAGGTCATCTCCTCCAAGAATTCTAAATAGAAACGCAAAAGTTGTTGCACCTAATAAAATCATAAAGACCATACTTGTGAGATGGGTGGTTTGAGTCATCACAGACTTTAGAACTTCCCATGTCAACGCACGATTTAAGAGCGTTAATATAATAGCCCCCAAAGCTCCTACAGCAGCAGCTTCAGTGGGAGATGCAATACCAGCAAAAATTGAACCTAGAACAAGAACAATTAGCGACAGCGGCAATACAAATGCCTTCACTATTCGTTTAAAGTAGCCCGGTCTTCGGAATGTTGCAAGGCTTTCGTCATCCATTGCCGGTGCTTTTTCGGGAGAAATTCTCGCTACAATTATAACGTAGATTATATAAGCTGCAACAAGTATCAATCCTGGAAGCATAGCTGCTCGGAACATTAGCCCAACATCAACGGGACTTCCACCTCGATTACTGCTATTGATCGTATCGGCGAGAAGTACTAGTAGAATTGATGGTGGAATAATTACACCCAAAGTACCACTTGCAGCAATGGTTCCTGTTGCTAACGGAATATCATAACCACGCTTTATGAGAGTGGGAAGACTTATAAGACCCATTGTAACTACAGTCGCTCCAACAATTCCGGTAGAAGCAGCAAGTAAGGCACCAACAATTATAACCGAAATGGCTAGTCCTCCACGAAATTTACCAAACAGGGAGCTCATTGTTTCCAAGAGACTTTCTGCCAAACCGGATTTTTCTAGCATAATTCCCATGAAAATGAACAAAGGGACTGCCATTAACACATAGTTGTTCATTATGCCAAACATCCGATTTGAAAGCAAACGCATGTCTTTTAGATCAACAAAATCAGGAGCAAAGACAGCACAGCTAAGTGCAAACAATATAGATAAACCACCAAGTGTAAAGGATACTGGATAGCCTTTCAGAACAGTAATGAAAATACTGATAAATAGAATTACCGCTAGTATCTCCATAGCTTAAAAGTTTTTCTTGAGTTCTATTAGCGATTTGTATATCGAACTAATACCCTGAAGAAATAGTAGAAAAAAACCAAGAAGGAGCAAGCATTTTAATAAGTAAAGTGCCGGTAAACCTCCAGGCTGAGAAGAGCTCTCGCCAATACGAAGTGACTTAAGAAAGTATCGCTGTGAAATATAAATCATTACCAGTGTCCACGGTAAAAGGAAGATAAGCCCACCCACTATATTGACAAAAGCTTGCTTTTTAATGGACATATTTGAATAGAATACATCAACTCTTACATGTCTATCCATCTGAAATGCGTATGCTGAACCAAGTAAAAAAATGATGGCAAATAGATACATCTCTAATTCCATCATCCACACTCTGCTCCATTGGAAAAAATAGCGAAGTACGACATCAAGACAAACAAGAAGTACAAGAAGTAATGTGCTCCATGAAGCAAAAGTACCTAATGCAGCATTGAGTCGGTCGATATAGTGAATAATGGTTTTCAGAATGGTAGATTTCGTTTTTGCTTCCAAAGTGAAGATATGAAATTATAGACGTTATACAAATCCAAAAGACAATTGGAGATACCTCTCAAAGATTGAATTCATGTGTTGTTTTTTCAAAGCTTTATGTCTGATAAAGTGACTACCTTTGATTAGCGTTTTGTAACTATGAAGCTTGGAGTCGTTATTCCTTACTATAATGGAGCGAAATTTATTGCTCGATGTCTTGATACTATCGAGCCTTCAAGTTTGTCTGATGTATTCGTAGTGGACAACTCAGAAGATCCTGCTGATATATCAAAAAAAGTACAGCTTATTCGAAGTGAAGAAAGTAAAATTGGTTTTGGAGCAGCTGTGAATCTAGGATTAGAGAAAGTGTACGAAAGTACTTATGACTATGTTCTTGTTTTGAATCAAGATGCTTATTTCGCGCAGGGTCACTTTCAAAAATTAGTGGACTACCTTGAGAATAACATTCTGGATCGCTTTGCAAGCCCTATGATTTATAAAGAAGACCTGCAAGCAGAAATGCCTTTTATTATGGAACGCTATTTTCCCAATGGTTCGCCTACTGAGGCGAAAGACATAGATGATTTTGTAGGTGTTGCTTTGATTGCCCCTGTAGTATTGATGAAATCACTACGAGGTTTTGATACTAGGTACTTCATGTATTATGAAGACAATGATATTATCGCCCGATCGGGAATAGAAAAGCCTGTAAGAATTCTACCTTTTGTGCACGTTGCTCATCACAACCCAGAGCTGCTTGATGATAGTCCCATGCCGATAGAAAAACAACGATGGCAACGCAGAAGTGAATTGCGGTATCAATGGAAGCATGGTAATCGATTGAATTGGTTTATTTCTATGATCAAGCATGTAATCAAACTAGCGTTGGGAAAGTAGTTTAATCAGTCGCTAGTAATTCAGAATAGTGATTAACCAATCTGATATTGTCGATCTTATTGTTGACAATATGCTGTCGGATACGTTTTTCGTTTTTCAAATTTCCTGCACGGATTAAGATGATCTGTCCGATTTGATTCGGGTACTTTTCACGCAGTGAAGTATAGATATCATAATCTTGTTCTGCAAGATCTCCGATACAAGTAAATTTCGTATCAGTAAAGATTGAAAGCATTCTAGTGATCGCATTGTATTTGGTAGTACTCGGAATTCTCTTCTTCCAAAGCAGAAAGAAACCAAAATCCCTGAGTTGGATTATTCCAGGAGGAAATTTATTGTAATTCATAAATGCCTGAATATAATCATAGAGATTCCAGGGACTATTGGATACATAAATAGCAGGACCAGGAAGTTCTGTCTTATTGACCATCATACTATAAAATCGAGAAGCATTCTTGACAGGAGATCGCTTAAAAGGATTTACAAAGATGGTATTGTATAGCATCCGTAATCGAAAACGAGAGTTTACGTGTGTTACGAGAAGTGTGTCGTCGATATCGCTTATTATTCCATGTGGCATTTTGTGAACATATGCACGCATGTTGCAAGCTTGCACATAATTTTTAGTTTTTATTTCACTTGAAAGTTGGACGTCATCAAGTATGTCAACGGTTTCTGTTCTTTCAAATAAAAAATGAAAATACCCTTCATCATCAGTTTGAGAATCTATCTCATAGTATTGAGACTTCAATGTGATTTTAGTGTAAGGAACTTCTCTGCTTAGTAGTCGCAAACCTGTCGAAATAAGTGATGAGAAAATTCCTTGATTTGCGTCGAGCCTTAACCCTCTATCTTTTAGCAGTCGTCCTTGCACAAACACATGTGACTTCGTATAAAACTGAGCATATATTTGAATCTGATATCTATCCATAGGGTCTGTACCCAAAAATAGGATTTTCTACTTCACTTACTTTGTTCAGTAATGGACTTTCGTCCAAAAAGCATCCTAGAAAACATTAAGGCTCCTTAATCTGATAAGAGACCTTAAGACTTTTCTCCTTTTTCGTTAATCTTCTCCTAATACTGTGTTTCTAATAAAACGACTTCAATTTTAGATCGTCTAAGTTATACCAAGAAGACAGCTTCAGTTCCAAAGAAAAATGAACAAGGCTGATTTGATAACACTAAATGAAAGAATTATGAAAAAGAGACAATGGATTTTTATCAACAGTATGATTGCAATGCTTTTCTTTGGTATAGGCGCTTCAGCACAATTTAGCGATTATCAAGGAAACTATGATTATGATGACCGAATAGTAATTATCAACGATTTTGATGATAATCAAAGGTTTCGAGACGGGAATAGAAATAACCATCGGAGAAATAATCGAATCCAACAAGAGAGGCGATGGAAACAAAGAATACTTAGACGAGCATATCGTATAGCTGAAGCAGATGGACGAGTTAGTAGAAGAGAGGTACGAGAAATCAGACAACTCGAACAAGAACTAGGAATTCGTCGCAGCAACAATCGGAATAATAGATATAGAAGAGGTAGAAGATAAGGTGAAAAGGAAGCTAAGTTTGGTTGCCGCATAGATTGAGAAGCCTATGCGGCTTTTTTTTAGCGAAAGGTTGTCGTAATTTCACTTACTTTTTAGCCTTAACAATCCAACTTTTGATTTTTGATGAAGAGAGCGTTGGTATTGAGATGATTTTGATTTAAGACATTGGTTATAGTGAAAATTTGCCGATTTATAGTCTTGTTGAAGTTCATAGACTTGACCAAGATAAAAGTGTGATGCGATCTGATAGTAAAGATCCTCAGTGTAAGAAAAAGAGAGGCAATGTTGGTAGCTATCGATAGCTTCTTGAAGTCTACCTAGATTTTGTAAAATTCTTGCTTTTCTGTAAGCATATTCAATTGCGTGGTTTAGTTTGAGATCTGATGAATCCAATTGCTCAAGCTCAGCTAGGGCCTCATTTAAATATGCACCATCGCTTAGCAAACGAACTTTGAGAAGAGTTCGATTTGGCAATATTTTTTGATGAGCTAAATTTTGAGCTTGTTTGTCTTCGTCAATCAAATCTTCTCCCTTTAATAAACAGAAGGTCATATTCCTTCGATATTCTACGGAGTCACCTTCTATTACCCAAGCATGCCAAGCTAGCTTTTGATATGCTTCTTTTATATAATGCCTTCCTTGGAAGTAGTTTAGATACCTTCGAATATACAGATCACTGTCTGTATCCAATCGATTTAGTTTATAGATTCCTTTGAGATAGTCGAGATAGTATAGCGGGTGTTGTGATAATGTTGGCTTGTAACTTTCAAGTATATGAATTGCTTCATCATTTTTACCAGCATTGTGCGCGATATTTGCCACAATAAAGCAAACCAGGGGATTCTGGAATGGATCAAGATACTCACTTTGAGAGCTTTTATAAGCAAGTTCAGATCGATTCAAAATATGTAGCTCAATAAGAGATTTGATAACGAGCACTTCTGAAGCAAACGGGAATTCATCTATTGTCATTTTATCCTCGACTTCCTTTATTTCGTTATACCCTTGTTCGATTGATCCATTGAACGAACTAACCCAAGACAAGATATTTTTGTAAGATTCAGGAATAGTTCCTACCAAAGCATGAAGTGCACTAAGACTTTTTTTGTTGGCGATGAAGTTTGGGAAGAGTTTGTCATTTTCCTCCAACAAACTAATTGCACGATTCATTTCTAACAAAGCTGTTGTATACTCTTCAAATTTTAGTCGAACTAGTGCCCATTGAAGTAATATTTCCGCTTGGGAAAAATTATAATAAGGAGAGGATTTGTCACCTTCTTGAATTTTCGAAAGTCGTTCGTCTTTCTGATTTCTGATTGACTTGAAATATTCGTAATCTTCATCAATAAAGCACCGAAAAAAATCGATGTAGTTTTCAACATGATAAACAAGAAAGTTATTCGGGTTATCAGTCTTATATGAAGCTATTGATGTTTCAGCCCTCTCTAAATTAAGTTGTGTAATATCCTCATAGATAGTCTTGAGTTCACGATCAAATTCGAATTTTTGTGCATTTGTTTGTGGTATATACAACGAAAAAAGGAATAGCGTTAGAGTAACTGTTTTTCCTGAAAAACAAAAAGCGCTCTTCAACAAATAGTGAAGAGCGCTTTCAATATATTTTATATTACTTCTCAAATTGCCTTCGATAGAAAACTACTTAGGAGATAGAGACGATGCTAGTTCTTCGTCTACTAATACACGACCACAGTGCTCGCAAGCAATAATATTTTTTCTTGCAGAAATTTCGATTCTGATTTGAGGTGGTACACGGTTGAAGCAACCTCCACAAGCTTCTCTTTCCACAGGTACAACTGCTAATTTGTTTTGGTAACGACTACGAATTCGATTATACGATTTCATTAATCTAGCATCAACACTTTTCTTAAGTTTATCGCTTTGCTTGATTAATTTAGCTTCCTCTTTTTCAGTTTTAGCTATAATCTTTTCTAACTCGACTTTCTTAATCTCAAGATCTTTATTCTTAGAATCTAGTCTACCTTCAGCTTCAGCGCGAACTTCTTCTTTGGCTTGAACTTGAACGTCTAGTTCTTTAATCTTTTTATTTGACAATTGAATTTCAAGATTTTGCATCTCGATTTCTTTTGTCAATGCCTCGTACTCACGATTATTTTTCACATCGTCCAGCTGCTTCTGGTATCGAGCGATTAAGCTTTCTGATTCATTAATATTGGCTTGGTGATTTGAAATAGTAGACGATAAATCATCCATCGTTTCTGTTAACTTGGAAATACGAGTTTGAAGACCTGTAATATCGTCTTCTAGATCGCTAACTTCCATAGGTAATGCACCTTTCAAGTTGCTGATTTGATCAATTTCAGAATCAATCAACTGAATTGCGTAAAGCTGATTAAGCTTCTGCTCTACCGTAGTTTCTGTCTTTGTTGCCATATATGATTAAATATAATTTACAGGATTTGTGTACACTTTCGTATAATGGGCTGCAAAGTTACTAAATTTCTTATTAATTATGTCCACTAATAAATCTATCGTAAACTGCTCAGTTTCAAAGTGTCCGATATCAACGATCACTAGTTGATTATTTGCATCAAAAAACTGGTGATATTTGAAGTCAGAACTGATAAAAACATCACATTCTTCTTGGATTGCTTGTTCGAGAAGGAAACTTCCTGACCCACCACACAGCCCAATTTTCAGCACTGTATCTTTTGTTTTGTCTGTGTACTTGACACAGGAAGCATTCATTCGTTTTTTTACGTGTAGAAGGAACTCTTCTAATTCCATTTGATTTGACAAATAACCAACTAAACCGGCTCCGATTCTTGTGTTTTCCGAATTTTTTGGAAGTAGAATTTTTTGGTCTCGTAGACCTAGTCTTTCTGCTATTCGTTCATTTACTCCTTGAGTCAGGATGTTATCTAAGTTTGTATGAATGGCATAGATCGCAATGTTATTCTTTATTGCTTTTATTACCGTCCTTTCAATGTAGTTTTTACCTGTAAGTTGTCGTAAACCAGCAAATATTATTGGATGATGCGCTATGACAACATTATTGCCTGCTTCTATAGCTTCGTCAACTACGGCTTCAGTGGAGTCCAGACAAACTGTAACGCCAGTGATTTTCATATTTTTATCACCTATTATTAGTCCTGCATTATCATAGCTTTCCTGCAATTGTAGGGGTGCAATGCTTTCAAGATAATCTGTTAATTCGTACAAATACGTCATTATTAGATACGTTTGATTTTTTCAAGAATAGATGATGTACTGACATGGTAGACAATTGGAGTAGTTAGTACTTTTCCGCCATTTGCTGTCACCTCCTCGGCTCCAACAATATCCTTAAGTTTATAGTCACCTCCTTTGGCTAGAACATCAGGTAAGATTGAATTGATTACATTGATCGGTGTATCTTCTGAAAAAACTACTACAGCATCAACATAGGCAAGCGATGCAAGGACATATGATCTATCAAGCTCAGTGTTGATAGGACGGTCTTCGCCTTTTAAGCGTTTTACTGAACTGTCAGAATTTACACCAATTACAAGTCGATCACCAAGTTTACTTATTTGCTCCAGATAGTCAAGATGTCCTCGATGTAGTATGTCGAAGCAGCCGTTAGTGAAAACAATTGTTTTCTCTTCCTTTTTCCAATTTTGGGCTTGACCCAAAAAATCTTCTACTTGGGTGTATATTTTATGCTGAATCTTGTGAGTCAGTTGGGTCATCTTTATTAAGCATTGGAAGGACAATATAGGCCAGAAGCCCAAAGCCTATATTACAAAGCACTTGTATTGGTATAAAGATAATATTTGCAAATACAAATCCATCAGTTACACCATATAATTCTAGACCTTTTGAAATTAAGTAATGGTAAGTACCAGCTCCTCCAGGGGAAGGAATAACCATACCTAAAGCACCAAAAACAAAAACAACCAAACCAGCCATCGGACTCAAGTCAGCTGTGGGTTCGTAACTAAAGAATACAACATAGGTCATTAAGTAATAACAAAACCAGATGAGTACGCTATATAGTATGAATAATCCTTTATTCTTCATTCGAAAAACACTCATAATTCCAGTTGAAAAACCTTCATATAAGGCATTGATTTTTTGAATGATTTTCAATTTTGAAGTTTTGCGAATACGTAGAAACCATACAAACCCGAGGATTGGTATAATGGGGATCCAGAGTAACCAAGAAGGAAGGGAGGCGTTGGTTTGAATAAAGCCAACAATGGCGTTGTATTCGAAACTGATACCTATAACCATCATTAGAAACAGACAAATGAAATCCATTGTCCGATCAACAACTAATGTACCAGTTACTTCTTCAAGGGGTATATTTTCATTGCGTGACAAAGCAGCAATTTTTGCGACTTCACCAGCTCTTGGTAGCCCAAGATTAACCATGTACCCTAGCATGATAGAGAAAAAACTGTTCCATACGTTAACAGTATAATTCAGAGTTTTAAAAAGCATGTTCCAGCGAAGAGCTCTAATGATATTGCTTATCATAAAAATGACAAGTGATGCCAAAACCCAAACAAGTTTAGCTTGCCTTAAGTCAGATTTTATTTTTTCGAAATAGTCACAATCAGCATCTGGACCATTCTGTGCGACGCAGTTGGCAATATGTAGATTCTTCTGGTTGAGATAGACCAAGTACAGCAAGATTACCCCGAAACTTACGAAAAGGATAAGCTGTACAAACTTATTTTTGAAGATTGACAAGCCTCTATCTAGTTTAGTTGATTGTGTTCGTCTGGAAACACTGCAACAGGTTTGAATGTCATTGATTCGTCAGGAGTCATAAACGCGTAACTTATGATAATAACTATATCTCCAACCTCTGCTTTCCTAGCAGCAGCACCGTTTAGGCAGATAACTCCTGAATTACGTTCACCGCGAATCACGTAAGTTTCCAGACGTTCTCCATTATTGTTGTTGACAATTTGGACTCGCTCGCCCTCGTACATATTGGCTGCCTCCATCAATGCTTCATCGATGGTGATACTTCCTACATAGTTGAGGTTAGCTTCAGTAACTCGAGCTCTATGAATCTTACTTTTATGAACTTGTATTAACATGATTCAAACTTATTGAATAATATGGTTGTACTCTTTATAAATGTGCAACAAAAGTACTAGAAAATGTACTAGAATTACAATGCATATTTAATCTTGCACTGAGATAAGATAAATAAACAGAAAGGATCGGTTTTTTCCTTTAAGGTTTGACTTTCCGCAATTCAGCTATCACAATCATAGACAACATAAAGCGTTTCGTAATGGTTTCGTTCTCTTAGCTGGAAATAAAACGGAAGACTATTTTTGAACTACGAATACAATAAAAAAGACCCGACATCACACAAGATGCTGGGTCTCTATAATTTCTTGTTTGTTCTTATTACTTAAGAAGTTCTGCAATGTGATCTTCTAGTTCGATTTCGTCTCCAGGTTTATAACCATTGTGTTCAAATACAATGTTACCTTGTTGGTCGAGTAAAAATGTTTGTGGAATTGTTTGGAATCCCAGTTGACGTTGGATTTGTTGTTTGTCATCAACCATGATGTTGAACTCCCATCCTTTTGATTTTACTAATGATTTCAGTTTCGCTGTGCTACGTGCATCGTCGACAGAAATCGAAACCATTTCAATGTCGTACGCTTCTTGCCAATCAGGATAAATCTCTGAAATGTTATCCATTTCTAGTTGGCAAGGCTTACACCAAGTTGCGAAGAAACTAACCACAGTTACTTTACCATCTGTAATAAATGACTCGGTGCTAACTGGACTACCCTTTAGGTCTTTAAGATCAACTTTCGGGAAAACTTTTGCATATCCGGTAAACGAACTAAGCGCTAGACCTATAAGAGCGAGAAGTACTAAATTTTTAATTTTCATTTTTGATTATTTTTGACAGTTGTAGTTACTACTTGTGACTTTTTGCGTTTTTTATTCTTGAGACGCAATAATATCTTTAATATTGCAAAGTACACGAAAAAATTTGGTGTATACACACTTTCAACAAATGTTTGACGAAGCAAAACGCGTATTTACTACGACGGTTTGCTTTTTTTAACGATTAATTAACGATGATGCGGCTTATTTCTATATATACATGTTTCTTTTTAAGCTTTTGCTTGCTGTTGACTCCTACTAGTTCAGTACTCGGACAAGACGATAGTAGTGGAGGATCTCTTTATGGTGCTTTTCAGGCAAATGCAAACTTCTTTATTAGGGACGAAAATATTGGTGCAGTTAATATTCCCCAATATGATAATCAGAAATTTGGTGCAGATGCTTGGCTGAATTTGAATTATAAGTATAAGGCTGTTACTGCCGGTGTACGGTATGATATGTTTAATAATTCAAATCTTTTTGATCCAAACGGATCGTATACTGATCAAGGAATAGGAATGTTCTTTGCAGAGATCGATCTGGGAAAACTTGATTTACGTGCCGGGCATATTTATGATCAAGTAGGTTCTGGAATCATCTTTAGAGCTTATGAATTGAGACCGTTACTGTGGGACAATGCACTTTTCGGTGTGAAGTTAGATTACGAATTGAGCGACAATTGGAAATTGAAAGCTTTCACAGGTAGACAACGTTTCTTATTTGGAACGTATGATTCTGTAATAAAAGGTGGTTCAATCGATGGTTATATTCAACTTGGAAGTGAGGATATGCCACTTAATTTATCTCCAGGTTTTGGAATTGTAAGTAGAACGAATTCTGAGGCTGTGACAGAAAAATTTGTATCAATTCTGAGAAACTACATAGGTGACGATCGGATCGAAAAGTTTGGTTATAATAACTACCTATTCAGCTTGTATAATTCTTTGGATTATGGAAACTTTGGATGGTATATCGAAGGAGCCTACAAATCTCCAGATGTATTTCTTGATCCATTTGATGAGTTGACTCAAATTAACGGGACAGTGACTCCGGGAAAATTTGTAAGAGAAGCGGGTAGTACAATTTATACATCATTAAGTTACGCTACAAGAAAAATTGGTGTAACATTAGAAGCAAAACGTACTGAGAATTTTAACTTTAGAACAGATCAAACTTTGACGTTAAACAGAGGTATTATAAACTTTATTCCACCTATGATGCGTCAGAATACCTATCGTTTGACTTCAAGATATGCTCCTGCAACACAAGATATTTCTGAACTAGCTTTTCAGGGAGATTTTCGTTACAACTTAGCGAAAAAGCTTTCTGGTCTCACAAATTTCAGTGTAATTAATACAATTGATGGTGATGCCTTATACCGAGAGTTATATACTCACATCCTTTACAAGTATAAGCGAAAATGGAGGTTGACTGCCGGTGCTCAGATGCAATTTTACAACCAAGCGGTATACGAGGGTAAACCAACTACAAAGACAGATGATGTAATGACTATTACGCCATTTTTTGATTTTCTCTATAATATAACGAGAAGAAACAGTATTCGTGTTGAAGGTCAGTATATGAGTACAGAACAGGACTACGGGTCCTGGGTATACGCATTAGTGGAAGTAGGAATTGCACCTCATTGGCAATTTGAAGCATCTGGGATGTATAATATTATTCCAAACGAAACAAATGAAAATATCCCTGAAGCAATTCGAGGAAATCAAATCTTCTATCCGACACTTGGTGCAGTATATTCTGAAGGTCCGAATAGATATTCTTTACGATACGTTAAGCAAGTAGAGGGAGTTGTTTGTTCTGGAGGTGTATGTAGATTGGAGCCAGCTTTTAGTGGTGTTAAATTTGAAGTAAATTCTACCTTTTAACAGGTGAAAAAATAATTGATATGAAAAAGATTCTATATCTATTTGTTGCGATTCTTATGTTTTCTTCTTGTGAGGAGCAATTGGTAATGGTACCAGAGTTTGAATTGCCGGCTTCTGATCGTGTTGTTCTTTTAGAAGAGTTAACAGGTGTATCTTGCCCAAATTGTCCAGTGGGTACAGCAGCAATTGACCAAATTAAAGCAAACTATGGAAAAGCGGTTGTTGCCGTAGGTATCCATGGAAGTTTCCTTTCATGGCCAACACCTGAGAATAAGTATGATTTTAGAAATGAATATGCTGCCGAATTGGAAGAATATCTCAGACCATGGCAAGGGAAGCCTGCAGCATCCATCAACCGAATCAAACATACGGATGATGAGCTATCCATAAGCACACCTGCAGTTTGGTCCAATTATATCGATGCAGAGCTTAATAAAGACCACGTAATGAATCTCTTATTAACGACAAGCTATGATGAGGAAACAAGAGACCTAGATATTACGGTCACAATGATACCTTTACAAGATTTTTCAAGTGATGATAATGTACATGTAAGTGTAATGATTGTCGAGAATAAGATTATAGATGCGCAAGAAGACAACTCTACAATCTTAAAAGAGTTTGAACACAATCATGTACTTCGTACTATGGTGACATCTGCAAAAGGTAATCCAGTGCAGCAAGAACTAGTCGAGAACACTCCGATAAATAAAGACTTCAGTTTTACTATACCTCTACCTGAAGAAGGTGACTTACTATGGGTTCCTGAAAATATTGATGTAATTGCATTTACACACATTGTCGAAGGTGACACGAAAGATGTTTTGCAAGCAGTTGAGAAGAAGATCATTGAATAAACTATTGTCAGAGTAAGGGGATTGGACAAGACATTTCAGAAAAAATCATATTGGACTGCAGTTTATGAGGTCGTGCTTTGTATTCCCGAAGGACGTGTCAGTACTTATGGAGCTATAGCTGATTATCTAGCGCTAGGTTCAGCTCGAATGGTAGGATGGGCGCTAAATCACTGTCATAGTTCCGAAGAATTTATCCCTGCGCATAGAGTTGTCAATAGGAAAGGGGAGTTAAGTGGCAGGCTTCAGTTTCCAACTCCTACAGCTATGCAAGAAGCGTTAGAAGCTGAAGGCATTTCAATAGAAAAAGATAGAGTGATCGACTTTGATAACCTCTTTTGGCATCCACAAGAAATGGACTAGATTGAATTTTGAATTTCCTTGACAATTGGAACATCTGCCGCAGCCCAATCAAGTGAACTTAATTCTGACTGTTTGATCCAAAGCATTTTGTTGTGCTCATTCAAGACTATTCTTCCCGACTTAATTTTTGCAAGAAATGGTACAAGTCTAATCTGAAATTTGTCGTAATCGTGGCTTGTAGGTGAGAGCGAACCTACTATCTGAATTTGAACATCAAGTTCTTCCTGTATTTCTCTAATTAAAGCATATTCAGGGGATTCGCCCGCTTCAATTTTACCACCTGGAAATTCCCATTTGAGTGGCATAGACATCTTTTCACTACGCTGAACAGCAAGGACTTTATTTTGCTGATTAATAATCACAGCACAGCTGACTTGTACAGTTGATTTCAAGTTAAACTAGTTTAAATATTGCAAAAATAATGTCAGCACATCATATGTTAGATAGTAGGGTCATTATCAGCCATTCACTATTTTTTCGGAGGCATAGTCGGTCTGATCTCTACTTTACTTGGTAAGGCTCTGCTATCCATTTTTAGTAAATCCACGGTTAATTGCCCGATATCCTCCGGTTGAATTTTCCAAGCGTCTGCATCATTCGGTATGTGGCCGTTGAAATAAGTAGCTACAGAACCAGGCATAATAGTACTTACTTTTACCCCGTGATTTCTGACATCCAACATTACTGCTTGAGTGAAACCTACTAGACCGAATTTACTTGCATTGTATGCAGCTCCTTTAGGGAAGAAGTTGGTTCCTGCTAATGAGGCAATCGTTATTAAGTAGCCTTTCGATTCAATCAAAGCGTCTAAACTCGCTTTGGTTGTGTGAAATACGCCTGTTAAGTTAATATCGATTGTGTTATGCCATTGTTCATCAGTCATTTCTGTAATTGATGCAAAATGACCAACTCCTGCATTTGCTATTACAACATCAATTCTTCCCCATTTTTCAATAACTTGTGCTATTGCCTTTTGCTCTTCCTTGAGGCTACGGACATTGGAACCGATCGCAAGAACCTCAATGCCATATTGTTTTTTGAGTTTAGTGGCGACCTTTTGGGCGGAAGCCCCATCTCTTCCTGTGATTGCTACTCGCATACCTTCTTGAAGCATTGATTCGGCTATACCTAGACCGATTCCTTTAGTTCCACCTGTAATATATCCAACTTTATCCTGTAATTTCATCTTATTGTTTTTTAATACAAGTACATTTGACAATATATTGTTCATATAATCTGAACTTCATTTTCTTCCATATGTTACTTCTTGTATGTCCGTAAAACCATTTCAAAATCTCAGTTTTTCAGCAGAAGAGATTGCTTCATTTAACGAGCAAATTCACGTCAAGGGAGCAAGATCCAATAATCTCAAGAATATCGAGGTTAGAATACCCAAGAATCAACTAGTAGTTGTTACAGGCCTTTCTGGTTCGGGAAAGTCTTCATTGATTATGGATACGCTGTACGCAGAGGGACAAAGAAGATATGTGGAAAGTCTTTCGTCATATGCTCGGCAGTTTCTAAATAGAATGAAGAAGCCTGATGTTGACTTCATCAAAGGAATAAGTCCAGCGATCGCAATTGAGCAGAAAACATCAACCAGCAGTAACACACGTTCTACTGTTGGTTCCCTCACAGAGATTTACGATTATTTGCGGTTACTTTATGCAAGAATAGGCAAAACTTACTCTCCTGTGAGTGGTGATCTTGTTACCAAACACGAAGTACAAGATGTTGTAAAGTATATAATGTCACTAGATACAGGCACCAGAGTTATACTAGAAGCACCTATATCCAAGGTTTATCACGAGCGAACTGTAAGAAAGGAGCTTGAACAGTTGATGAAGAAAGGGTATAATCGAATTACGCATGGTGATGACACCTACTATATCGAAGAGGTAATCTCAGAATCGCACGCATGGTTGGACACACTTGTAGGAGAATCGGATGATGTATATATTCTGATAGATCGATTTTCAGTTTCTGATGAGGAAACAAATCGTATGCGAATTGCCGATTCTGTTCTAACCGCTTTTCAAGAAAGCGAGGGTAATGTAAGGGTACAAATCCACAAGGGAGAATCTCGAGATTTCAATAATAGGTTTGAGCTAGACGGGATTGAGTTTTTGGAACCATCACCTCAGTTATTCAACTTCAACAATCCCTTTGGAGCTTGCCCTACTTGCGAGGGATATGGTCGAGTACTAGGTATCGATAAGGCTAAGGTAATTCCTGACGAGAGTAAGTCTGTTTACGATGGTGCCATTGCTTGTTGGAATGGAGAGAAATCGAAGAGTTGGTTAAGGCAGTTAATTCATAGTGCAGATCAGTTTGACTTTCCCATCCACCGCCCAGTTAAAGACCTTACAGCAGCTCAGATTAAGTTGTTGTGGAAAGGAAATCGATATTTCGATGGGATAGACGCGTATTTTGAAGGACTATCAAAGCAGAATTATAAGATTCAGAATCGTGTAATGCTAGCAAGATATCGAGGTCGTACAACATGCCATACTTGTGAAGGCGGTAGATTGAGACCTGAAACAATCAATATCAAAGTCCAAGATAAGCACATCATGGAGTTGATATTTATTCCCATTGATGAATTACATTTCTGGTTTAAGGAGTTGCAACTGTCAGAATATGATGCTGAAGTTGCTGATCGCATACTCTATGAAATCAAGTCTCGATTAGAGATCATGAACGATATTGG
>CBFHTK010000015.1:29349-56426 GCA_965658745.1 Saprospiraceae bacterium | reverse complement strand
TTTTTCCTTAGCGGCGAAATGTCGTATCCATAGTACTCTGAATGCTTGTGAATTTCACTAAATTGTCCTTCAACCGTTACCAACTTAAGTACTTTTTGGACCTTTTCCATTACCACTGTAGAGTCCTCTACGACATATCTTTTGGGCAGCAGGTAGTCTTTTACGTAGATGTAAACACCAGCCGCTAAAAGGGCAGTAAGTAATATCGAAATAAAAAGACTTCTTAAGTATTTCATGAAATGCATTTAAGATCCAAGGGGATACTTAAGACCTGAATGTGATTTTAAAATTGCTTGGATAGAACCTACACTGATAGGTGATTCGATTACAATCGGAACTTTATTTTCATCATCTGATACCCAAATATTCATTTTAGCGTCAGTGCTAAAAACAACACCAGCAACAACCTCTGGAGAAACTTTGACGGCGTCAATATTTCCGTAGCCTTTGATTTTCTTAGATCCTTTGCCCTCATAGGCGATATCTATAGGATATACTTTATCATCAATAAACATTTCGATTGGAAAACGTTGACGTTCTTCTAGCGCATCAAAGCTCATATTGCGTAAAAAATAGACTGTTGAAAGCATGTCATGCATGCACGTTTCCAATGGATACTCTTGAGCAACTACCGTTTCTTTGGTTCTTCCAGAAAAAGACAACGCGGTACCTCCTTCTTGATCGAATTCTATCCGATTATAAAATCGATATCCACCTTCCTCGATGTTTCTTTCAAACTCAACAGGTAATAAATCTGATTTACGAATTTTGGTTTTGTAGTAATCATTAACTCTAAAGAAGACCTCGTATGACCTATACGTTTTACCTGTCGCTTCAATGATATAGTGGTCTTCTGTTTCTGTGACATAGAAATTTACTTCTCCTGCACTTAACCACACAAAATTCCAATTATAATAGATCTTATAAACGACATGTTCGCCGTCTACAAATGATTTATTGGTAGAATTACATGGATCTATAGGCGGATCTCCCAGTGTGTAGGAAGAGCTCACAAATAGAAGTGCAATCAACACTATAGTATAGAAATAAGGCTTTTGCTTCATAATTAAGCAGGTATCGTTCAATGATATAACGAAAAATATGTAAAAAAGTATCCCTAAAGTATGGCTAATTAAAGGGCGATCCATTCCACACTCACCAAGTGTGCGTGGAATGTCGGAGTCCTGCAGGGTTCGCTTTGCTCCGTCCTCACTATCATTTCGGACCACCTCCTGCGTCACTGCCTTCCGGGTTCCTATCGCGGACAACTCTTGGAACACTCACACAATAATTCTTATATTTAGAATCAATATGGTCTTGAAATACTAATTGATGAAAACCACTATAAGGAAATATCGTACAGGTTCAATTCGAGCATCATTTTGGGATTACCGTTGGAATGCAGCTTACTTTCTTACCTTCAACACTAAACATCACGTGCCCTATTTTGGAGAAATCCAAAATGGCATAATGTGCCTAAACGAAATCGGATCAATCGCACACCGCGAATGGCTTAAAACTCCAACCATGCGGCCAGACATGAATATTCAACTGGGTGCCTTCGTCGCAATGCCCAACCATATTCACGGAATCATCACCATCGGCAAAAACCAATATAACTCCGATCAATCTGAAAATTCCAAAACCGCCGCATTGCAATGCGGCACTCGCGGCTCCGATCAATCAGAAAATTCCGAAACCGCCGCATTGCAATGCGGCGCTAAAAACAGCTTCGGACCACAATCAAAAAATATACCTTCAATTATCGGCGGAATCAAAACAGCGATAACAATAAAGGCCCGAAAAATCAATCCTGAATTCAAATGGCAACCACGCTATCACGACATAATCATTCGCGATGAACGAGCTTACAATAACATCTCAAAATATATTATCCATAATCCTTCCAATTGGCGCAAAAAATAATAACCCGACCAATCAGAAAATATGGCCACAGCCGCATTGCAATGCGGCACTTGCAACTCCGACCAATCAAAAAATATCTCCAAATAAAACTTTTATGAAACAACTCCTGCTATACTCCCTCTTTTTTCTTTTCGGAAACTTTTCCACCTTGAGTGCCCAAGATTTCGTTATTGAAAATTTTGATGTAGAGATTACTCTTAATGAAAATGGAGACCTAAATATTACCGAGAATATTGATGTGTTCTTTAATCAAAAGCGCCGTGGTATTTTCCGTACCATGCCATACAAATATAAAATCGACGGCAAGCGACATACCACGAAAATCAAAAATATCTCTGTTGAAAACAACAAATTCAAGGTTACCAGAAATAATGGTACAGTCGAGATAAGAATTGGTGATAAGGATATCTTTATCGATGGTAAACAAGAATATACTATCAACTATACCGTTGAAAGTGCTTTCCTCAGATATGAAAATTGGGAAGAACTATATTGGAATGTAACTGGTAATTTTTGGCCCACACGTATTGAGAAAACAAGTGTAAAAGTGAACCTGCCAAAGGCTAGAGCTTTTGCCGCAGACGAACTAAAAGCGTACACGGGTACAAAAGGGAGTAAAGACAACGTAAGCAGTTTGGTTCAACCAAACGAAACAACGGTTACTGGTCAGGTAAATAGCACTTTACAATCAGGTGAAGGTATGACGATTGCATTGAAGTTTCCTGTAGGTTATATTCCCAATGCTACTTCGAAAATTGTAATTCCTTGGTTCAAAAGGCCTGGACTCGATGGGCCTCTTGGCGCAATTATTCCTACGGGACTTATTTATTTATTGTTCTCGTTTTGGAAACGAAAAAGAAAACCTAATTATCCAACAGAAGAAGTTAGCTTACAGTACGACGCCCCTGTTGGAATTACTTCTGCACATGCCGGTGGTCTAATAGATCGAAAAGTAGATACACGAGACTTGATCAGCTTAATTCCCTTTTGGGGGACCGAAGGTTTTCTATACATGCATGACGTAGAGGGAGATATTAAGCTTGAAAAAATCAAAGCCCTCCCTGCTGATTTTCCTGACCACGAGCACGAGTTTTTTGCCGCACTTTTTAAGTCTGGTAATATGGTTAGTTTGGAATCATTCAAAGAAAAGTTCTACAATACGCTACATAAGTTAAAGAGAAAGCTGAGCAAAGAAATCCGAGAACATGACTATTACGATGAAGCTTATGCCTCTATTTTTAAGAAATGGTATTGGTCTTTATTGAGTCTATTACTTGTATTTGGAGGAGTTGCAATAATGATCTTCTTTTTAAAAATTGTGCTTGGTATCGGTTTGATCGTTGCTGGCTTGGTTGCACTTGTTTTCAATGCCATGCATACTCCGCTAAATGAAAATGGCTATCTATTGAGACAAAAGCTCCTTGGACTAAAAGCATTTCTTTCGGACCCACCAGCTGATAAGGTCGAAGAACTTCTTAATGATAACCCCAATTACTTTGAACGTATGCTGCCTTTTGCTGTAGCTTTTGACTTAGATGAAAAATGGATGGAATCTTGCTCTCCTTATATTGAACAAGCTCCCTTGTGGTATATACATCCTTATTACGGATATGGTCATTCAACACCATTCTCCAATTTTTCAGAGTCATTTCAGCCAACTGAAATATCATCTGCATTCAGCTCCTACCCTGCTTCATCAGGTTCTGGAGGTGGATCATTTAGTGGCGGAGGATCAAGTGGAGGTGGTTTCGGTGGTGGAGGCGGCGGTAGCTGGTAAACCTCCTAGTTGAAACATAACTTGTGCTATGGGAACCATTCTCAAACCTTAGTGTTAACATATCAGTAATACATCACACTGTATGTTGTCAATAATATATATATCTTTGTGTTAATATGAACGTTTTATGTTTCCTACTTTGTGGGGAAAATCTATCCATAAAATGTGCACTCGCCTTTTATTCGTTACGTGAAAGCAGCTTTCCAATCACCATTAAGCTTTTTCACAAGCAAGCAAATAGCTTGTTTTTCCCTATGATTATATTCTAAAATGAAACAAAAAAATATCCGCTTTTCCGATTTCTTGGAATTTTTTCCAGAAGTAGAATTGCCAGTTACACTTACAGAAGAAAGTGCTGTTAATTTCAGCGCCATAAATAAAGCAATTCCTCTAGAAGCAATCGATCAGTTTATTATTCCTCACGAAGCTGAACACGATGAACTCACTGAATACGTTCCTTGTTTTCGATTGCCAGATACAGGAAATATCCATGCTATTGTTTATTGGAAAGCTGGAGTTCTGAACTATGAATACAAACTCATTACTTACGACAAAAATGCGGAGTTAATAGATGGTAAAGTCATCGCCGCAACGATCACCAACGGAGAATCTATTGTACGTACGGTAGCAACTATAGATCCAGACTGGATCATACACTCTGTTGTTGGTGAACAAAAATTAGATAGCCGTTCTCCAAATACTGCCAGTAAGGCTTTTAACTTGGAAATGCTAGCTACGGGAGAAATTATTTTCTCCTTAAATGAAGATAAATTATGAAACATAAAAGAAATAGAAACAAAACCAAAAAATTGAGTCCTTCTGCTCTTCAGAGTAGAGTGCTCAAGCAATTTATTATTAATCCCAAAAAACGTTACAACGCAAAACAACTCATTCAAAAGGCTAAGCTTAATAATAATCGAGATTCAGTGAATCTAGCCTTAAAAGAACTAGCGAAAAAAAACCAACTTATATCAATTAGTGAAGGACGATATAAACTAAACAAAGCCGCTATGGACGGCGTGAAACTAGGCAAGAAAAGCAATAGCGGTTCAAAACGAACCTACACAGGAAAAGTCGACATGACTAGATCAGGTTCTGCCTTTATTGTAATTCCAGATATGGAGCAAGATATTTTCGTCGCTGAGAAAAACCTACTTGGAGCTCTAGATGGAGATACCGTCAAATTAACTAGTTCTAATAGATCTGGTGATAGAAGGATGTCGGGCAAAGTGATCGAGATCGTAGAAAGAGGCCAATCAAAGTTTATCGGAAAACTCTTTAAATTCAAAAATGAAAGCTTTGTAGAGGTCAATCACAAAGGACTACTTTTCCAGGTTGATATAAATGCAGCAGAAGCTGAAGAAATTCCTCATGGACACGCCGTTAAATTGGACATTAGTAGTTGGGGAAGAGATAGTTCAAGACGAAGTTTTCGAGGAAAAAACATTGTTGATCTCGGACCATCTGGCAATAATGATGTTGTTATGACAGAAATCCTATATAACAACGGATTCGCTCAAGAATTCCCGAAAATAGTGGAAGATGAAGCTAAGAACTTGAACATGGTTATTAATGAGCAAACCTTAGCAGAACGAAGAGATTTCAGAGGAATCTTCACGATTACGATTGATCCCGACACGGCAAAAGACTTTGATGATGCATTATCATATCAAGTTCTCAAAAATGGAGATATCGAAGTAGGTGTTCATATAGCTGATGTAACACATTATATGCAAGCAGGCACAGAGCTTGATCGCGAAGCTGCCGAACGAGCGACTTCTGTTTATTTAGTGGATCGTGTTGCTCCCATGTTGCCTGAAATGTTATCAAATGACTTATGCTCTTTAAATCCTCACGAAGATAAATTTTGCTTTAGTGCAGTGTTTACATTTGATAAAGCACATAAGTTAAAGGGTCGATGGTTTGGAAAAACAATTATTCATAGTGATCGCCGATTTACTTACGAAGAAGCTCAAGAACGCATCGAAGGTAGTGATGGTGATTTTGCTAAAGAGATCCGAGTACTAGACACAATTGCTAAAAAACTTCGTGCTTACAGATTCAAAAATGGATCTATATCCTTTCAATCTCCAGAACTCAAGTTCTTATTGGATGAAAATGCAGATCCAGTTGAAGTATACGTAAAAGAGTCTTTTGATGCGCACAAACTAGTTGAGGACTTTATGCTTCTTGCCAATAAAGAAGTCGCAATCTTCATCAATAAAAAAGCCAAAGGCCAAGAGATCCCTTTCGTATATCGTATACACGATGAACCAGATCCTGAAAAACTAGCTGACTTTGCAAGTTTTGCCAAAGAGATGGGATTACAGATGAAACTAGATACACCTACGCACATTGCTGAATCGTTCAACAATTTGGCAGAACAAGCAGAGACCAATGATCCTCTAAAAATCCTGGAACCATTGGCAATTCGTACAATGGCAAAAGCGGAGTATAGCACCAACAATATTGGGCACTATGGTCTAGGTTTCGAAAACTATGCACACTTCACATCCCCTATTCGTCGATATGCAGATGTGTTAGTTCATCGAATTCTGGAAAAAAACTTAAAAGGTACAAACAGACAGGACAAAGGTAAACTTGAAGCTAGATGTAAGCATATATCGCTACAAGAACGAAAAGCCGTAACAGCTGAGCGTGAGTCAATCAAGTATAAGCAAGTGCAATGGGCTAAAAGACATGTAGATCAAGAATTTGAAGCATCTATTAGTGGAATGATTGATAGAGGTCTTTTTGTAACAGTCAAAGACTCCCTAGTTGAGGGTATGATTACTTTTGACCAGTTTCAAGATCAGTTTGAATTACAAGGACGATTTAAAGCTACAGGAAAACGTACTGGTGAAGTATACAAAATGGGCGATGTACTGCGAGTGAAAATCATTAGTGCTGACCTTGATCGTAGACAGATCGAGTTATCTCTTGTAGAAAGCGACTAATTGATCATAGTCTCGTTCCAATATTTAGCTAAGTACTTGATCAAGTTCAAAATGTGAATAAATCTCATTGGATTATCTACTTTCTGCTTTTTCTTCTTCTAGACTAAGTGTTGACTCTGACGCTAGCTTCTCTATTTGATTACAAGACATAAAAAATATTCGAATCAACAAAAATAAACTATGCGCAATTCTCATCCTATGCATTTCTTTTTTGAAGCTGTATAAACTTCCAGCTCATTTTATTTTCTGCAGATAATTCTATCAACTTATCAACAGCATCGATCGCAGAATTATAACCCTTTTCTCCATCGGCTTTAATTACACTTTTCTTTTCCTTAGCAAGCTTGTTACGAACTGCCTTGTAATGATCTTGCGTCTCTTTTGTAAACTCTTTGAAATAGACTTTTTCTAGATCCGCTCGTAGTGCTTTTCTCAAAAAATCATCCGTTTCATAAAAATCAAAATCAGATGAAACATCACCGTTGTAGGATTTTTCAAGAAGAATAAATCTTCCTTGTGGAACAAGAGTTCTTCGCACTTCAGCTAAAACTCGATCTACTTCCTTATGACTGCTTATCGAATTCATCGAATAAACCATATCATAATAATCATAGTCAAGCTGTGTCTGATCAAAATCCCGCTGCAGACAACTTATGTAATCTTGTTGCTCATACTTTTCAACATCACTTTCCATTATATCCAATGCTTCTTTTGTCTCACAAAGTATGGTGATCTTGCATTGATATTTTGAAGATAAATAGATGGGAACAAAAGAATTCCCGTCCGATAAAACTAGAATCTTATTTGATTTTTTAATTTTTGGAAATAAACGTTCAATTCTTTCTAGAGTATTCTGCTGACTTTCCTCCAATGTATTGGAGTCCTTGAGAAAAGTCCCTACAATATAATTGTCCCAATTTGATGCTTGTAATTTCTTTAGGGTAGGATCCGGAGCCTCTTTTCTGTACATGTATGATTACTGTTTATTCGATGTTTCAATTACTTCTATGTAAACAAGGAGCAAAATCTAATTTTGGCATATCTTCGGACTCTTCTGCTTAATAGAAATCGTGACTAAGCATAAAGATATGGAAATCCTACAAACCCTACTGATTTAGGTAAGCTGTGAAATCCGTTAAATCACTATTACGACAGAAAATTAGTACAGTACTTCATAAGCACAATTGTCTTATTAATGAAATGTAACTCCTCGAGCATAATCAGTTTGGCTCTTTAACACAACTCGCTCAATGAATTGTCTAAAATAAAACCCTAGACGATAATTAATTCTTAATGATCTTTTGAAATATGATTTATTCCTCAGCAATATTCTGAATTCTAACATCAATTCAGCCAATTTAGGTCCAGCCGGAATCGTTTTAATTTCGTGGTCTGGTCTCTGTATAAGCAAAGAATCGTGGTATTCAATCCACCAGTCATGAAAGTCATCTAAAGTGTAATCATGATAATCAGCTAATTCTGCGGGTGTAGGTGGGAAGTTTGCAATATTAGGAGCCATATCTGGCCAATTCTCATAAATATAGATTCTGATACTGTCTTATTGCGTTTGCAACCAATCAGAGATCGTCCTAGTCGCTGAAATCGGGCTAGTACCATTTGGATCATTAAAGTATGGAATTGAAGGGCCTTGCCATTGCATAAAGTTTCCAGCTGTTATTAACACACTATTGAAGTAAGCTTCATCGAAGGTCTCATTGTCTGAATCCCATACTTCTGGAACAATGTCATATCCCCATTGAGCAAAAGGGGGTAGGTTTATATGCTGCTGCAAAAAACCATACTGTCCTGTCGCTGCATAACCATGGTTTGCTTCGGCGGCAAGTAAGTATAACCAATGAGGAACCGTCGTCTCATCACTAGGTGTTGGAACGGCTGGTGGTCTATGGTCTATTAAGCTGTGACCAAAAATATATTGCCTAAGATCTTGCTGAGCACTGACTGAGACTAAATATAAATTAAGGAAAACTATATAGCTAATTAACTTCATCGATCTTTGTTATCTGTTCTACATTAAGAGTGAAGATCACATATAATTGCTGCCTTTCTGATAAATATCGTTCAAGTACAAAATAACCGAGCTAGCTAGGATTTGAAGTAAATAGTATTTGTTGAATTCCCCAGTTGTAAAAGATTCATTGGCTTTCGCCAAATAGAGCTTCTAGTTAAAAACTACACAATATGAAGCGCAGGCGGAATAGCTTGAACATGCTAGGAATTAAAAGGAAAGACTGACATTGGATAGTCGCCTTTCGAAGAAAAAAATATGCAGAAAGGGAGGGATAATATATAAAAAAGAGACCCCTTGTGAACGCTCACAAGAGGCCTCTACTACGTAACCTTTATCGTTTGATAAATTTCTGTGCACTTCTAGTTTTGTCCGAAGTTACAGTCATTATGTACATTCCTGATGCAATATCATTCAACGTTACATTCATAGTTGACTGATTAGCAGCCATTGTAAACTGTTGAATAACTGATCCATTGATATCAAGTATAGTAACAAGCTTTTCTTCTCTTACATCGCAAGTAACAGAAACTTCATCCATTGCTGGATTTGGTGCTATCGTAAATAAGTTATTATCAAAAATTGTCTCATCAACATCCACAATCATAAGATCACATGATTCAAAAACATATGCATCAACGATTGTATCTTTAGCTTCCATTGTCAACAAACGATTAATAAATTGTCCTGAAGGATCTGTAATAGTACAATCTCCTTCTTCCAATTCTTCGTATGTTGCTCCGTTTACAAACTTGTATTCAACCATTGCTGGTGCTAATTCGACAGTAACAGAATAAATGCCATCTCCATCAGAATCATCCATCGGAGTAGCATCTGGAGACCAATTATTGATCAAACCTCCTGATAAGAATACGCCTGCATCAACAGTCTCACCATTCATATTCACATTAAATGTCGCCATGTACTTCTGTGGCGCACTACCTGCCTCAAGGCAAATGTTATCAATGTAAGTTGTTACATCTTGGTCTGTACCAGCCGTACCAAAATCAACAAATAGCACCAATTGAGTGAAAATATCTCCTACTGCATTTGTCATATCATCCTCTAATCCATCAACTGAAAGATCAAAACACAATGTTTCCCATTCGTTAATTACTGTATTATTCTGAGTTGTTATCCAGTTAGCTCCACCAGTAGTTGCATTTTCAAGTTTTACAGCAAGATTTCCTAAGTGATCCATATGCACGTCTACACAGATTTGTCCACCATTTGTACAATCTATAGATCCTGGACCATCACCAGCTGCAAAAGCTCCTGCCCACACCTCAGCACCAGCAGGTTTAACAAATTCTAAAACCGTAGAAGACTCATTAACTCCTGTTGGGTTTGGATTAGCAATAACATTTGCAACTGAACCGTCAAGTGTGCTACCAAAGAACTGGTATGTACCAGTAGTTTCTGGAGATTCCCAGTCGAAAATACAATCGGTAGTAACACCACCAGGAATTAATACTATGTTATCAAAATAGTACGTCTGATCATCATCTCCACCTGGCGTTCCAAAATCAGCAAATAATACTAATTGTGTGAAAATATCACCAACAGCATTCGTCATATCATCCTCAAGTCCATCTACTGAAAGATCAAAGCATAATGTTTCCCACTCGCCTGTAACTGTATTACTTTGTGTTGTAATCCAATTTGCTCCACCAGTAGTTGCATTTTCCAATTTCACTGCTAAGTTTCCTAAGTTACTCATGTGTACATCTACACAAATCTGACCTCCTGTTGTACAGTCGATTTCTCCTGGACCATCACCAGCAGCAAATGCACCTGCCCATACCTCAGCACCAGCTGGCTTTGTAAATTCTAGAACCATTGATGATGTATTGACACCAGTTGGGTTTGGATTAGCAATTGCACTTGCTTGTGAACCATCTAGAGAACTTCCAAAATACTGGTAAGTTCCTGAAGTTTCTGGAGTCTCCCAATCAAAAATTACTTGGGCCTCTAGAGCAGTACCAAAAGTTAAAGCAAAAAATAAAAGTAGTAAATGTGTTTTCATAATAAAATATTAGGTTAAAACGTAGTTAATAAAAAAAATATCCTCTAAGATAATATATCAAATAGTATTTTTTACATGGCATACAGACTTTTGTAATTGTACACTTGCTAACTTCTTCCAAAAGGAAAAAAACACTACTATTGTTATTATCCGAAATCAAGACTTAATATAACATAAATTATTGATTTACAGAAACTCATAGTCCATGTAATGCACATTTAGAAGTGCATAATTGTCACTTTCACAACTATACTGTAGTTAATATTTAAAAGAGCTATAAAATACGTTGAATTGCTCACCCAGTCCTTCAATGTTGCTAAATTCCTTCCTGAATTACTGTGATTGATTTTCTTTATAGCCCTAATTTGGCAAATGTCTCATCAAAATCATCGCTAGACGGTCTTGGAGCATCAGCTGAAACAATCATACCTTCTGGATCGACAAGAATAAACCTAGGTATGCCTTTAATTTGATAATCTTGGACAAATTTAGACTGCCAAGCATTATCCGCCATCAGTTGAGAGCCGCCTAACTCCTTATCTTTTACCATGTTTCTCCACGTATCGTATGCTTTCGATTCATCAATAGAAATGCTTACAAATTCTACATTCGAATCATGGTACTTTGCTTCCTTCTTCTTAAGAGATGGTATTTCGCCTATACAGGGTCCACACCATGTAGCCCATACATCAATGTAAACATATTTTCCTCTGTAATCCGACAAAGCAGATGTTCCACCATTATAATTTTCGTAATCAAATTGAGGTGACAAATTCCCATTTGTTAAGCTTTGAAAAAGATCATATTGTTCTTTCATTTTTTCAATATCTTTTGCATTTGTTGAATGCTCATTGAAAAAAGTGAAAAACTCATCTAATCGCTCATTTGGTGTTAATAAATATTGCATCGTTCCATACAATATGCTATTTCTGATATTCCCTTCAGGTAGCGCGGATACTCTTTTTAGAAAAACATCTTCATATCCAGCTGAAGTATCCTGATTCATCTCAATGTTAAAATGTGTACTCACCAATTCCGCATATGAAGGGTTTTCTATGAATTTTTCTTCATCTGTTAGATCTACTCCTGCTAATGGATCTTTAAATTGCTCCGATAAATCATCGATTTTTTTGTCCGTTGCCAAGGGGTAAATATATGTGTTCTTCTTTGCATCTATTTGAATTCGTTCTTTTTCCAATGAAACCAATTCTGATGGAAGGTCACCCACTGCAAGTAGACTATCAACTAATTTTGATCCTGTTTCCAATGATGCTAAGAACTCGTTTGGTTCGAGCCCAAAAAGGCGCCTTTGTGATAAAAACTTACTCGTAACATCTTTTTTTGCCTTGTAATAATCCCATTGATGTTGATGAATTCCCTGAAATTCAGCGCTAATTTGAAGATCTTTCGCATCTCCTTCGAATTGCACTGTCTGTCCTGGTTTCAAATAGGCTTGCAATCGATTTCTTTTATAGATAAATGAATATAGTCCTTCTTTCTCAATCTTGAAGGTATCTTTGACTGTTCCATCAAGAATAGAAAACTCTTTGGAGTAACCTTGTCCTTCAATTTTTAGTTTGCTTTCTGGCTCTGCACCATTAATCGTTGCATCCAATTGATTAATCTGCTGTGGTTTTTGACATGCAGCAAGTAAAAGCATTAAAAGAAATATACTGTATCTCATATTGATGTTTTTTGAAATGACTGATTCAAAAGTACACTAATTGTCTAATTACTAGATATACAACCAGCTTTTCTCTTGCCTTGGGTGCAGTTACAATCACTCCGCAACAGAAAGAAAATGTCTGAACTTCTAAATCTTTTGGATGTATCCAAAAAGCCAAAACGGTTTTATACATGGATTCACATCCTGTTTACATCAATTTACATTTGTAATTAATAATAAGCTACATTAATGACTAATATTGAGTAAACCTTAAAAATGCAGCTTTTGAAAAATTCATGTTTATCGCTATTTATCATCGTAATCCTTTTGGGCGCAAGCCTCTTCAACCCTTCAATTGCCCAAAAAGGTTCGAATGTCACTGACAAAGTAAATCATATTGATTCGCTACTAAAGCTCTATTCCGAATACAAACAATTCAATGGAGCTGTACTTGTTGCAAAAAATGGAGAAGCGATCTATAAACAGTCTTTCGGGTATGCGGATCTAACCTGGGATGTTAGAAATACAGCTGATACAAAATTCCGCCTCGCTTCAGTCTCCAAGCAATTCACAGCTATGCTAACCATGCAATTAGTTTCGCAAGGTGTACTAGAACTTTACTCCCCCGTATCTAGCTATCTACCAGATTACCCTAAGAAAGTTGCTGACAGCATTACAATACATCAACTATTGACTCACACATCAGGGCTTCCGAACTATACTTCTTTTCCCGATTACCGTGATATCATGCGGCAAGGATCTTCTCCAGAAAAATTAGTGCAATTCTTCTCTGACTCAACTTTGCAATGTAGCCCCGGTGAACGATTTTCATACAGCAATTCTGGGTATGCACTTTTGGGATATATAATGGAAACCATATCTGGTCAGAGCTTTGCTGAATTACTGGACAGGCAGATCTTTGAACCTCTTGGAATGAAAAATAGCGGATATGCTGTTGGTGGCGAAATCGTAAAGAATCTTGCTTCTGGATACGATAAAAATGGAACACGTCTTAACAAAACAAGCTATATCAACATGTCTGCCGCCTATACGGCCGGAGGAATCTACTCGACAGTGGAAGATCTGCTGCTTTGGGATCAAGCATTGTACAATGAAAAATTGCTGCCTAAGAAGTATCGCGACATGCTTTTCGAAAAACATACGCCCGCTTGGCGAGAGTATTATGGATATGGTTGGATTCTTGGTGAGCGTCCTTTAGGAAAGACAGATGAACGAGTTCCCTCAATTGAGCACGATGGTGTAATTAATGGCTTTACAAGTCTGATCGTCAGAATTCCATCAACAGAATCAACCATCATATTACTTAATAATACCGGTGGTGCACCCCTAAATCGCATTGCAAATAGCATTCTAGGTATTCTAAATGAAAAACCATATGACTTTCCTCGTAAATCAATCGCTATCGAATTAGCTCAAGAAATCCGAACTATCGGGCTTGAAAAAGCGATGCTAACTTATGAAAATATAAAGAACTCGAACGAATACTACATGGATGAGAATGATATGAACATGGTTGGTTATGACTTATTGGAGAGTGGAAAACTACCAGAAGCTGAAGCAATCTTTAGAATTAATGTTGAGGCGCATCCACACTCATCCAATGTCCACGATAGTTATGGAGAGGTGCTCCTTAAACTTGGTAAAGAAAAGGCTGGCATTGAGTCTTATAAAAAATCTATAGAATACAACCCAAATAATCAAAATGGGAAAAACGTACTAATGAAATTAGGTTTTACAGATGAAGAGCTAAATAAACTTACTTTAGAACTACTAAAATCGAATGAGAGCTGGACACATGAAATATTTCATTTTCCGTTGCGCTTTGCTTCTGAAATTCCTTATCTCGGTCGTGAAGATGCTCGTTTTCCTCCTGGTTGGAGAAAACCAGAAACAAAAGACTTTTGGTCTTATGTGATCTCTTGGTATATTGAAGATCAATCGGAGCCTGGCCTAGATGAAATTACAAAAAATATAGAGTTGTATTTTGATGGTCTGATGGATGTGGTGAATAAAGAAAAAGATAGAGTGCTTCCCAAAACAGTTGCTAAATTTAGAAAATCAACTGCTACCAGTGATTATACGAGTTATGAAGGAACAATAGATATTCACGATTCTTTTGTCACTCGAAAGGCAATGAGACTGAATGTTACAATTCAAAGTAGATTTATCAAGGAAAAAAATAAGTCCCTATTGATTTTTAGGTTTTCTCCTAAAGATTATGATCATGAAATTTGGAAGGAATTAAATGATATAACTGTCAGAAAGGAAATCCTAATTGACTGAAAAACTACCTACCGATAGTCTGCTTTTTCATCAACTGTCTAAAAATATAAAAAAGTAAAAGTCCGGCTGGACCAAACATAAATGTGAATGGCAAACACAAGGTATACTGCCATCGAGGAAGTGGAATCGACTTGCCTTGTTCTACAATATAGGCTCCAACAAATAAATCAAATGCAAGGTAATGCACCCAACCAGCAGCTACTGCTTTGTCATCTTGAAAAAGTGCCTTGATACTTTCCAAACTGCTAAAGGAAGTAGCGTCAAAACTTGACAGAGAAGGAATGATTAAAAAAACATACACAATGCATAATAATGCAATGGCTCCAGGGATAATAAATCTAGCTGTATACTTTGACTTGGGAGTGAAGATTAATATTAACCAAGCAACTAAAGCAAAAGCATTGGCAATGGAAAAAATAACCGCTGGTGTCATTAACTATCGTTTAGTTAGCTCAAAATAGCAAGAAAATTAGAATTGAGAAATAAGCTACTTTCAATTATAAATTGAAACCTTCGATATTTTTACTTTACATGCTCAAAATCATTCGGAAACAGGTAAACAGTTACTTTATCTGCAAGTCCTGAGTAATCTAAAGCTGAATTAAGCTGGATGTAATACTTATAGTCGCCTTTAGACTCCATGATAAGTACAATAGCTGGTTTCTTATTCGTCTGCATAGCATACCATAGTGTCTGACCAATCGCTTCTTTCCATTTTCTTGCCCATTCTATTTCGAATGCAAACTCATCTGTAACGAGGTCTACTCTACCACTTTGTACGGAAACTTCGCGATCGCCTCCTGTCAACGTCTGAATATAATCTGAATAATCTTTCTCAGACCAATCATTCCCCTGGCCAGAAAGGAATAAGGAGCAAGTCACAAGAAAGAAACTAAGAAGTAAAGTCTTTCTCAAAAGCAAACATTTTTCATCTCTTCGTCTGATATACAATCTCAATGCTTTTAGGTATTAGTAAAACACAAGAAATAGATTTCCATGCATATTTGGGCGGAAGCCATTTCTAGAATAATATCCCGGCATGCAAACCAAAGGTTCCGCTAGTAATTCTATTGTCTACTCCACTATCATCCGTAATATCAACAAATCCTTGTTTCCAATTTAGTCCGATAATAGCAGAAATATCCTCAGTCAACGAATATTCAACACCTCCCATGACTCCATAGGACAGATTCATCCAAGACATGGATGGATAAATATTCTGATGTTCTTCCTTAAAGTCAGGCGATTCTGCAGTTCCCCTAGCTCTTGTTGTTACCCCTATTGTAATTCTAGGCACCTCGAAAAAGATACGAAATTTGCCAATCTCATCAGTACGCATTTTCAAAGCAACAGGGATTTCAAGATATTGAATACTTGATCTCAGCTCAACATCTTGTGGAAGATTATGTAAACTAGTAGGAATTAATTCTGAATCTTTCCATACGTCTCCCCCTTCCTTATATACCAATTTTCCTCCTTGGTTTATGGTCATTCCCACTCCAGAAGCTAAAGAGAAGAATGGCGAAAAATAGTATTCAGCCTTGATAAATGCGGAAGAACTGAAATTATTTCCATCCGAGGTGATAATTGGCGTATTACTGTCCATGAACGACACAGATAAAGGTTCAACGGAGACACCTAACCGTAAATTTCGATACTGCGCTTGTGCTGAAGTACATATAAATATCAAAAGAAGAAGATAAACGTATTTTTTCATCTTGTTAAAATTTATTTGGCTAAGTTTTTGTTATATAAAGTATCAATGAGCGACTTATACTAAGTCGTATGTATCAATGCTTAAACAAAACAAAGATAAGCAAAGAATTATATATGGTTAAAAAGCGTAATGCATATTTATCACTATTCGTTGTATTCTCCGTACTGTTTGTAACAGCATCTTGTTCGGATGATAGTATTTTTATCCCGGATGTTTCTGATATAGAAGTTGACATATCAACCGTTCGCACGGAAAAAAATATCCAAGAACTTGATACCACAAATATTGTGAATGCTATTCAAGCATTGCAAAATGGTACGGATAGTACTTTTTATTCCCTGTACTTTGAGTACATTTTACGGTTAAATGTAAATCAACTTAAAGCTGAGGAACAAAAAAAGTATATGCTAGGATTCCTCAAAGATGAGGGCATAAATCGCATTCTTCATGAAGTAGATTCAGTCTATCAAGACTTTGTTCCTCAGGAAAAAGCTTTTGAAAAAGCATTTCAGTACTTAAAGTACTATTTTCCTAAAAAAGCGACTCCAAAGGTTTACACTTATATTTCCGAATTCTCCTATCAAAAATTTGTTTTTGAGCCTGAACCAGGCATTGATGGTTTAGCAATAGGACTTGACATGTACCTAGGTGCTGACTATCCCTATCGCAAGTACGTAGGCAATAATGAGAATTTTTCGGCCTATTTAACAAGAAGGTATGATCGTGACCATTTAGTCAGTTCAGTTATTTCCGCTCTAGTTGAGGATATGTTGGGCAATGCAGCTCCAGGAGAAAACTTACTCGAAAAGATGATATATCACGGAAAGAAGCTGTATATACTTGATAAACTTCTTCCAAATACCCCTGATCACATTCTTATGCAATACACTGATGAACAATGGGAATGGGTTCAAAATAACGAACAAGAAATGTGGGCTTTCTTATTTAAAGAAGAGCTTTTTTACTCCACAGACATCAATAAAATCAATAAGCTTGTTAGTCCAAGTCCTTCTTCTTCTGGAATGCCTAGCGAATCTCCTGGAAGAACTGCAAACTATCTAGGATGGCAAATAGTGTCAGCCTTTATGAAAAGAAATCCAGATATGAGTTTGCAAGATTTAATTAATTTTGAAGATAGTCAGGAAATATTAGAAAAATCAAAGTTTAAACCAAAAAGAAACTAATTATGTCAGACAGAGTTATACCCGTTGTTGACCTAAAAAAATTTACAGACGGTGACGATGCACAACGCAAAGAATTTGTAGACGAAATAGGTCAAGCATTTCATAAAGTTGGTTTCGTAGGTGTAAGAAACCATGGAGTTCCACAAGAAATCGTAGACAGTTATTATGAAGCTTCTAAAGCATTTTTCTCGCTTCCCGTAGAGCAAAAACGAGCGTATCAAATTCCCGGATTAGCAGGTCAAAGAGGTTATACAGCTTTTGGAACAGAAAAAGCAAAGCAATCTCAGGTGGCCGACTTGAAAGAATTTTATCAACTTGGTCAAGTTCAAGAAAATGAAGACAAAAACGAATACCCTGAAAATCCTTATACAAGAGAAATACCTGAGTTTACAGAACTCGGCATAAAGCTCTATAAAGCTTTTGAAAAATCGGGAGGAGCATTGCTACGTGCAATTGCACTTCATCTTGAATTGGACGAAAACTATTTTGATGACAAAATTGAAAATGGTCACTCGATCCTTCGATCCATCCATTACCCGCCGATTACACACGAACCAAAATCTGCAATACGAGCAGAGCAACATGAGGATATTAATCTCATTACCTTGCTCGTTGGTGCATCTGCTGGTGGCTTACAATTATTGAACACTGAAGATGAATGGCTCGATATCGTACCTGGTGAGGACGAAATAGTCATCAACGTAGGTGATATGCTACAGCGACTTACGAATAATTATCTTATTTCTACGACTCACAGAGTTGTCAATCCGCCGAAAAGCGAGTGGCACAAACCGAGATTGAGTATTCCATTCTTTCTACATCCTAAAAGTGACATGCGGCTTGACTGTTTGGACTTTTGTGTTACCGAAGAAAGACCGCTTCAATACGAGCCAACTTCGGCTAGAGAGTACTTAGATGAAAGATTACGAGAAATAGGATTAAAAAAGTAAACTTTTTAGGACCTTTATGGGTCTAAAAAGTGTTTAATAAAAATACCGGAGATAATTGAAGTATGTTCTTCATCACATCTCCTTAAAAAAATAGATATTATGAGTTCATTATTTTTAATCGGCGGTTTTGGTGGCCAAGAGATTCTCTTGATTGCTCTAGTTGTACTCCTATTATTTGGCGGTCGCAAGATTCCTGAATTAATGAAGGGGCTTGGAAAGGGAATTCGAGAGTTTAATAATGCTAAGGCAAATATTGAAACTGAAATCAAGGATAATATCAAAGAACTTGATACTAAAGAGCCAACGAAAGTTAAAGAAAAGTTGGAAAGATAATTCACATTGCCTTCTTGCTGGTCTTTAATCAGCCCTATTCTACATTTTTTGATTTTTGAATCTATCCGATGACGAAGCAACTTGTTATTGCCCTTATATTATTGCCTTTTTTAGTCAGTGCACAGACCTGGAATGGTCAATGGAAAGCTACACTGAATGGTCTTGATATCTACCTAACTATCGAAGAGGCCGACGGAGTTTATCTTACGATTCCTGCTCAAGGACTATTTGATGACAAGGCGTCATATTATGAAATAGAAGGAGATAGGCTTGATTTCCACTTTCAAAAATATGGAGCCACATTCTATGGAAACCTTAGCAATGAAAAGATAAATGGTACATGGGCTCAAAGCGGGCAGGAGAAAACTTTGACTTTCAAATCATCAGAGGAAGATTTAGCCTACGATCGTCCTCAAGAGCCGAAAGGGCCGTTTGCATATAAATCGGAAGATGTTGAAATAAAGCAAGAAAAAGACGATATAACTCTAGCTGGCACATTAACATATCCTGACGGGGAGGGACCATTTCCTGCAGTTGTTTTGATTTCTGGGTCTGGGCCCCAAAATAGAAATTCTGAAATTTTTGGACATAAATCTTTTTTACTCCTTGCTGACTATCTCACAAATAGGGGTTACGCAGTCATGCGCTATGACGATAGAGGTGTAGGAGAATCTACTGGGAAATTTGCTCAAGCAACATCTGAGGACTTATCTTACGATGCTGAAGCGGTTTTCGAATATTTAAGAACAAGAGATAACATCCGAAAAGATCAAGTGGGATATATCGGCCATAGTGAAGGTGGTATGATAGCTCCAATGGTGGCTGCTAGAAATCAAAATGTCGCATTTCTCGTTTTACTAGCTGGTCCTGGTACACCGATTGATGAATTGATGACATACCAATTGAAACATACGAAAGGTCAATTTGGTCTATCTAAAAAAGGTGAGGAAGCTTATGAAGAAATGGTAACAAAAATTATCAACTTACTAAAGCAAGATAAACCCAACGATCAAATTGTCGACGAGCTTGAAGGAACGACTAATATGTTCTACCGCAACCTCTCAGAAGATGATCAAGAAAAAATGGGACCAAGTGAAAAAGCTTTTTATTTTAAGTTTGCTCCAGGCCTCTTAAATGTGTGGATGCGTTACTTTCTAAAATATGACCCTTCAGAAAACCTATCTAAGGTAACGGTTCCTGTTCTAGCCATGAATGGCAAGAAAGATCGCCAAGTACTTGCTAAGCCTAATACCAAAGCAATTAAAAAAGCATTGAAATCGGGCGGTAACAAAAACGTTAAAATCAAAAGGTTTAGAAAACTCAACCATCTTTTTCAAACCTCCAAAACTGGTGAAGGGTCAGAATATGCCATAATCTCTGAAACCTTTAACCCGAAGGCTCTTGAGTATATGCACAAATGGCTTGACAAACAAGTTGGGAAATAGTATTCATGCTAGTCGATATACATCCTAAACTTCCGATGCGAAGTAAAGAAGCAACTCGTGATTATTATATCAATAACCTTGGGTTTGTAGAAGTTGGAGAGCAAGATCACGAGGGTTATCTTATGGTCAAAAAAGATCAAATTGAAATTCACTTCTTTGAATTTTCTGAACTAGACCCTCTTAAAAACTATGGTCAAGTCTACATTCGTGTTGAAGACATAGAATCTGTGTACAAATCCATGGTTGCTCAAAATGTAGCGATTCATCCCAATGGATCATTGAGTACTAAACCATGGGGACAACGTGAATTTGCATTGCTAGATCCAGACAATAATCTTCTTACCTTTGGTGAGTCTATAGAATTATAGTCCTTATTATCATCTAATAACGATGTGCTTGTTTTAAATAAGAATCACGTTTCGTTTACTAGCTTTTGCTTCGAATTTTAGTTTGTATTTAAATATTAAAACAAGCACAATCGATGCTTGTTTTAAGTCTTTTGAGTAATTTCACCGAAACATTAAATGTGATATCAACAATTAAGTATTTTTCATTCAGGACTTTTATAACCCTAATACTGCCGGCTATATTTTTCTCTTGCGCCAATACCGGGAAACCATCAAAGATTAAAATAGACAACGAACCAGTAAGCCTCATTTCATCAGTTGATAGTTCCAAGTTTCTGCGTTTTAATAATATCCATTCTATCTACAAAGACTCTCGTGGAAATATATGGATTGGTTCTCATTCTGATGGAATCGCAATGTGGGATGGAAAATCACATACTTACTTCTCTACCCCAGATGGTCTAGTTGACAATCAAGTCCGCTCCATTCAAGAAGATAAACTAGGAAATATTTGGATAGCAACAGGGCATGGAATATCCATATTTACTGGTGATGAGTTCCGAATTCGCTTAAATATGAAAGACTGGAATAATAGCATTACCTCCGACGTTTGGGAGTCTAACCCAAATGATCTATGGTTTCATGCAGGTAATAAATCAGGTGTTTATCGGTTTGATGGACAACATCTAAATTATCTAGCCTTTCCCACTGATCAAAACGAAACAGTTAATGATGTTTATCTGAATACTTGTTTTGCAAAAGGACAAAACAACCAGATTTGGTTTGGTACATATCCAGCCGTTTTTGGATTTGATGGAGAGATATTTTCTTCTATCAATAATGAAAGTTTGGGACTAAATGGTCAGAATGAATACATGCATGTCAGGAGTATTTTTGAAGATAGCCACGGAAACTTGTGGATAGGAAATAATGGCCTTGGCTTGCTGTTATATGATGGCGAAGGTATTGTCAATTTTACTAAGAAACACAAACTCACAAACGAACACTTTACCATCCATCATCAAGTTTCTGACAACACGGGAACATTAGCGAGAATCTTCTCCATAGAAGAGGATGCTGATGGTAACTTATGGTTTGGAACCGCTGACGCAGGAGTTTGGAAATATGATAGGCAGAATTTAAAAAACTACAATTCTAGTCATGGTTTCGAAGACCACTTCATTAAAGTAATATATTGTGACGATGATGGAGTCATGTGGTTCGGAACCCAATCTGGCGTGTATCAAAAAAGCGGCAAAGAAAAGTTTGTACGCATTTTCTAGGCTCCCAACATTACAACTTTTATAATGTGTTAATTCTGCTCAAACTGTTTAAAATCAACTGATTTTATACGTTTTGTCTTAATGTTTGCATCTTTGCCCTACCTAGAAAATTCAAATATCTCTTTTTTCCCTTTGAAAACCATTTGAAATTAACTCTATTTTCTACCCTTACAATATAAATTTTCATGCCTACTTTTATCACTGATCCATGGCCCTGGTACGTTGCGGGACCTGCGATCGCACTAGTTATGTTTTTACTACTTTTCTTCGGAAAGTCCTTTGGAATTTCGGACAACCTTCGAACCATGTGCACGATCATGGGAGCAGAGCGTTATTCGGACTTCTTTAAGCTCAATTGGAAAAATAAGATCTGGAATCTAGTATTCACTGTTGGAGCAGTAATGGGTGGTTTCATATCCGTTCGATTCCTGAGTAATAATCAAGAGGTGGCTCTTAACTCTAAAACGGTTTCAAGGCTGGAAAGCATGGGCTTTGAAGCTGTCGGTCAATCTTACGCACCATCTGAATTGTTTAGCTCTGAAATCGCAACTAGTTTTTTAGGAATTCTATTTCTTCTATTTGGTGGCGTTTTAGTTGGCTTTGGTACTCGCTATGCCGGTGGCTGTACATCGGGACACGCTATAAGTGGTATCAGTAATCTGCAAACTTCAAGTTTAATAGCTGTTGTTGGCTTTTTTCTCGGCGGACTAATCATGGTGCACTTAATATTTCCTTCACTACTTCCATTTTGGAACAACATATAAAACCAAAAAGAATGAAAATTTACAAACTGTTGAAGTTCTTTCTAGTCGGCATCCTCTTTGGTATTATACTTGGAAAAGCAGAAGTGATATCATGGTATAGAATTTATGAAATGTTTTCTTTTGAATCTTTCCATATGTACGGCGTTATTGGGTCAGCTTGTGCAGTCGGTATTATCGGAGTGTTAATTATGAAAGCCTTTAATATTCATGGGCTTAACGGCAAGCCAATTTCTTTCAAACCTAAAAAGTTCAGCGTACCTCGTTATCTAATAGGCGGTACAATTTTTGGCCTGGGCTGGGCACTCACTGGTGCTTGTCCTGGTCCTCTATTCATCCTAGTTGGATATGGATATTTTTCGATTATTATAGTAATTGTCGGTGCATTACTAGGTACTTTTTTGTACGGCGTATTGAGAAAACACCTACCACACTAAGCTCTTTTGAAACGCTTACAACAAATAGAGCAACTGTGATAACAAGGCCTTAATTTAGGATAAGATCTTTGCTGTTTCGGCTCCTCATTGTCAAAATCGTTTCAACCGTTTCATAAATATCATTTGCGCAAATACTTAGATCTAGATTTGCTTCTTCTATCCAGTTTTCAATTGACTTTCTGGTAAGATTCTTACTAATTGTTACTCCAAGTTCTCTTAGAGCTTCAGCATTGCATAGTTGTTCATAGTGGTTTTTAATCGGAATCACCATTAATTTTTTCTTCAAGTATAATGCTTCAGCAGGCGTTTCAAAGCCTGCACCAGTAATAATACCTCTACATTCTACAAGACTTTTAGTGAATACCTCTTGATCAATCGGGTAAATAAATAATTTCCTTTCTCGCTTAAAACTTCTGTTAGTTACACTAAAAACGTGGAAAGTTATCGAAGGAAAACATAGGGTTATTGCCCGAATACTTTCAACACTATATCCCGGGAGATAGATCGTTATATGACCTTTATTTTGAGGTTTAGAAAGCCGTATTCTCTCTCTAATTATCGGAGGCAAAATTAGATTGTCATACTTTTTAAAATGTAATCCTAGATAATCACTTGCTTCTACATAATATGAGAATATTGCTTCACCAATAATGTTTTTATTTTTAGGTCGTGGTACCTTTGGTGAAGAGAAACTCGCTTGATGGCCAAAATGTATTGATGGAATACCTTTCATTTTACAAGCCTTTGATGTGATATGCTCAAAGTCATTAATTACCAAATCATAGTCTTCGACAGGAAGGTTCATCGCCTCTTTAAAAACCCTGTATGGGTTGTAATTTCTTAATGTTTTTAAGAAATCTAATCCGTCTTTACTTCCGTAAAATAGACTCAAGCCTCTACTTCTAAATTTTACCGGGAGCGGAATATTAAGAGAACTATTACTACCACTTAAAAACACGTCTACCTCACCATACTTTTCAAAAATCGGGATCAATTGACCTGCTCTGGAAATATGACCGTTACCCGTCGCTTGAACTGAATAAAGCATCTTCATATACACTTCTGATTTTATCGATCTGAATTTCACGACTCCCTAATTCAACTTCTGGTACAAATTCAACTTTATCTATTCCAAAATCTTGAATAAGGGTCCACTGGCGGTTTCTATATTCTAATGCACTATTATGTTCAATCCAATCCCCACTATTCAAGTAGGTTAGCTCTCTATCTTCCTTCTCTATTGTCTTGATACATGGATTATGAATATGTCCACAACAAACAACATCATAATTTTCATCAAAGGCAACATCAAAGGCAATCTGTTCAAAATTATTAACCCATTTCACCGCTAGTTTCACAGAACTTTTTACTCGTTTTGAAAAACTCATTCTCTCCCTTCCAAAGAAAACTAGAAGTTTATTTACGATTCGATTTGACCAGATTAAGAGGTCATAGGCTTTTCCACCAAGTTTTGCTAGATACTTCATTTTACCTTGAATAGAAACGTCAAATAAGTCTCCGTGAAAAAACCACGTTCGTTTTCCATCAATCTGAATGACCAACTGATCAACAATTTTAAAGTTATTAAGCATGAAACCTGTGTACCTTCTTAGAAAATCATCATGATTTCCTGTGATATAATACACTTTTGTTCCTTTTTTCATCATTTTCAGAATTCTGCGTATCACTTCAAAATGACTCTCCTTAAAATAGTTCTTACTAAATCCCCAGCCATCAATAAAATCCCCATTTATAACAAGAATTTTAGGCTCTATACCGAGAAGATACCGATGTAAATTTTCGGCATTGGAGCCGGCTGTTCCTAAATGAGCGTCACTTATTACTACAATTTCTGGCTTAGTCTTTTTCACCATTAATTTTTGCACAAAGTACGCACCCTGATGTAAACTCTATATAATCAACGGATTATCTAATCGTTAAATACATAATATGAGTAACGCAAGCCTATGATACATAATACTTTGATTATAGTATTACTTAAAAAAGTATTTCTGATAGCTAAATAGAAAAAGGAATATGCGGATGCTGAATATCTGTATGGATTTACGCGTAATAGATTTCTTTTTCCTTCTTACAGTAGAAGATAATGACAAAGATTTCGGCTCTTCGGTTATTCATTAACTCATTTGGACAAAAGTTAATTAACCATGGTCTAGACTACAAGACGGAAGTCTAAAAAAGTCAGAAAAAAAGAACGTCTAGTGTATGCTAATTAGCAAATACAAACGCCTTGGTTAGTGCTGGTATTATGGCCTAATCACACGGCACAGTAATATCCGCTTTTTAATTCATTCTCTAAATCGAGTAAGTACTTTTCAATTTCTTCATCTCCTCGATACTGTACAATTCCTTCTTGAATAAATGGGTAATCCATTGTATACTTCATCTGACAGGATAATGAAAGTTTATCCAGGACTGCCTAAATTTCTATGAAGCGACTACTCGTTTTCTTTCCAATTAATGTGATCATAAGATATGTTTGTAGGGTTACTGGGACCAACTAGTTATAAAGCTTCAAAAAGTATGCCGCTTTATAGCTATGGGAATTGTAACGTCTTGATTTTCAATTAGTTTGCTCAATTATCACAATTTATGTGCCTTTCGCTTACAATTTCAATTTGAAATCATAAACGAGCAATTCTTTGTCATTTCAACCTGTAAAACTTTAAAAAAGTCATAGTTAAAAGTCCCATTGTTAGGTATAGACCCTTGGATATCCAATACTGCATTCAATAAATCCAATTATATTCCATCTAAATGATATTTTTGGGCTTCAGCCAAATAAATGAACTATGAATCCGAATGCAATTATTGAATGTGTGCCTAACTTTAGTGAAGGGCGTAATCTGAATATAATTCGTCAAATTACAGACCAGATTGAATCTGTTGAAGGTGTATCGCTCTTGGACGTTGATCCCGGAAAAGCAACTAACCGAACAGTTGTAACTTTTGTCGGTCATCCCAAACAAGTTATTGAAGCTGCTTTCCTAGCAATTTCCAAAGCCATGGAGCTAATTGATATGAGACAGCAAAAAGGGGAACATCCTAGGATGGGTGCAACTGACGTATGTCCCCTCATTCCAATCTCAGGAATTAGCATGGAAGAAACAGTGGCATATGCTCATAAACTCGGAGAACGCGTAGGCCGGGAACTGGGTCTACCCATTTATATGTATGAAGAGGCAGCAACTAAAGATGATCGGAAGAACTTGGCTGTTATCAGAGCTGGTGAATATGAAGGTTTCGCAGAAAAAATCAAGCTCCCAAATTGGAAGCCAGATTATGGTCCTGCAGAATATCTAGCCTTTTCAGGAGCTACAGTAATTGGTGCTCGTGATTTTCTAATTGCTTATAATGTAAATCTGAATACAACAAGTGTTCGTCGAGCGAATAGCGTTGCCTTCGATGTTCGTGAAAAAGGTCGTATCAAACGGAAAGGAAATCCGATCACTGGAGAAATCGTGCATGACGAGAATGGCGAACCAATGAGAGAGCCTGGCATGTGTAAATCTGTTAAAGCAATAGGTTGGTATATTGAAGAATACGGCCTTGCTCAAATTTCGATGAACTTGACAGATATTAAAGAAACACCTCTTCATGTTGCATTTGAAGCATGTCGAACAAGCGCTAATAAAAGAGGTCTGCGTGTAACTGGTTCAGAATTAGTTGGATTAATGCCATTACAGGTAATGTTAGATGCAGGTAAGTACTTTTTAGAGCAGCAGAATCGGTCTACTGGCATAAGTGAGCGTGAAATAGTCAGAATAGCGATCAATTCTCTTGGTTTAAATGACCTGAGTCCATTCGATCCTGACAAAAAAATTATTGAATATGTAATGGTCAGTAAACCTACTCCACTAGCAGACATGACGCTTCGTGCTTTTGCCGACGAAACTGCAAGTGAAAGTCCTGCTCCT
>CBFHTK010000015.1:0-28605 GCA_965658745.1 Saprospiraceae bacterium | reverse complement strand
GAAGTCATGCAACAAGAGCAAATGGAAATTCCTGCGCATGTAAGTACATATGCGGTAAAAACAAAAGATTTTCGATCCATAATCACTAAAAATAATCACATTCCCGAATCTCGCAAAAGTAGTTGGATCGTCAGGTTTGTCCTGAAACTCAAGAAAACCCTACCTTTTCACTTTTGGGTCGGTGAAGGAGGTCCAGTGTATATTCGATCAGCTTTCAACAAGGCAGTGGAACTTATTAACAAACATGAGATTAGCCACATATATTCTTCCTTTATGCCATATGCTGATCACAAAATAGCTTCTCGTTTGAAACGAAAATTTCCACATCTAATATGGATTGCTGATTTTCGTGATTTACAGGTAGAACCGATCTATAAAAACATATTCATTCCAAAAATCAACCTTAGAATAGAACGGCAGATTCTCAAACGAACAAATCTTCTTATTACAGTATCCGAAGGTCTAGCAAAGTCACTCCGCAAATTGCATCCAAAAGTACTAGCTGTTCCACGTGGAATAGAACCTGTTTCAACAATCAAAGAATCCACAGAGGTTTTTACCATTTCATATACAGGAAACCTATATCAACATTATAGAGATGGTGCATTTTTTGTACGTGCACTAGCTACTTTTATTCATAACAACTCATTGAAATTCAATGATTTACAATTTGTTTACGCAGGCCGTGATAGTAATGTATGGAAAACATGGTTTCAAGAGAATAACATTGAAAAACACTTTGTAGATCGTGGTTTCATATCTAGAAAAGAGTCTATAAAATTACAACAAAACTCAAACGCACTGCTAATGTTATCGTCATCTAGTCCAGAACAACAGGGTGTATTGACTGGAAAATTATTTGAGTATCTAGAGAGTCCAGTACCCATCATAAATGTAATTCAAGGTAGTTATGATGATGAATTTGAACAACTATTTAAACAATTAGACGCAGGTAAGGTCTTCTATACTAAGAATACAAATGAAGTGATTTCGTACATAGACTATCTATATCAAAGATTCGTTCAGGGCAATCTATGGAGACCATCTGAACAAGGAATAAGAGAACGAAAAAAGTGGGATTGGAGAACACGGGCAAAACAGATTTTAGATGCCGTATAATATATTTATTATAGTCGGGGCTAGACCCCAGATCATAAAAGCTGCTGCTCTTGCAAGAGCTTTAGACCATGAACCAGACATAAATTATGAAGTAATTCATTCTGGTCAACACTATGATGCCAATATGAGCGGTGATTTTTTTGAAGAATTTCGGTTGAAAAAACCAAAGTACCATTTTCATATAGGCTCTGAAACACACAATATATTTATAGCAAAATTTCTACTTAAATTCGATCCAATATTGGAGCAAGATCGTCCTGATATGATCGTTGTAGTTGGAGACACAAATACTACTGTTGCAGCTGCAATTGCAAGCTCTAAAACACATATACCTCTAGCTCACGTTGAAGCTGGATTACGAGAATTTAATCGAGACGTTCCTGAAGAGATAAATAAGATCATCACTGACGCTGTTACAACACTATTTTTCTGCCCTACTGCCACTGGAATCAATAATCTTATAAAAGAAGGTGTTTCAAAAAAAATCTATTTGACTGGTGACATAACACTAGATTTACTAATGGATGACTCCTTCGTAATGGATAAAAATAGTACGCTTGAGCAATTTGACCTACCCTCGGACTATATTTTTATGACTTGTCATAGAGAGGCCAATACAAACAATCACGATACACTATCATCTATTGTCGAAGCTATCAACAAAATTGATAAGACGATTATCTGGCCTCTTCACCCAAGAGTTAGAAAAGCGCTAATAAAATATGATCTTCTCGCTAATTTAGGAAATCACATTCGTTGCATCGATCCTACTAGTTATAAAGAAAGCCAGTCTCTCATCAAGTATGCATATACATGTATTACTGATAGCGGTGGAGTAATTAAAGAGAGTTATTTCCACAGTACTCCAGCTATTATTATTGACAAACAGACAGAGTGGCTTGAAACGATTGAAGAAGGCTGGCATCAGTTAGCGGGACCATCTTCAACAGAAATACTGAAAGCCTACAATCAGATCGAAGTTCCCATGGTTAACAAACAAAGTCTAGGTGATGGATCTGCGGGAATTCGTATAGTTCGAAAAATAGTAGAGTACCTCAAAAAAGAGCAGTAAGTGTCAAGCATATTGAACAAAACTAAATATTTCGAGTTACGTGCCTATGAAATATATACTATTAGTAGCTGCTATCTTTATGTTAGAACCGCTAACTCTTTTTGACTTTTCATCGGAATCAAATTTATCCTCTTGGTATATCGTCAATGACACAGTAATGGGAGGAAGATCAGATGCATCTTTTGAAATAAATAACGAAGGACATGGTTTCTTCAAAGGACATGTTTCTCTAGAAAACAACGGTGGATTTGCATCAGTAAGACATCAAACCAAAACGCTAGAAATTTCCCAATACTCAGCAATAAAGCTGAAAGTAAAGGGTGATGAAAATCGTTACCAACTTCGATTACAAGAAGACAACTATGATCGATTCAGCTACATACACTATTTTGAAACAACAGGTGAATGGGAAGAAATAACCATCACATTGAAAGACTTCGAACCCTGGTTTCGAGGTAGATACCTCCAAAAACCCAATTTCTCAGGAACGAAACTTGATGGTTTGTCCATACTTGTGGGAAACAAAAAAGAACAAAATTTCGAACTAGAGATAGATAATATATTGTTAATCAAATAATTATCAAGGGCGTCCCAGCACATTTTAAGATCAGCAAATCAATTCTTACTTCTACCTAGAATATTGAGATTGACGATAAGTGGAAAGCTTACTATGTGCTGTCGGAGTATTTCAGGCGCGCTTTCGCTTGGTACGACATCTAAGAGTACTAATAGATGATCACTCTCATTTCAAACTAACTAGAACTCCTGTTTCAATTCGTTTATAAGATGTCGCACTCTCCGACCTTCCATGTTCCTGACGCAAGATTATAAACTTACAATTATAAACCATCAAGCTTCTATAAATCTAAGTCTTCGTAAAATCCTACTTGCTCATCTTTTATCCATTTAGTCAGAAGAGCAATTTGTCCTGTATGATAAGATGCATGTTCGATAACATGAGAGATTATTGAAAATCCTGATACTCGAAAATGTGACTGGATAGTTTTTTCTTCTAATAACAAATCTATATTTATATTATATTTTAATCTCTCAATATCAGTTATTAATGTAGTAATTATACCCAATAATTGCTCTTTTGAATGCGATTTCCTTGCGTTAAATTCATTATCTCGTAATCTTGTATAGGCTAATCCAAAGAAACCGTCCAATAACCACTGTCTGATATTGCCATTTACGTGTAGAATTAGATTACCGATTGAATTTAGCTGATCACTTGGTACATACCAAATTTCTTCATCATTTAGAAGTTTAGCACATTTTATGATTCTTTGTAAAGACTCATCACATAAACGCAATTGTAACTCTTTACAAATTTCTTTAACTAATAACTCTACTTTGTTCATTTAATAATAATCTTAGACTGATATTTATATTATAGAATACCCGTAGTTCATAATCACCAACTGTGAAATTATATAGTACTAACGATAAAACGAATATAGTCAATTTAGAAAAGGCAACATTGCGGTCTTTGCCTGATGACAATGGTCTATACCTTCCTTTGTCAATTCCCGAACTAGAAAAGGACTTTATTAATAATCTCAGCAATTATTCTTTTCCAGAAATCGCTATTGAAATAGGTCGTAAGATAATCGGTACAGAAATACCTCCTAAAATTTTAGAGCAGATATGCGATAATGCAATTAATTTTCCAGCTCCTCTTGTTCAAATATCTGGTAATATTCACATACATGAATTATTTCATGGACCAAGTCTCGCATTCAAGGATTTTGGTGCTCGTTTCATGGCAGAGTTAATGTCTTACTTTGTAAAAGATAAAGAACAAAAGTTAACTATTCTGGTCGCTACTAGCGGAGATACTGGCGGAGCAGTAGCTGCTGGATTTCATAGTATACCCAATATTGAAGTAATTATTCTATATCCATCTGGGAAAGTAAGTCCTATTCAAGAAAAACAATTGACCACCTGGGGAGATAATATTCATGCTATTGAATGGGTAGGAACTTTTGACGATTGCCAAGCAGTTGTTAAAAAGGCATTTTTAGACAAAGGCTTGATAAATGAATTTAATCTCAGTTCTGCAAATAGCATAAATATTGCAAGACTGATTCCACAGACATTCTACTATTTTGAAGCTATCAAACAACTAGATATAAACAAAGCTATCACCATTAGCGTACCTAGTGGAAATCTGGGAAATATCACAGCAGCTAGTTTGGCGCGTCGTATGGGACTACCAATTACTAATCTTATCGCTGCACATAATAGTAATTCTGCTGTATTTGAATATTACAATAACCGCTCCTACCTTCCAATGAATTCGATATCAACAATGAGTAATGCTATGGATGTTGGAAACCCTAGTAATTTTCCTCGATATATGGAGCTTTATGACTCCAACTATGAAACTTTAATTCGAAATACAGAAGCATTCACAATCAGCGATAATGAAACAAAGGAGAGCCTACTAGAATTATACGAACATTATAACTATATCTCTGAACCACATGCAGCAGTGGCATATGCAGCTCTTAAAAAATCTAAAACCTACAACACAGGTCAAGAGGTTTTTTTAGGTACAGCACACCCTGCAAAATTCAAAAAATTAGTCGAATCAATCCTACCTGTCAAAATAGAAACACCTCCATCCCTTAGTAGTCTTGAAAACCTCATTCAAAACAAAACTACATTAGGGAGCTATGATACATTTAAAGAATGGATGCTAAGTAGGTAACTCAGTATATGAATCTCTAATGTTCCACGTGGAACATTAGAATACGTGCTAGATTATATCTTTATAACTGAGACCTATCTAATACCTTTCCGGAAAATATACCTACCAATAGTCAGCATAAAGCAACTACATAAACACGCCATTAAGAATAATGAACTCTTACTAATCATTTCCACATTGCTGTTAGCTTAGTGAAAACTGAAATCACAATCGAACTTCAAAACGATTCTTCTGCGTAAGTGCTAACTACAACTATCCACAGCTCTAAAATTATTTAACCTAAACATGTATATGCAGTCAATAAGAATTCGCAATTACACTTTACAACGAAATTTAAGAACATTTAGCACGAACTTGACAGATTCCATGTTCCACGTGGAACATTTCATAAAAAATGTTACAGCAACGTGTTCAAACTAATGCTAGAATGATCTTTGCCTAATATAAAACATTATAAATCAGTACTTTATAAATATAATTACTGCTATACTTCTCCAATATTCTAGATAATTATCAATTTTATCATCTTTACAGCCAATTTTGCGTTTAAATTACTTACTACTTATCTACTTACCTAAAATACAACATACATGCGGTTATTAGTTACATTATTATTGTGTCTTCCCAGCCTATTGCTAGTTTCTCAAAAACAAGAGCAAATAGCAAAGTTTCAACAGCTAGGTTCTGAACTACCTACGCCAAATACTTATCGGACAGCATCTGGAGCTCCTGGTCCAGAATACTGGCAACAAAGAGCTGACTACAAAATGGATATTCGTCTAGATGATCAGGCTCAACGAATCTATGGTACAGAAACAATTACTTACTTTAATCAATCGCCAAACCCTCTAGAGTACCTATGGTTACAACTTGATCAGAACATGCGAGCAAAAGATTCCGATACCTACCTAATAGGTACATCTGATGTGAATCAACGTATGACAATTGATCAACTCAAAAGATTGGACCCAACATTCGATGGAGGATTTAAACTAGATTATGTGCTTGATGCTCAAGGTAAAGATCTCTCGCACTTTATTGAGAAAACAATGATGCGAATTAATCTTCCAGAGGTACTTCAACCAGGTGAACAATTTACTTTCAAAATCAAATGGTGGTACAACATCAATGATAGAATGGAAATTGGAGGACGCTCTGGTTACGAATATTTTGAAGAAAATGATAACTACCTATATACAATTGCTCAGTTCTTCCCTCGTATGTGCGTTTATGACGATGTTGAAGGATGGCAAAATAAGCAGTTTTTAGGTAGGGGAGAGTTTGCACTTGCTTTTGGAAATTACGAAGTTAATATTACTGTACCTGCAGATCATCTCGTTGCGGCAACAGGATCACTACAAAATGAATCAGAGGTATTAACTAAAGCTCAACAAAAAAGATTTGATGAAGCTAGGAAAGCATTTGAGCAACCTGTAATAATTGCTACTCAAGAAGAAGCCGAAAAACGTGAGAAGACTAAATCTAAGAAAAGTAAAACTTGGAAATTTAAAGCTGAGATGGTTCGCGATTTCGCTTTCGCTAGTTCAAGAAAATTCATTTGGGATGCAATGGCAACTGATATAAATGGTAAAACGATCATGTCTATGTCCATGTATCCGAAAGAAGGTAATCCACTTTGGGAGCAATATTCTACTAAAGCCGTTGCACACACACTAAAGTGGTATTCCCATTATACAATAGATTATACATATCCTGTAGCCTGGTCAATTAATGCCAAGTCAATCGGTATGGAGTATCCTATGATTTGTTTCAATTTCGGAAGACCCGAAAAAGATGGTACTTACTCACCACGTACCAAGTATGGTATGATAGGCGTAATAATACACGAAGTTGGTCACAACTTTTTTCCTATGATCATCAATAGTGACGAGAGACAATGGACGTGGATGGATGAAGGTCTCAATTCTTTCGTACAGTTTATGACTGAACAGCAGTGGGAACGTGACTATCCATCAAGGAGAGGAGAGGCAAAAAATATCGTTCGCTACATGTCTAGTGACCAAGAATCTATGGTTCCAATTATGACCAATAGCGAATCTATTCTCCAATTTGGAAATAATGCATATGGAAAGCCGGCTACAGCACTTAATATCCTTCGTGAAACAGTAATGGGTCGAGAAGCATTCGACTATGCATTCAAAAAGTATTGCGAGCGATGGGCTTTTAAGCATCCTACACCAGCTGACTTTTTTAGAACTATGGAAGATGCATCAGCAATAGATCTAGATTGGTTTTGGAGAGGATGGTTCTATTCAACAGCTCCTGTTGATATAGCTTTGTCGGAAGTAAATTCATTTAAGCTTGACTCTGGAAATCCAATGGTTGAAAAAGCAAAAGATAAAAAGAAAAGAGATGAAGGTCCAAGAACAATCTCACAAATCAGAAATGATAAGGAAATTAAACAGACCTATTCTGAAATAGATCCAACGATTCTTGATTTCTATAATAGCTACGATCCTTTGGATGCTACTGATGTGGATAAAAAGAAATATGAAAAATATTATGCTGGTCTTTCTGATGATGAAAAGGAATTTCTAGATGCAGGTGATAACTTCTATGAGTTAAGTTTTACAAACGAAGGTGGACTAATCATGCCTATTATCTTCCAATTTCAATATGAAGATGGAACTACCGAAGACGTGCGTATTCCTGCTGAGATCTGGAGAAAAGGAGGTACAACAGTTACGAAAACTTTCAAAAGAATGAAGAAAGTTGAAAGTATTGTACTTGATCCATACCTTGAAACAGCTGATATAGATCGATCAAATAACTACTTCCCACCACGTGAAGAAGTTGATCGTTTTGAATTATTCAAAAGAAATAGAAGAGATAGAAGTAATCCTATGCAAAATGCTAATAAAACGATTAAGCCCTGACTTCGACTTTGCTCAGTCAGCATTACTCTTAACTGGCTGTAGCTATCTCTGAAATGATAAAAGCGAAATCCAGTGTGAACTGGGTTTCGCTTTTTCTATGTTCAATAAACTACGGCGATAATAAGTCTTTCAACATTTTTGAACCTAATATGTCAACACATCAACACGATTATGGACGTAGGATATGCTGTAACTATTCTAATCTAAGTCTAAAGAATATAGCACCCATAAACAACATACTTCCCACGACTAAGTGAATGGGCTGAGCAATAGCTGGCATATCCAAATAATTCATAGCAATACCAGCAAGCATTGCTACAATAGTGCAGATCATAATGAAATTCATAGACAATCGTAGCTCAGTAAAGTCTTTCGACTTGAACCACAAGTAACCAGAAACAATGAGAATCAACCAGCTAAAAGATCTGTGTATATAGAATGGTACACCAAGAGCACCAATCCACAAGTCACGTTGTTGATAAGATAGATTCTTAGATATTATATCGACTTCTTCACGCACTTGCGTTCCGAGAATGATCTGGATTAAAACAGCTCCGATGAGTACCCAAGCAGCCTGTTTCACATAAGCTGGAACCATCACCCTCTCGTAACGAATACGCCTAATAATATACAGAGGAATAGCCGCTATCAACAAAGCTATCAACATATGCATAGTAATCTTCACTACAGATAAGTTGGCGTCAACAACAAGTTTTCCCATCCAACCTTGAAAGCCGGTCAACAAAACTAATCCTCCTATAAGTAATGGTATCCACTTTTCAGTTGTTCGATACTTAATCACAGACCATACAAAATAGATAAAAATGAAGATTCCAAGAATTGCTCCCAACAAGCGGTTTATATACTCAATCCATGTATGATACACATTGAAACTATGATCGATATCTTGCTTGCTCAGATACTTCTCAAAATCAGCAGGCAGCTGGCTAACATCGGTAGGAGGTATCCACATACCAAAACATCGTGGCCAATCAGGACATCCCATACCACTCTGTGTCATGCGCACAATCCCTCCAGCAGCAATAACCAAGAATACCCAGAACAGAACAAACCAGCTGTAACGCACAAATGCACTACTTCCGCTCATTTTATCTTTCTTTAATTGCTTGCCTTTTTCCAACATTTGTTATTAATTATCGATACAAAGGTAAATCATTTTGGACTTGATGCCATATATCAAAAGTCTCTCAACTTATCCACTGTATTATAATATTGATAATTAATTCTTTAAATATAAAGAGAATCATATATCATTATTAGCCCTGTGGATATGTGCAAAACTTTAGCTTTAAAACAGTAGTTTTTCAATCTTGTTGATAGCTAAGAGAACTATTCACAATGCTTATTGAAAAGATGTGCTTTATTCAACAGTTTGACTATTCCATATTTTAGTGTTGATAATCTTATATACACAATTTGATATTGTATTAATAAGTATTTAAATTACTTATAATGTGGTTTTTATATATTAATATTTAATTTATAAATTGTGTATTTAGTCTAATTTATGTGGATAACCTGTGGAAAACATTACTACTTAGAATTGATTTTTAGAGGGTTATCCACATGTGTGTAAATCTGCGCTCATATCGTTGATTATGATAAGTATTTCTAAAGTTTTGTTTATAAGTTATGTCATTTTAGATGAGTTTGTTCAGCCTCTCCTTCTTGTTCTCCACATTGCCATGATCAAGTGATACATCTGTGGATATGTTGTTGGTTTCCCACAAATTATTACGAAAATCATGTGGAAAAATAGTTTATTATACCACTGATTTTATGATATTTACACTTTATAAATTTATTTAATGTGTAAAAACTAATTTTATGCGCTTTAAACTATCCCTAGCAGCATCTCGTGAGAAAGTAACTCAAGAATGTGGCAAAGTAACCTTTCCAAAAAGCTTTGGACATCAATTCCAGATTAATCCTGCAGAGAAAGTCTATTGTTTACTAGATGTTAATCCTTCTCGTATGTATACGATTGAATGGGGTTTAATTCCGCATTGGGCAAAACGTCTAAATAACAGGGGTAATCTTACAGAGATCAATATAGAAGATATAGCTTCCAAGCCTTCATCACGCATTCCATTTCGTACTAAACGCGGAATCATTCTTACGGATGCTATATATTATATGCACAAGAAAGGTCTCGAATATACGCCGTATAGGATTGAACGTAAAGATGGAAAATTAATGAGATTTGCTTGTCTTTGGGATGAATGGCGTAAGGAAGAAAAGTATCTAGCAACAACAGCTTTGGTTACAAAGAAAGTGCAGGGTTTTATCACTGATGAATTCCCTATTGAATTCACTGGAGACGAATCTGCAACTTGGATGGAAGAGCAAAATTTGGCAGCTGCAGAACAGATGCTAGGTAAGAAATTCTATCCAGAAGTTTATCAGTACTTTAAGGTTACTAATCGCATTCTTGATACCAATTACAACGAGCAGGATTTGACAGTTCCGGTTCCTGAGGAAATCAATCTTTTTAGTTTCCTTTAATATATATCCAAAATGAAAGTTGTACTTCAACGTGTCCGATCATCATCTGTTTTAATTGATCAGTCGGAACGTCGTTCAATTGGAGAAGGAATGACTGTTCTTCTAGGAATTACAGAAGGAGATAGTCAGGAAGATATTGATTGGTTGGTACGTAAGATGATCAATATGCGGATATATCCTGATGATGCGGGCGTTATGAATCGATCAATTTTGGAGACCAGAGGATCTTTTCTTGTGATATCACAGTTTACCTTACATGCATCCACTAGGAAAGGAAATCGTCCTTCATATATTCGTTCAGCAGCATCTAGTATTTCAAAACCGCTTTATGAAGCATTTTTGGAGACGCTAGAAAAGGAGAGTGGACTCGAGGTCCAAAAAGGTGAGTTTGGAGCAGATATGCTTGTTGAAATCCAGAACGACGGACCCGTCACAATTATCATGGATACAGAAGATAAAAAATAGAAATACACGAACTATGACTATCCAAGAAGCGCAAAATCAAGTACATGAATGGATAAAGACATATGGTGTACGCTATTTTGATGAACGTACGAATACTTTATTACTTGCCGAGGAACTTGGTGAATTTACTCGATTGATTGCTAGAGAATTTGGTGAGCAATCATTTAAGAAAGATCGTAATCCAGCAGATATAAAAGCGGCCATCTCTGATGAAATGGCCGATATGATGTTCGTCATTATTTGTCTTGCTAATCAGATGGATATCAATCTTGAAGAGGTACTTATTAAAAATTTAGATAAGAAAACCAAACGAGACCATCAGCGACACAAGGATAACGACAAGTTAGCACCCAACTGATCCGTAGAAAAATATAAGTTCTTGAGTGATGTCCTGCCCTTTTTCATTTTGAGCTGGAGTCCAAGTTCCTGGCATCATAGCGATATGAGTCAGGAAAGCTTCGTCTATTTCTGTAAATCCTGAAGAACTATCTAAATTCACATTTCTGACAATTCCTTTTTCGTCGATTGTAAACTTGATTCGTCCAGGTTTGATCTTTTCCATATCTATCAAAGAAGTTTGATCTTGCATACGATCTCTTAGATATGATAACAGAGCTTTTTCTCCGCCTTCGTATGATGCCTCTACTTCAGGAATAATAGTCATGTAATACACTATGTGGTTATGAATTGTATTGGCTGTTGCCATATCAAAAGTGCTGTAGTAAGAAGTCAGGTATAGATTAGTTGAGTAATCACACTTTTTGAGAAGTTCTTTCTGTGCTTTACTTAGGAGTTTGTTGTCGACCTTTTCAGAAATGACAATTTCTGGATCTGGCATCACTGTGAGTTTGATTTCGTTGAACTCTTGTGAATCATCTACTGTATTTTCGGGGTATATATCTTCTATAGAATTTGCTTCATGTAATTGTTTTCTAGTTACTTGATGCATAAATCGAGAGTCAACTCCGTAGTAGAAATTTCGAGTACTACTTGTGATTTTGTTTTCTTCAAGATTTAAAGTTTTCACAGTTTCTATTTTTTGACATTGATTATTGTCTGTTGACTGCTTCTCTGTCAGAACAAAAGCTGTTATACTTAAGAAAACGCTAGCAATGAAAATGGTCATTTTGATCATAATAATTTAATTTGATTAATTGATAGTCCAAAGCTAGGGATAGACACAAGTCATCAATGGAATATTATTGTAAAACAATGTAAACCTACTGTAAAATACTGAAAATAAGTTAGTTGCTGTTCACATAAACAGGATTATCAAAATTGAGAGGTGGTCATTCTGAATAATAATATTGATTTGAAGTTTAGGTAACTCGGAATTTTTTTGCGGGTCTATAGACTGCAGGATAAACGGATTACATTCATAGATGATGTTTGGAAATTTGCAATGTTGCTACGACCTTGTTAAAAATACGTAGTTTTGAAAAAGCGAGATATTAAAGTGACAGCTGTATTTATGGAATCGGAGAAGGCGACAATAGATGAAATTGAAAAAACAACGACGGAAAATGGCACCTGGCAAGTTTTTCTCCGTAATAAAGTTGCTGTAGCTTCTTTAGCAATCATAGTAATCTGTTTTCTACTAGCCATATTTGCATACTTTATTATCCCAGATCAGACTCCCAACGCAAATAATCAATTTCCGATGATAGCTTTGAAAGCTCCGGGCTTTACAAGCCCAAGTATCAAAGTGGTCAACCTATCAAAGTCTGATAATAAGCAAGGTTTTTTTGATGAACTAATTAATGGGAAAGTCTTACCTTATAAGTTACGAGTTTATCAGAATCTTGAATATCAAGATGCTGGAATTATGTTGACAAATCATTATCAACGAAAAGAATTCATTCCATACGAGGATTTGTATTTGGAGCTTGACTCCCGTTCTCAAAAAAGTATCACAAAAACGTACGTAGAATCTCGCAAAGATAATTTTCTGACTACGAAGCGATTCTATCTAGGTACGGATAAATTTGGTCGTGATATTCTATCACGATTAATACTAGGAATCCGTGTTTCAATACTTGTCGGATTAGTTGCTGTTGCGATTTCTTTGGTTGTAGGTATTTTGGTTGGAGCTACGTCTGGATATTTCGGTGGCAAGATTGATCAATTATTGATGTTATTAATTAATGTGAGTTGGTCCATACCGACTTTACTGATGGTTTTTGCCATTGTACTTGCTTTCGACAGAGGAATATCTGTCATTTTTATTGCAGTGGGACTTACTATGTGGGTTGAGGTTGCTCGAATTGTACGTGGACAGGTACGATCTATAAAAGAGGAGCAGTTTATCATGGCTGCAAAAAGTATGGGCTTTGGTCATTTTAAGATTATAATCCAACATATACTACCCAATATAATAGGTCCGATTTTAGTGATTGCAGCCGCGAATTTTTCGACAGCTGTATTAGTAGAAGCAGGACTTAGTTACTTGGGATTTGGTGTAGAGCCACCGACTCCATCAATAGGCAATATGCTCAATGAACACTATGGTTATGCCTTGACGGGAAAGGTGTTTTTGGCAACGATTCCAGCTATTACCATTATGATCTTGGTCTTATCATTTAACTTAGTGGGAAGTGGATTGCGAGATGCTTTCGATGTTAAAAGACAGGATACATGATCAATGCAGAAATCGCTCGGATTGAAAGGCTTGAAAAAGAGCTTAGCCTGAAGCAACTTCAGACCAGATCTTTATTGACGATTACACAAGCGATCAATGACAATGTAACTTCGGAGGGCCTATATCGGATGTACAAGAATTTTCTGAGTTGGGAAATGGGTATCGACAAGATGGCGTTATTTGTTGAAGACGGGGAATGGAAAATGGTAACTAGTATTGACACAGATGAGTTGATATTCTACAACCGTGCAGAGAAGTTTCTTCTTCCGTATAAGCAAGCACATAGTATCCAAGAAACAGATGCTCCCGAGTTACAAGACTTTGATCTTTTGATTCCAGTGCGGCACAAAGAAACATCTATAGCATATGCGCTGATCGGTGGTATTGATCATCAGGATGATCTTTTTAATAGAGTTCAATTTATTACGACGATTACAAATATGATTGCAGTTGCGGTTGAGAATAAGCGTCTTTTTAAAAAACAACTTTCTCAAGAGCGATTTAAAAAAGAAATAGAACTTGCTGAGGAAGTGCAAAAAATGCTGATTCCCGAGCGATTGCCATCTACGGACAAGTACGAGATGTCAAAGCGATATAGACCGCATTTCAATATCGGTGGAGATTATATTGATTTCGTTGCTTTTGATCCGAATCATTTTATGTTTTGTATCGCGGATATTTCGGGAAAAGGAGTAGCTGCTGCCTTGTTGATGGCTAACTTTCAGGCTGTTATACAAAGTCTTGTTTACAGAAATTACAGTTTACCTGATTTTGTACATGCTCTGAATGAAACAGTCTATCGAATAACTAAGAGTGATAAGTATATTACTTTTTTTATTGCAGACGTTAATCTAAAAGAAGGTAAACTACGTTATGTTAATGCGGGACATCAACCTCCGTTTTTGTATTCTAGTGATGGAAAAGTAGAGAAGCTTGATGTGGGTACAACGGTTATTGGCGCATTTGATGAATTGCCATTTTGTGAATCAGGAGAACATGACCTTCAATCAGGGGATTTGATATTTTCATTTACAGATGGTCTCATAGACCTGATGGATGAAGATGGTATATATTTTGAAGATGATCGTATAGAGTCTTTTGTTAAAGAACATGGAGTTTATGGAGCAGAAGCATTCAATAGTCGATTAGTAAAAGAGATTGAGCTTTTTAAGGGAACTCAGTCCTATACAGATGACATTGCTATACTGACTTGTAAGATTAAATAAACAAATGAAAAATAAAACAACAGCAGCTTTATTAGCACTTTTTCTGGGTGGATTCGGTGTACATAAGTTCTACTTAAAAGATACGGGAAGCGGTATCTTTTATATTATGCTTACTGTATTCAGTGCTAGTCTGCGCTTCCCCATAGGTTGGATTTTGGGTTTTATAGATGCACTGGCTTTGTTTTCGATGTCAGAAGAGCGGTTTGATAAAAAGTATAATTCAGGAACACGTCAACGTGGACGTTCAAGAAGCAGAAGAGGAACAAGGAGAGAAAGTCGAACAGCTGGAAGAAACCCGTATCAAAATGCTGAAGAAGCAGATTATAGAAATGCTCGTAGATCAAATCGAAATCCATACAGAGAACCTGTTCGAAAGAAGAAGGTAATTAAGGATAACCCATTTAAAGCAAGTGGAATCAAGCGAATAAAAGATTTCGAACTTGATCTTGCAGAAGCGGATTTGATTAAGGCGGTGGAGTTATCACCAGATGATAATGAAATCCATTTCGAGTTAGGGAAATTATTTTCCATGACCGAACAAAAAGATAAGTCGTTTTTTCATCTAGCGAAGGCAGTGCAGTTGGGATATAAGAACGTAAAGAATTTCAGAGAGGTTGACGAGTTGGCATATTTGCGCGTTCAGCCTGAATTTGAAGCTTTTGAAAGTTCGGGTTACAGAGCTGTTCCTTCAGGTGGGTCAAGCCCAAATGTCGAAAAAGAAGAAGTAAACAATGCACCTGTTGTTCCGCCAGCAGACGATCTTTTGCAAGATGATTTACTGCTTTCCCAATTGAATAAACTTCAAGAATTAAGAAAGAAAGGTCTTCTTTCGGAAGCAGAATTTGAAGAGGAAAAGACTAAGCTAATAAGACGATAAAACTGTTATATCGATAGTGTAATTCGTTGATAATAAAAAAAAAAGACAGAAACAAGATAGTATGACAGCATCTGATTTAATATCTGATCTCGTTTCACCGGCCAAGACGTCTGATACTGGTGAAGAATTGCTAACAATGATGGGGGTTTATCACCTTAGACACCTGCCAATTGTTAACAACAAGGAGTTATTGGGTGTAATATCGGAAGATGAGATACTATCTCAAGATGTTGATGCAGCTGTGGGATCATATCCCTTATCTATGCGGAGACCATTTGTAGAAATGGATACGAATGTCATAGATATGATGCGTATTATGTCGGAGTATAATTTAACAGCAGTTCCAGTGATTGACCATAACAATATATTTATGGGAATGGTGCTTCAGGAAGATATAGTCAAGTATTTTGGTCAGAGTGCAACATTCACGCAACCAGGTTCGGTCATAATTGTCGAAGTTAATCGTCAAGACTACTCTTTACATGAGATTACAAGAATAATAGAACATGAAAGTGCGGCTATTATTGGTATGTTTATTTTTGAGCACGCCAATCCTAATAGTATAAGAGTTGTTTTGAAGTTAAATACTAAAAATCTAAAGCACATTTTAGCAGGCTTGCAACGTTATGAGTATATAGTTGAAGCTAGCTTTTCGGAAGACGAAGTGACTGACAGCTTCCAGGATCGATACGATTCGCTGATGAATTATCTGAATGTGTAGGCAAATAAGCTATATAGTTTTGTTGTTACTTATAACGACTTTTTGGGCGAAAGCCCAAGAAGAACAGAAGATATATAAATTGTCAGATGTTGAAATTACGGGCAATAAGTGGACAAAAGAGCAAGTAATCTTGCGTGAGATGAATTTTCAAGAAGGCGTTTCTACAAGCTTGGAGAATTTTGAAAGTAAGAAGTTGGAAACGACAGAAAGACTGAAGAGCCTAGGAGTTTTCAACGATGTTGAGCTAGAATATGTGGTATCACCTGAAAGCCCTGAAGAACTAGTCTGTAGGATTAAGGTGGTGGAAAATTGGTATATCTATCCGGGTGTAATCTTTGAATTGGCTGACCGAAATTTTTCAGAATGGTGGTTTAATCAGGGAAGAGATTTATCTAGGACCAATTATGGTGTACGCCTTTCACATATTAATGCAACAGGTCGAAATGATAAGTTGGTTGCACAAATTCAGAGCGGGTTTAAGAAAAAATACGAGCTTGTATATAATCTACCTTATCTGAACAGAGAAGGGACATGGGGTGCCGAAGCATTTGTGTTTTTTGCCAATCAAGATGAATTACCTTATTTGACGAGGGAAAATCGGACAATATTTGGCGGATATGAGGATCGAATTTTATTGAGTCGATTTCGAGCAGGTTCTGCTCTTTTCTATAGGCCTACCATCTATCAACATCATTCATTTCGGTTGGAGTTTCATCAGAATTATGTAGACCCTATTGTAATTCAGGAATTGAACCCTGACTATTTTCTGGAAAGTAGAAACCAGATAAGATTCTTCTATTTCAATTATCACTTTACTTATGATCGACGAATTTCACAATTCTATCCGATAGGAGGATATCAGTTTGTTTTTGATTTCAAAAAGGAGGGTTTCGGAATATACAATGAGTATAATAACACTCAGGTTTATGTTGACGGGGAGTATTACCATACTTTGGCACCACGATTAGTACTTGGCTTGGGGTTAAAGGTGAAAGCTAACTTGGACCGAAGTACTGTATCTTTTGCTAACAACACTGCATTGGGTTATGGTAGTGACATTCTAGGAGGATATTATCGTTATGTGATTGATGGGACAGATTATATTTATTTAAAGAATAACTTACGTTATAAAGCTTTTCAAAGGAAGTTTGATTTAAAATGGTTTCCGCTTAGACAATTTCGCGTATTGAATGTAGAGATGCATGGTCGATTATTTGCCGACGTCGGTTATGTGAACGAGCGAACATATAGACAGCTATACGACAACGATTTTAGTAATCGATGGTTATATGGTGTAGGACCTGCAGTTGATATTTTGCTTTTCAACAATTATATGCTTAGCTTCAACCTTGGGTTTAATCACCTTGGCGAACGTGATTACTTTTTTCAGTATAGAACCAATTTTTAGAAGGGATGAACAAAACAAGTGTATTGCAACGGCTTAACCATACGTTTTCCTTAGGAACGTTGTTTAGCATTCCTTTTAAGTTGCATTGGTCTATAATTCCCTTTTTTGCAGTTATTCCGTGGATGGCATATAGGAATCATATGTCGATGACTGATTCATTATTGTTGTTGTTGCTGATGATTCTGGTTTTGGGAAGCGTATTGTTACATGAGCTAGGTCATGCAGGAGCAGCTAATTTGCTGGGAGTTAAGACACATGACATTTTATTGTCTCCAATAGGAGGAATTGCTCGTTTAGAAAAAATGCCCGAAGAGCCAATTGAGGAATTCAAGATTGCTATTGCTGGACCGCTCGTTAATCTCTTGATCTTTACAGTTATTACTGGACCAATTCTCTTATTGGCTTATGTGAATATTGTGGAAATTGACTGGACAATGAATAATCTGGCTCAGCCAATTGTTTTTTTGAGTTTATTGGCAATTAGTAACTTTATTCTATTCTTGTTTAATCTTGTCCCAGCATTTCCTATGGATGGAGGACGTATATTACGCGCATTCTTGGCTTCAAGAATGTCCCGTCAAAAAGCAACGAAGATTGCTTCCTTAATCGGTAAAGTTCTTGCAGCGGTATTGATGATACTAGGTGTTGTGTACATGCGACCTATATGGACCCTGATTGGGATTTTTGTCTTTTTGATGGCGGATATGGAGAATCGTCAGGAGCAAGAAACACACAAATTACGGCAATTTTTTGCATCAGCTATTTGTACGCAAGATTATAAGGATGTAAAATTGTACACTCCGATGCTAGAATTAATACAAATGCATTTTAGTTCTGATGAACGTAATTTCATCGTTCGAGATCAGCAAAACAAAATTACAGGCATTATATATCCTGCGATTCTAGATGATGCTATGCGGATCAAGGAAAATTTACAGCCAGTAGCTAGTTATGTTACCAATCGATACGCAATCGTGAATGTTCAAGACGATGCATTACAGATATATGATGCTCTTATCAAAGCCGATATGCCGCTGGCATTGGTAATGGATTATGGAGAGTTATATGGCGTTATCGAGCCAGACCGTCTTCTCGATGTGATGCAGAAGAAGGAGATAGCGTAGGTATCTTATAAGGTATTTGGTGTTGATTTTCGCTATTTGGTAGAGTAAAGGTGGCCAAATAGGCCGTACTAGAGTGTCCTTCACGGTTCGCTTCACATTAGCATTTTATGAGACAGGTTTTATAGTTTGGTATGATGGCCCCAAGTTTGTAAACCGTTGGCATTGAATAATATTGGTAAAATCAATTACGAAAGATAGATAGAGTTTTAAACGTTTGACCTCTCATAATGTACGGCACATTTGTATTGAAGATTGACTATCAGTTTATGATAAGATCTATTGATTATTCTGCTAATTCATTGTAGTCAGAGAACCCCTGTTCATCATTGAAATAGAAAATTCGCACTTGTGCAGTGTCATCTAGGTAGTTTACCTTTCCGACCTCCACCCGGTTAATAGATAAACCCGTTCGCTTTTCTAGTTCAGCTTTTAACTCATCTGTTTTTCTAATATCTACTAGCTTGATATTTTCAAAAAGTATTGTTTTTCTTGTTTCGTGTTTTAATAACCAAACGAACTCTAAGCAGTACGTCAACCCTAGTATAAAAACATTAATGATTCCTAGTTCGGTCATTGAAATCTTATCAGATGCAAGGGCATTAATTACACTAAGGCCAATAACAATAAACAGATATGCCATTTCTTTGATAGCAATCGGATTTGTTCGATATCTAATTATACTGAATATGGCAAAAAGACCTAGACCCATTCCTGTATCGATATCTAGCTTTTTCAAGGAATAACAAAGGAAGAAAATGATAAAGCCCATCAGGTAGTAGGTAAATAAGTAGTCCTTTCTTTTTGTTAGCTTATAATAGAAGAAACGGACAATTATTGTAACAAATACAAGATTGATACCTAGGCGCATCAATAGCCTATACACGTCTTCATCAAACCAGGTTATATTCATTATTGTGCAATTTTATTTAGCTTAAGGAGTATTTTTTTAAATCGATTGTATTTAATATTGTCTGCACCGTATGTCTTTATTATTCCAATACAGTATTTACTAAATCTACATGCTCTAATTTGTAGACTTCTTAGTACCTTGAACATTGGCGTGTCTCTTGACAAAGTAGCTTGTTTAAGTTCGGCAATTACTAAATTATCTAAGGTTGCTATCCCGTCTTCACTGTGATATTGAATGTTAAAATCAAAGGTAGCTCGTTCTGCGGAGTGATTAGCAACTAATGTTATGCGATTATACGTATTAGTCAGCATAATTTTAAGATCCTCTTGATTAATATTGGCTTCCCTTAGGAATTGTTTATTCTTTTCATCAAGAAAAAAGTCCTCATTTTCTACTTCTACGCGTTCTTTTTCCATCCGACCTTTCTTCTTGTGTTTCACTTCGAGAAATGTCATGTCGGAATCCACATAATTTCTAAATCTGACTTTATATCTATTTTTTCTTTTGCGATGATGTTCGTAATAGAAAAAAAGATTGTCAGTATCGTAGTAAACTGTTTTGTATTGAGGTATTAGATTACCATCAATGCTCATCACCCTATAGTCTGCTCTCAATTGTTCTAAAATCATCGGGAGTTGCTTGATTGAGAATATAAATTTTGTCTCAACTCTATCCAATAATCTTACTTGATCCATTTCTTGAAGTGAAATAGTACTATATGTTTGAAGCAGTTTTTCCAGCAAATTGGTCTGTTTTAATTTGTTAGACACCAAATTTTGGCAATTCCTTTGTTTTGAATTTGGAATAAGCAAATTCATATGAAGAAGAGATAATTACATGTGACTCATTTATCACAATCTCAAGAAGCAGTTTAAAGCCGAGCAGGATTCAATAGCAGCAAACAATAATCGTAATATTTGTTGAAAGTAGCATATTGACAGGAATGATAAATTCTTATTGAGTTATAACGGTCTCTAGAGACGCGCTTTTAATTCTGAGTTATCCATCAAGGGCATTTGTGCTTTTTGATCTCAATTTCTTCAAAACGACATAGTATTTTGTGGCCGTGTCAAAGTTGAAAGATAGGCTGTAACGATCAATAAAAGAATCTTTGTTATTGTATTTCGAGATAAAGTTCCTCAACTTTTTGTCGAGCCCAAGGCGTTCGTCTTAAGAACTTCAAGCTCGACTTTATTGAAGGATCGTTCGTAAAACAGTTGATATTGATCCGCGCAGCCAAGTGCTTCCAGCCATATTGATCTACTAAGAATTCTAATATAGTGACTAGCTTGACACCATGTAAGGGGTTATTTGGCTGCTCTTCTAAGTTTTTATTTTTTCCTTCCATGGTGATTTCCTTCGCTTCTAATTTCACAAGAGTTTCAAAAATAGCATAAAGAACAAGTAGGGAAAGCAATACAACCTTTGTTTTTTAGGATCTCGAATCCTTTTTTATATTGCTTTGCGGAGAAAATCGCTTACAATTCTATGCTGGGTTGATTTTATAAGTTGGAATAGGAAATCCATTGATTGTATTTGTTTTCTAACCAACCTGATAGAATGGGGATTTTGAACAACAGTAATTACTACACGATTTGATGGATAGGATATTTGGAAGGGCTTGTCTAGTTCTAGAAGACCATGCTCAAACTTAAAAATTTAGGTACTTTCTAGAACGCTAACATCGCTCCACCGATGAATCAAGAAACAGTTAACACTGTGATTAATATCAAACCAAGAGCCCCGACCCTCTCGACCGAGGCGCTTTTTCGAGTCAATTTGGTGAAAAGCTTAGGATTTCTTTTGGTTCTTTAGACAATTCGGCCTCACGATAATTATAGAAACCCAAACTAGACCTAAACCGCATTAAGCCAGCACTATCTTACGTAATGTCATAAGCACTAGGTAACCGATTGCCTTATGAAAAGGTGATGTTTTCTATGTAAGGTTGATCCTCAAACGATTGACTAAAACACAATGTAGTGTACATTAAGAGGAGGCATATGAAAAGGTTTTTCATTGTGCTCGTTGATGTGAGAGAGCATTAAAGTATCAAAAGAAAGTAGGCGTACATGAACTTAGGATTATATATGTGCATGATATTATTTAGCTCTATGCTTACAGCGGTGGGATGTATCGAACTTCCTACTTCCGAATATTCTTAAAAAGATAACTATTTGTATTGTTTAATAGTTAAAGATTTTTAGAAACAGAAGTAGTTTACTTTTGAAGCAAGTGGGTTAGCTCCAGAAATAAAAAGGAACAATAAGGCTCACTTAAGTAGATCGGACTTAAAAAGCTTCCCCAATAAACAGATAAAACCCACTACCTTCCTTCGTTAACGCAAAGTCTAAGCGTGTCCAAATATCTTTTTTTGGAAATAGCAAAAAGCGTAAACCTGCACCTCCCGATACTATTAAATTGGACAGGTCTAAATCCTTGGTGTCGTTGAAAACAGATCCAGTTCCTGCAAAAATTGCGAATCCAAGTCTGTTGGTAAAACCTAAAAAGATTGGAAGAATACGAAATTCAGCTTGAGCTGCAATTTGATGGGCGTCTCGGTATCTTCCATAATAATATCCGCGCATCAGACTCTCTCCACCCATAAGAGCAAGTTGATTGAAAGGAACATCTCCATAGTTGAATTGCCCAAATAACTGTCCGGCAAAAACATTGTTTTCACCAACTGGTCTATAAACTCGCGTATCAGAGATTATAGACGTGAAATTATAGGTACTACCCCAGGCTTGATTATACTGTAGGAACGCTAGTTCGGAAAAGAAACCTTTTCGAACATTTAGAACATTGTGCCTATTGTCTTGAATTAACCCTAGACCTAAACCAACATTCGTAGAACCACCACTTCCTAAAGGTTCTTGAAATTCTTGATTTAGTGGATCAGCTAATACAAATTCAGTTCCTACTAAGCGCTGAAAATCAAACTCCAGACCTAGAAACAAATTATTTTTTAGTTTTCGGAGGACACGCTCTTTAATGATCACTTGATTAGCTTCAACACGAGCGATGTATTCTGCAGGTGTGCCTAGACCGATTCCATGATAAAATAGAGGAAAACTTTGGAAACGCAGTTTACCTAAGAAAAACCATTTATTCTGATCGGAATAAATAGCATGATCAAACCAGATTCCATATTGATTTTCCAGAGTTAAGAAAGTGAATGCATTGATTTCACTTAGACGATTAGTGGTGTCATTTCCAGCAAAATAGACGTATAACGCGCTGAGGCCGACTTCCCAATTAGTTTCAGGTGCATATGCCAAGGTAGGATATACGAGAAGTTGAGCTTTGGATAAATCCGTCGTATCGTTGACAAGACTGTTCCAGTAATTCTTTGCAAAATTCTGAGCTTTTGTACTTGTAGAGAAAAGCAAAAAAGAAACCACAAGCAACAGATTTAGCTTAGTAGAAGAGCCCATTTAGTCGATTAAGTTATTGTAAAGTGACTATATCAGTTGTATAACGAAAGTCAAAGGTAAACTAATGACAAAAGTTTCTAGAAAGAACATAGAACAGTTTTTTACAATATCTAATAGTCTTTTAAATTTTATTGCTATTCAATTAATGCTGAGGACAAATACCAACCGTCTAGATCACAAATGGTGGTAACGACAACACCTTTATCGACTGTTTCAGCGACCTTCAGGGCCCTAGATACTGATCCAACACTACTCATATTAGCAAACACATCTTTTTCTTTGGCAATTCTTTGTGTTGTAGTTGTGACATCTTGTTCATCAAGTTCAATCACAACAGTTCCTTTCGGGCGATAAAAAACTTTAGAACATAGTCTGGAGACCATTTTCTGATTCCAGGAATTCTTGCACTACCTTGTGGGGGAGCTCCTACAATTGTAATGTCTTTACTATTTCCTATTTGATATGTAGAAACGCCCAGGATTATTCCAGGTGTACCCATTGCGGCTACGAAATGAATGATATAAAGACATCAAATTGATAGAAGTCTATATAAATCGATAGGTAATGAGTCAAAACTTTAGATAGTAGTTTAGTAAGGAATATATTTGTTTTAATAAAGGAGAGACTAAAATTAATACATGATTCACCCATATTTAAGATATTCAATATTACTGTTTTGTTTTCTTGGTGGTTGTTTGTCAAGCACAGCTCAGACAGTAGATCACTGGGAGACTATCATCTATAATGATGATGAATGGTATTATGCGATAGGATCAAGTAGCATTCCATTGACATGGAAAGATCAGGAATTTGATGTTAGTCAATGGGAAACCGGACAAGGTGGTTTCGGATACGGCGATGATGATAACACTGTGTTGGAAGATGTTTCATCTCTCTTCATTCGAAAGGAGTTCACCGTTGATGACAAGTTCTTAATCAGTGCATTGCTCTTACATGCAGATTACGATGACGGCTTTGTGGCATATTTAAATGGCACTGAGATTGCTCGAATGAACTTGGGAATCGCGGGCACACAACCCGATTATGATGATACCGCAAATAATACAATTGAACCAAAATTAGCTTATAGCCAAGTGCCAGATGGCTTTCAAATTGATTTAGATCATTTGAATGAAGGAAGCAACGTTTTGGCGATTCAGATTCATAATCGGACCGGAAATTCATCAGACTTGACGAGTAACGTCTTTCTTTCTGCTGGAATTAGCGACGACTCTGTTGTTTACGGTGATCCACCACTTTGGTTCAGTTCTTCTTTGTTTCAATCTACGCTACCAATTATTAAGATATCTACTGAGTCAGGGGAGGAGATTATGGATGAACCGCGCATCACTGCCCAAATGGGGATAATATTTAATGGTGAAGGAAATACAAATTCAGTTTTTGATCCCTTCAATGATTATGATGGTCAAATTGCAATTGAACTACGAGGCACTTCTTCTTTGGCTTTTGACAAAAAAGGCTATGGTTTCGAAACGCGGAACGATGATGGATCCAATAATAATGTTTCATTGATTGGCATGCCAGAGGAAAATGATTGGATTTTAAATGGGCCATATTCAGATAAATCTCTGTTGAGGAATGTCCTTACCTATCACCTAGGAAATTTATCTGGTAGATATGCGCCTCGGACTAAGTTTTGCGAACTATTTATCAATAATGAATATCTCGGGGTCTACGTGTTGATGGAGAAAATAAAGCAAGATAAGAATCGTGTTGATATTGCAAAATTACGAGAAGAAGATAATACTGGGGACGAGCTAACAGGAGGATATATTATCAAGATTGATCGAAATGATCAAAACATTCCTGGCGCTGGATGGTATTCAAATTATCCTGATTATAAGTTTATTGCTTATGTCGACCCCAAAGATGACCAGATCACAAGCTTACAACAGGATTATATTCAAGAATATATGAATAATTTTGAATCAGCGATGTGGGGTAATAACTATGAAGAGGTTTATCAAGACTATGTGGATGAGCCTTCTTTCGTAGATTATTTTTTGGTAACAGAGGTAGGAAAACAAGTCGACGCTTTCAAGCTAAGCTTTTACATCTATAAGGACAAAAATAGCAATGGAGGTAAGCTAAATTTTGGTCCTTTGTGGGATTTTAATCTAGGATATGGAAACTTTGATTTTGGATACTCTCCTGATCCGCAAGGCTGGTCATATGAATTTCCTGATGAAGGTAGTTGGCACCCTTTTTGGGCTAAGAGACTGGCCGAAAGTCCAAATATCCAAAATCTTAGCGATTGCAGATGGAAAGAGCTACGAGAGGGGCCCTTTCAGACGGATAGTCTGATGCAGTTTATTGATGATAAAGTTGCTTTAATGGGACCTGCGGTAGATCGGAACTTTGATCGATGGCAAATCCTTGGTGAATATGTTTGGCCGAATGATTACATAGGAGAAACCTATATGGACGAAATCGATTTCTTGAAAAATTGGCTACAGGAAAGGTTAGTTTGGATGGACCAAAATATGCAGGGAAATTGTGATGAATACATTCCTGTTTCTGTCGAAGAGAGTAGAGAAGTGTTTGCCGAAGTATTTCCTAATCCTGCGAGTGGACATTTTAATGTTCTGTGGAGCAGTGACGAAAGTGCTGAACTCGAAATATATGACTTAAGAAGCAGCCTTGTACATAGTCGAAAAATGGAAACGAAAGGAAATCATCGGATCAATCTTGATCAAATCGAACGCGGAATGTACGTTTTGGTTTTTAAATCGATGAGTGATCAAAGGATTCTTTTAACTGAGAAATTAGTAGTTATAAAGTAAGTTAGTATTTATAGTAATCCCACCGCAAGTTGAGCCCAGATTAAGGCAAAGACAATTACAACACCTGCAATCCAAAAAACCCGACTCTTATTAGTATTTACATAACGTAGAACTAATTCAATTAATAGGCCTAATACTAGCAATAGACCTCCAGCGACCAAAAAGTCAGCTGTTTTCCAATTTACTTCAGTAGAGAAGAACATAGCGACATATGGAATGAGTAAGAGGGATAACGTACCCAGCTCAATAAGAGCTAATCGTTGATTTATTAGAGTCACGACTTTAGATTTTAGGTGAACTAAAGATGATTATGTGATGGTTTTTCTTTTCAAATTTTGCACACGCAATGTCTTTTAAGTAATTGGTTGTCATATAAACATTGCCTTTCTTGCCCCAATTTTAATATTTTAAAATGCCTCCACAGAGTGGGGTTTATTTTTTAAGTTAGCCGACAATATCGGCCGACTTTAGAAGCGGTTTACACCCATTAACTGAAAGTAAAAGTTTGCTTATTCCACTATGAAAGAGAAATCTTCTTGTTGCTTATTCAATGTTGAGCTTAGTTGCTACAGTATTCGTAAAGTAGTTATAAACGTCTTAAAAAAAGATAAAGATATTTTTTGATGTATCAAAAACCTATTTCAACTTCAAAAGAAGAAATTTGTGTTTTATAACTTCTTTGTGATCTCATCTAACACATAAAACGCGGTTTCTGCCATTTTATTCCCTTTCATGTCGAGTAAAGGGTTTACTTCAACAAACTCAATACAAGCGATTTTTTCTGAATCAATCAGACGATTAATAATTCCGATGATTTCGTGTTCATCAAAGCCTTTTGGAACAGGAGTTCCAGTACCATAAGAGATTAAGTCACAATCCATACTGTCAACGTCAAACGAAATATAGATGTGGTCGCAGTCAGACAATCGCTCCAAGGCTTCTTGAACACAAGTTTCTATTCCTCTGTGACGAACTTCAGCAACCATGTAATTTTTTATACCAAGTTTGTCAATTAACTTGTCTTCAGGCTCTTCTGTATCACGTACACCGAAGTAAACGAGGTCATGTGCAATAACTTTGGCACCTTCGCAACCAATGTTTTTCATTTCTGACCAAGACTCTTCCACTGCACTTTGAATTTCATTTACTTGTGATTCAAGGTTATCTACAGCTAGCGCTGCAGCTAGGGGCATACCATGTACATTTCCAGAGGGAGAGGTATATGGAGAGTGTAAATCTGCGTGCGCGTCGATCCAGACTACCCCTAATCGCTTTGAAGGATAGGCTTCTTTAATTCCAGAAATACTTCCCAGAGCTGAAGAGTGATCACCTGATAGCACAATTGGAAATTCACCATTTGCAAGCGTATTTTTGACAGTATGACTTACACGGGTACATTGGTCAACAACAAACTTGATACGCTTACCGAAGGGATTGGTTACTTTGTTATATATAGATTCGTTTTCAGTGTCAACGTCCACATATTCATACTTTTTAAAATAGTGGTTTTTACTGACAATTGCAGCTATTTCAATCGCGTCAACTCCCAAGTCAGATCCTCTTGTTCCTGCTCCGATATCAGATCTATTCTTTACTATTCTAATTGATTTTTTCATTTCTCGATTTCTTGAATTTGCCAAAGATTTTGCTCGCGCATTTAGCGAGTTCAAAAATAGCTTTTCCCAAGCAAAGATTGATAAGGCAGCTTGTTTGATTAGTTAAAAAAGGTCGAGTAACTGAATACTTGACCAAGTTTATTGGAAACAGTCTATCATAATCTTTTTTATATCGGATAGTTATTCACTTATGATTTCAGTTTGACACCGATGTAAAATGTACGTGGAAGTGCTGGTCCAAAAACAAAGTTACTATCCCTATTTTTTCCGATATCAAATTCATCTTGAAAAGCGTTAAATAGATTTCTGACACCACCATACAGTTCAATGGCAGACTGCTGTTTTTTCGGTTGTATGGTATATCCAAGTTTCAAACTAAATTCTGAAAAAGCTTCTGATGTGACAATTTCATCTACTAGTTGATTTGGAGCACCCGCAAAATGCGGGACTAACATACTACCAGTGTAAATGTCTTCTGGTTAAAAAGTCTTAGAATAAATAGGTACAGTAAATGATAGTAAAGAAATAGCCTAGGAAACATTCTTTCTAGGCTATTTCTTTTGCAAACCAATTACTACAGACTATTATCCATAATATCTTGGACAACTTCTGGATTCAACAATGTTGAGATATCGCCCAGATTACCAGTATCGTTTGTTGCAATTTTACGTAGTATCCGACGCATAATTTTACCTGATCGTGTTTTTGGGAGATCATTTACAAACTGTATCTTATCAAGTTTTGCTATTGGTCCAATTTGATCAGTAATCAGCTGATTGATCTGTTTTCGTAGACCATCTGGATCATTACTTTCATCAACTTCTTTTAAAGTAACAAAGCCATAAAGCGCGTTACCTTTCACATCGTGTGAAAAGCCAACAATTGCTGATTCTGCAACCATAGGATGTTCATTTATCGCATCTTCTATAGGAGCGGTTCCCATATTGTGACCACTCACAATAATTACATCATCAACACGACCAGTTATTCTATAGTATCCTGTTTCATCTCGTAATGCACCATCACCAGTGAAGTACTTATTTTCATAA
>CBFHTK010000014.1:51370-73750 GCA_965658745.1 Saprospiraceae bacterium | reverse complement strand
CAGGCACCAAACTTGCTTCCATTAAGCCATTGGCATTGAGCTGTTCAAGTTTGAGTGTTTTGATCTCGTTCAATATGTTTTCTTCGTATGGAATTTCGACCCGAATATAATTATCTGTATAGCCTGATAGTTTGCCGTCTACTTTCGAACTCTCAAGTAAGACTTGCCGCTCACTGTTTATAAACTGTTCATAGAAAGCTCTTTTCTTTTTCTCGCTTAAGGAGCGCAACATGCGATTTCGCCTACGACGTTCACCAACAGGTACAACTTTGGCCATATCTGCGGCTTTGGTATTGGGTCTTTCTGAGTAGGTAAATACATGTAAATATGAAATGTCGAGGCTGTGCAAGAACTCGTAAGTTTCCATAAAATCAGCTTCAGTTTCTCCAGGGAACCCAACAATAACATCAACGCCAATGCAAGCATGCGGCATGACCGATTTTATTTTAGAGACACGATCAACATACAGCTGACTCTTATATCGACGTTGCATCAAACGCAGCATCTTATCACTTCCAGACTGTAAAGGCATATGAAAATGAGGTACAAACTTTTTGGAGTTTGCAACAAAGTCAATGATTTCCTCTGTGCAGAGATTTGGCTCAATAGACGAAATTCGATAACGATCGATTCCTTCGATCTGGTCTAATTGTTTGATCAGGTCAATGAATAAAGCTTCTTTTTTGGGTCTTGAGCCCTCAATTACTTCTGTTCCATTACCAAAATCACCAATATTTACACCAGTAAGTACAATTTCTTTCTTACCCGTTTCAACAATCTTGCGAACATTATTCAGAACATTCTCGACTGTATCACTTCTTGATTGCCCCCGTGCTAAGGGAATCGTACAAAAAGAGCATTTGTAATCACAGCCATCCTGAATTTTCAAAAAAGTTCTTGTTCGATCGTCATGGCTAAATGCTTGAATAAAGGTATTGACCTCAGAGATTTCACCTGCTTTGACCATCGCTCTATCGGTCGCGTAGCTTAATTCTTCAATGTGGTGGACAAGATTGAATTTCTCTTTTGCGCCAAGCACCATGTCAACGCCGTCAATTTCGCTGATTTCTTTCGGCTTCAATTGCGCATAACAACCAATAACGACGACCTTGGCATCCGAGTTAACTGATTTGGCGTCTCGCACAACTTTGCGACACTTTCTGTCTGCAAAATCTGTTACAGAGCATGTATTCAATACATATATATCAGCTCCTTCATCAAATGGAGTAACTGTAAATCCGTGATCCTGAAACTGCTTTGAGATTGCAGAAGTTTCCGAAAAGTTCAGCTTGCAGCCAAGAGTATGAAATGCGACAGTACGTGGAGTAGCCATATCTAAATTATAAAACACAAATGTAGCTATATAACGCTGTATTCGTATAAAGGATTTAGGTAAAAGTACTTCGAATTGACTTCCGAGAAGAAGTATGGAAGGTTGTAGGTAGTATTAGTTAACTATTTCACAAGCGTAGCATTCTCTAAGCGATACATCAACATATTAATGTCACTATCATTGAGTTTGAGCGTGCCTTTCATGATGATTTGTTCAGCGGTGAAATCTACACCTACTTCAGATTCTACTTCCATTACAGTCTCTGGTCCTGCTCCACCACAGAAAAAACACATATTGTAAGGAAATGCTGAAAGGATAAACTCTTTATGATTTTTGTAACCCTCTACTGGAATGATGTAGCCTTTCACAGTAATTTCTTGACCATCGAAAGATTCGACTTCTTCGCTAAAAACAGGAACATCAACTTTGAATCCGAGAATTTCATCGTATTCCTTTTTATAACTGATTTTTCCTAGTGTCTTCCATATCTGCACTTCGTCTTGAGCAGCAAGCGAAAAAGACAAACCAAATGCGAATAAGAAAGTAAGTATTCTAGAGATCATATGGGTTTAGTTTATATTGATGGAACGTGCAATATTAATTGAAAGTTTCAAGAATTTTGCAATTAACTAGGTTTTAGATCGAGTTCCAATTGAGAACCGTCGAGTTCTGTGTCTAGGTTACTCATACCGACTCCGATTAATCGCACTTCACGTGTATTTTCTATAGCTCGATACAATTTTTCAGCCTCTATTCGGATGTGCTCAACTTCATTTGTATAGAAGCCAAGCGTGTGGCTTCTTGTTAGGGTTTCAAAGTTCTTGAAGCGGATTTTGATATTGGTTGTTTTGCCTTTAATGTTGTGTTTCTTCATAAGCTCAGAAACATGATCTGCTTGTTTTAATAATTGTTCAATTATATCCTTTTCAAGTATTAGGTCTTCGGAAAATGTACGCTCCTCAGATATTGACTTTCTTACTCGATCAGGATTCACCGGTCGCTCATCAATACCACGGCATATATTGTATAGAAATTCACCATTTCGTCCAAAATGTGTTGCCAGTTCGAGCTTTGAAAATGCCCGTAGATCTCCACCATTTTTGATGCGCAAACGATGCATTTTTCGGGCAGTAGCTTGACCTATTCCGAAAAAACTCTCTACTGGTAGATCTTGCATAAAAGCAAGTGCTTTTTGTGGAAGGATTGCAGTGAGTCCGTCGGGTTTATTATAATCAGAAGCTACTTTAGCTAGAAACTTATTATATGATACACCTGCCGAAGCAGTAAGCTCAGTTTCTTTCAAAATATCTTCCTTAATACGACGTGCGACAAGAATTGCAGATTTCATATCCAACTTGTTCTCTGTAACATCAAGGTACGCTTCGTCAAGCGAAAGTGGCTCTACTAAATCGGTGTATTTATAGAATACTTCTCTTATTGTTTTACTAACTTCTTTATAGGCTGAAAATCGTGGAGGAACTATAATTAATTTTGGACATTTTTTCTTGGCAATTTTTGTAGCAAGAGCAGATTTAATGCCGTATTTACGTGCCTCGTAACTAGCGGTTGCAATGACACCTCTTCGTTTATCAGATCCTCCGACAGCGATGGGCTTTCCCTTTAGCTCGGGATTGTCACGCTGCTCAATTGCAGCATAGAAGCAGTCCATATCTACATGAATAATTTTTCGCCCGTCCGTCTTCAATACTATATTTTTAGAATCATGAAAGATTTAGACGTCCCTTCTTTAGGGAGTATCCAGTGCACAATATAAGCACCCGACTGTAAGAAATCAAGATCAAGTTGAATACTATTAGTATTGTTTGGAATTGTTCCTGTCATTATTCGCTGGCCATAGATATTCAGTACCTCGTATGAGTAGGTTTTTTCTTCGATAAAACCTTCAAAAGTAGCATGAACGCGAACTGGGTTTTCAATTAATCTGACTGATTCCAGAGGAATAGTCGGTGAATCTACGATCAAACAAGCCATTGAAGGTCCGTTGCAATACATTCTACCCGCCAAAGTACAATCAAGGACAAATGGGTTTGCTTTTCCTTCCTGCCACTTGGCGATCATTTTTGTTCGATTCCATTCTTTTTCATCCACAGGATCTAGTTCGTGCCACATGCATAAGGTTTCACGCATTCCTTCGAAAAAAGTTGGGTCAGCATTCATGGCCTGCGCTTCATACATCGTAAAGAAGTACATGATAGCCCGTGCAATATCCCCTTTTACGGTTTCTCTTGGTTCCCATCTTGAATTTCCTTTTTCACTGTATCGATCAATAAGTGAAGCACCAGGCTTATTTGAATTTTCTTGTGTTTTATAAAACCAAGTATCGGTTATATTGTCACTGATTTCTGAAAAAGGCAATGAACCACGTGCTGAATTTGTGCCTACTCGCGAAGGAAAAAGATGATGCATATCACTTCGCGGATTACCATTTCCAGCGCCTTTGGATTGCGGATAAGAATGCTCTGCATTGATACCATTGGGAGTACCGTCTTTGAAGATATAAGTTGATGGGTCTTCTCCTGGTTGTAGGTAAACTTTATGATCTGAGTAAATTCCAGCCACCGTGTCTTGCACATTATCAATGATTCCATACATCGTATCACGGGCTTGCCCATAACTTAGTACGACGTTCGGTCGATAACTGTCGATAACAAGATTCTTTAGAAGCTCACCCTCCTGACCTTCATGAACTGGTTCATGTGCAAATTGACCTGAAAGGCTGTAGAATAACAAGAAACATATAGTAGAAAACATCAACTTCATCAAGACTTCCTTTAGGGCCCAAAGATATGGATTAAAAGCTGATTTCCTATTTCAAGAAAATAGGATTTAAAAGTGAAAAGAGCTATTATATATTGATTGTGGAAGCACGAATACTTGGAGGGGAATAAATAGAGTTATTACTTAATGAAATGGAGGATTTCTGATCTTTCATCTTAATTAAGCTGAACTAGTATGTATATTTGCGGCTACAAAAGGAATATCAATGGCTTATACGGGTAAAAAATACGTAAGTCGCAGAGAGCGAAAAACAATCATGGAGCGAAATACTAAAATCGTAATAGTTGCTGCTGTGCTTGTGATTGCTATTTTGTCAATCTACAATCGAGTCTATATCTACGATTCTTTTCGTTTCTATTTCCAATAATCGCAATGCCCTTTTGGGCGAAAGCCTACTCCTTTTTCCCCTTATTCCATTTCCAGATCATTACAGTAATACCGCCTATAATAAACGGAATACTTAGCAATTGACCCATGTTATAAGTTAAACTGTCTTCGAAGGAAACCTGATTTTCTTTGAAAAATTCGATGAGAAAACGAGATATAAAAAGCAGTGTAAAGAACAAACCAAAGATAAAACCTTCACGGAAGCGCTCGCGCTGATATTTGTATAAATACAGTAGTAAGAAAAATATCAGGAGATAAGCAAGGGACTCGTAAAGTTGAGCTGGATGCCTCGCGATATCATCAACTTTTTTGAAAATCACACCATAATCACCGCCTGTCGGTTTTCCGATTATTTCCGAGTTCATGAAGTTACCAAGTCGGATAAAGACTGCAGTAAATGAACCACCGACAGCTACTTTATCTAGCACTGAAAAGAACTTATGCTTGGTCTGCCAACAAAAGATCATGATAGCTAGAAAAACCCCAAAAATCCCGCCATGACTAGCTAATCCCCGATAGCCTGTAAAATGAAACCCACCTTGAAAGGAAAAAGGGAGTAGCATTTCAAAAGGATGATTCAAATAATAGCCAGGCTCGTAGAAGAGACAATGACCAAGTCGCGCACCCAAGATTGTTGCAATGAATATGTATAGCGCCAACTTGTCTATATGCTCAGGTGTGTATCCTTCTTTTAAGAAGAATCGCCGAGCAATTTGGTATCCCAGAATCAAACCACCAGCAAAAAGTAAACTGTAGTACCTTAAGGATATTCGACCAAAAAGGTTGACGATTTCAGGATCAGCGTCCCATACTAATGGCTGCATATAGATCAAGTTTTAATTTGTATTACAATACTACGAAAAATATTACGCCTATAGTTCGAGTCTCAGTGAAGCAAAGACGAAACTCATGAGTTTTTATACGAGATTTATTTTTTGGGGCTTGAAGGCCCAAAAGGATCTCAAAATTGAATAACACTTCTTCTTGCATCGCTAATCTGGTGGAGTAAGATGGAACAGTTTTCTGAGTAGGAATTTTGGAAAAAGGCTTATCTTTCGATAGCATGATCACTTAGAAAATACAATTTAGTTATATGACACCCATTTTTAAAAAACTCAATTTCAAAAATCAGTCAGCTGTCTTTGCAATCAATGCACCTACTTCTTTTGACGCTGAATTAAATGCTATGAAAGAGTGCCCGAAGACATTCAAAACACATACTGAAGGTCAAGAAGTGGATTTTGCTATCTTGTTTTTTGCGCAGAAGAAGCAAATCAAGACAGCGGTGTCAAGCTTGTTTGATCATTTCATAGATGATACGACACTCTGGTTTTCCTATCCGAAAGCGAGCTCCAAAAACTATACATGTGACTTCAATCGGGATAATGGATGGCATGAAATTGGCGACCTGAACTTAGAGCCAGTTCGGCAAGTGTCGATTGATCAAGATTGGAGCGCATTGCGATTTAGAAAAACTGAGTATATCAAAAAGATTACACGAAGAAAGGATTTTGCTATTTCTCTAGAGGATAAAAAACGTACTAAAGGAAAGTAATAAAGGGAATTATTTTGCTCGATTAGTTTCCTTTCAACCTCATCTCAGCTTTGAATTTTGAAGGAGAAATTGAAGTATGCTTCTTAAAGAATCGACTAAATGAAGATGGTTCGTCGAAACCGACTTCATAAGCGATTTCCGAAGCAGTTTTGTCTGTATAAAAAAGTAACCTTTTAGCTTCTACAACAATGCGTTCTTGAATGATTGCTAAGGGTGATTTTTCACTGTATTTAGCAAAACTATTTGCTAGTGTTTTTGGTGACTTATTGAGCAAGTTGGCGTAGTCTTGGACTTGATGTAGATCCTTGAAATTGTTTTCAACTAATACATTGAATTCTCTAACTAAGTCTGTTTCCTCTTTTGATATATCCTCTTTCCAATATTGCTTTTTACCAAGTCGAGTAATCATGATGATCAAACGCTTCAGAAGCATCCTAAGCATTTCTCCTTAAATACCATCTTTTTCTGCAAACTCATCTCTAAAAACTTGATAAAGCGTTTTTATTTTCTGCTCATCTTCATCACTTAGCTGAATAAATAGAAGTTCCTTACTACCATAGAATATGAATCCAGCACAGCTGACCTCTTGGTCGTGATCGATGATACAGTAGAAATCACGATTGAATTGCCATGTTATTAAACTTGATGAATCCTCAAACCTGAAACTATGATTTGCCAGTAAAGGAAGGATGGATTGTTCAGGAAATTCGTACTCTACCTCGTCGATTATGACTTTTTGATTTTTTCCTGCATTCCATACAATTGATAGAATTAGTTCTTCACTTCCTTTATAGACGGAATGGCTGAAATGTGGTTCATGTACAACCAACTTTAAAATAGAATTGAAAGAAGGATCGTCAAAACGAAGAATCATAGAACTTAAAATTTATCGCAACTGTACAAAAGGTGAATTTGTCATGACTAGCGTTGATTGCTGCTAGACGAAAATTGCTTATCGAAATGCACAAGACTTTATTGTGTGCCAGGCATACCACGATTAGTAAGTATTAAAAAAGCACGTAAACAGGAAGTTCACGTGCTTTAGGTTTTTTTCCTCTATTTGAAATGTTGCATCAAATAGTACTATACAGTCATTACTTCTTTTTCTTTTGAATCAACTATTTCTTCAACTTTAGTATAGTAGTCCTTTACCAAAGTTTCAACCGTTGCCTCTTTTCTCTTTCCAGCATCCTCAGGGTATCCCTCTTTCACTTCTTTTTTGATAAAGTCCATCATTTTGTGACGTTCATTTCTGATACCAACTTTTGCCTCCTCACCGTAGCCTTTACATTGCTTTACTAGAGCTTTTCTTCGTTCTTCTGTCAATGGGGGAATACCTATTCGAATAAACTCACCGTCGTTCATCGGTGTAATTCCCAAGTTGGCTTCGAAAATTGCTTTCTCAATAGGAGCAAGCATGTTTTTTTCCCATGGTTGAACAGTGATCGTTCTTGAATCTGCAGTACCTAAGTTTGCAACTGAACGTAGAGGTGTTGGATTACCGTAGTATGAAACCATGATTCCGTCTAGCATAGAAGGGTTTGCTTTACCAGCTCTTACTTTTACCAACTCATCTTGAAGGTGAGCAATGGTAGAATCGAAGTGAGCCTTTCCCTGAGCAATCATTCCATCAATGTCAAGCGTATTATCCATAATTATTTGTATTGTATTTCTATGTTTTGTTTTTTTAAATTCTTCTCTATATAAGAACGAATCAAATTATCAACTTGTTTCTTTAGTCAATAATATCAAAGCCAGTATAACTTCGAAGTGCTTTTGGAATGACAATTCCCTTATCTGTTTGATGATTCTCAAGTATGCTGGCGAAAATACGTGCTAAAGCAAGCGCACTTCCATTCAATGTATGTGCAAGTTGAGTCTTTCCATTTTCATCTTTATATCTCAACTTCATTCGATTTGACTGGTACGACTTGAAATTTGAAACAGAGCTTACTTCCAGCCATTTCTCTTGTGCTGCAGCAAAAACTTCAAAATCATAAGTCAGCGAAGAAGCAAAAGTAAGGTCGGCACCACAAAGGCGCAATATTCTGTATGGAAGCTCCAGTTTGCTTAGTAACATCTTCACATGTTCCATCATTTCGTACAGCGTATCCATAGATTTTTCTGGATGCTGCATTTGTACGATTTCAATTTTGTCAAATTGATGAACACGATTTAAACCCTTCACGTCAGATCCGTATGAACCAGCTTCACGTCTAAAACAAGGAGTGTACCCAGTAAGCTTGATTGGAAAGTCGTCAACAGATACGATATCTCCACGGTACATATTAGTAATAGGAACTTCGGCTGTCGGAATAAGATAGAGGTCGTCTTTTTCGCAATGGTACATTTGACCTTCTTTGTCAGGTAAACTACCGGTACCTATTCCGGATGCTTCATTAACTAAGAGTGGAGGAATAATCTCTTCATAGCCAGCTGCTGTCGCTTCATCGATAAAAAAGTTGATCAATGCGCGCTGTAACTTTGCCCCCTTACCTCGGTAAAGTGGAAATCCTGCTCCAGTTATCTTGACTCCCAATTTGAAATCAACCATATTGTATTGTTCCATCAAATCCCAATGAGGCTTTGCATCACTGTGGAGAGCAGGTATCTCAGAATCCCATTTCTGATAAACTTCGTTGTCCAACTCAGATGTTCCGTGTACTACTTTCTCGTCTGGTATATTTGGAATAGTGTATAGTGCTTCAAGCAGCTCTGCTTCAATGTCTTTAAGTCTGCTTTCTAAGTCTTTTGCCGTTGTTTTAATTGCTGAAACTTCTTCTTTCTTTGCATTTGCTTCTTGAGCTTTTCCAGACTTAAAAAGTTGACCAATTTCTGCCGAAATCCGATTTACATTGGCAAGAGATTCGTCCATAGATGTTTTTACGGCTTTTCTATCATCATCAAGGGCTATGACTTTATCTAGGACAGCGATTCGATCATCTGACCACGCTCTTTTCCTTAATCCAGCTGCAACCTTTTCTTTTTCTGCACGTATTTGTGAAACTAAAAGCATAATATAACGTTTGAAAGATGACTTACATCAACATGATTGTGAGGTTTTAACTATAGAGATAGGCTCATAATTCATGTTGAAATGAGGGCAAAGATAGTATTTTGTAAATCAAAATATAAATGTATTTTTGCGCTGTTGATCACCCGCGAAGTATTTTCCTTTACTTCCATTTTTTGATCCCACACAATTTCACCAGATAATTATTTCAATTACTGATCACATTTATTCTATTCCAACTATATGTACGATATACTCCAGTTAAATGACATGCTCGTTCCCGATCTTCGTGAAATAGCAGAAAAAATTGGTTTAAAATCTATTAAGAGATTAAGCAAACAAGAATTAATTTATAAAATCCTAGATCAGCAAGCGATCACAAAAGGTAAATTAATTAAAGATGAAAACGAAGTTAAACCTGCTCCAAAGCGAAGAGGAAGACCTAAAAAGTCTGAAACTACCGCTAAGAAAGAAGAAAAACCTCAGACCAAAAAGCAAGAACCTAAAAAAGAAGAGGTAAAGAAAGATTCTGCATCTACTTCTGAAAAAAAGGATGAAAAAGCCGCAGCTAAGCCAGCGCCACAAAGAAGAGGACGTCCTAAAAAGACGGAAGAAACTTCTGCAAAACAGACTAAGGCTGAGACATCTTCAGAGACAAAAACTGAAGACAAAAAGGCAACAGATAGTAAGCAAGCAAATGCTCCTGCCAAGAAAGAAGCACCGAAAGCTAAGACTACATCGAGAGCTACTCAATCGGCGAAGAGCAACCAGAATGATAACGACAAAGCTAGTTCTGACAAGTCAAATGAGGACAAGAGTCCAAATGATGGTAAGAAGGACAATCGTCGAAACCCTAGAAATGACCGGAGCAACGATCAACGCAAGGATCGAAAAGACCGTAATGATCGATCAAATGATCGAAATAGCAATAGACCAAAAAGTCCACATCGTGAACGTGAAGAAAAGAAGCAAGCATTGTTTAATGTTGAATTAGACGGTGTCATTTCTGCTGAAGGCGTTTTGGAAATGATGAACGATGGATACGGATTTTTAAGATCTTCAGATTACAATTACCTTTCGTCTCCCGATGATGTTTACGTTTCTCCTTCTCAGATCAAACTTTTCGGTATAAAGACTGGTGATGTTGTTGAAGGGACAATCAGACCACCGAAGGAAGGCGAAAAGTACTTTGCGCTTCTAAAGGTTGATAAGATCAATGGACTTGATCCGCAATCAGTGAGAGAAAGAGTACCTTTTGATTACTTGACTCCATTATTCCCGCAAGAAAAGTTCAAACTTACAGTTAGACCGGATGGTAAAGATTACGGAAACCGTATGATTGATTTATTCGCACCTATCGGTAAGGGCCAACGTGGTCTAATCGTTGCACAACCTAAAACAGGTAAAACATTCTTACTAAAGGATGTTGCAAATGCCATTGCTACAAATCACCCGGATTGTTATATGATCGTATTATTGATCGATGAGCGTCCTGAGGAGGTTACTGATATGAAGCGAAGCGTAAATGCTGAAGTTGTAGCTTCAAATTTTGATGAGCCTGCTGATAATCATGTGCGTGTTGCAAATATAGTTTTGGAGAAAGCGAAGCGTATGGTTGAATGTGGCCATGACGTTGTAATACTATTGGATTCAATTACTAGATTGGCAAGAGCATACAATACTGTTGCTCCTGCATCAGGTAAAGTTTTATCTGGTGGTGTTGAAGCAAATGCACTTCATAAGCCTAAGAAGTTTTTTGGTGCAGCTAGGAAAATTGAACATGGAGGGTCTTTAACAATTCTTGCTACGGCATTGATTGATACAGGTTCTAAAATGGATGAAGTAATCTTTGAGGAATTCAAGGGAACTGGTAACATGGAACTTCAACTTGATCGATCTTTAGCGAATAAGCGTCTTTATCCTGCTATTGATTTGACTAAGTCAAGTACACGTCGTGAAGATCTTCTACTTGAACAGAGTATATTAACAAGAATGTTTATTCTAAGAAAGCACTTGGCAGATATGAAGCCAGACGAAGCTATGAACTTTTTGAGAAAGCATATGCTTCAGACAAATACCAATGAAGAGTTCTTGATAACGATGAATAGCTAACATAATCTCAACTGAGGTTTTGAAGTTAATTGCTTGAAATTCAGTTGAATGCTAGTGTGTTCAATGGTTTCAGGGAGTGGCGAAATAATCGCTTCCATTTGTTTGGAAGATTTGAAAATATATTATACTTTTGCAGCCCGTTTGAATTCGACGGATATAAAATAAACGACAATGAAAAGGACATTTCAACCTTCAAGAAGAAAAAGAGCAAACAAACACGGATTTCGTTCAAGAATGAAAACGAAAGACGGTCGTAAAGTACTAGCTAGAAGAAGAGCTAGAGGAAGAGCGAAGCTGTCAGTCTCTGATGAGATGACTTCTAAGTAACCATTTACGAGTATAGAATTTATTCTACCATTCCGGTTATACCATTGTGTGTAACCGGAATTCGTGTTTCATATACCCAACTAATCTTTCAAATACGATTTAATCAGTCTATTTTTTCTTTGGGAAGCTGTTCTAGCGAAATTGTATCAACTAATCGACCTGGCCTAGGTGGTCGCGGAGGCATTTCATCAGAATTACCCTTCATTTTTTGAACTAGGTAGAACATCATCGAGTCAACTTCTATATTGATTTCCTCCAGTAGATCTTCGTAACATTCTGTGGCTTGATCGTTTCTATATTGTTTTAGCTTCTTGTTTATCTCATCTTGTACGAAAGCTTTTCGATCTATTTTGTCAGTCGTACAAGCCACAATCCCAAATACTAGTGCCACATATATAATTGCTTTCCTCATTCAGGTAAAATTTGTTCAATTTCGGAAAGTCTAATAGTAATGATGGAATCTTTCTTTTTCTGATACTGTCTAGACCTATATGCGACACAGATAGAATCCATTTCTTTGTTGATAGCTGGAATAGCTTGACGATAGATAGAATCAACATGCGTTCTCTCTGACCTACTTAATTTCAATTTTGGAGCTTCGGCTTCGCAGGAGGATGCAAGGATAAAGGCAAATGCAGAGATAGTTAGAACGCTTATAAGTCGATACATGAATTAAGGTTGTTTTTTTCTCAATTCAAAATGACTTCCAAGGTATAATCTCCTAGCTTCCTCATCGTTTGCAAGGCTTTCTGCAGTTCCTTCTTTGAGAATTCTACCTTCATACATCAGGTATGCACGATCTGTAATTGATAATGTTTCCTGTACATTGTGATCAGTTATAAGAATACCAATATTGCGATTTTTCAATTGTGAGACAATTTTTTGTATATCCTCGACCGCGATAGGATCGATTCCCGCAAAAGGTTCATCAAGCAGTATGAATTTTGGATCTGTTGCAAGAGCACGCGCTATTTCTGTTCTTCGACGTTCTCCTCCACTTAATGTATCTCCTAATCCCTTTCTTACTTTATGAAGACTAAATTCATCAAGCAATTGTTCCAGTCTCTCTTTCTGCTGTTCTCTTGAAAGATCTGTCATTTCAAGCACAGCCTTGATATTATCTTCAACGGATAACTTTCTAAATACAGAGGCTTCTTGTGGTAGGTATCCTATCCCTTTTCTTGCTCTTTTGAACATAGCTAGGCTCGTTATTTCTTCATCTTCCAAAAAGACCTTTCCACTAAATGGCTTGATGAATCCTACAACCATATAGAAGGTAGTTGTTTTACCAGCTCCATTTGGGCCTAGTAATCCAACGATTTCACCTTGTTTCACCTCTACTGAAACACCTCTTACCACTTCTCGTTTTCCATATCTCTTGACGAGATTGTCGGAACGCAGTACCATTTTATCAGTCGAATTCGATTCCATTTACACTTACTTCTAGAGTCCATCCAGCCTTAAGGCTTTCTAATTTTTTTTCAATCCACTTTTCCGATTGCCGTTTAAGATTATAATCCCCCGGGTCCCATCGACCATTATTATTCACATCTTCAATAATCCTTACCATGTATTTGCCAGCATTTAGGGAGAGAAAACTTAACTGTTCTTCTTTTTTACCTCGGACCAGCTTTTCTATCCTTTTCTTTCCCTGTGAAAGTTGTACAATATATTGAAAATTTTCATTTAGTGAGTCAAGCTCAAAAATAATTTCACCCTTTGTAGCATTACTTGAAACAACAAAAGGTAAACCGATTGAATCATTGACAACGCCAAAGTGATTTTCTACTCCACTGCTATCAATAATTAAAGTATAGGGATTGCCTTCTTTCCAAGCTCGAAAGAACGTTAGTTTACGTTCGTCTTGAGGTGTTTTGTAAACTTTGTAGGGCACTTCCATTTCAGCAGAATCCAAGAGAGTTATCTTGCTTTGGTTATAATCCTTTATGGGATGATTAAATGTCAAAATAATACTATCGGAACTCCCTAAACCTACTCGCTGACTCACGTTCTTATTGATGATTCTTGGCTTTTTGGTGTATTTAATACTATCGGTATATTTTATTAGAGTTATCGTATCTTCTTTGCCTTGATCTAGCTCTAGAATTAGATCGGACTCAACATCTGTATTGTAGAACACAAGGAGACTGTCTTTCGATATGGTTGTTGCTAGATATGTAGGTTCTGATGGTTCAAAACGAAAAGATAGGTCAAATGGATCTCGATTGAATACGATGCTCAATTGACCATATTCATGTTCTAAGGCAGTTTTGCGTAGACTAGGATCTGGAACAAAGAATGGTATTTCGAAAACCGATTTTATGGTGTCACTCAGAATGATAGTATCGGGATAAAAGCCCATTCCCTCGGATTCTTGATCTTTTAGATAGTTAAGATTTTTATCATCTAGTACGAAAAGTCTGAATGAATCTTGTCGTATGTTATTGATCCTAAAACGACCGGTTTTATCTGTTTTAGCAAAGTACAATGGTCTTTCTTGATATATTACTGAATCTTGCAGTTGATCGTAAAGACTGACCATCACATTTTCTTGAGCTTCTCCTGTGAAAGAATTGACTACGGTACCTGAAACGCTCAATGAATCGATAAATTCACCGGTAGAGAATACGAACGTATAGTTTGTAAGGGGGTTTCCTTCTGTAAAATCTACAATCGATTCGCCAAAATTAATCGTATAGGTTGTATTTTCTTTCAACACTTCTTCTTCGTCAAACTCAACAATAACTTCTTTTCCTTTGACTTTTGCCTTCAGATTTGTTTCCAAAGGTGGAGATACAATAATCTGATTTTGATTTTTTAGAGTTACCCATTCATTGAAGTGAAGTTCAATTTCTTGTTTGACGAATCTTATCTGTTCATTTGGTGTAGACTTAAGACTGTCAGGATAGGGAGGGGTTTCGTCTTTTGGTCCTCCGAGCGGTGCCGCTTGTACTGCGCAGCTATGAATAGACACTACTACTAGAAGCAAGCTCGCTATGAGTCCTGCGTAAAGCCAGATGTTCCTATTCAGAAAATTGTTCATGTTTATCTCCTTTTGGGCGGAAGCCATAGACCTAACGTAAAAAAAGCCTAGTTTATCAGCGGCAAACGCAATATTATGATTTCTTTTACACTTATACATTGATATATTAATCACGATCTGAATTCAATACCAAAGTGCATGATCTATAAGTCCTATTCCAAGTTTTTCTTCGCCGTGAACCTTGCTTTTCTAGCCTTAGCCAGCTATATGTATTTTACATACGGGGGAAACTGGTATATTGCGATCATTCCTTTTGCAATAATGACGGTAGGGTTTCTTGTTTTCAAGGATCTGATTGATCGATGGGGATTCAAGTTTCAAGATGTGAGACTTGACGAACAAGTGCTTCGGATGATCATGACTGAATATCCAATACTTAAGTCATATAGTCCGGAACAGATTAAGATCTTTTCCAAGCGATTAGTGTATTTTTTACATGCCAGAGAATCATACCTTGTCCTCGGAGAAACGGAAAAGCTAGATATGTACCATACCATTCTTATCGCGGCACCAGCAGTCATTATTTCTATGGAAGGAAGAGAGGACTTGGCACCTGATATTGAGCGACTGGTGGCCTACAAACATCCTTTTCCATCACCAAAAATGAAGTTTTTACATGCAGCTGAGTACGATAGTGAGGATGGCGTTGTAATCCTCTCAATTGAGCAGTTGATGCAATCTTTGCGATTACCAGAGGAGAATTATCATATTGCATACCATGTTTGGTGTGAAAGGAAGATTGGGAAGACCGCCGGATTTCCTGAAATTCCCGAAGGATTTAAAGCTTCGATCGAAACGTTTTTTGGCTTCGACAAAGTTCAGATGGAGAAACTGATAGGATACGAGATCTTAGATTTTAGAATTCTGGCACTCAACGCATATTTTACGAAATCAAAGAATCTCAAAAGTCTTTATCCCAACTTCTGCAAGAAAATTCAATTGTATTTACAGTCTTAGCTCGAGCTAGACTACGTTATTTTACTAGGGTTTTCGAAACAATTTTAGTTGGTAGCTATTATAATAACTTATCCTATCTTTACAGATTATAGCTCTCAAATACTCCACTAATGGAAGGTAACAAACTAGATTGGCAGATTCTAAAGCGCGTTGTGCGTTTGGCAAATCCATATCAGGTACTTTTCTATCTATGTTTATTTCTGGCGATCATCCTTGCGCCGCTGAATGTACTTCGACCGTACTTGATCAACATTATGGTTGATGATTATATTTTGAAATACGATTTGGAAGGTTTGGCGCGCATGTCTATGGTCTTTTTGGGCGTTGTGATTCTTACAGTAATTGCGAGGTACTACTTCACTTATCAAGTTAATGTGCTGGGTCAGTCGATTATTCGTGACTTACGAGTGCGGGTTTTTAAGCATATTACTTCATTGAAGTTGACTTATTTTGACAAGACACCTGTGGGAACATCTACGACACGAACTATCAATGATATTGAAACAATCAACAGCATTTTTACACAAGGTGTAATCACGATCATTGCAGACATTCTGAGCATGGTAGTGATCATTGCAGTGATGTTTATAACAAGTTGGAAGTTAACGCTGATCTGCCTTTTGACGATGCCCTTGATGGTTATAGCGACCTATATTTTTAAAGAGAAAGTGAAAGTTTCTTATCAAAAAGTAAGAAACCAGATATCAGCGATGAATGCCTTCTTAAATGAGCGAATAACAGGAATGCGTATTGTTCAGATTTTTAATAAGGAAGAGCAAGAACAAGATAAGTTTGATGAAATCAATGTGAAGTATAAGAAAGCGAATCTCGATTCGATTCTTTATTATGCTATTTTTTATCCCGTAGTTGAGATTATTTCAGCGCTTTCTTTGGCACTAATGATATGGTGGGGAGCAGGTGCATATATACAAGATCAAGTGAGCTTTGGTGCATTGGTGGCGTTCCAAGTGTATATTAGTATGCTTTTCAGACCCTTGCGGATGCTAGCGGATTCTTTCAACACCTTGCAGATGGGACTAGTTGCTGCTGAGCGAGTATTTACATTGATTGATCGTACAGATCAGATAAGTGATAATGGCGATGTGGAAGTGGATAGATTCGAAGGCAAAGTGGAGTTTGAAAATGTGAGTTTTTCATACGACAATGAAACAGATGTTCTGAAATCACTTAGTTTTTCTATTCCTAAGAATGAAACTTTAGCGATTGTTGGAAGCACAGGTTCTGGGAAGACAACGATCATTAATACGCTAGGAAGATTCTACGAAATCAGAAAGGGATCGATCAAAATTGATGATGTTGATATTCGTTCATATACACTCGATTCACTTCGTAATCGAATAGGAATGGTTCTTCAAGATGTATTCCTTTTCAACGGCACCTTGCTTGACAATATAACACTGAGAGATAGTAGTATTTCAGAAGAACGAGTGATTGAAGCTTCCAAGATGATCGGAGCTCATGCTTTTTTTGAAGATATGCCAGGTGGATATCAGTTTAAAGTACTAGAGCGTGGTAACAATATGTCCATGGGTCAACGTCAGTTGATTTCTTTTGTTCGAGCATTGGTATTTGATCCTGATATTCTGATTCTAGATGAGGCAACTTCATCAATCGATACTGAAACTGAAGCAATCATCCAGAATGCTATAGAAACATTGATTGTGAATCGAACGAGCATTGTGATCGCACATCGATTGTCTACGATCAGAAATGCTGACCAGATTATGGTTCTAGACAAAGGGGAGATTGCCGAGATCGGTTCGCATGAGAAGTTGATACAGCAAGAGAATGGACACTACAAGGGTATGCATGATTTACAGTTTCAACTAAGTTAGAATCATGACGAAGCAGAATCCCGCTAATTATCGATTACTTACGACTATTTTCATTACTGTTTTTATCGATTTACTCGGAATCGGTATTATAATACCTGTTATTCCTTCTATATTCTATGAGGAAGGAAGTCAGTTTTTCACTGTTGATATTGACGCTCAACGGAAAGCAATGTATTATGGTATTCTTCTTGCATGCTATCCATTTATGCAGTTTTTTGGTGCACCTATTTTGGGAGCTTTATCTGATCGCTTTGGACGGAAGCCAGTTTTGATGGTCTCTTTGATAGGAACCTTAATTGGATATTTACTTTTTGCGTATTCAATCGTTTCACATAATCTACTATTACTTTTTGTCAGTAGAATGATTCCTGGATTTACTGGAGGCAATATTGCGATTCTCACATCTTCGATTGCTGATATTAGTGATAAAGAGTCGCGAACTAGAAATTTTGGATTGATAGGAATGGCTTTCGGAATAGGATTTATTTTGGGGCCGACCATAGGTGGGGTGTTGTCAGATAATACTGTGGTCCCTTGGTTCGATCATTATGTTCCCTTTTTATTTACTGCAGGTCTAGCATTAGTCAACTTCATCTTAGTCTATTTCTTTTTCAAAGAAACTTTGGTTCATAAATTGCAGACGTCAATTAGTCCTTTCAAAGGGGTTCAGAACATATTCACTTCATTCTCTTCACCTAATTTACGAGCTGTTTTTACGGTTGTATTCTTAATCTCTGTTGGATTTACATTCTATACTCAGTTCTTTTCGGTTTATCTACTAGAGAAATTTGATTTTAAGGAGAAAGAGATAGGCTTACTCTATGGGTATATCGGAGTGTGGCTAGCTATAGTACAAGGTGTGTTGGTGCGATACTTAAGTTATAGGATGCCTCCAAAAAGGATTTTGATGGGAAGTTTACCCTTACTAGCACTTGCACTAGGTCTTGTTCTATTGCCAACAAGTGGCTGGATGTTTTATGTAGTAAATCCGTTGATTGCAATTGCTTATGGTATCACATCTCCAAATGTAACAAGCATTGTTTCTTCACAAGCAGATGAAACACTACAAGGTTCAATTTTGGGGATTAATCAGTCCATGCTGTCACTGGGTCAGATGATTACACCCGTTATAGGCGGGGTATTAGTAGGAATAAATATTCACTATCCCTTAATTGCGAGCGCAACAATTATAGTGTTGGCTGCTGTTATTTTCTATATTAGTCGTTCGAAGATTTTATATGACGGCAAGGCATAATTCTATACCTTTGATATATATTAATATACTGCTGAACTTTGTTAAAAATTTAGATTTTAAATTAAACTACTTAAATCTCTTTATATGTTTCTAAAATTCAATATTCAAAAACCTTTGCTTGGGTTGTTTTTCAGTTTTTGCTTGGTAAGCTTAAGTGTTTCATGTCAATCTGCTGGAAATAAATCAACTTCTGAGACTGTAGTTGAAGACCAAGAAGTCGAGACTGTGAAATCAGTTATGGAAGATATCGATGCAACTACTTTTAAATCAAAGATTGGTTCAGAGAATCACGTTCTTTTGGACGTAAGAACAGCTGAAGAAGTAGCGCAAGGTTCTATCGAGGGAGCAGAAGTTATAGATTTTTATGGAGATGACTTTCGTCAAAAAATTGAGACTCTAGATAAGGATAAAACTTACCTTGTCTATTGCAGATCTGGTGGACGTAGTGGGAAAACATGCAAAATGATGCAAGAAATGGGGTTTACAAATCTGTATAACCTAGAAGGTGGATATAGCAATTGGCCTTACAAAGAATAATATTTTACCTATTCAAAAGGATCACTAAACCTGAAATCGGTAGCTAAGCTCTCATCGGTTAGTGTCTTTAAGAAATTGACAAGATCAGACTTTTGCGTCTCTGTCAGATTTAACTGTTGAGCTTGTCCATTTGCGTCCTTTAGGGCTTGACCCAGATTCGGATGGTTCTGGACGCCGCTATTATAGTGTTCTACCACTTCTTCCAAGCTACTAAATCTACCGTCATGCATATAAGGAGCGGTTAGTTCTATGCTTTTCAATGATGGAACTTTAAATGAACCAAGAAAGGCAGGATTGTTGATAGCCTCAAATACACCTAAATCATCTGTTGAGACTAAATCAAGACCATTGTTAGTTGGGCCATTATCTGGATTGATAAATGCTTCGGTTGAGTGACAACCCACGCAGCCTGCTCCACCCAAGTTTTTCGGTAGGAAAAACAACCGTTTACCATTATTTTCGCTTGCTGTGAAGTTTGGAAAGTCTGTGATCGGCGTGTTTACCGTTGGTCTTTCGATATCATACTTGCTTGAAACACTTATTATACTTCTTATGTATTGGGCTAATGCCATTGAAATTCTTTCAGAATTAATCGTAGCTGAGCCAAAAGCATCCTCAAAAAGATCAGAATAAAAGGATTGCTCTTCAACCGCTTGGACAACTTCATCCAAAGTCATACCCATTTCTACTGGATCTTGAAAAGGCATTAGAACCTGGTCTTCTAAGCTTTCTGCTCTTTCATCCCAAAAGAACCTACCCCGATCATACCATACAGCATTGATTAGTGACATTGAATGCCTTCTCGTAAGTCCGTCATCAAATCCGATACTGAGTATCTCATCGTCAGAGAACCCCAACTCCTGTTTGTGGCAAGAGGCGCATGCTATTTCACCATTTGCACTTAGGCTTTTGTCAAAAAACAGAACACGACCTAGAGTAGCCCCTTCGTTGGTAGTAGGATTATTGGCTAGTGTATTATCATTGTCGATAGCAGCATTTTGACCTGGACCTTGTAAGAAATTATTTGTCAAATGAAGTGGTAATTCTACTTCTTCATAGTTGTAGTGCTCATCAGGCAAAGTAGGACTACTTTCAGTTGGGTCTTGCATTTGATCATTTACTCCTGCACAGGAAATAAAAATGAGCACTGTGCAAAGGAGAGTCAAAAATTGATTTTTGAATGTAGTCATATTAGCTAGTTTGTCTTTTGACGGATTCCTAAGCAAATGGTTTAATTCTACATCTAGTTTTATATAAGTCGAGGAAGGGTTTCAGTTTTATCCTTATTTACTTAGTTATAGTTTATTGGATCTATAAACCCGTAAGAATATATAATTAGCTATTTTGATCATTGCTAGATTGACAAAATAGTACCTCACTTCATAGTTGATTATGAATGCAAGAAAACGTTTATGATCTCTCAAGCACTTAAATTATTTTAATATTAATTCCAATGCGCAATGGTCGCTATGTTGATCATCTTTGTAATGTGTAACATCAACGATCTTCTCAGCTAACTGATTATCAACCGAGATGTAGTCAATTCTCCAACCTTTGTTTTTTCCTCGCGAGCCTGCTCGGTACGACCACCATGAGAATTCGATTTTTTCTGGATATTTACTACGATAAGCATCAGTAAATCCATTCCCGAACCATTCGTCCATCCATGCGCGTTCTTCCGGTCGATATCCTGACGGATTATCTTTTCTTTTTGGGTTATGGATATCTAATTCGGTATGCACAATATTATAGTCACCTACAACAATAATTGGGTTGATATCCTTTCTTATACCATCAATGTAAGGACCGAAATCTGACAAAAACTCCATTTTGTACTGATGGCGTTCTTCTCCAGAAGAACCACTTGGGAAATAGCAGTTGAAAATGGAATAGCCATTTATATCTGTTCGTATTACTCGACCCTCTCGGTCATATTTTTCATTCCCCATGCCAACAACTGTTTGCGAAGCAGGAAATTTACTTAAAGTAAGAACGCCACTATACCCTTTTTTCTCGGCTGAGTGCCAGTACGCATGGTACCCAGCAGCTTCAAAAGCACTCATATCGACCTGCTCAGGTTGAGACTTAGTTTCTTGAAAACAAATAACATCGACATTTTGGTTAACGACCCAATCAACAAGACCCTTTTTGATTGCTGCTCGAATTCCGTTCACGTTATATGTAACTATTTTCATTTTCCAGGTTTATAATTCATCAATTCGTATAAGGTTACAAATGTGAAGAAAAATGGTTGTCTTATGTGTTTGAAGCTATAGATATTTTGGTGCCCGTTTGCTTGAATAGAGCTTTAGCGCTTTTCTAGTAGTTGTTTTGCTTATTCGCCAAGAAGTCCGGTCCCGTAATTACTACGGGAGTTCTGCTGAGCGACGCCGAAGCATGGCTCGGGTAGGTAGTTTATCTGAGAGGAGGGTCTCCCTCCCTCGCCTCGTGAAATTTTAGGAGGGCATTTTTCCGGTTGCCGCCTCTTTTTGTTATTCAATTATGCTTGATAAAGTGACTTTAGTGTTTTTACTTTTTTTGTCCGTGAAAAAAAGTAAAAACAAAACCTCTCTCACTAGAAAACTCGTCTTAGTCTTACTCCTTTCAGTCTAGCATTTTCATCTTTATACTTCCAGCCTTCGTGATTCTCCCCGCTACATCCACGTCCCTGTCCCCCCGAATCTCTGCACTGTGCATCTCAAACAGTTCTAGTTCGACTTTTAGAAAGGTCTTAACTCAAGGGTATTAGTCTCCCGACCTCGCCTCGTGAATCACCGAAGTTCCTGCACTAAGCGGAGCCGAAGTTCCTGCACTGAGCGGAGCCGAAGTGTTAAGCAAAATGCTTCAGCATAATGATCTCCTTTTCAGTAAGATGACGATGCCATCCGCGGGGTAAATCTTTTTTGGTTAATCCAGCGTAGTATACGCGATCAAGTCGAACCACTTCGTGACCAATATACTCAAAAATTCTCCGAATAATTCGATTCTTACCCTGATGTAATTGAACCATGATTTCTAGATTATCACGTCCTTTAATAATACGAGCTGAGTCAACTTCAGCTAGCCCATCTTCCAATAGAAGCCCAGCTTCTACTTTCTTTACATCAGCCTCAGAAATAGGCTTGTCGAGCGTAACATGGTAGAGTTTCTTTACTTCATAAGAAGGGTGTGCTAGTTTAGTTGCCAAATCTCCATCATTGGTTAAC
>CBFHTK010000014.1:5231-51273 GCA_965658745.1 Saprospiraceae bacterium | reverse complement strand
TAGATATTTCTTGTTCTCGATTACCTTTTGCATTACCTGCACCTGCTGTCATAAGTTGCAGGTAATCGATTACGATCATACTGATATCATGGTTATTCTTTAATCTTCGACATTTTGCGCGAAGCTCATAAATATTGATACCAGGTGTATCGTCGATATAGATTGGTAGTTCAGCTAATCGTTCAACAGCGGCATTTAATTGAAGCCACTCTCCATCGTTGAGCATCCCTTTTCGGATCTTCTCATTATTCATCTCACTTTCCATGGCGAGAAGACGCTGTACTAGTTGTGTATTTCCCATCTCCAGAGAGAATACGGCTACACCCTTCCCTTCAAGCGCTGCATTTCTCGCAAGTGATAATACAAAAGCAGTTTTACCCATACCCGGTCGCGCTGCCAATATCACTAAATCACTTGGCTGCCAACCACCTGTTATTTTATTAAGTTCATTGAAACCAGTAGGAACTCCAGTGATACCATCTTGTTGCTGTTGTGCAACCAATTCAATTTCTTCGCGCGTTCTTACAACTAGGGATCTTAACGATTCAAAAGAACGTGAAATGTTCTTGTCAGTAATTTCGTAGAGGCTCTTTTCAGCCTCATCGAGCATATCAAAAATATCTTTGGTGTCATCAAAAGCATCTTTGATGGTCATACTAGAAACCTTGATTAATTCTCTTTGAACGAATTTCTGTGCTACGATTCTCGCGTGGTATTCTATATTGGCTGCCGAAGCAACTCGATTGGTCAAGTTCATCAGATAATTAATACCACCTACTTCCTCCAACTTTTTCGCTTTTCTGAGCGCTTCACTTACTGTAAGGAGGTCAATAGGCTGAGTATTCTTGAATAGAACTTCCATATATTCAAAAATCAACTTATTGGCCTCAGCGTAGAAACTTTCGGGGCGCAGAATACTATTTACAGCTGCTAATCCGTCCTTGTCAACCATAATGGCACCTAAAACAGCTTCCTCAAGTTCGGTAGCTTGTGGTAGCACTCTTCCATAAGAAGCATTATTTAATTCTCGTTGGAATTGTTGCTCTTTTACCTTGCCTGGAATAGCTGTTAGTTTTGAATTTTCTGCCATAAGATTTCTTTAGAATGTACAAATGTAAATGAGTTTGAACTAAGAAAATGATTGAGACTTAATTCAATATTTTGACATTTGTGGACAAGCTGTGCAAAACTTCTTTCAATGTGGAAAAGTGATTTTTGCCTTGCCTTTCGACCGTATGCTGCTAACGTATAATAGAACCCAAACAGTTCAGAAACATAGGAATAATTTACATATTTATTTCTTGTAATGTGTTGAGATTCAATAGAGTGTCACGTTTTTGAAATAGAAACGGGCTCAGGGGCCCAAAATAGCGTTACCATTGATTTTCATGCTCTAACTAGCTGATATAGAATGTTTTAAGGAATACAGCTAACTAGAATTTCACTTGGGGTATTTTTACAAGAAGTAATGGTCTTGGCTTAGCTATCTACAATGGTAGAAAACTTTTCATATTTTTATTTCTACCATATGATTTTTGTATTGTTTGCTTAATGAAGGGAAATTTCCGTCTATAAATATCTATAGTTTTCCATATGGTTATAAATGGCAATTCGTCGGAACTAATCTCGTTTGTAACTATCAAAGAACGCAATTCGTTAAAAATTTGGAATCAGGAACTTTGTTATTTTGGTTTCAGTTAATAAATTGAGGGTCTATCTTGAGTAAACAGCCCTGCATTAATAGCATTTCACATTATACGTGTCATATCAGTTTGAAGGTGTATGTATAGAACTAAAATCAAAATGATGAAACAAACAATTACTACTTTATTCGTCGCCTTATTTCTCGCTTTCACAGGAATGGTGTCTGCACAGTTGGAAGCATATGACAAAGATGTTACAATGAGCTTAGGAAGCCAGCCAGCTATTGTATTAGATATGAATGAAATTTCTTCAAAAGATGCTGAGAATTATTGGCAAGATTTTATGAAGGAGTATGGAAAGCTGAAGAGAAATCGTAAAGCTGACGAATACTACGCTGAAGGGATTTCAATTCCTTTGGTAAGTGATAAGAAGTTAGATATATATTCAAAAGTTGAAGACCTCAAAGGCAATTCTCGATTGTATTTGTGGATAGATAATGGAGGAGCTTTTGTATCTGCTTCGGAAGATCCAAAAACCTTGAAAGCGGCTAAGAACCTTGTGAATGACTTTGCTGTAGAGGCTGAAAAATTACACGTTGAAGAACTTCTAAAGGCTGAAGATAAAAACCTTGCTAAGCTGGAGAAAGATCTTAAAGGACTTGAAAAAGACAAGGAGTCTTACGAGAAGGATATAGAAGATGCAAAGGAAGAAATTGCAAAAGCTGAAAAGAACATCGAGGAGAATGCTGTTGCTCATGAAGAAAAGGCAATCGAAATAGATGCACAGAAGAATCTGATGATCAGAATGAAAGAGAGACTTGCTAGCGTAGGTAAGAAGAAAACAAAAATGTAGCAGGCATCCAGACTTGAAAAGACTAATTGAAATCTATAACCGTTTCTAGACATGTTCTGGAAACGGTTTTTTATTTTCTAAGACGGACAAAAAATTAAAAACTACAAGTCCAAGATCTCAACTACCTTGAAATATAAGGGTATTGCATCGGAATTCTTTCCATAAACTCTTTAAGAGTGATAATTTTGTAGCTAAGTAATTCAGATTTACATCGCACCAAGCTATTCTCGATAACGAATAGAATCTATCATCAATATCAGTCCTGCCATGAAGACAACCAAGGATAAAGTACCAGCTAAAACCCATTGAATCATACCTGGATCTGAATGTTTGTAAAAACCCGCTTCTATTAACATGCTGACTCCCGCACCGGCAAATAAGATCCCAATGGTTCCTTGAAGGAACCAACGCTTTTTATTCTTGTTCATAAATAGTAAATCTGATTCATTTCAACATCTAATAATTCTCATTCAATAGGCCATGTTTCCGATCAATACAGTCGTTTTATATACTAGCTCACAAGTCCTTTTCGTTTATGAGGTATTTTGGGTGGTAAATTACTATTTTTGCACCCGTTTTCAACCCAATTATATATTAAATACAAAGTAAATAAATCTGAAATGAATCACATGTTACGTTTAGTATTATTGACAGGTTGCTTTTTATATGCATTTTCTGCTTTCGCTCAAACTGGAAACCAAGAAGATCCCGTGCTTTTTACGGTAGAAGGAAACCCAGTTCATGTCAGTGAATTTGATTATATCTATTCAAAAAATACTGGTAAAGATACAGACTACAGTGAAGCAAGTTTGCGTGAATATCTTGATCTGTATGTGAAGTTCAAATTAAAAGTTCAACGCGCAAAGGAATTGAAGATGGATACAATTCCTTCCTTGATGAAAGAGCTTGATGGATATCGCAAACAACTAGCTAAATCGTACTTGACTGACAAAGAGGTAACAAATCGACTGATCGATGAGGTATATGAGCGTTCAAAGACGGATGTCAAAATCTCACATATACTTTTCAGCCTTCCAGGTCAAGCTACTCAAGATCAGATTGACAAAGCTTATCGAAAGGCTGCAGAGGTACGTCAGGAAATTCAGGGCGGATTGTCATTTGAGAAAGCTGTCCAAATGTATTCGGAAGATAAATTAAGTAAAAGTAAAGTCGGCTCATTGGGATTTCTTACAGCAATGTTCCCTAGTGGATTTTATGAACTAGAAAATGCTTCGTATGCACTAGATAAAGGAGAAGTTTCAGATCCTGTAAGAACCAAACTGGGTATACACTTGGTGCGACTTGATGATGTAAGAGAAGCAAGAGGTGAAATGGAAGTTGCTCATATTCTAGTTCGTAAAAAAAGCCAAAGAAGAACGACAACGGACCCAAAAGCGAAAATTGATTCCTTGTATCAAATGTTACAGTCCGGCACAGATTTTTCAGAGTTAGCAAGAACGAAAAGTGAGGATAAGGCATCGGCATCCAACGGCGGGTACATCGGATACTTTGGTATTAATCGATTTGAAAAAGCTTTTGAAGAGGCTTCTTTTGGACTGATGAAAGACGGAGATTATTCAGCGCCATTTCAAACTTCAGCAGGTTGGCATATTGTAAAGAGAGTGTCTAAAAAGACTCCTCCATCTTACGAGGACGCTAAGAAAATAATGAAGGCTAAAGTACTCAAAGATCCTAGATATAAAAAGGCAACCTTGAGCATGGTTGATCGAATTAAAGATGATGCGAAATTCGCGGAAAACACGAAAGGTCTCAAGGAATTTACAAGTAATCTAGATAAGAGTTTCTTTTCATACAAGTGGAAAGGTATCGATCAGAATGATGAAACCCTTTTCAGCTTTGGTGATACGAAGTATTCTGTTTCAGATTTCGCAGAATATGCTAAAAGCAACACTCGTTCGCGTCTAAGAATGGATGAATTACCAATTCCTGATGCTGTTAATAAATTGTACAAGGAATTTGTAGATGAGTCTGCTATTAAGTTTGAGGAGAAGCAACTAGAAATGAAATATCCTGAGTTTAAATCGATCATGCGCGAGTATGAAGAGGGGATATTGCTTTTTGAGGTAACGAAGATCAATGTATGGGACAAAGCGTCGCAAGATACGGTTGGTTTGAAAGCTTTTTATGAAGCCAACAAGTCAAACTACATGTGGAAAGAGCGTGCTAAAACGAAAACTTACATTGTAAATTCGACCGACGAGAAAGTGATTAAGAAGTTTTCTAGAAAGGCAAAGAAGAAATCACCAGAATGGTTGAAAGAGAAGTTTGGAGATATATTTACCTATACTCAAGGAGTTTATGAAAGAGGCAGTAGAGAAGTAGCAGGGGTTAAATTCGCTAAGAAAAGTATTTCTAGCCCTATAGAGGATACAAGAAAAGGAATAACCAAATTGATCAAGATTGACGAAATTATCCCACCAGCATTGAAGACACTTGTAGAGGCAAGAGGATACATTGAAGCTGATTATCAAGATAAATTAGAAAAGGAATGGGTCTCAGAACTTCGAAAGAAGTATAAAGTTGTGACGAATGAAGAAGCGCTAAAATCACTAATAAAGTAATGCAGATACGATTCTTTATTTTCTTCATTCTTCTTCTTTTGGGCTTGACCCAATGCGAGAATCAGCAGAAACCTGATGATACACTTGTTGCAAAAGTTTATGAATCAGCCCTATATGAGTCTGATGTCGAAAGTGCGCTAGAAGAAGAAGCAGATAATGGAGTGATTAGAGCGCAATATGTTGATAGTTGGATACGAAAAAGTTTGTTTCTTGAAAAAGCTGCATTGAGCAAATCGGATCAACAAGAAATTGGCGATTTGATTGATCAATATCGTTCATCTCTGATTATACAGAAGCATAAAGAGCGATTTGTTGAACGTAATCTTAACAAGACAATTAGTGAGGCTGAGTTAAATGATGCCTATGCGAGTTTGAAGAATAACTACAAACTAAGATATTCAATTTTTAAGATTGAGCTTGTAGTAACTCCAGCAGAGCATCAGGATAGGCTTGATCTAATCAATTATTTCAAAAAGAAGGATATTGAAGAGTGGCGAAATTCTTTTGCTAGTCAAGTGGATATTCATCTGAAGGATACATCAAGATGGCATAGCTGGGAGGAGATCAATCAATATATACCTCACGATCTGATATCTGAAGAAGAGATTGATCGAGATGAAGACTACTTTAGGGAAAATGATTCGAATTTATTTTTCATTAGAGTATATGAGAAGATCGACAAAAATGAAATTGCGCCGTTATCTTATATGAAAGACAAACTTGAACGTGCGATTTTAGAAAATAGAAAACAACTTCTGCTTTCAGAGTATAGTTCTGAACTTTATAACAAGGCATTGCAGCAGAAAAAAATTAAGATTGCAGATTAGTTTACGGATTGAACTGCCAAAATAGAATGATAATGAAATATAGCCTTTATATAAGTTTGTTCTGCCTGATGATGATGGCAAGTTTTGCGCAAGCTCAGCAATTAGTTGACAAAGTAGTGGCGCAAGTGGGAAGTGAGTATATACTTCTGTCTGATGTTGAAAAACAATTTTCGTATTTGATGGAAACGCAGGGTACTATCAGTGATGAAGAGCGTTGTAATGTTCTTGAGGGGCTCATGGCCCAAAAGATCATGATTGATCAAGCAAAACTTGATAGTATTGTTGTCAGCGATGCAGAGGTTGCTCAGCAGTTAGATTTTCGGATCGAAAGTATTCTTCGTCAAATGAACGGCGATACTGACTTCTTTGAAGAATACTATGGTCAGACAGTTAATGAAGTAAAGGATTGGATGCGAGTGAATATGCGAGAGATGCTTTTGTCCGATAGAATGCGAGCCAGTTTATTTGACGCAATTACAATTACACCTAGCGAAACAAAGGAGTTTTTTAATCAAATAGATCCTGACTCCCTGCCATATTTCAATGCTGAGGTAGAAGTTGCGGAGATTGTTTTAGTGCCACAGGTAAACGACGAAGAAAGACAAAAAGCACTTGATATGGCCAATCAAGTTTATCAAGAATTGTTGGATGGTGGAGATTTTCCGGCATTGGCTAAAAGACATTCTGATGATCCGGGTTCAAAACGCGTAGGAGGAGATTTGGGATGGCAAGCAAGAGGTACTTTTGTGCCAGAATTTGAGGCAGTTGCCTATTCACTTGAGAAAGAGGAAATATCAGAACCTGTGGAATCACCCTTTGGTTTTCACATTATTCAGTTGATGGGAAGGAGAGGAAATACAGTTAATACTAGACATATTCTCTTTAAACCAAATATCACTTATGATGATTTGGAATTGACCAAACAGATTTTAATTGATATTAAGAATGAGATCGAAATAGATTCAATCACTTTCCAAAAAGCAATTAAGAAATACAGTTCGGAGGACGAAGAGAGTTATAACAACAATGGCCGACTAGTCAATCCTGCTAATGGGACAACATTTTTTGAAACTGGCGATTTGCCGCCGGATATATATTTCGAGATTGAAGGTCTCAAAGAAGGAGATATTACAGAGCCGATTGAGTATACAAATGCACAAGGTGAGACGCAATATCGTATTATTAAATTGTTGAGCCGTACGCGGCCGCACAAAGCAAACCTTAAAGAAGACTATTCCAAGATTCAATTTTTTGCGAAAGAAAATAAGAAGAATGAATACTTTTCAAAGTGGGTTGAAGATAAAGCTCAAAATACTTACGTACAGATCGACGAGCGCTTCCGAACATGTCCAAATCTTGAATTTTGGGGAAAGGAGAATCAAAGAACCGAGTAAGTTAGTATAAGAAATACATGAATTATATCGAAAAGCAGTATCTCATGATGCTGCTTTTTTTTATGCGCTTAATCAAGCAACATATACGTATCGTTTGCATTATTAGTAAAGCTTTTGGGCCCCAGAGCCCATCAAAGAGTCTACAAAGCTTCAAATTAACATTCATAAACATCCTAAGTTTTCTTGTGTTATAGTTCTTGGAAAGCGTGAAATAAATGAAAAAACTAAAAGCACTTACAGAAAGAGAAGTGGACCGAATTGTAGAAATGGCTTGGGAAGATCGAACGACTTTCGATGCAATTAAGGAGCAATTTGGACTATCAGAAGGAGAGGTCATTAAGTTGATGAAGCGTGAAATGAAATTGTCAAGCTGGAAGATGTGGCGTAAACGTGTTCAAGGTCGCAAGACAAAGCATCTGAAGAAGCGAAATTTCATGGAGGGTACACATAAGTGCAGTCGACAGCGATCAATCAGCAACAATAAGATAAGCAAGCGATGAGCAAAGCGGTGCGTAAATCAGACTTGCCATCCAAGATTTGCCCAGTATGTAATCGGCCTTTCAATTGGCGAAAAAAGTGGGCAAAGAATTGGGACAATGTGCGTTACTGCAGTGAAAGATGCAGACGAAATAATCGTTCCGAACGAAATCAAAGTGAGGTTACAGCCTGAGTACGCTTAAAAAATCAAAAAATATAAAACTGAAGAAAATATGAGTCAATATGTAATTATTGGAGGTAGTTCCGGAATAGGATTAGCGATGACTGAACTGCTGAGTAGTTCGCACGATGTCCTCGTTGTAAGTCGTGAAGCCGATCAAGCTGTCTTACCATTGCAAGTAGAAACCTTAAACGCGGATATTCTGACGGATGATATCACAGATGATTTGCCTGAAATAATAGATGGTTTAATCTACTGCCCAGGAAGTATAAACCTAAAACCATTCAGATCCTTGAAAGATGATGATTTCCGAAGTGACTATGAAATAAATGTCTTAGGGGCAGTAAGAGCTATTCGTATGTCACAAAAAGCATTGAAAAAATCATCGCAGGCTTCAGTGCTCTTATTCTCTACTGTTGCTGTAGCGCAGGGAATGAGTTTTCATGCTTCAATAGCTGCCGCGAAAGGTGCTATAGAAGGACTAACAAGAAGCCTGGCAGCTGAATTTGCTCCCAAGATACGCGTGAATGCTATTGCTCCCTCGCTTGTTGACACACCTTTGGCTTCAAAGTTCCTAGGTAACGAAAAAGCGCAAGAAGCATCAAAAGAAAGACATCCTTTAAAAACTTATGGAAAACCTGCAGATGTAGCTCAGCTTGGAGCATTCCTTATGTCTCCGGCAGCTAGTTTTGTAAGTGGGCAAGTCTATGGTATGGATGGTGGATTGAGTACATTGCGCTAGGATGAAATTGAAATCTTCATACAAAAAGGTTCGACTAATTCTCGGAGATCAGCTCAATCGAGATCACACTTGGTATCAAAAACAAGATGCAGATTGTCTGTATATACTGATGGAGATGCATCAGGAGACCAACTATGTAAAGCATCATATTCAGAAGATCGTGGCCTTCTTCTTGTCAATGGAAGCTATGGGTCAATGGTTATCAGAAAGTAATCATGATGTTTTGTATCTCAAACTCGATGATCCTAAGAATACCGGAAATCTTGTAGAGAACTTGGAAGGTATCGTTAAGGACTTCGGAGTTTCACAAATCGAATATCAATTGCCGGACGAGTATCGGCTTGATGAGCAAATGAAAGGCCTTGAGTCAGAATTAGGTATTCCTTGTCTAGCCCTTGATACAGAACATTTTCTAACAGAGCGAGATGAGCTAGCAAAGTTTTTTGAAGGGAAGAAGACATTGTTGATGGAGTCTTTTTATCGTTATATGCGAAAGAAGTACAATCTGCTGATGGATCCCATGGATGATTCGCAACCACTAACAGGGAAGTGGAATTACGACCATGAAAACCGAGGATCAATCAAAGCAAAACATGAGATTGATGCCCCGTTTCTTTATAAAAAAGATGTCGAATCCGTTATATCGCGGATCGATAATCAAGGTGTTTCGTACATAGGTAACATAGAGGCAGATGATTTTATCTGGCCTACTACACCCGATGAGTCTAGAGAATTACTTTCATTTTTTCTCACTCGTTGTTTGCCGGTATTTGGAAAATATCAGGACGCAATGGTTGAGCGTTCATGGTCCGTCTATCATGCTAGAATTTCATTTTCGATGAACAGTAAGATGTTACATCCGCTTGAGGTTGTGAAGTCAGCAATTGCACATTGGGAAGATAATCAAGATGAAATTACTATTGCTCAGGTTGAGGGTTTTGTTCGTCAGATAATAGGTTGGAGGGAATACATGCGAGGTGTTTATTGGAAAGAAATGCCCGACTACGCTGAATTGAATTACTTTGACCACCAGCGCAAACTGCCTGACTATTATTGGTCGGGAGAAACCAAGATGAACTGCATGCAAAAATCAATTCAGCAGAGTCTTGATTATGCATATGCCCATCATATTCAGAGACTGATGGTGACTGGAAATTTTGCCTTGCTAACAGGAATAAATCCCGATGAACTAGATCAGTGGTATTTAGGTATCTACATTGATGCAATAGAATGGGTAGAAATTACCAACACACGAGGAATGAGTCAATTTGCTGACGGTGGGATCGTAGGTACAAAGCCTTACATATCTTCAGCAAATTATATCAATAAAATGAGTGACTACTGCAAAGGTTGTTACTATGACAAATCTGTAAAGGTTGGTGAGAAAGCATGTCCGTTCAATAGTTTGTACTGGAACTTCTATGAGGTTAACAGACCGCTTCTGGGTAAGAATCCTAGGGTGGGAATGATGTATCGAGTTTGGGATAGAAATTCAGAAGATCAAAAGAAGAATATTTTAGAACAGGCAGAATACTATTTGGATAATATCGAAGAGCTGTAATCATAAACCACTTTATTGTTAACAATTCAGTTTACTTGTGGTTAATTCAGACGCACTATAATATACAATGCAACTATAATGAAAGTTTTAAAATATCTAGCGATTACCCTTGCTGTCTTGATTGCTGTAGTTTTCAGCACGTGCTCTATAATGAGTAAAGATTTGCCAACAGGAATTGAGTCTCCGAGAACAGAAGAAATGGTATCGGATATGTGGGAAGGTCTCAATAAAGCGGCGTGGGATACTACGACATACATTAGATGGTCATTTGCAGGTGCTCATCACTACCTTTGGGATAAAAAAGACAATCTAGCGCAGATTTCTTGGAAGAAAAATCGAGTTTTATTGGACCCAGATCAAGTAGATGGTCTAGCATTCGTTGATGGTGTCGAGCAAGAAGGAAAAAAGAAACAGAAGTTAATTCAAGATGCTTGGTCATTTTGGTGTAATGATATGTATTGGTTCACTGCGCCATTTAAAGTTAAGGATCAGGGTACTACTTTATCAATTGTAGAGCATGAAGAAGGTGATAGACTCAAAGTTTCGTATACTTCAGGAGGTGTGACGCCAGGTGATTCGTATGTATGGATTTTTGATGAAGATGGAATTCCAACTGGATTTGAAATGTACGTACAGATTTTACCAATCAAAGGGGTTTATACTCCTTGGAAAAATTGGACAACAATTTCCACTGGGGCTAAGTTATGCGGTGAGCACAAAATGATGGGAATGGGGTTGAAGCTAGAGAATATTGCTGGTGGTATGAAGCTTGAAGATGTAGGTTTGGAAACAGATATTTGGGCTGCGATACGGTAAATATTTACTTGAACTTCTTTTTGCTCTAGTTAGGTAGAATTTCAGTGACTATTTTCGGCTCAGTAAGTTGATAAACTTCATATCTAGATGAGGTCGTTGCTTGGTGAGTTTCTAGGTTCAAAGTTACCTGTTTAATGATGGTTTAAATGATTTGGTGCTTGTTCTGTTGTGTCTTTTACTTTTTTTGTCCGTCAAAAAAAGTAACAAAAAAACCTCTCTCACTAGAAAACTCGTCTTAGACGCTTTCCTTTCAGTCTAACCTTTTCATGATTGTACTTTTAGCCTTCGCGATTCTCCCCGCTATATCTACGTCCCAGTTCCCCCGAATCGCTGCACTTTGCATCTCAAACAGTTCTAGTTCGACTCCTGCAAAATGATCCTTGAAGAAATTGCTAGTCAACTCTAATAACTCTAGCGTTTATATTTAGAAAGTGTGTAAGATTCGCAAATTACTGTGGTTTTTTACACCGTAATTGCTTGATTAAGATAGCGTCTGAAGGGAAGTAAAACCAAATAAGATTCGACTACCAGATCATCAAAGCTTTTGTCAACTATTTGTTTTCTTGAAATTAGTTGCTCTACAGCAAAGGTCTTGTTCTTCAATAATTCAATAAATCGGTGGTCTGAATCATAAGCTTGTGGAGATTGAGTAAGTCTACTCTCTGAGTCAACAAGTCCTCCATACATGAGCTTGAATTTGGGCTCTTGCATAATTCTTATAAGTTCCTCGCCATTATAGTCAATGGCATCCCTTATGCTTTTGAGAATCTTATTATCTGGCCTCCAATAGCCACCTGCTAACATAGATCGATTAACACCGATTTGAATATAGTAGTCACCTTGTTTTGATAATTGATCTAGCCCAGCTCCAAAGTGATCCTTGTATACCGGTCTGTTTGGATGATAAAGCAAGTTATTATTAATTCGATTGATTGCTTTTTTGCCCGGTGTGTCAAAATAGAGTGGATCTAGCTCAGCTAATCTCTTATTCATTTTATCAAGCCATGACACAAAATCATTTCGAATTACCTTATATCTCTTACGATTGAGATCCATCCATTCTTTGTTATTGTTTTTCTGGAGTTCTTCCAAAAAATCTAGCATTGCTTCAAAATCCATATCTCTTCTTCTACTTTTGTTTTTTATCTAAAAATTTCTCTTGATTATCTTTTGTAATAAAAACACGGTGCGGAAATGCAATTTGAACACCTTCTCGATCAAATCGTTTCTTGATACTTTCTAAGGCGTCACAACTTAAAATAAATGCATTCCCTGCATTTTGGGCCCAAGCCCAAGCTCTCAAATTGACAGAAGACTCTCCAAGCATCAGAACTCTAACCATCACGACAGGTGCACCTTCAGCAATCATTTCTTTTGTACGAGCGTCAATGGTCAGTGGATGATTTAGAACTTCCTCGGCCATGATTGATTTAGCAAGGTCGATATCGCTATCATAGGTTATATTCATGTCTATCCATTTGCAGATTCTTTCATCTGTAAAGTCTGCGTTGATAATGACTTCTTCACTTATGATGGAGTTTGGAATTACGATTCTTCGATTTTCAAAATCCCGGATTACTGTGTGTCGCAAAGTGATATCTTCAACAATTCCTTGATGAGTGTTAATAATTAATCTATCGTTAATGCGAAATGGCTTGAAGATAATTATGAAAACACCACCAACTATATTACTCAGTGCAGCTTGAGAAGCGAAACCAATAGCGACTGCTGCAATACCTGCACCGGCTAGAAGTGAGCCTGCTAAGGTGCGTAAATTGGGCACTGAATATACTGCCAAACAAAAACCTAATGTGTAGATTAGACCAACTACAAAGTGTTTTAAAAACTTATAGTTTGTCGGATCATTCTGAAGGAAGTTAGTTGACGTTTTGATAAATTTATTGAACGCTCTACGAAACAGGAAAGCCACGAAGAACGTTGCTAGAATAATACCCGAAAAGGATAAAATATATACAATATTTTGATTCATAGTTATTCTTTATTAGTTGAATTTGCACTTAAATAATAGTATGCACTAGTAGGTCGCATTAGTGGATCAACCACCTCGAGCATCAACAACTCCAGTGATAATTTACCTTTAAGGATGTCAAGCGTACCATCTCCTCCATCGGACTAATAATAAATTTTAGAGATGAATCAAAGTGCTGAAGTTCTTCATGCATAATTCTGCATATTTCCTTGGCAGACAATGAACCTTTAAATTTGTCAGGTATTAAAAGTATACGTTTCATCTTTTATTAATCCATGCATAAAGGGGTAATAACTATCCTAAAGTAAACAAAACTAGCAGGATTGTATAGCAAATGCTTAAATTTATTAATGTACTTTCAAACAACTAATTTATGTCTTCTCAAGTATCAAAAAAATCACTTAAGTTTCTCAAAGATCTTTCCAAGAATAATGATCGAGATTGGTTTGCGGAGCATAAACCTCGCTATCAAACAGCTCTTTCCGAGTTTAAGGATTTCATCGCGGATGTAGAAACTGGCATACAGGAAATCGATGAAATAGAGAAAACAAAGGTTTTTAGAGTTTATCGTGATGTACGATTTAGCAAGGATAAGTCTCCATACAAAAGCTTCTTTTCTGCAAGTTTCACAAGAGCAGGTAAATATAGAAGAGGTGGTTTGTATTTAGCTATTGAACCAGATAAAGCGATGGTGGGCGGTGGCTTTTGGGGTCCTGAATCCAAAGATTTAAAGTTTATTAGAGAGGGAATTATTCGAGAAGAGGAAGCATATCGCCAGTTGATTGAAGGTGAGGATATCAACGAGTTTTTCGGAGGCATAGAGGGAAATGCGTTAAAGACTGCTCCAAGGGGTTTTGACAAACAACACCCTGCAGTTGACTTGATTAGAAATAAGCAATACTTATTGATGAAGCATTATGATGCCGATCGTGTGGTTTCACTCGATTTTGCAAGCACTGTAGTAAGTACTTTTAGGAAAATGCTTCCATATTTTAACTTCATGTCGGAGCTTCTTGTTTTTGATGAAAACGGGATTGAACGTTAATATTGAACTATGTCAATAAATCAAGGTTTTCGTGCAGTATTAGATGAAATTCATAACGAGCTTGTTCTTTCAACTGCACGAAGTGGCGGAGCTGGTGGTCAACATGTAAATAAGGTGGAGACGAAAGTTATCCTTAAATGGAATATTCTGGAATCTAACTCACTTACTCATCAGCAAAAACTAAAGATTCGCGAAAAGCTTTCGAATAGATTGAATAAGGAGGGAGAGTTAGTACTTCAAGAACAAGGAAGTAGATCACAGCTAACCAACAAAGTTGCTATTTTCAAAAAGCTCGATAGATTGATAATACGAAGCCTCACTGTCAAGAAGAAAAGAAAGCTCACTCGTCCTTCCAACTCTTCGATTATTCAACGCAGACAAGAGAAAAAACGTCGGTCAGATATCAAAGAAATGCGTAAAAAGCCACGATTAGATTAATCGGTAGTATTTACATGTTGAAATGAGCAATATCAACAAATTGATTTACTCGAGCGTGTATCTGATTTTCATCAAGCGTTTTCAGCTTTTCGATACTGAATTCTTCAACGCAAAAAGAAGCCATTACAGAACCATATATAATAGCTCGCTTCATATTTTCAAATGAGATATCGTCTGATTTCGCAAGGTAACCGATAAATCCACCTGCAAATGTATCACCAGCACCGGTAGGATCCATTACTCTAGCCATTGGCAAAGCAGGAGCGGAAAAGATTTTACCTTCAGAAAAAAGTAAGGCACCATGTTCTCCTTTTTTGATTACAACAAATTTCGGTCCCATTTCATGAATCTTCATAGCGGCAGAAACTAGTGCGTACTCACCGGATAATTGACGAGCTTCTTCATCATTGATCGTAATTACATCGACGTGCTTGATAACTTCCTTTAATTCATCCATTGCTACGTCCATCCAGAAGTTCATCGTATCCATAACGACTAATTTAGGATCACCATTCAGTTGCTTTAGCGTTTGCATCTGAATTGCTGGAGTAAGGTTTCCAAGCATGATATATTGTGAGTTCTTGTAAGAGTCTGGTAGAATCGGATCAAAATCAGCAAGAACATTTAGCTCTGTTGCTAAGGTTGTTCTTTGGTTCATATTATCGTGATACTCGCCAGCCCAGAAGAAGGATTTTTTATCTTCGACGATTTCTAAACCTTCTGTTTTTACACCTCTTTTGTGAAGTAAATCAATTTCATCACTTGGAAAATCATCACCTACGATTGAGACAAGACGGATGTCATTGGTAAAGTATGATGCTGACCAACTAGCATAAGTACAAGCACCTCCTACGACTTTTTCTGCATGTCCAAAAGGTGTCTTAATATCATCAAATGCAACTGTTCCTACTGTTAATAAACTCATCGTGGCTAATTTTTTTGCAAAAGTAAAGAATTCAAAGCTTTCGAGATCAATTTCCATAGACTTTGGCAGCTAAATAGCGATATACTACCAATGATATAGATCAAATTGTGGCGTGATTTGCTCGACGCAGTTTTTAGTGCCATCATTTTAAGACAGCTACCGTGCTAGTTTGTTGATATGAAATGAGGAAGGCCTAGGTTTAAGCCAAACAGTCTTACAAAAGTATCTTGAGGCTTGATGGTATGTAATGCGGTGAGGAGAATCAATTATAGTAGTATTCTCATTCTTTGTGGTTTATGTAAAATATTGATTTATCGGATAAGAGAGATCGTGCCAGAATAAGTAATCACTTCTCCGTCCAAATAAAGAACGGAAATCATATAGGTATAAGCACCAGGTTTCATAGCTCGATTCTGATAGGTTCCATCCCATGAAAACAGAGGATCATTGGGCTGGAAATCGGAAGCTTCAAAAAGTACATTCCCCCACCGATCGTAGATTTGAAATAGATTGATTTGCTCTACATTTGGCTGTGACCCAAAGACAAGAAAATCGTCATTATTATTGTCACCATTTGGCGTAAAAGCACTCGGTATATAGAGCTTGCGAACAACTCGTACATCAATATATACTGAATCAATGGCAATGCAATTGTCTTCTGATAAAGTCTCGAGGTACACCCAAGTTGATTCAGCTGGTTGCCAAGTCTGTTCTGTGCAATTTGGAGCGCAAGGGAATATTTCTTCAGGAAACCAATTGAATGCAATGGTCGTCTCACTGACGCCGGCATAAAGGGTTGTTGTCTCGCCAAGTTCAACTAATTGATCTTCGCCAAGATTAATCGTATAGGGAACTGGCCCTTCTAGTTCAATAGTTTCTGTGACAGTGCAGCCGTATCGATCAGTAATAAAAAATTCGTACTCACCAGCGGGTAAATTTTCGATTGGTGTAGCATTGTTTATCTGGTCTCCATTAAATAGTATGTCGAAAGGACCCAGTGCGTTTTCAATACTTTCCAAAATAATAGACCCATCTGAAGTATCAGAACATTTGGGTTCTAGGATCAAAAAATTGGCTTTAATCTCTGGCTCAGTAACAAATGTCAAAGTAGATGTAACGATACTATCACAACCTAAGTGATTAAGTAACGTGTCCACATAAATTCCAGAATTTTCGTAAGTTGAGTTACCAATAGTAAACTGCAGGCCTTGACATAGACTGTCGGCGATCGCAGTGAATTTGGGAATCACCTCAACTACTTTGACATTTGAGATAATTCTACATTTACTATTCATCAAGTTTTCAGGAGCACTTGCTAACTTATATCGGTAATAGTATGTGCCTGCAGAAAGATTTGAAAATTCATAGCTAAGATCATTTTCGCCTGGTAAATCTACCCAAGTTACACCACCGTCAAAGCTCTCTTGCCATTGAACTTGTGGGTCGTCGTATTGATCTCCATTGATTGTAGCATCAAGTAATATTGAGTTTCCATCTTCACAAATGTTGGCAACCTCTAGAGGTAAAATCAAAGCTTCAGGACCACAGGCTCTAAAGGTAATATTATCAATAGCCAAGTCATTTCCGATGCCTCCAGGAGCGTTGTTGGCAAGTGATAATTTCACAAATGTTTGACCTGGACCTGTGCTAAAGGTAAATCCATAGGTATTCCATTTATTATTTTCAGGTACATTCCCCGATTCATATGCAATGAAGTTATTAATGAGAAATGAAACATTTGGAAGGATAATGTTTGCTCCAAAATGCAGGTTGCGAACGTCTGCTGAAAATTCGTAAATCGTATTTTCACATAGTCCTGTAATTATTTGTTCATAGAAAAGTCCTGTATCAAAACTTGCATTTACGACCATCATATATCCATTTGGATCGTTGCTATTATCTCCGATATTTGCCCATCCCCAGTTTTGATTCCAGACCGTGATATTATTTGTTAAACAGTAAGATCCGTCGGGTGGAGGTGGATTTGTTGTGTATAAATAGCCTGGAGCAATTCCAGGGTCATTAGGCGGAATATTAGGAACTCCAGAGCCAAAGTCACCGTCGGTAAAAATATTTTCGCCTAAATTACCTTCGCAGAGTTGCGCAGTCAAGCTAATACAAATGCTGAATTGCAGCGTTAGGACTAGAACAACGTGCGAAAGGATTTTATGAAGCATAGGGTATGTTCAATTGTAATTTTGAAAAATACTAGCTTGTAAAGATAGGGAGTTTAGCTATGGGAGCAAAAGAGTAGAAGTAGAAAGCGGACGACCACTGGTCATTTAGGACTTTTGTAGCTGGAAAATAGGGAAACAATCAGAATGAAACGTTTTCGTTGCGATGCATACGGAAAGAAGCGTAGTACGCTAGCTTAATCTAGCTCGAGCTAAAATCTTTTTAAATGAGAAAGACATCTACTGATAAAACCTAAGTTTGATTTGTAATTGCGTCCATCTAGAATGTAAATGCTGGAAAATCTGATCGGTTGATTTTCTAAGCGACTGAGCTTTTTCATAATTTTTTTTTCTACAATATTGTCGTATTCTGAAGCTTTAGGGTTTCCCAAAGAAAGTATTGATCTTAAATATTATTTTCCAATAAAATTTATTGAAAATTACTTGGTTGCGCATTTCTTTAATATTAGGGTGTCATTATTTACTTATATTGGTTCTACGTAAGTAATATACTTTTTATAGCAGTCTTTTCATGTATGATTAAAATTGCTACAATTTATAGGTAAAATCATCACAATCATGATTCGTCTCTTATTTATCATTTGTTTTTTATTTCCTATGTACTTGTGGAGTGCTTCAGCTACCTCGTCTACATCAACACCAATAGACCCTTCTGCCCCAATGTGTGATTGCACGGTTTCCCAAGGAGAAGATTTGTTTCCATTGCCATTTATTAGTGGAAATCAATCTGCAATAGATTTTTATGCTTATGGAACTCCGATAGGTAGTTCTTCTAATACGGGATTAGAGACATCAAATGGTATGATCATGATGCTTTACGAGGACTTGATATCTGGTGAGACTAGTTTGATAATCATCTTGGATTCCGCTAATGATGGTTCTGGAGGTGAGGTAAATATTAATTTCAATTGTTTACCATCTGATGCTTTTGTAATGTTATCTGATGATAGTGGTGAATTAACAGGCACACCTCCAAATATTGTAGGAGATTTCTTTTGGTCGCCTTGTTGCACAGACGGTGGGATTATCGGAGGTATTGGCTGCGGCAATACAGTTACTATTGATCCTGATATAATTAGTGGCATAGATTTTTTCGCTCTCGCATTTGGCGAGGCTTCTTCAGCAGATCTAATTACCTTGCCTTCAAGTGATTGTCCTATTACTATCGACTGTGGTGGAACTAGCTGTTGTGAAGAGTCATTTGAATTTGAAGCAGTGACGCAAGATGCGACTTGTAGTGCCGGTTCCGATGGTTCTATAGATCTAACTACCACTTGCTCAGTAAATCCGAGCTTTGAATGGTCGAATGGAGAGACTACGGAAGATCTTTCCAACCTAACAGCAGGAGTATATTCTGTAACAATTACAGACGATTCGGGCTGTAGTTTGTCAGACTCATATACTGTTGGAATAAATGAACTAGTGCTCGACGTTACAGGTTTAGCTGAAGATGTTGGGTGTATGAACAATATGGACGGCACAATTACTACAACGGTCTCAAATTCAACGAGTACTCCTTTTTCCTTCATTTGGAGCAATGGCGAAACTTCTCAAGATTTGTTAGATTTAGATGTAGGTAATTATTTAGTGACAGTTACAGATGCTAATGGATGTACAGGTACTCAAGAATTCGTTATTACAGAACCAGAAGAATTGGTTGGTGCAATAGTTAATGTTGTCCAGCCTGTTGAACCAGTAATTTATGGTACTGCTGGTACTACTATTTCAGGGGGTAGTCCTGGCTATACTTATTTATGGGATAATGGTGAATCGACTCCAGTAGCCTCAAATCTTGCGCCAGGTATTCACAATGTTACAATCACAGATATCAAGGGATGCGAAATCATCTTAACTGTTGAGATTTATGAGCAATTTACAGTGGGAACTGCTGTTAATGAGGAATTCTGTAACTCTGAATGTGCAGGATCAATAAATTTACAACCTACAGGTGGACTGCCACCCTATGAATACTCTTGGTCGAATGGTGCAACGACACCAGTCCTCACGAACTTATGTGCGGGTATCTACATTTGTGATATCATGGACAGTTATGGTTCTTTTTTTCAAGTTAGCGTCATTATTAATCCATTCCCAGATATTTATCTCAATACTGATTTTTCTACTACTATTTGTGATACCACAGCAGTAGGATATATAGACCTATCGATTACTGGAGGTACAATGCCATATAGCTTTTTTTGGTCAAATGGTTCATTTTCAGAAGATTTAACACAATTATCTTCAGGTACTTATGAAGTTACAGTAAGTGATTTTAACAATTGTACTATTGAGGATTCTTTTACAATTTTGGAGTCTCCCTCGTTTTCCTTTGAATCAAATATTACTGCTGCGGATTGTGGCCAAAACAATGGAGGTATCTTGCTTGATAATTTCCAAGGGCAAGCACCGTATGAATATTTTTGGAGCTCAGGAGAATTTACAGAATCTATTAGTAATAAACCTGCTGGAACATATGAAGTCACAATAACAGATAACGAAGGCTGCAGCCAAACTCATAGTTTTACGATTCCTAGTTCGCAAGGAGCAACGCTTGATTTTGAAGTAAACCATGTTTCTTGTGAGGGTGAAATGGACGGTAGTATTAGTGTCGATATCATCAATGGAACACCACCATATACCTTTGAATGGAGTTCTGGTCAATCGAGTAGTTATATAGAAAATTTGCCCCCAGGGGATTATACTGTGACTGTGACTGATAGTCTAAATTGCACATATTCCTCTAGTTTTAATTTAGCTATTAGCTCATTTATCACTATTAATCCTTCTGTTTTTGACGAATCTTGTAGTGGTTTAGTAGATGGAGAGTTACACATTGAAGTCCTTGAAGGTTTTGCACCGTATCAATATATTTGGTCAAATGGCATGACAGAACCCATCGTCGATAGTTTGGCTTCAGGGCAATATCAATTGGATCTAATTGATTCTTTAGGATGCCTATATAGCTTCGAATATGAAATTCAAGAAGGAAATTCAGTTACTTTTATTGATACCATTATTAATAATTTATGTGCTAATCAATTCAACGGTTCTATACAAGTAGAAGCAATAGGAAATGAACCGTTTACATTTGAATGGGATAACGCTTCGACGGATTCTATTATAACCGATTTGCCGTATGGCATATTTACTATTACTGCCACAGATATAGATGGCTGTGCATTTGAGAAACAATTTCAATTAATCGACCCTCCTGCCCTTAGCAATGTTTTTGACGTCATTCAACCTGGATGTAATGAGGACACGCTTGGTACTGCTACTGCCATAACAAGCGGGGGCACTGGAAACTTTGAAGTCTTATGGAGTAATGGGCAAATGACTAATACGATTACCGAACTTGAATCAGGACTTTTTACTGTTACGATCACAGATAATAATAGTTGCACATTGGTAGATTCAATTGCCATCATTGAAAGTGAGCCCGTGCAAGCAATTGCTATTGTTGATTCGATTACCTGCTATGGCGATTTTGCTAGTATACAACTAATTACACTTTCTGGGATAGAACCATTCCAATTTCTTTGGGATGATGGAAATACTGAGCAAATCAGAGATGATTTGACAGCTGGTTTTCATTCAGTAGAAATTAGTGATGACATTGGTTGTTTTCGTGATTTATCTTTTTTCTTAAGTCAACCTGACAAACTAACATCTATTTTCAGTCAGTCAATTCCTCCAACATCGATAGGAGGTGATGGGTTATTGCAAATAGATATAGTTGGAGGCACCCCTCCTTATGCAATAGAGTGGAGTAATGGCTCTGTAGATGTACTTGTTATTGAAAATCTTGATTATGGTACGTATTCGTATACTATAGTTGATGGCAATGGATGTGTTAATAGTGGTCAAATAGTCTTTGAGCCTTTGCCCCTTTCAAGTAATATTGGTGTTTCAGCAAATCAATGTTTTGATCAATGTAATGGATCTATTGAGCTAGAAATACTTGGTGGCGCTATGCCATATTCTTTTCTATGGTCCAATGGGAGTAGTAATAGCACGATTGATGAACTTTGCAACGGATCTTATAGCGTGACAGTCACGGACGACCTCAGTGCTACACTTATCTACAATGATATTCTCATACAAAGTCCAGCTCTCCTTTCATCTATGAATATCACTACGGATGTTTCTTGTATAGGTGCAAATGATGGTTCTATTTTTATTGATGCATTTGGAGGTACCCCGCCTTATGATTATATCTTTGATGGTAATAGTTCTTCCAATCTAATCACAGATTTAGAAGAAGGCGAATATATGTATGAGGTCGTTGATAGTTTTGGCTGCTTAAATAGTGAGATTGTAACAATTATGGGAGTTTCACCCTTAGACCTTGATGTTGTGACCCAGAATATAGATTGCAATTTTACGAATGGAGGTATAATCATAACTTCAGACAATATAAATAACTACGATATTCTTATTAACGGAAATTCTTACGGTGCAGATGATATCATTTTAGCTGAAAATTTAAACATTGGTACTTACACAATTCAATATCAGATTAATGAAGAATGTATTCAAGATGTAGGGGAAGTTGATATTGTGGACGAAGAATTATTTGAAGTCAGTTTTGATCCTGACTTAATAAATATCAATCTTGGAGAAGATTTCTCTTTAAATATTATCATATCAGACACATCTAATCTTATTCAAACAATTGATTGGTTTAGTAATGCAGTTGTAACGTGTGAGGAATTTAATCAAGAGAATTTTTGCGTCCTTCTCGAAGGAAATACTTCTGAAAATGAGTTTATCAGAATATCGGTTGAGTTGAAAAATGGCTGTTTGTATGAGTATTTGATCCCTATTGAAGTCGATATTAGCACCGATATTTATCTTCCCAACATATTTTCGCCAAATGGCGATGGAATCAATGATGTCTTTTCATTTTCTTCAAATATTCCAATTGTTGAGATTAATTCCTTTAGTATTTATGATCGTTGGGGTAATCAAATGTTTAATCAATCGAATGTAGATCCTCTTAGCTTTGAAGGATGGAATGGAAAATTTAAGGGGCAGTACGTTAAGCCGGGGGTTTATGTATATTCATTTTCAATTCAGCTTCTAGAAGGCGAGGTAAAGCAGTTTGTGGGTGATTTGACTGTTACCAAATAGAATTTGCTATGCTGTTTTCTAGACTGGAAACAATAGTGACGAGTTGATTAAGTCAGAGTGGATTCTTCTTAACATTCTTCATATGTATTAATTTCAATCAAAAGCGATTTCTTTGTTTGGAGATCACTTTCGTGTATAACTAAGTTAGTATATATTTTCTTATTTTTAACGAAAAAAGGAATGAAGCTAAATCTATTATCTTGTGATGTACAGAGGCCAGATAAACGAGCAATAGCTAATTGTATCCTGACGATTTCGCAAGCTATGGATGAGTTATTGGCAAATGAATTAACTAGTTTACTTTTGGAAGGTGAGATTATCGAGATTGACTTGATTGATAGCAATATCAGTTCAGCCTTTCGAGCATTGCGAAAATTATCTGTTGACTATGAAATATTAGACTGACAGTTAGGACGTAAGTCATTTTCAATAGGCTATAAACTGTGAAGAAACAAAACTTTAAGCAAGTCTAGTTTCGTCCCACAACCGAGATGCCATCCCAATAGAAAGCATTAGAAAAACAAGGGCATAATAGCGTTCCATATTACTTTCTACCATGAAGGATAGGAGATACAACACAGATATAATTAGTAGGAGTAGCTGATTATATCCGCGACTAGCTGCAAGGAGATAAATGAATGAACCCAACAATATTAACACACCGATGACACCGTATGCCATTCCAGTTCTTATCCATTGATTATGGGGAGCAAGTCGCTTACCTTGGTAATTGATTTTATCGTAGTATGTATCCAGTACGAGTTTGTATTCACCTGCTCCGTGACCAAGTAAAATTGCCTCTTTCCATAATTTGATACCGGTGTTCATCGAACGTAATCTATCGCTATCGCTATAATTTGAATCATCATCAGCAGCAAAACGCTCGATGTCATAGCGCATGTATTTTATTCGATTTTGAACCGATGGAATTGTTTTATATGCGATAATTGGAAATACAATCATCCCTATTAATGCAATCATCCCCACCTTCCAAGCCTTTTGAGAAATCAGGATGTAAAGAACGAAAACAAATAGACCTGCATAGATCAATAGTAAGCCACTTCGTACAGCTAAAATATGAATCATTATGAAAAATAGAATGGCAACTAAGGATGTAAATAAGTACGCACTTTTGGACGTAAGTCCCCACTTTTTTCCCATCCATAGAAAACTCAATGCACTTAAGCTACCATAACTTAAAAGCATACTAAAACGGATATGATCCATAGGTACAGGAATCGCTCTTCCTCTGCCTATTAGTAAGGTTATTTCGTCGTAACTGGGAATGTAAACCCACAGAACCATTAAGCAAGCGATGGCTAAGCCAACATAAAACATGAAATGCAATAGAGAGATGTCTTTTGGCGTAAGCCTGGGCATGAAGATAAAGATTAAGGCAATTCCAGGCATACTAAGATTCTGTACAACGCTCTGAACCCATGGACCTACATGACCACCAGACCATACAAGGGATATAACTATCCAGAGGAAGTATAGAAGAAAGCCTGTGAATGGCCAAAGACTCGAATAACTTGACCGCTTCCACAGATGTGGATTAATTCCAAGTCGAACGTGATCGCCCTCTTCGTAAGAAAAGCACACGATAATAAGCAGTCCGATAAGGCTCATCGACAGCAAATAAATACTATAAATAACACAGATCATGCTGACGCCTAACAGAAAAATAAGAAGGTTACTTCTGACTACAGAATTGATTTGCATGTGAGAGTTTCGTTTCGTCTACTTTTGTAGTGCAAAAATACGATTATTTGTAGCCTATAATCCTCAGGATAATCGGTATAAAATCAAAAAGTATATCTTTGCCTAGCTAAAAAACGCAATAAAAATGTCAGATAGTATATTCGCCAAGATTGATACGATTTTAGATGAAATAAAATCAGCTTCACCGCAGGATTCTGAACAATTGGAAGCTTATCGAATTAAGTACTTAGGTAGCAAAAATGTATTGAAATCTTTGTTTGGTTTGATCAAAGATGTTGAACCTACTCGAAAGAAAGATTTCGGGATGAAGATGAATGAATTGAAGCAGACAGCACAAGCTGTTTTCGACTCTAGTCTTGAAGCAATCGAATCTGCTGGAAGCGATCAGGCAAGGGTTGAAATGGACATGACTAGACCTGGTTATCCATTGGAGGTGGGTGCTCGTCATCCAGTTTCTGTTGTCCTTAATGATATGGTCGATATCTTCAGCCGTATCGGATTTGTCGTCAGTGAAGATCGTGAAATCGAGGATGATTGGCACAATTTTACCGCGATGAATACTCCTGAAGATCACCCGGCTCGTGATATGCAAGACACATTCTATTTGACCAATAGTATTGAAAATTTATTGCGTACGCATACGTCTTCCGTTCAAGCAAGAGTTATGACGAGCAGTAAGCCGCCGATACGGATAATTGCACCTGGTCGTGTGTACCGAAATGAAACTGTTTCTGCGAGATCGCACTGTCAATTTCACCAAGTTGAAGGATTATATATCGATAAGAACGTGTCTTTTGCTGATATGAAGCAAACACTACTGTTTTTTGCTCAAGAAATGTATGGACCGCAAACAAAAATTCGCCTCCGTCCGAGTTATTTTCCATTTACTGAGCCAAGCGCTGAGATGGATGTATGGATGGGTACTGATACAGAGAAAACTCGAAAGTTGACCAAAGGAACTGGATGGCTTGAGGTGCTAGGCTGTGGAATGGTTGACCCAAATGTTTTGACAAATTGTGGAATCGATGCTAATGTTTATTCTGGCTTTGCATTCGGCATTGGTATCGAGCGATCAGCCATGCAGAAGTATGATATAGGTGATATCCGACAGTTGTTTGAAAACGATATCCGTTTCTTGAAACAGTTCCAAGCAGCTCACTAGTTCGTCAGCGCATATTGATCAAAATTAAGTTCTATGAAACCATCAGTTCCGAAAGGCGTCCGTGATTTTAGCCCGGCTGAAGTTCGAAAGCGACAATATATATTTTCGAAAATACAACAAGTTTTTGAACGCTTTGGCTACCAACCGATAGAGACTCCTACAATGGAGAATCTAAATACATTAACGGGTAAATACGGAGAGGAAGGAGATCAGCTTTTGTTTAAGGTTTTGAACAACGGAGATTATCTTTCCAAAGCCGATGAACAAGCGCTAAACGATCGTAATTCGTCTGCATTGACTTCTTCGATTTCTAAACGTGGATTGCGTTACGACTTGACGGTACCTTTTGCACGGTATGTTGTGATGAATCAGCATGCAATCAGCTTTCCATTTAAGCGATTTCAGATTCAGCCAGTTTGGCGAGCAGATCGACCACAGAAAGGAAGGTTTCAGGAGTTTTATCAATGTGACGTGGATGTTGTGGGGTCTGAATCTCTGATGTATGAAGCTGAGCTTGTTCAGATATACGATCAAGGATTATCAGATCTTGGAGTTGCTGCAGATATACATGTAAGTAACCGTAAGATTCTAGAAGGTTTGGCAGAGGGGGCTGGAGCCCAAAATCAATTTATGGATATGGTTATCTGTATCGATAAGTTAGATAAAATTGGTCCCGAGAAAGTAGCAATTGAGATGGAGAAAAGAGGTATTTCAAAAGACTCTATTGAATATTTGATGCCTTGTTTGGATATCACTGATCTTGATACACTTGAATCTAAAATCGGTCATACAGAATCTGGAAGTAAAGGGATTGAAGAACTACGACAATTTCATCGTTATCTCGATAGCTACACATTCAGAAAGTGTGCTGTTAAGTTTGACATCACGCTCGCTCGAGGTTTGAGTTATTATACAGGTTGCATATTTGAAGTGAAAGCACGAGGTGTCTCGATGGGAAGTATCGGTGGAGGTGGCCGATATGACAATCTCACAGGATCTTTTGGCTTAAAAGATGTATCTGGAGTAGGAGTTTCATTTGGTGCCGAACGCATTTATTTGGTTATGGAGGAACTTGATTTGTTTCCAGAAACTGTTGACAAAACTCTTGACCTCTTCATAATGGCGCTGGATCAAGAAAGTCATTTTTTCGCTTTCGATATGGTTACAAAGCTTCGGGGATTTGGTCTAGCAGTTGATCTATATCCTGAGCCGAAGAATATGAAGAAGATGATGAAGTATGCCAATGCAATTGACGCGCCTTATGTGCTTGTAATTGGTGATGAAGAACGTAAATCTGAATGTTTCCGCATTAAAAACATGAAGACTGGGGATCAGCAACAAGTAGATGGTAAAAAAGGAATCATTTCCAAATTTGAAAATTATCCAGTAGATAAGTAGTCTACTTTTAGCTCTTGTAAGGCTTGCATCTTTAGCAATGCCAAGTCACATTCAGTTGTGCTTGATGCTTGACAGATATCAAAAACAGAAACTTCTATTCGTATTGTGATCGTGTTTTCTTTGACGTTTACAACTTAAACCCAAAATTGACGAAAAGCTAGCCTTTAGGTTGTGCTTAATACATTGTATTCCCATTCGCAGTGTGTTTTGGAATTTGTTGCATAACATCCCAATGCTCTATGATTTTGCCTTGATCATCAAATCGAAGGAAATCCATCGTAACATATTCCTCACTGTCTGGCCAGACCTGATGTGTGTGTACCGCGACTAGGTCTCCTTCAGAAATAGTACGCACGAATTCAATAGATTTATTTGGATATTCTCTTTGCATTCGTTCGAAGTAGTCAATAAATGCTTTTTTGCCATTTCCCACTAGTGGATTATGCTGGATATATTCATCGCCCACATACTTTTCAACAGCATCAGAAGGATTTCCTTCATAGGACATCTTATAAAATGCAATAGCATTTGTCTTGTTTTGCTCGAGTGAAGTTTTCATTATGGTTTAGTTTGATGAGCGTAAATTATGACAAAAGACGTGTATTACAGTGAAATAGAGAAAACTTTTTTAAGATGTTAAACCCGCATTATGCATTAGATAATCTATTGCGACCTAAAACGTCTGCAAAATAAGTCGCAAGCTGCATTTTGCTCACTCACCATAGTGGTGACTATGGATCCTTCGCAAAATCCCTTATTTTATTGACCTTTTAGCTCTCATTACAAAGATCTAATGCATAATGCGGGTTAAATATTGGTTTTTAAGATTAAGTCTATACAATTTGGTGTATTCTAAGGGATGAATGTCATATGATTATTAGGATGCCAAAAAGTGCATAATAGAAATAATTCAGCCGAAATAGCTAAGAAAATCAAGTTTTTGATCGCTAGATTCTGATGTCATGAATGTGGCAATTTGAGCTTGTTTACAACATTATATACCAAGGATCGTTTTATTAATCATGAATAAATGGATATTGTTACTAATCGTTTTTGCTATCTCAAGCATTACCTTTTTAGCTGCGCAGACACAGTCTAAGGTTGACCTAGAAACAAGTAATGAAAGTTTCACAGTTGAAGTTGAAGTAGTAGGAATCAAAAAGCTTGAGGGTAATCTGAGAATTGGAGTCTACAGTACTTCAAACGAATTCGCTAGTAAGAAGGATATCTATGATTTTAGAATCGTACCGGTTGAGCTCAACAGTATAAAAGTCAGTTTTGAAATACCTATCCGCGGCAAGTACGCTATTGCAATGTTACATGATATCAATAAGAATGCAGTTATGGACTTTAATTGGGTGGGTTATCCCAAAGAACCATATGGATTTTCCAATAATCCTGGGATATGGTACAGGGTACCTACTTTTGAAGAGTGCTCTTTTGAGGTTTCAAACGATATGAAGTTAAAGGTCGAATTATAAGATTCAAATTAATGACACATGATAGGTTGCTGCATAGCTTCCCAGAAATTCAGTTCCAAAGGTACATCAATATAGACTCCACGATATACTAGAAACAGTCCAACAAAAAGACTTACTGTCGGTAAGATCTTATGAATGACCTTTCTTCCACGCATGCCAAGTAGTTTGTAGCCAGAAATGGCTCCCATCATTGCTGGTAGTGTTCCCAGTCCAAAAGCAACCATAAAACTAGTACTCATTGCAATCGATTCACATGCTAGAGCACCAGCTAAGGCAAGATAGACTAATCCGCAAGGTAGCAGTCCATTCAGCAGGCCAAACATAAAGGTAGACTTTAGTGAATGTTGACCTGTAAGTTTGCTAAATAAGAATTGCACCTTTTTATTAATCCATAATCCAACTCCAGATTGGCCAATCTTTGCATCTATATTGATAGATAAAAGAAAAGCTATGATCAGTACAATGCCAGAGATAATCGCTGCAGCTTTTTGTAAACTTGCAATATATAGGAGCTGACCTAATAGTCCGAAAGTAATCCCGAGTACAGCATATGTAGAGATTCTGCCCACATTATACATCAGAGCAGTTTGCATATTGGAACGCGATTCATGATGGCATCCCATAACAGCTAGTGGTCCGCACATTCCAACGCAATGTAGTGAGCCAAAGAAACCTAGTGACAGTGCAATTAAAATCATATAAACACTACATGTTCGTGATAGTAAGCGCGATTATTCTCCGTCCAGTCAACCTTGATGATCCATTTTCCACGAATCATTTCTTTTGTGTCATATTCAAAATGGGCACTATCTAGTGGACGTGTGATATCCTTTGTTTTGTCGGAGGGTCTATAGAAGTGAACCGTTCCTTTGATACGGTCTGTCGATCCGATATTAACAATGACTTTTTGGTCTTCATTCTTGTATAGAACAGAGATGTCATCTTTTTGTATACTCGAATTCATCTTATCGAGTTGGGTTTGGTATTTTAGATCTTTTTGATAGTAATCTTCTACAACCAAACCATGGTCAACCTGCATGGAAGCGTATAATGCAAATAGCACTACACTTACAAAAACAATGTAAAAAATCGTTATACCGTGACCCCAATGAAATTTTGAGAACATAATTTTATTTTAGTACATGGAGCGAACCATGCTAGTTACTTTAAAGGACCGAGGAAACTAGTCTTAACCTTATCGATCAATTTGTCTCCATGCCATACTTCGACTCTTAAGTTTGTCTTTCGCTTGTCAACTTGATCTTTTGGTATTTTTATAAATATAATACCTTCAGCAACTTCATTTGGAATCGTAGTTGGAGTTTTTCCTCCTACTACTTCGAAGATTTCACCGTCAATTGATGGAATTTCAAATCTAAGTTCCATTTCTTTATTCGTCTTATTGATCAACTGGTAGTTATACAGATTGCTCAAATATCCGTCGCCATTATCTTGGAACATTACTCCAGGTGTCCGTAGGAAAAGTGTTTCTACTTCTGATCTTGTGAAAAACAGAAATGACTCAAGTACAATTAGCACTACAAGTACAACAGAATATGCGTAAACTCGCGGATTCCAGATTGATTTCTTACCGTGTAGAATTGCATTGTGGGAATCTATTCGAATAAGACCTTTCGGTTTGCCAATTTTCACCATCACCTCGTCACACGCATCCATACAAGCAGTACAATTGACGCATTCCAATTGAGTTCCATTTCTGATATCAATTCCTGTAGGACAAACTTGAACGCAAAGTCCGCACTCTATACAGTCTCCTTTTTTAACTTCAGCTACATCTTCTTGTAAATTGAGAAAGTTACCAGTTGGAGTAGCAGCTGTAGCGCCGGGTGTCTCCGTTTTCTTAGCTTTTGTTTTGTTCCGCTTCAATCGACCTCTTGGTTCACCTCTCACGAAGTCGTAAGATACTGCCAAGCTATTTTCGTCCAGAAGGACAGACTGCATTCTACCATATGGACAGATTGTTGTACATACTTGCTCCCTCATTATAGAGAAAACACCATAAAAAACGATCGTAAAAGCAACCATGGCTATAAAGCCAGACAGATGTTGACCTATTGGTTCGGTAATTATATTCCATACCTGATCAATACCTATGATATAGGCAAGAAATGTATGTGCAATAAAGATGGAGATCAGAATAAATAGAAAGTGTTTAATTACTTTTTTTCTTATCTTATCCTTAGTCCACGGTGCTTTATCTAGCTTTCTTTGTGCATTTGCATCACCTTCTATCCAGTACTCGATGCGTCGAAATACCATTTCCATGAAAATAGTCTGCGGACAAACCCATCCACAGAATAGCCTTCCGAAAACGACCGTAAAAAGGGCAATAAATATAATCCCGATCAACATGGCTATCACAAAAATGTGAAAGTCTTGAGTTGTGAAGGGAACACCAAGAATAATGAACTTTGTTTCTAAAATATTTAGTAAAACTAGGGGCTCGCCATTCCATTTAATCCAAGGAAGGCCAAATAAAACGATTAACAGTAGATATGATACATACTTCCGATAATCATAAAAAGGACCTTTTGGCATTTTTGGATATATCCAAACTCTTTTACCAGACTTATCTACAGTTGCAAGGGTATCTCTGAAAGTATCCTCATCATCTTTGTAAAACTCATCTATATGGTCGTTTGCACTCATTTCTCTGGTACTGCCTCTGTTTAATTAAGTTCGCTGGAATTCATTGTCATGACTGGAGCTTCGTAGAGTTCGCCCTGCGGTTCTTTTGCATTTGGAGGATCTGTTCCTTCCAAGCTATGAATAAAGCTGGCGACACGTTGTATGGAAACTGGCGGTAAAGACGCTTGCCAAGCTGTCATACCTTTTTCCACAACTCCATATTTAATAGTTTTAAATATATCGGGAGCTCCACCACCATGAATCCAATATTTGTCTGTCAGATTTGGTCCGATCCCACCTTGCCCTTCTGCACCATGGCAAGCTAAGCAGTTGGTCATATAGATCTTCTTACCAGACTCAAGATCTGCAACGTCAGTTAAGAAGACCACGTTACTTTCGTCGATAGCATTAGCTTGACCCGCTAGGTATCTTTCTTTCTGTAATTCAGCTTCTTCCATTGCAATTTCATACTCTTGAGTTTGGGAAATGCTATCCTCGCGGAAGTGAGAAACATAAACATATACGACAGCCCAAGCAATTGTAATGTAGAATAAGTATAGCCACCACGGTGGAAGTTTGTTATCGAGTTCTCGAATTCCGTCATACTCATGACCAAGATCGATGTCCGCCTCTTTATCCATGGGAACAAGACTCCAAGACTTTGCATACAAGCGTTCAAAGAAACTTGGACCTGTGCTATTTTCCATTGCCTCAACATCAACACCCTGCGCGATATCTATGGCACGTTTTTGATTTGCCAAAAGATTATTCAATAGTGCGAATAATGTAAATAGTGTAGCAAGAATTACAATCCCTGCGAGAACTAATATAATGTTTGACATTGCCCAATTCATTAATTCATCTGGCAATGAAGTAGATTTTGCTTCCAAAGCACTAAGAGGAAGAAGCAAAACCATTAAAGATGAATATTTTATAAAGCGATTTTTCATTCGAATAAAATTTTTGTTGAATGATCGATTGGTAATTTGATTAGTGGGATAGAACTTCGTCATCTTCCAAGGGTAGATGAGCAATATGATCTATGACTTCTTTATCCTTTCTGAATATTAGATAGGCTGAAAGGGTAAAAATGAAGCAGAAAGTAAGAAGGGCAAATAGAGCCATCCAATTAATATTACCTGCAGATTCTAATATATGTTTGTACATAGCTTTTATTTTAATTTCTAGCATTCAGAAAATCTATTTCTGAATGCTAGATGCTTAATTTATTTGTTTTCAACGATCTTTTGAGGTTTGATATCAGTTCCGAGACGTTGTAGGTATGCGATCATTGCTATGATCTGTTTATCCTCTAATTCTTCTGCTGTTACTGTCATATTCTGATCTTGAAGTTGAGTAGCTAGTTCTTCAGCTATTTCACGAGCTTGTTTTTTAAGATCGCGAACTGCAACATCAGCATAATTTTCAGGATATGGCGTGTTCAACATTTTGAGGACATTGATCTTCGCTGCGGTATAGTCCGTGTTTATTTCTTTGGTTAACATCCAAGGATAAGACGGCATGATAGAACCTGGTGACATCGATGATGGTTCTTCCATATGACTAAAGTGCCAACTATGTGAGTACTTACCTCCTATTCGGTGAAGATCTGGTCCTGTTCTCTTACTTCCCCATAGGAAAGGTCTATCATAGACAAACTCACCTGATTTGCTATATTCTCCATATCGCTCAGTTTCTGATCTAAATGGTCTAACCATCTGAGAGTGACAACCGACACAACCTTCAGCTATATAGATATCTCTACCTTCTAGCTCAAGAGGTGTATAAGGTTGAACGGTAGCAATCTTCGGTACATTCTTGTCAATGATTAACATCGGGAATATTTCTACCATACCTCCAATAAGAACCAAGACAGCAGCAGCTATTAGCATCTGAACAGGACGTCTTTCAATCCATTTGTGCCAATATTCTCCTTTGTGTGCAACGTGCTTCTCACGAGCAGGAGCAGAAACTTGTACATCTTCAACACGATTTCCTTGCGAGGTTTTCCACAAGTTGTAACACATGATAAATACTCCGACAACATATATCGTTCCACCAATAGCACGTAACATGTACATAGGAAGAATCTGAGTAACTGTTTCAAGGAAATTACCGTAAGCTAGTAATCCGTCTGGCGTGAATTTCTTCCACATCATACTTTGAGCCCATCCAGCCCAATATAGTGGAATAGTGTAGAACAAAATACCAAGTGTACCCAACCAAAAATGTGTGTTAGCAAGTTTCACTGAAGCCAACTTAGTATTATACAATCTTGGCCATAACCAATATAGGATCCCGAATGTTAACATTCCGTTCCAACCTAAAGTACCAACATGTACGTGACCTACAGTCCAATCCGTATAGTGACTGATTGCGTTGATTGATTTGATACTTAGTAGTGGACCTTCAAGTGTCGCCATACCGTAAGCTGTTACCGCAACAACCATGAATTTTAGGATTGGGTCTTGACGAACTCTATCCCATGCACCACGCAATGTTAAAAGGCCATTTAACATACCACCCCAAGATGGAGCGATCAGCATCAATGAGAAAACGGATCCTAAAGTTTGAGCCCAGTCCGGTAAGGAAGTATATAGTAGGTGGTGAGGACCTGCCCAGATATATATGAATATAAGAGCCCAAAAGTGAATAATAGACAGTTTGTATGAGTAAACTGGTCGATTCGCTGCTTTTGGTAAGAAGTAGTACATCAATCCTAAGTAAGGTGTCGTAAGGAAAAATGCTACAGCATTGTGTCCATACCACCATTGAATCAGGGCATCTTGTACTCCCGCAAAAACTGGGATACTGTCCCACATTCCCACTGGAATTTCTAAATTCTTGATTACATGAAGCACTGTAACGGTAATCCATGTTCCGATGTAGAACCATATTGCAACGTATAGGTGATTTTCACGTCTTTTTAAGATCGTTCCAAACATATTGATACCGAAGACAATCCATACTAAAGCAATAGCAATATCAATCGGCCATTCAAGCTCTGCATATTCACTTGCACTAGTTATACCTAGTGGAAGCGTTAAAGCTGCTGATACAATGATTAATTGCCATCCCCAGAAATGTATCTTGGAAAGCACATCACTAAACATTCGAGCTTTTACCAAACGCTGAAGAGAATAGTATACACCCATGTATATACCGTTACCTACAAAAGCAAAGATCGCTGCGTTCGTATGAAGCGGACGCAAACGACCAAAGGTGATATATTCATGTAGATTTAAGTTAGGCCAGATAAGTTCCAGAGCAGCCCATAGACCAGCTAGCATACCAACTACTGCCCAAAGTGCAGTAGCAATTGCAAAGTTACGTACTATCTTATTGTCGTAACTAAAAGTTTGTTCTTGACTCATACGGATAAATTATTGATTGGTAATTCGTTTTCCTTTTCTTGATCTATCATATCATCTTCTATTAGTATTCTCATAGAGGGAGTCACTTCATCGTCAAATTGACCGTCCCTTACAGCCCAAAAGAAAGCCCCGAGAAAGCCGCCAGCGATTAGTAGACTAACAGAAATAAGCAGAATTATAATAGTCATATTATAAATTTTGAACCAAGTTAGCTTGATTGAAAAAGGAGGATCAAGATCATTGTCATCGCGCAAAATGATATCGATCATTGGGAGCTCTATTTTCGCCCGATGGTATAGCTTTGGATATAAAGTAAGCTTAATTAAAAGGAGAGATTACCGCTAGAAAAAGTGTGAGTTTTGTAATAGTAATGTCAAAACCATGTATGTTTCTAAAGCAATTTTTGTAGTAGTTTTAATGTATTATTTGCTGAAATTACTCCATTGAGTAATATCGTCAATAAGTAGGGAATAATGGTCAAGTGACTAGGCTACAAATGATGTGATATTTGTACTATCAATTAATCATATAAATTTTTAGTAATGCCAACATCAATTAACATTAAGAATATCCCGACTGGATATCAATCATTTATAAACAACGGCAAACATGCTGTTGTAGTTGACGAACCGATCAATTCGAAGGGTACCGACTTAGGTTTTTCTCCGGTAGAATTCATCTTAGCTGGAATATCTATGTGTAAAGTTGCTACGATTCGGAACGTGGTAAGAAGAAAGGGTTGGGAAATAGGAAATGTGGACGCTCAGCTTTCACAAGTAGTAGGAAGAGGAGAAGATCGTTCTTTAAAAACAAGGGTCGAATCAAATATTACCATTCAAGGAGATCTTACTGAAGAACAACATGCATATCTAATCAAGGAAGCGGATAATTGCTATGTTACAAGAATGGTTAGAGGAGAGTGGGATCTCGCAGAAAGCAATACTTCAGCTCTAGCCATGGCTTAGAAGTGAGAATGCGGGTTTAGGAAATATAGGACTCTTGTGAGAAAAGAGTTTATTGGATTGAAGTGCCTTTTTTTATAAAGAGAAAGGCACTTTTTGTTGATACCTAGTTAATATTTTTTATGGGAATATCTTTTTGCTCACTCCAAGGAATCATAGCATTGAATAGTCTAATCTTCTTAAACGAAGCTATATCCTGGACCTTAATGTCTGCTGGTACAATCTTCTTTGTTTGAATTAGTTTAGCGCGCATGGTCCCTTGCAGAAGTGCATCTTTTGGCGTAAGCCAAATTTCACCATTGTAAAATGCAACGTTGCAGTACCAGGTGTCAGTTATCAGGCCATTTCTTACCAAGAGCACATCATCGGCACCATCTCTTTTGCCAAAAGCGTGATTTAGTGCTTCACGATCCTCAGATTTATGTTCGTAATTGAAGTTGATATCCACTAGTTTAAGCGTAGTAATCGACTTTTCTTCGTATGCTTCAAATCTCGTCTTGAGAATTTCTGCTTTGTTAGGATTGTAACTGATTCGCAGTTTGTAAACACCTGATTTAGATAGATCTAAAGTAGCGATATGTTTCTTTAGGTCCAAAAAGTCCATAGAATTAATATTTTTCATAGCACGATCTACACGGATCTGATGCTGAGAAAGATTCATCACTCGACCATTAACAATCCTGATACTCTCAAAAAATTGGGACATAGATCTTTTGGATTAATTCTTCATATTCGGCATCAAGATTACTCTGGAATGTAATTCCACCACCTGACCGAAAATATAGTTGTTCATCTTTTTGTTCAATGAATCGTATGAGAACACAGCTGTCAAGTGTTTCTCCATCAAACACCCCAGCTACTCCGGTGTAAAAGCCTCTACGATCAATTTCGTTTTTCCTGATAATGTCTAAAGTACGTTTTTTCGGAGCACCGGAAATTGATCCAGCTGGCAATAATTTCATCAATAAGTTCCCGATTCTTGATTGCCAGTTTTCTTCTAGACTACCTTCGATTTCTGAGCTTACTTGCAGCAGCGTCTTATCGTGTGTTTGAATTCGGTCAATAAAACGAAACTTGTTGACTTTGATTTGTTCTGCTACTTGTGCAAGATCGTTTCGGATAAGATCTACGATTGTGTAGTGTTCAGCAGCCTCTTTTGGATCATTCAGAATCACATTCACTGCATCTTCAATTGTGGCATCAATAGTACCCTTCATGGGATATGAGTAAATCTTATTCTTTCTTATTTTGACGAAAGTCTCAGGCGAAAATGAAGTAAAACGTCCTTCCCAAAGTACTTTGTATTTTGCATCAGATTGATGAAAGATCTCTTCTAGACCATAATTAGTATTGATCTTGGAAGGGAAAGTTAAGTTTAGTAAAAAGCTATTACCGTATTCAATTTCATCCATTACTCCCCTAAAGGCTTTTGAGAAGACATCTTTTGAGATTGGAGTCTTCTTGAGTTGAAAAGGCTCACTAAATGCATCTGCTTCGGATTTCTTGTGATGGCTCAAAAAAGCGAATTGAATATGATCGGGCACGTCGTCAAGTGGGTATAACACGATTTCATCCAGCTCATAATTGAATAGAAATAGAAATGGGACCATATGAGTCCCAAAACTATTCATTTTATCTATTGCTTGATTAGTTGCTTGTGCGCTGTAAATCATCTCTTAATTGAATATCCCAAAATAGAATTACACATGTAGTGCCCGATTGTCAGTCGCTGCCAATGCAGCTTCTTTGACAGCTTCTGTGAATGTAGGATGTGGATGACATATACGTGATAAATCTTCCGCAGTAGCGCGAAATTCCATAAGAGCAACTACCTCCATGATAAGATCAGCGGCTCTTGCACCAACCATGTGCGCTCCAAGTATTTCGTCAGTTTCCTTATCTGCAATTATCTTAACCATACCCTCAAGATCCATGCTGGCACGAGCTCTTCCTAGCGCTTTGAAAGGGAACTTGCCGATTTTCACTGCACGACCTGCTTCTTTCGCTTCTTGCTGAGTCATTCCCACAGCTGAAACTTCAGGCCAAGTATAAACGACACCTGGAATGAGATTATAATCGATATGTGGTTTTTGACCAGCAATGAGTTCAGCTACAAAAACACCTTCCTCTTCAGCTTTGTGTGCCAACATTGCACCTTTCACAACATCACCAATAGCGTATATGCCAGGTATATTTGTCTGCAAATGCTCGTCTACATCTATCCGTCCTCGATCATCGGTCGTTACACCTACATTTTCTAATCCAAGATTAGCAGTATAAGCATGTCTTCCGATTGCAATGAGACAATAGTCTGCATCGATATCAAATTTTTCTTCTGAATCTCGTTTTTCAACGCTTACTTTCACCTTCGTTTTCATTGACTTTACATCAACAACTTTATGTCCTAGGTGAAATTTGACTCCTAGTTTTTTCAATGCACGTTGCAGTTCTTTACCGCAATCTTTATCCATTCCAGCAAGAATGCTGTCCATGAATTCGACGACTTCGACTTGTGTTCCAAGACGAGCATATACAGAACCTAATTCTAATCCTATCACTCCACCACCAATCACGACCATTCTTTTTGGTACTTTGTTGATGTTTAGAGCTTCTGTCGATGTGATGACCCGTTTTTTGTCATAGTTGAAAGCGGCCGGAGTAATGGGTTTAGAGCCAGTTGCAATGATAACTTTTGATGCTGTGATTTTCTCACTAGATCCATCATCCTTGGCTATGTTAACTGTATTAGCATCGACAAAACTTCCATGACCATGAAATACGTCGATCTTATTCTTTTTCATTAGAAATTCAACACCCTTACAAGTCTGATCAACTACTTCGTTTTTACGAGCAATCATTTGTGGCATATTGACCTTTAGAGCTTCAAGCTCAATTCCATGTTTTTCAAAATCTACCGATGCATTGTGAAAATGTTCGGATGAGTCTAAAAGTGCTTTGGAAGGAATGCATCCTACGTTTAAGCAAGTTCCTCCTAGTGTGTTATATCGTTCTATGATTGCTGTTTTCATGCCTAGCTGAGCAGCTCGTATTGCTGCAACATATCCACCAGGTCCTGAACCGATAATACATAAATCGTACGTCATTATTCTTGTTTGTTGTTTGTGTTTGGATTATTTGTAGGCTTGTTGTTTGCCTTTGGTTTACGATTGTTTCTTCGCTTATTTGGTCGTTTTCTAGCTAGCTTATCAGACGAACCATCTTTTGGTCCATTTGATGTTGGTTTGCTTGACGAAGTATTCTGCTTGTTGTCTGCTTTGTCAGCTCCAGATTCTTGACTTGGTTTCCCTTTTCTAGGACCTCTACGTTTCTTATTTCTTGGATTTGTAGCTGATTTTTCACCCCTAGCAGTAGGCTTGTTTGATTTACCGTCTTTATCTGTAGTCGGTTTTTTCCCTCTCGAGCGATTACCAGAGCCTTTTCTTCCAGAACCGCTTCGTCGTTTTTTCTTACGATCTGGCAATTCTACTGCACCAGTTACATCTTCATAATCTTGGAAATCATCGACATCTTCAGGAATAGCCATGTGTTGTAGTGCCAAGATTGATTCAGGAAATTCTCCTTTTTTGTTCATCTCGACTACTTTCTTAACGTCTTCTTTATCAATAGGTACGATAAGTGATCTCCCTTTTTCTTTGAATACTGAGTAGTACATGATTCCCTTGAAAATATCGATCTTCATTAGTTTAGCAGACCCATTTTCAGTTTTTAGGTAATCCGCTTTTTCAGGAAAACCTGAAAGAGCATCCATATAGTTGTCGAGTTCGTAATTTAAGCAGCACTTGAGCCTTCCGCACTGGCCTGAAAGTTTGGACTGATTGATTGCCATGTACTGGTAACGAGCAGCAGTTGTTGAAACGGATTTAAAATCTGTAAGCCATGTTGAGCAGCATAACTCTCTTCCACATGAACCGATTCCACCTATTCGAGCACTTTCTTGTCTCGAACCAATCTGCTTCATTTCTATTTTTACTCGAAATTCTTTTGCGTAAGCACGAACTAATTCACGGAAATCTACTCGACCCTCTGCAGTATAATAGAAGGTTGCTTTACGTTTGTCACCTTGATATTGAACATCCCCGAGTTTCATCTCGATTTCCATGGATCGAGCAATTGCTCTAGCCTTAATCATTGCTGGAATTTCGAGGTTTCGAGCTTCTGTAAGCTTTTCGAGATCTCTTTGATTAGCAATACGGATCACATTGTGTTCAATGCGATCAACGTTTACTTTTTTCTTTTTCATTTGGAGGGAAACCAAGTCTCCCATAAGACTGATACGCCCTATGTCATATCCATTGCCCGAATTGACCACAACCATCTCACCTGTTGAGGCTTGTAAAGAACTGTTCAAGTAATAGAACTCCTTAGAAGCACCATTCTTAAAACTTACTTCAACTATATTTTCACCAGTTGAAAGCGGAACTTCTCGCTTTGACAACCAATCAAATGTGTTCAGTTTATTACAACTTCCACTCGCACAATGGCCCTTGTTTCCACATCCTTTGGATACCCCATTGGTACCCGAACAACTAGCACATGCCATTTTTCATATTTTAGAATTACGTCCAAAATTCTACATCATACAACAACGAATCTTCTCTCTAAATGCTCCAAGTGCTTCCGCTTGGATGATTTATTTTTGGCGCAATATGTTTTTGAATGCAATATTTGTATCCATCATTAGAACCTTAATATTAGCATTTCTTTCTATATAATAAATCGTATCTGTCAGGATATTATTTAATTTTTCAATTTTTTCAAAGTTAATAATCCCTGCGATTTTTTTTGCTGTTTGAATCTCACTTTCCTCTATTCTCAATGCTTTTTCAGGCAAAACAGGTACTCTGGCGATCTCCCTGAAAAAATTAAGGGCGTACATTAGGAAGCTTTTCTGTTCATCTTTACTTTTTTTATCGAAATTATCTACCCAGTTGACTAGATCTATTGCCTTATTGGAATAGCATGTTCGAAACCATACAAGCACTTCATCATGCAATCCTTTTCCCCCAATCTGAACGATATCAAGTGCTTTTTGCATATTTCCTTCAGCAACAAATGCTGCATTTTGTGCCTTGATTTCGTCAAAGCTATAATGTTCCACCAGTGCTTCCTTGATTTCATTGTCCTGAAGAGGTGGTACTTTGACCAGTTGACATCGGGAAATAATTGTGGGAAGTATATTGCTTATCTTCTCTGTGATGAGAATAAAGTAGGTATTTGGGGTTGGTTCCTCTATGATTTTGAGTAAGCGATTTCCTTCCTTTTTGAGATACTCAGGCAACCACATTATCAACACCTTATTCTCACTTTCAAAAGATTGCATATTCAGCTTTTGAATAATTGCCTTGCATTCTTTGGTGTTAATATTAGGCTGTTTGGTTGGAGCATCTAAATATTCCATCCAATCGCTAATTCCCGCATATGGTTTTTCTTGAATGAATTTTCGCCATGGCTTGATAAACTCATCAGCAACAGATTTAGCTCCTGTAAAAGGAAATGAAAAATGTACATCGGGATGGATGTACTTCTCCATTTTAATACATGATCGACAAGTACCGCAAGATTCACCATCCGCTCTGTTTTCACACATAAGGTACGTTGTGTAAGCTAGAGCCAACGCTAGCTTGCTATTCCCTTCTGTACCTGAAAGTAGTAGCGCGTGAGGTATACTGTCCTCATCGACTAGGGAGCGAAGAGCTTCTTGAGTATGTGTGGAACTTATTGTTTGGGCAAATTTCATATGCTAGGAAGAATCACAAATTCGATTCAAAAGTACGTCATTTCTTGCGGAAGTTGATTTATTAGTCTGATTCATAGCTTCATCTATTGATGCCACTTTATAAGGAAAATCTTCATAAATAGCGAGTATATTGTACAGCGCAATAGAAGTATCTAGAATCTTGATTAAGTAAAGAATTTTTAATATGCTCTTTGGAATGTTGTAAAATTTAATTCTATATTGTGCTTACTATCCTTTATGTATATTTCTCAACCTGAAGTCTAAGACTTCGTTAAATTCATTCAAATTATGAGAGTACTTCAACTTTTTAGCCTACTTATTGCTATGATTTTAAGCCCGATTTGGGCAACAACACAAAATCAAGTTTACTATGACATTTCCGAGGAAGTTTTGGAGGGGAAAAGCTTTACGGACTATTCATTCTTTAAAGATGTGTCTACAGACATTTCTGATTTAGAAATTGATAGAAGTGTTCTTGAAACAGCCGTTCAAGCGGAATTGGATATGCTAAGTATGCGGAAATTAATTGCAGAGAAACCTTCGCACATAATGATGACTGTTCCTCAAGCAGATGGAACAACTGTGCAAGTAAGATTAATGCGCCACAGCATTTTTACAGAATCATTTATCCTTAGGGATAGCAAAACAAAAAAGGCACTTGCATATGATCAAGGTCTACACTATAAAGGAATAATTGATGGTGAAAAGTCATCAATAGCGGCCTTTAGTTTTTTTCCAACTGAAATCATGGGTCTTGTTAGTTCAGATGCGGGTAGCCTGGTTATTGGTAAACAAGAAGGCAGACCATTTACACATCTTATTTATAATGATAGTGATTTAAAGGTGCAGAATCCTTTTGATTGTGAAACGCCAGATGATGGGTATATCTACACCCAAAAAGAAATTAATTATAGTTCTACAACTAAAGATGTTGGGGACTGTATCAGACTTTATATCGAGATTGATAATGATATTGTTAACAATAAAGGAGGAGCAGTTGGTGCGACCAATTATGTAACGGGCTTATTCAACCAATCGATCATTTTATATAGCAATGATCAGATTGGAATGACGATCAACGAAATCTTCGCTTGGACTACCACTTCACCCTACTCGTCAACCAGTTCTTCGGGAATGCTAAGTGACTTTCAAGCAAACACTGGTGCTATAAATGGTGATCTAGGACATTTGGTTTCGTATCAGGCTAGTGGCGGTATAGCTGCTGGGTTTTCTGGAATTTGCGCAAGTAATGTAGATAATAGTAAGTGCTTTAGTAGCATTGATGCTTCATATGCCAACGTGCCAACTTATTCTTGGTCGGTTATGGTTGTTACACATGAAATGGGACACTTGATTGGGTCGCGGCATACACATGCTTGTGTATGGAATGGAAATGGTACTGCAATCGATGGTTGCTCTGGTCAGACTGAAGGTTCTTGCTCTTTGCCTGGAAATCCAGCCGGTGGAGGTACAATCATGAGTTACTGTCATCTACAAAGTGTAGGAATTAATTTATCGCTTGGTTTCGGCCCTCAACCAGGAAATGTAGTAAGAGGAACCGTTGCAAACGCTACTTGCCTTACATCTTGCGGACCAGGCTGCAATGATGGCATTCAAAATGGAGATGAAACCGATGTTGACTGTGGAGGTACAGAGTGCCCAGCTTGTCCTACTTGTGATGATGGCATTCAAAATGGAGATGAGGAAGGAATTGATTGTGGAGGTACTGAATGCCCGGCATGTCCTGCTGTCTATTGTGGGAGTGCAGGGTCTAACACACAGTTCGAATGGATTCAGTCAGTTTCAATTGGAAACTTTTCCAATAATTCTGGAAATGATGGAGGTTATGGAGATTATCTGAGTTTGAATGTAGATGCTGACGCTGGAGATTCCTATGCAGTATCTCTTTCGCCAGGATTTGCTGGAACTGTTTATGCGGAATTTTGGAGTATCTATATTGATCTCAATGGAGATGTAGATTTTGACGATCCTGGAGAATTAGTATTTCAAGGTAATGGAACATCAACGGTGTCTGGTAATTTAATTATACCTTCATCTGCTACGTTGGGTACTACGAGAATGCGTGTTTCTATGCTATGGAACGAGTATGCAGGACCATGCGACTTGTTTGTTTACGGAGAAGTTGAAGATTATTCAATAACAATCGCTGCTGGAGGAGGACCTACATGTGACGATGGAATACAAAATGGTGATGAGACAGGAGTAGATTGTGGAGGAACGGAATGCCCAGCTTGTCCTACGTGTGACGATGGTGTTCAAAATGGCGATGAGACAGGTGTTGATTGTGGAGGAACAGAATGTCCAGCATGTCCAACTTGTGATGACGGAATTCAGAATGGAGATGAGACTGATGTAGATTGTGGAGGAACGGAATGCCCAGCATGTCCAACTTGTAGCGATGGAATTCAAAATGGCGACGAAACCGATGTAGATTGCGGCGGTGCCGACTGTCCTGCTTGTCCAACATGCGATGACGGAATACAGAATGGAGATGAGACAGGAGTAGATTGTGGAGGAACGGAATGCCCAGCTTGTCCTACGTGTGACGATGGTGTTCAAAATGGCGATGAGACAGGTGTTGATTGTGGAGGAACAGAATGTCCAGCATGTCCAACTTGTGATGATGGAATTCAGAATGGAGATGAAACAGGAGTAGATTGTGGAGGAACCGAATGTCCAGCCTGCTCCGCTGTATACTGTGACAGCGAAGGATCCAATACTACTTACGAATGGATTCAATCGATTTCAATCGGAGAATTTTCCAATAGCTCTGGAAATGATGGAGGATATGGAGATTATCTCAGTTTAAATGTAGAAGTTGACGCTGGAGATTCCTATGCAGTATCTCTTTCACCAGGATTTGCTGGAACTGTTTACGCAGAGTTTTGGAGCATATATATTGATTTAAATGGAGATGTAGATTTTGATGATCCGGGCGAATTAGTATTCCAAGGTAATGGAACATCAACAGTGTTTGGTAATTTAACGATACCTTCATCTGCTACATTGGGTACGACGCGTATGCGAGTTTCGATGTTGTGGAATGAATATGCAGGACCATGCGATTTGTTTGTTTACGGAGAAGTTGAAGATTATTCAATTACAATTGCTGCTGGAGGAGGACCAACGTGTAATGACGGAATTCAAAATGGTGATGAGACTGGCATTGATTGTGGAGGAACAAACTGTCCTGCATGCCCAACGTGTAGTGATGGAATACAAAATGGAGATGAGACTGGTGTTGATTGCGGAGGATCTTGCTCTCCATGTGATTCAGGAGGATGTGCTTATGTAACAATTGATAATAATAATTTTGAAAGTGGCTGGGGTATCTGGAACGACGGAGGAAGTGATTGTAGAAGAAGTTCAAATGACCAATCATATGCAAATAGCGGTATCTTTTGTGTTAGGCTACGCGATAATACTAGTACATCTACTATGACAACTGATAACTTGAACTTATCAGGTGCTGATGAAGTAACCGTTGATTTTAGTTATATCGCAAGAAGTATGGATAATTCAAATGAAGATTTCTGGCTTCAAGTTTCTACAAATGGTGGTTCTTCGTACACGACCGTCGAGGAGTGGAATAGAGGAGATGAGTTTGAAAACCTTGTAAGAGAAGCCGGGAATGCAGTTATAAATGGTCCATTCACGAGTAATACTAGATTGCGTTTTAGATGTGACGCATCAGGAAATTCTGATTGGGTTTATATTGACGATGTAGTCATTACTGCATGTGAGAATGGTTCTGCACAAGATGAAGGAGAGACTTCATTGACAAATGACAATGATGACAATACTGTAGAAATGGAAGCTGAGGAATTAAGACCAGTACTTACTGACATTGAATTGTATCCAGTTCCAACTGCAGACTATCTTGCTGTTCAATTTGATAATTCGATCGAAATGCAAAGCTCACTATACATAGTCGATATGTACGGTAAAGTTATGCTTAAGCAAGAGTTTATACCAGAGGTAGGAGCTTATCAACAACAGTTAGATACATCTGAATTACCTGAGGGAATCTATTTCGTATTAGTACAACAAGGAGACCAGATGGTTACAAAACGATTTGTGATAATACGATAGGTTGAGAAACGATATCGATACATTGTATCAAGGGGGCCGGCGATTTGCTGGCCCTTTTTTGTGCCCCGAGTACATTGTGTGCTATCTCCAGTGAACCCTGCCCCGATTTTTGTTTGGAAATTTCAGATAGCGGATGATTACGAGGCTAAAGCCTCGATGACGTGGACGGAATCGGATTGTAGGACGAACAAGACAGACTGTTCCGACCATATTTACTGTTCGTTTGAAATTCCGTGTTGGGACGCATTGCATGCGTCCTCATCGTCTTTTGTTTTTACTCGAAATTTATCAATGGAAATAGTTGACTAAAATTCAATGTTTCAGGTTCGAAATCAGCGTAATGTAAGCACGAGGCTAAAGCCTCGATGACATGTTTGACATTTCGTTATTTTAGCTCCAGCAAAGCGATACCTTTGTTGAGAAATCTTACCCAATTAGCTTCTATAACTTCGTAGAAGTGACACCTTATCCATTGAGATAGTCAGTCTTTAGTTTTACCCAAATTCGCAGAATTCTAATTATTCATACCCCTGAATCAAATACTGTATTCTTTTCTCGGCAGCTTCGATTCGTTTATCTACCTTTCTAAAGAACATACGTCTCGATTTCTGATCTCGTGCA
>CBFHTK010000014.1:0-5132 GCA_965658745.1 Saprospiraceae bacterium | reverse complement strand
ACCTCGTCAACCAATTCTTGCGCTTGACGAGGATCCTTAAATGACCCTAAATTCAAAAAGTAAGCTATTTGATTCAATATGGCACTGAAAATTCCTTCTGTCCAAACTTCTTGGGATGGAACATTGTAGTACAACTCTCCGATTCGTTCAGTCTTGCGTTTAATAACATCATCTAGTTCTTTTGATTCAAGATCAAAATGATGAGACGGACTACTGAATTTCCAAAACGTTTGACTCCAATAATATAGTTTAAAGTGATATAGCTTTGGAAAATTGGCGAAATGAAAAAGCGGTACTTCGTTTCCGATAGTTGAAATCTTTGTGTTCGGAAATCTAGACAAATGTTCAAGTGTACGAATGACATTCGTCAAGTATTGATCATATGACCTTGGCAGTTTACGCATTGCATCTCCTGCAAATCGTATGCTCTCATACGAAGGTAAAATCAACTCATCGATTGATTGACTCGTTGCTTGACATAGAATTCTTGTTTCCTCAAGAGAAAGTCCTGTTATACAATTGATTCGATTATAGGCTGCGCTACTTTCGATGTGTAAATGATGCATTAGTAAGGAGACTAGCTGACTTTTGCTGTCGGTTTTCGTTATTAATGAGTCCATCAACTTGGATTGGATCGGGAATTTTACTGTGGTTGAGATCGTTTGTGTTGCCATATATAGAAGAAAAGCTCATTTGTATTTCCATATATTGTGGAAAAACCGTGCCAAAAACTCAGAAATCATATATATAGTGGAATTAAAATGTGTTTTTCCACGTATTCGGTAAACTTGGAACTCTTTTTGCACTGATATTTGTATTGTCAATCAGCTGTTGATAATAATTTCAATCCAAAAGTGGATTTTATATATTATATAATATTTAATGTATTTTTATACAATACTGAAAATCAAACTCACTTACTTGATTTAATTTTAGCAAAAAAAGAAACCTTATGAAATATGCATTATTACTGGCCCTTCTCTCACTACTGCTGCTAGCCGCCTGCACAAACAACAGAACAGAATTCGATTTAACATTAATCGAAACAGGAACTAATACACCGATTTCTGATGCCAAAATTGTGGTTTCAGGTGAAAGATGGACTGGGGATTTATCCTTTCCGCTTGTCCGATACACTATTGATACGATGTATACCGATGAAAAGGGTTATGCTGAGTATTCTAGCGAAGAAGAATTTGATTTTACAGATTTTTCAATATCAAAAAATGAGTATTTCAGTATATCGTTAGAAGATGAGCACAATCAATTAAGAAGTGGAGAAAAGAAATCTTACCAATTTGAGATGTCTGGCTTTGCTTATCTGAAATTTCTGATTGTTGATTCACCTGATGTAGATGAATCTGGAATTAGGCTACATACACATTTTGGTGGGAGTTCATCTAAACTTTATACTTTTGGTGATCATGAAATTAATGGAATTATTCCATCAAATCGAACGCATCGCTATACTTACGTTCTGGGAGATCAAGCACTACAAGAAGGTTTTGTAACATTAGAGAAAAATGACTCTACTACCATAGTACTTGAGTACTAGTCATTACTCGATTTTAGGTCTATAATTCACTACTGATTATTTGTCAATTAACACTTTACTGAGGGTATTTTGCTATTCCCTAGGGTTATATCATAATGCCTAGTGACAAAGTACTGCTTACTCACTTTTTTATCATTCTTTCACAGACATAGTGTAATTTCCCATTACTATATGTTTTCAAAAACCGATTACAAATGAAAAATTTATTTTTTACCACATTTTTATTTTTAGCATGTTTACCAATACTTAATGCACAATGTAATTCTTTCGAGTTTCCAGATATATACGACAGAAAAGAAGTTCTTTTGGGCGCACATCACGCTCCATGTAACTGGGAACTAATATCTGGTCCTCAGTATAACAGGTCTATTATTCTTTCCAATTCAGTAATATTTACTGGCTTAAATACTCAACATGAGCCTTGTCAAAATACTTCCTTAGATTTTTCAGCCATTTATGAAATAATATTAGAAGATGGGTCTACAATTTCCATTCCTGTGGAAGAAAGTATTGAAGTAGCTTTAGCTACCGGAGAGCATTCTGGAATTCTCCGATTGAAAACGATTAAGCCTGACGGCGACTACGAATATTCTCCTTCTATAGAATTTTCCTTGGAGGTAAAGTCCTCGGCCTCAACCTACGAAGTGCCCGACGAAATATGGACTATCAATACAGTAGAAACTTTTGTTCCTACTTGTTCAAATGGCTACTCTTCTGATCCAACAGATAGGTGGTATCCATATTCACAGCCAAGCACTGGATTTGCAAAAGCATATATCAAGTATGGTAATGATGAGTTTGGTCAAAAGCATCAAAAGTTAACCCGACCTATCATCTTAGTTGAAGGGGTCGATTTTCCAACATATCAACTTACAGATTCTTATATGAATGATGTAGTAAGAATAGGCACCAACGGTTGGGAAAATGTTGTTCAAGGTTTACTGCCTTCCAAACTTCCCGAAGGTGAAGCAGAACTCTTTGCAGAGTATCCAGGCTTGATGACTGATTTAAGAACATCAGTAGGAGGGGAAGATATTAGTCAATATGATATTGTGCTTGTTGACTTTGGAGATGGTGCAGACTACATGGATAAGAATGCTGAAATCGTAATTGAACTGATCAAAAGAATTAATCAGGAAAAAGAATGCCAATTTGAGAATGTGATCCTTGGACTAAGTATGGGTGGTCAAGTAGCTAGATTAGCATTGACGCTCATGGAAGAACGAGGAGAAGATCATCAATGTAGACAGTATATTAGTTTTGATTCGCCACACGAAAATGCAACTATTCCGCTTGCTATACAGGCATTTGCATTTACTAATGCATTCTTTTCGGATGATCCTTGCAGTGCAGCAGCTGAGCAAGCTGGTGATTTCTGGTTTTACTTAAATAAGCCAGCAGCTAAACAGATGTTAAGTGAAAGATTTCAAGCAGAGCTTCAAAAAGGTAACCTACAGTCTGAAATAATAGAAAAAGATATAGAAATTGGAATCTACAATGTTGGATTTGCAAGTGATAAAATCCATAGTATCTATTCATACTTCGACAATTCTTTAGACCATAATTGTCTATTTCAAGAGTATCAATTGTTAAAAGAGAGATTAGGCTATCCAAAATTGTGTAAAAACGTGGCAATTGCAAATGGATCAGGACAAGGCTACAATGCTCTGCCAGAAGTGTTACAAGGAGGAGATGAGTTGTGTTTATTCAAAGGCTATGGAGATTTAGATTTAAATGAGTGGGCACTTGCAGCAGGTGTTACAGGGTATGCGCTTCAACAATACTTAGATTTCTTGGAAGAGAATGTGATAGCTAAAATGATCATGAATGCTATGCCAGGGTTAGATTCAGACATTCTTGACTATGGTACACAACTTTCAGGTGTAGTTTATGAAACACTTTTACCAAGAATTAAACAAAAAGATATGATTGTTGCAAAGTTTAAAATACATAATACACCCTTTCCTAACTATGAACTATCACCAGGATGTGAACGAAATGACATAAAAGCATCAATTCTTCCTGCATTTCTTGAGCTAGACGATGCAATTATTGATACAGAAACACCATGCTATTCAAATACTGCGACCTTCATGCCTACTTATTCAGTAATAGGCTTCCCAAATCCTGAAGGTAATTTTTCAAATATTCAAGACTTGCTGGAAGTAAACCCCAACCTTTCTCCTTTCGATGAAATCTATATGCCACCTACAAATGAGCCCCATGTGAAAGTTAATACAGACAATCGAATTTTTTTGTTTAAAGAGCTAAATGCAGGTATTTCAAATCTCCCATCCTTCACCCAACTACCTGCGAAAGTTCAAGGCAAGTTCTATAATTTTACATCAGCAAATCGCAGAATCCCATCTTTTGACATTAATGCGAATGGAGTTTTGGGTATTAATTTAGATCGTGAAGCTGGCTTTGAGAATTTTCCTTCGCAGACTCTTGCAAGAGAGAATTACTTCTGTAGTCTAACGGCAAACAATTGTCTTGGAAATTCAATAATAAACATTAACTCTGGCGGAAAAATGTTACTTGGTGATGAGAGCAATTCCACAAAATCTGCTCACTTACAGACTTTACAAAACACCGAAATAAACATAAATGGCGGTGAACTGAAACTTGCAAATTCATCCTCCTTAAAAATTGTTGAAGGCTCACGTCTCTTTATAGAAGCTGGTAGCATAATTAATCTTAGTGGAATTGAGACTGAATTGCTTATTGCTGGTGATCTGATTACCACAGGTGATGTGGAAATAAACTGTTCGGGAAAAATAACAATTGCAAGTTCAGCCAACCTTCAGGTAGGCGGCAAACTTACCATCAATGGCCATGATATGTCATCTGATTTATTATCAATTGCCGGACAACACGTCATCAACCAATCACTTGATATTAACAATGGTACGATAACGATGATTGCGGATGCTCAGATTGAAGTGACCTCAACACCAGCCGGCTCGCAAAATACTGTGAATTTACAGTCCGTAATATTGGAGCAAGAAGGGATGCATAGTGCTTTTGGATCAAGGCTTAAGTTTCGAAATTTGGAATCAGTTACCATTGATAATTTTGTTGCTAAAGATATGCCCAATAGCATTGTTGTGGACATGCAGCATGTTAGTAATATAGACTTATCCAATGTAAGTTTAACAAATTGCTACAAGGGCATTCAAGCTAAAAATATACATCAAATAAATCTTGATGAATCCAGCTTTACTTCAATCCCTGTAAGTTCAACTGGTGCAGATTACGAAGGGTTTAATGGTATATCATTGTCAAACATCAACGCTGTTGAAATCACAAACTGCACTTGGGACGGATTTGGTGAATATGGAGAATTTACAGACTATCTCTATGCCCTTGAAATTATCGATTGTCCAGCTGTAGATATATCTGACTCAGAGTTCATCAATAACAAGACGGGAATAAATGTGCCGCAAGACTCTGATCAAAAGAATAATACAAACTTATTTATTACAAACTCACTCTTCCAGAATAACTACGCTGGAATAGAAATGTATGGCTTCGCTTCCGATGCTGTCAATATTAAATCGAGTGGATACCTCAACAT
>CBFHTK010000013.1:0-87694 GCA_965658745.1 Saprospiraceae bacterium | reverse complement strand
GCCTGGAAGGTGTCGACCTTGAAAACTTTATAGAATCGGAAAATAACCAACAGCAAGATATTGATTACAACCAGAACAGCAACTAGGCTCATTAAAATGTTTTGCCGCGAAGATATCCAAAAAATCCATTACTTATATCTACAAGCTTTTGACATTCATTAACATGTATTATGAAAAAAACAATACATCTTTGCACTGATGATTGTTTATGTCTGCTAGCAAAAGAATCTTTGATATCTTCGCGCGCAGAACGAATAACTTATAATTTAAAGTGGAACATACACTTCGACAGTACGATAATGAGCTTGAGGCATGTAGAAGTCTGTTTTTGAAAAAGACAGAGGATTACGGCACTTCTTGGAGAATACTTCGCCCTAGTTCATTGACAGATCAGATTTTTATTAAGGCATCAAGGATTCGTAGTATCGACGAAAAAGGCATCTCGAAGGTTGAAGAACCTATGCACGATGCTTTTCGTGCTATGGTGAATTATGGGATTATGGCCCTAATCCAATTGAGCCTTCCACTTGACGATATGCAAGATACTGAGTTGGAGTTGGATGTGGCTATTGCTCAGTATGACAAGTTTGCAACAATTGTCCGAGATCTGATGATTGCTAAGAATCACGATTATGGAGAGGCTTGGCGAGATATGCGAATTAGCAGTATGACGGATTTAGTTCTTATGAAGTTGTTGAGAATCAAGCAAATAGAGGAGAATGACGGTGTAACAACTGTTTCGGAAGGCTTAGATTCCAATTATATGGATATCATTAATTACGCGCTGTTTTGCCTAATTAAGTTATCTGAAAGTAAGCAGAGATAATAAACAAATTTACGATAAAATATACCTGTAAAATAAAGTTATGACACTTAGTACAATGTTAATCGGTATTGGAATTGCAGCATTATTAATCCTTGCAGCTCAATACTTATTCAAGGCAAAGCCTGAATTCGTCTGGATGAGTTTTCTACAAAACTTTGTGGGAGTTTTATTTCTTTTTTCTGGCTGGGTGAAAGCGATCGATCCTTTAGGCACAGCTTATAAAATGGAGCAGTATTTCGCTGAGTTTGAAAGTGCCTTTGAACCGACATGGTTTGGATTCATAGCTCCTTTATTTCCTGTACTGAATGAATATGCTATTAGCTTTTCAGTCATCATGATTGTCTTTGAAATTGTATTGGGATTACTGATTTTATTGGGAATCTATAGAAAGTTTGCCGTTTGGGCGTTTTTCCTATTGGTGGTATTTTTCACTATCCTTACAGGTTTTACATACCTCACAGGATATGTGCCTCAAGACGGAACGTTTTTCGACTTCTCTTCTTGGTCAACTTATGCCAAATCCAACATGAAAGTAACGGATTGTGGTTGTTTTGGAGATTTCATCAAGCTAGAACCAAAAGTTTCGTTCTTCAAGGATATATTTTTACTGTTTCCGTCCGTGTTGTTCTTGCTTTTTTCCAAGAAGATGCACACTTTATTGAAGAAGAAGGCAGCTTTTTGGGCAACATTGGCTACACTCGTGCTAACTACTGTTTACTGCTTCAGCAACTACGTTTGGGATATTCCACACTTAGACTTTAGACCATTCAAGGAGGGAGTCGATATCCAAGCTCAGAAACTGATTGAAGAGGAAGCGATGGGTAATGTACAAGTTGTTGGATTCCTAATGAAAAATAAGCTTGACCCAAATAAGAAGCTTGAGATTTCAGTAGCGGATTATTCAAAGTATAGTGATGAATGGGAAGTCGATGAGCAAATCAAGACAGAACCAACTTTGGTACCTTCCAAAATAAGCGAGTTTACATTGAAAGATATCGATGACAATGATGCTGAGTATGAAATACTAGAAAACGAAAATAAAAGCGTAGTAATTGTTGCTTATAAGCTGAAGGGAGAAACTGTTCGCTCAACCGAAACTGTAGTCGATACAGTAACTATTTTTGATCCTGAATCAGAAGAGGAAATGGTGAAGTACGTCAATAAGAATATTGACGTTGTGGATTATCAAGCTAAGCCAGAGTATGCTAAAAAGTACACTTCAAAAGTAGTTCCATTTGTGGACGCAGCCATTGAAAAGGGATATGATGTATTCTTTTTGGTTGGTGGAACATCTGCAGAAGAAGTACAAGATTTTGCTAATGATGTAAACTTGAACGCGACCGTGCTTACAGGCGACGATATTCTTATGAAAACGATTATACGTTCAAATCCTGGAGTAATGCTCCTTGACAAAGCAACGGTTAAGAAAAAATACCACATTCGAAAACTTCCAACATTCTCAGAAAGCTTGATCGAGGAGTAGAACTTGTTCTCGAGCTTATCAATCAGGCTTCGGGGATTAGCACGTTTGTACAGCGTTTGAGACTAGCGATGTTGCTTTTCTTCAAATAAATAACAGGGATTAGATAGCTATATCCCTAATCTTTGCTTTTCTTTGTATTACGAAAAATCATAATCTGAAAGAATGCTTAGCAGAAGAGGAATCCGTATAAAGGCGATGAAAAGGCTTTATGCTCTATCTAGAGATGAAAGCTTGACCATGAGATCCGCAATTAATGCTTATCAAAAATCGATAGCGGATACCTACGATCTTTACTTGTTTTGCGTGTATTCCTTGGCGAAGATATGCAGAATGTCAACGGATGATGAAGAGAAGAGGAAGTCTAAGTATCTACCCACCGAAGAAGACAAAATCTTCACAAGTAAACTGTATAACAACCCAATAATTCAGTCTATTGATCTAAGCAAGGAACTTAGCAAAAGGGCCGAAAAGGGATTTTATTCAAATGTTGCTACAAAAGACTTTGCGTCAAAAATCTATTCTGGGTTTTGTAAAGAAGAAGCTTATCAATCTTACTTAGCTAAAGACTCCACCGACCAAGAGCATTTAGAGATTCTACTCGAACTTTTTCGCTTCTGTCGTAAAAACGAGTATTTCAATGACGTTATGGAAGATCATTCGATCAATTGGATTGATGACAAAAGTCTTGTGATAGGAACAGTTAAGAAAACCCTGAAAGCATTACCTTCTGAAGAGAGCGTATTTCAAAAGCATTTGCCGGATGATGAAATCGTTACTGACTTTGGAGAACTCCTTCTAAAGATGACTTACGAGGACGACGATGAATTGCTCGAGATAGTTAAGCCTGTTCTAGATAACTGGGATCACGAAAGACTAGCTGTCATTGACATGATTCTCATCAAGATGGCTCTCATTGAGTTCACCAATTTTGAAACGATTCCTGTAAAAGTGACTTTAAATGAGTATGTAGAGATATCAAAAATCTATTCTACTCCCAAGTCAAAAGAGTTCGTCAACGGGATTCTTGACAAGCTCCTCAAGCAGCTTCAAAGTGAAAACAAGATCGAAAAAGAGGGTAGAGGGCTAGACAGCTAGTGCTTTTTATCCGTTTTATGTGGATTTCGAACTAATTCATATGTATCTTTGTTTCGCGATTAACACTACTACAGAATTAGAACGTATGAAACATTTCCTTTTGACATTGCTAGCTGCTTTGTTTTTTCTACAATCAAATGCACAATCGAACTCGATAGTAGAGGGGTTCATTTTATATAAAGGATTTCCTTACTTTGTCAGCATGACAGCTGACGGAGATATAATAGAGTTTATTCAGACTGCTCCCGAAATCATGCCTTATCCGCGAAAGTACATGTCAATGGAGCCGCCGATGCCTTTGGGACCATATGCAAAACCTCCAGCATTTGCATTGGAAGTATACAATTCACCATTGAATTCGTCGGAATCCTCTGATATTGTTGTTCTAGATGTTTCAACGACTGAAAAGGTTGATGTTTTAGATACTGAAAAGGTCATTGATGGAAATATGCCTCAAGGTGGTAAGGACGTAGAGAAAGTAGTTGAAACAAAAGCGAATAGTGAGAAGCAAGATATGAAGACAACTGTGATTCGACGAACAAACGAAGAAGCTGCAAGTCCGATTATCGAAAAAAGAGCTGCACCTGTAGCTGAGGAAGACGATAGTAGCTATGCTTTGAAGTTTCAAGGCTTTACAAGTCGTTTGACTCCGGCATTGATTAATCAATTGAAGGATATCTACAAAGATTACCAAGCAAGTTCTAGTGAAAAAATCACGATTCGTAGTTTTGTAACAAGAGGAGATAATACAAATTTGAAACTTGCTGAAAATAGGATGGCTGCTTGTAAAGATCTTCTAGCAACTTATGGTGTTCCCGAGGATAAAATTGAGACAAAAGTTGAACCTTATCGCAGTGCAAATAGTGGACAAATAAATATTTCTCTAGATTAAACACGAAATCCTTTTGGTGCGCTAAAATCAAGTAAAGAATTTGTACATTTACGGCTTACAAATAGCACATGCACGAAAAGATAATAATCCTTGATTTTGGGTCCCAATATACACAACTGATAGCGCGGAGAGTGCGTGAAGTTGAGGTTTATTGTGAAATTTTGCCGTATAATAAGATACCGGAGATTACTAGCGATATTAAAGCTATTATCTTATCTGGATCTCCTTTTTCCGTTAGAGAAGAAAATGCTCTTCACATAGAACTTGATAGCATAATTGGCAAGGTACCTATCTTGGGAATTTGTTATGGAGCACAGTATATTGCTCAGTACTGTGGAGGAAAAGTTGAAAGAAGTTCAAAGCGAGAGTACGGAAAGGCGGAGCTTAGTGTAGAGAAAGATTCAGAGACCTTTTTTGACGATATGATGCCTTCTTCTCAGATTTGGATGTCACATGGGGATTCAATTATCGAAGTGCCTGATCATTTTGAAATCATTGCTACCACTGATAGTATTCCTGTTGCTGCTTTTAAGTCAGAAGACGATGCTTATGAAAAGCCTGTTTACGGAATTCAGTTTCATCCAGAAGTGCATCACAGTGTGGAAGGAAAAAAACTTCTCCACAACTTCATACGGAAGATCGCAGGAGTTGAGTCGATATGGACACCAGCTCAATTTGTAGAAGGAACCGTAGAGGAACTAAAAGAAAAACTCCAAGACGATAAGGTTATATTAGGTTTGTCTGGTGGAGTTGATAGTTCTGTTGCTGCATTCTTGCTTCATAAAGCTATTGGAAAGAATCTTACATGTATATTTTTGAATAACGGATTGCTACGTAAGTATGAATTTCAGGAAGTCTTGGAGTCTTACAAGGGGAAAGGTCTAAATGTCAAAGGAATCGATGTGAGTCAGGAATTTCTTTCTGAACTAGCTGGTGAAAGTGACCCTGAGACAAAGCGAAAAATTATTGGTCGTGTCTTCATCGAAGTATTCGAGAGAGAATCAAAGAAAATAGAAGGAGCAAAATGGTTGGCTCAAGGTACGATCTATCCAGATGTAATAGAATCTGTGAGTGTGCACGGTCCCTCAGTTACAATCAAGTCACATCACAATGTAGGTGGTTTACCCGATAAACTAAACCTCAAGATTGTCGAACCTCTTCGTATGCTTTTTAAAGATGAGGTAAGGAAAGTAGGTTTAGAAATTGGTCTCTCGCATGAATTGATTAATCGTCACCCTTTCCCAGGGCCTGGATTAGCGATAAGAGTCTTAGGTGCAATTACAGAAGAAAAGGTTCGTCTTTGCCAAGATGCAGATTGGATATATGTCAAAAATCTAAAAGAAAGTGGCTGGTACGATCGTGTATGGCAAGCAGGAGCAATCTTACTTCCTGTGCAATCTGTAGGAGTAATGGGTGATGAGCGTACATACGAATTTTCAATTGCTCTGCGTTGTGTTAATTCAGTTGATGGAATGACAGCTGAATGGAGTCCACTCCCACATCCACTGTTGGCAAAAATCTCCAGCGAAATTATCAATGAAGTAAAAGGAATAAATCGAGTCGTCTATGATATCAGTACAAAACCGCCTGCAACAATTGAGTGGGAGTAGAAATCTGCTTGTTTTTGGTTTTATTTTCCTTTGCACGATTACTCTTTCTTCCTGTGGGGTTTTTGGTAAGTCTAAGTACGATAAAGATACGGTAAAGACCAAGCCACCAAAAGACAAACCGACCAAAGTCGATACTACTCGTTGGACAAAACTTCCAGAAGACAAATTTCCACCTATTACATCCGAAGAGAAGAGTGAGGAAGAAGCAGAATACGAAACCATTTTAAAGTATTCCTATCGCGTTGCTGCATTTATTCCTTTTGAAATCAACGAGATGGATCTCAATGTTGAGAATTCGAATGATTTGCGATCTCTTAAATATCTGCACTACTATGGTGGAATGCAATTGGCCATGGAGCAGTTGGAGGAAGAAGGTGTCAGATTAACCTTAGATGTATTTGATTCTGAAGAAAGTAAAAGTCGAATTGAGCAGATCCTAGATCAACAACTGCCCCAAGAGACTGATGCAATTATGGGACCGATCAAGAAAGAGTGTTTAGTAACTTTGGCGGAATTTGGAAAAGAGAATAGAATGCCAATCATTTCTCCTTGGTACAGCAGTCAAAGTGTAGCAAAAGAGAATCCCTACTATATTCAATTCAATCCATTCCTGACAGAATACTATCGAGCTATTACGGAGCATGCGCTAAAAGAATTCTCAAAAGAACAGATTTTCTTAGTCGGTAGACAAAATACAAGAGACACTGATAGGTTTAAATATTTCCAAGAAACTGCGGAGATCATACTTGAAGAAGAACAACCGTTAAAGACCTTTACCTTTGATCAAGATTCACTTTCAGCAGAATACGAAATTATTAAGAATAGGTTGTTAGACGATAAAGCAACTGTTTTTGTCCTGCCCAATTATTCTAGTCGAGATGCTCAGTTTATTTATGATTTTCTCAGAAGAATCAATGTAGAGAAGCTTGATAATGAAGTATATGTTTATGGAATGCCAGTCATGCACTCAATGGATAAGCTATCTTATGACTACTTAGTTAATATGAATGTTAGAATCGTAATGTCGCGTTTTGTAGATGTTAGCGGTCCTATGGAAAAGCAATTTCAATCTGATTTTTTCGAAGAGCATAATTGCTTTCCGATGGATGAAGCCTATGAAGGTTATGATAACTTACTTTTTTTGGGACGTGCACTGAAACAATACGGAACTGGTTTTGTGCAAAAACTAGATCAAGATAATTTAGAATATCTTTCCACTCGCTTCAACATTCAGCCTGTTATGACAGATGAAAGTGCAGAAGATCAATCGGTCGAATACTTTGAAAATCAAAATTTGAGGATTATTCAGTTTATAGAAGATCAATTTCAGACGCTCAAGTGATGGATGTAACAGGTTTTTTGACGGATAAACGGAAGAAAAGAATGAGAGATGTCGTTAGTAAACGTCAATTTGATCTTACAGTTGTTCTTGAAAATATTCATGATCCCCATAATATAGCAGCGGTAATACGTAGCTGTGATGCTGTAGGTATATCAGAGATCTATGCAATCATTACAGATGAGCGAATTGATATCGAACGGTATGAAATGGATAACAAGGTTTCTTCGGGTAGCAGAAAATGGGTAGCAATACATACTTTTCGATCAGTCGAACTAGCAGTCAAAGAGATCAGGAAAAAGTATGATAAGTTATATGGAACGCATATGTCTTCGGAGTCAAAGAGTTTGTATGACCTTGATTTTTCAGAATCAATAGCTCTAGTATTTGGAAATGAACACGAAGGTCTTTCTGATGAACTACTGCGACAATTAGACGGGAATTTCCTTATACCTCAATATGGAATGGTGCAAAGTTTGAATATTTCCGTTGCTTGTGCCGTTAGTGTTTTCGAGGCTTTGCGCCAAAAAACTAATCTTGGGAAATATGCTGAATCTGCAGAGTGGACTGAAAACAAAGAGGAGCTTTTTCAACATTATAAGATTAAGAGTAAGGAGCATCTGACATTTGGGAAGGAAGAGAAAATGGCTAAAATCCAAAGACAGAAGGAAGAGCGTAAATATAGAAAGAGGCTATTGAAAGCGGCTAGGAATTCTGATCATGCAAAAACCAAGGAGTAGAATATTTATTTAGATTGACTTCATGACGAAATTTGTCTCCTCTTAAAAATTATGTTGGGGAGATATTATCAGAAAATTAGATGCATTATCTATTATTGTGCATAGCAATTTAGAATCAAAAAATGAAGATGATAAGTACATAACGTACTCTCGTAAAGCAAAAAAAGAACCAATGAGCAATAATCACCTATCTGACAGACTATCACTTATTAATGAATCAGCGACCATCAGAATGGCGCAGCTTGCACGCGAGATTTCAGCTCAAGGGAACGATGTTATTAGTCTTAGTCTTGGAGAACCAGATTTTGATACACCTGATCACATCAAGGAGGCTGCCAAGAAGGCCTTGGATAATGGCTATACGAAGTATACGCCGGTACCAGGGCATAAGGAATTTGTCTCGGCAATAATAGAAAAATTTAAACGTGATAATGATTTACATTTTTCGGCAGATCAGATTATGGTTTCTTGCGGTGCAAAGCAATCAATAGCAAATTTGATGGCGGCTCTTGTAAATCCAGGTGATGAAGTCATCATCTTTACACCATATTGGGTGTCTTATTTTGATATAGTGACAATGAATGGAGGTGTGCCGGTCTGCGTAAAAGCAGGAATAGACAATGACTTTAAGGTTACTCCTAGCCAATTGGAAGAAGCGATCACTGATAAATCTAAAGTGGTCATTTTCTCATCACCTTGCAATCCAACAGGGACGATGTACTCCAAAGAAGAATTGCATGATCTCGCAAAAGTTATCGACTCAAAACCAGATTTATTTGTGATATCTGACGAAATATATGAGTATATTACCTTCGACGAAAAACACGTATCAATTGGTTCTTTCGACTTTATGAAAGACCAAGTCGCTACTGTTAATGGAATGGCAAAAGGATTTGCTATGACTGGATGGAGAATTGGCTACATGGGAGCTCCAGCCTGGTTGGCAAAAGCTTGTTCGAGAATTCAGTCACAGGTTACTTCTGGTGCAGCAGCATTTTCTCAGATTGCATCGGCACATGCCTTGATGTCAGACATGACACCTACGCGTGAAATGCGTGAAGCATTCAGGAAGAGAAAACATTTGATGATCAAAGGACTAAAAGACATTCCAGGTATAAAAACTAATGATCCAAAAGGAGCTTTTTATATATTTCCTGATGTGAGTAGCTTTTTTGGAAAATCCAATGGAGAAGATACGATTAACAATTCCACTGACTTTTCAGAATTATTGCTGCGAAAAGCTTTTGTCGCTACCGTGGCAGGTTCAGCTTTTGGGGATTCCAACTGTATAAGGATTTCTTATGCTGCATCAGATGAGCAATTAATAGAAGCTCTGAGAAGAATGAAAACCTTCTTATCTGACTTTAGTTAAAATTTCGGAGGTCGTTTGTGAGTCTATTTGCTATTTTCAATGATTTATGGTCTCAGAATGTACCCATTTCTAAGAATACTTAGTTGCTTAAATTGTTGACACTACGCATATATTTGTTCACAATCAAAATGAAAGGATCAAATGCAGGATAAATTTGAAAAACTTCAAGAGTTAAAGGACGAAGCCTTACAAGGAGGAGGGTTATCGAGAATAGAAAAGCAGCATGCCAAGTCAAAACTCACTGCCAGGGAAAGAATAACTTTACTAGTTGATGAAGGGTCATGGGAGGAAATTGGAATGTTTGTAAAACATAGAAGTACTGATTTCGGGATGGAAAAGGAGAATTATTTGGGTGACGGTGTGATAACTGGTTATGGTACAGTCGCAGGACGTTTGACTTACGTATTTGCCCAAGATTTTACGGTATTTGGAGGATCTTTAAGTGAAACACATGCTGAGAAAATCTGCAAATTAATGGATTTAGCAATGCAGAACGGTGCTCCGCTTATTGGACTTAATGATTCTGGTGGTGCACGCATTCAAGAAGGGGTTAAGTCTCTTGGGGGTTACGCTGATATATTTTTCCGAAATACGATCGCCTCTGGAGTTATTCCTCAGATCTCTGCCATCATGGGACCATGTGCTGGAGGAGCAGTTTATTCGCCTGCGATTACGGATTTTACAGTAATGGTGGACAAGTCTTCTTATATGTTCGTGACAGGTCCAAATGTGGTGAAAACGGTAACAAATGAGGAAGTTTCAGCAGAAGAATTGGGAGGAAGTAGAGCACATGCTACTAAGAGTGGTGTAACACATTTAACTGCGCCAAATGATTTAGCTTGCATTCTTAAGATCAAGCAATTGTTGTCATATATTCCACAGAATCAGCATGAAAAACCCAAAGATCTAGACTATGTATTGAATGATGAATTGCGACCAAAGTTGGATTCCTTCATTCCCGAAAGTTCCAATACTCCCTATGATATGAAATTGGTTATTAATGAGCTCGTTGATGAAGATAGCTTCTTCGAAGTTCATAAAGACTTTGCAGATAATATTATTGTTGGGTTTTCTCGAATCGGTGGAAAGAGTATCGGAATAGTAGCCAATCAACCATTTTCACTAGCAGGAGTTCTAGACGTTGATAGTAGCCGTAAAGCAGCTAGATTTGTTCGTTTTTGCGACTGTTTCAATATTCCATTGCTAGTCCTAGTAGATGTTCCAGGATTTTTACCTGGAACTGATCAAGAATGGAACGGGATTATTACAAATGGTGCTAAATTACTCTATGCGTTTAGTGAAGCAACTGTTCCTCGCATTTCATTAATCACAAGAAAAGCATATGGTGGAGCTTATGACGTAATGAACTCAAAACACATAGGTGCCGATATGAATTTCGCATGGCCTTCAGCAGAGATTGCAGTAATGGGAGCGATGGGAGCAAGTGAGATTATATTTAGAAGAGAGATTAAGGCTTCAGACAATCCAGAAGCTAAACTAGCCGAGAAAGAGAAGCTTTACGCTGAAGAGTTTGCACATCCATACAAAGCGGCTCATCGTGGATTCATAGATGAAGTTATTGTTCCAAGCGAAACGCGAAGAAAGCTAATCAAAGCCTTTCATATGCTAAAGAATAAAGAAGTACAACGGCCAACCAGAAAACACGGTAATATTCCATTGTAGTTTAACTCAGTATAGAACAAGAAAAAGCCTGACAAGTTATCTTGCCAGGCTTTTTTTGTGCTCGTTTGAAGCTCACTTTTAGTGAGATACAACGATTCGTTTGTTAACTTTTTTGCCATCAATCGATATAATAGCATTATACATACCATTAGATAGATTTGAAGCATCAATAGTGAATATTTGATTACCACTAAGTTTTCCATAATTTCTAGAAGAAACAAGCTGTCCAGTCATTGTTACCAATTGAATGTCAACATTGGCGCTGTTTCCTAAATCAAGTGCAATATTTGTAATGTCACCAGTTGGATTTGGAAATACATCAACAGCAATATCAATATCAAATTCTTTGTTGTTAGCTAAAATAGCTTCCTCAAAAGAAACTTCGTACGCATTGTCAATAGATCTTACTGGAGATGGTAGAGCTAAGAATGCTACAATTCTTAAATGTTCTGTTTCGATTTCATCTGAAAGCACAGTACCAAAAGTAAAGTCTTTCGAACTTCCCGCGGTAATTTCTTCTCCTAGTGCCATGCCGTTGGCAGGTGTAAATAATGCACGAGCTACGTCATCGTAGACCATTTGAGAAGCAGGTACAGGAGAAGGTAAGTCTTCATATCCTCCCATTGGGCCGTTTCCACCACCTGCATATGCATTGGCTTGTGCGTACGCTGCGCCAGTTCCCGTAACGTCATCTTCTACCAGAACAACTACCAATCTTCTATTACTTGGTAGATCGTTTTTTGCGTTAACTGTAACAGTCGCCACTAGCTCTTTAAGTTCCTCGTCATAAGTTGCTTGAATTCCGAAAGTTGAATTAACATCTAATTGTAATCTAGAGATCATCGGAGATTCCATGCCAGAAGGGTCGACAACAGAAATTCTATCTACAATTACACCAGGATAACCAGTGAAACCAGGAAAAGCTCCGACATAGTTATCATATTCAGTGACTGTCATTGGATCACCATTGTGAACGGCAATTCCAATAAATCGATCATCGTATTTTTCCTTCATTAAACCCATGTATACAGTTCCCCTTGGGCACCATGGACACCAAGTTCCTGTTCCTTCTTCAGCAACAACACGCTTATCTTCAGCTAGCTTAATTCCTGTCACACCTGTTACAACATTGTTATTACAAGGTGAATCATCAGAACCAAGTCCATTAATGCTTGAAACTCCCATTGCAACAACGTTTACGCCTTGCTTTACATCCAGGGCTCCTGGAAAAGACAAATCAACGCTTTCTCCTGGAGCAAGTGCTAGGTCTGAATATGATTCATTAGATGCAGTTCCGTCGATATCCAAAGAAAGCTCCAAATCTTCGACCGTTACGGTTCCAGTATTTACAACTGTTACACCTAGGTCAGCAGTATTGCCAACAAATGCAGGGCCTACGGATGCTACATCTGTTAGGACAACATCCAACTCTTTTTCAATCATAGTTTCAGTGTAGTTGAACGACACGTCGTCAATCCAAAACTCTGAAGTAGTAGCATTATCTGTGAGTGGGAAGATATCAAGTGAGGCAACTGCTGCGGGTGCAAGTAGTGTACCTACACATACATCATTAATCTTGATAATCCACTCATTGTTGTCCAAGTCAATATTATACTCAACTTTGTTCCATGCGCCAGCTTCGAAAGGTGTAAATAAAACTTCAGCTCCTGCATCGACAGTTAGACGGTCATCATTTCTGTACCATGCATTACCCGCCCAAGTTACTCCGATCATTTCCTCTTGTTGGAAATTCCAGTAGGCAGATGTGTTTTCAGTAACAAAAATACTGAAGGTCATATCAAAAACACCTGTTGTGTATTTAGCGCCAAAGTCAAGAACGACATCTTGAGGACCTTGTCCAGTGCTGTAAAAGTAAATTGATTTTGAACCGCTGTTTGCTTTGTCATCAACAACTTGTGCGTCTTCGGCACCTCCTGTAGCACCACTCCAAGTGGTCCATTCGTCAGCATTGTTTCCCACATATGAGCCTACATCATAGGACTCAAAGTCATCGCTAAAAGACTGTGCGGTAACATATGAGAAGGTTGCTGCAATAAAAAGTAATGTAAGTAAATGTTTCATCATTATATAAAGTGTTTAAGTGAAAGTGTACTAAAATGTAAATTAAGTTAGCTTAACCAGTTAGTATTTAATTCTAAAGATAAAAAATATCCTTGTTAGTTAAGATTATTGAACTAAAGATCGTGTAATCAAAGGTCTTAGTGCTAAGAATTAGAAACTAACATATAACAATTCTGCCAATATGTAATTATGTGTATATGATAACATTTATTTAATGTAAAAATTATGAAATGAGGGATAATTAGCATAAAATTGTGACTAGTTTTTACTGTGAAACGAAAACCCGAGAATACATGAACATTCGATTACATAATGGAATATCAATTGGTTTATTATTAGTATTTGTAGTATCCTCATTTACAATAATATATCTCGCAGAACCACCAATTGTTGAAAATATTGAGGTCTGTGATGGTGGATCTACGGTGATTATTCCCGAGGGAAGTGGAGAGGAAGGGCAGGATCCTGTCTTAATAGCTTTTGAAGATTTTGACGGTGGCGGGATTGGTTATTCTACCGATATGCCGTTCAACGATAGCAATAATGATCACTTCAATATAACTGATGGATCAAACATTTCAAATGTGTCGGGACCATATTCATTTCAAGATGGCACCAATTTGTTCTGGGCAGCAGAAGATACAGATGATAATGGAGGAAATGGCAATGACGAACAGGTACTTACCTTAAATGCAGTTGATATATCAAGTTATACAGATATTCAAGTTTGTATTGATTTAGCAGCTGGAAATGAGAAAGGACCTAATGAGGGGAATTATGATGACAATGATCATGTTTGGGTAGATTACAGTATTGACGGTGTTTCGCAAAGATCGCTGTGTTTCGAGTCAGCACTAGATGGTGATTCATTCAATTCATCATTAAATCATGACTTAAACTGCGATGGTGACGGAGTTGATGGTCCTCAAATACTGAATGATGCTGCAACTTTTTGTTATTCAATTCCAAATAGTGAAACTGCTGGAGCGACCGAACTCATAATAGACATCTTAGTATATATGGATGCTGGGAGTGAAGAGGTCGCTTTCGATAATATTGAGATTTTCGGTGAGCTTGAGTCGAGTGGTCCTACTACGTTTAATTTCTACGATGAAGTGCCTATACCAGGAGTGACTGTGCCAGTAGCAGCGAACCAACTTTCGTACGATCCCATGACCACTGCAGAGACAAGCCCAGATACCATTTGGGTTACTGCCGATGATGGTCAAATGGAGAGTGCTCCAACTCAAGTTATTATTATAGTAAATCCACTTCCAAATGCAACGTTGGTTAAAAATACAGCATATGCATGTGGTGTGATTCCAATAGAGATTGAGGCCATGCCTGCTGATGAAGGACTGTCTGGTTCTTGGTCAGGTGGATCAGGAAGCTTCGATGATGCAACTGCGGCCGTTACTGTCTATAATCCAGATGCTTCAGAGCTAAATCAGATAACTTTACTACAATGGAAAGTTGAAGGTGTTTGTGGAGTTGATTCAGTTATGGTGCCAATTTATTTAGTTGAAAATGGTGATCCAGAGTTTTCATATCAAGTAGACACAATATGTCCAGGGAATGGTTCATTGTTTCCTATTCACGTTACAGGCGAAGATGGCATATATAGTGTCGTTGAAGGAGATCCTGACAGTATTGCCTTAGACCCAGCTACAGGAGAAGTGACGCTTAATCAAACTGCAGAAGGGACATATACAATCAGAAATACTCTAACCGCATGCGGTAATATGATGATAACAGGTGTTGTTGATGGACCGATTCCAGGCGGATTACCAAAAGCAATAGAGCTTTACGCTGTCCAGGATATTTCAAATCTTTCTGATTATGGAGTAGGTTCTGCGAACAATGGGAATGGAACAGACGGAGAAGAATTTACCTTTGATCAAATGCAAGTATCTGAGGGTACTTTTATTTATATTGCCTCGGACTCAACAGAATTTGAGGCGTTTTTTGGGTTCAAACCTGATTTTGTAAGTAATGCTGCTTTAATAAATGGTGATGATGCGATAGAGCTTTTCTGTAACGGAAATGTTATCGATGTTTTTGGAGATATAGATGTAGATGGGACTGGGCAAACATGGAATTACCAAGATGGTTGGACTTATAGAAAAACTAATGACGAAATTAATCTTGGTGTTTTTATTGACACTCTGTGGGACTATTCAGGTGCTAATGCATTAGATAATGAGACCAATAACGCCACAGCAGAGTTCCCGTTTCCAATAGGAAGCTTTACAACTTCATTTGATGGTATTTGTCCACCTGTTTTCTTCGATGATGAATTGACGATAGGTGATTTTGAGGGTCCAATGATCGTTTGTCCATCTGACATGACAATATCTTTGGATCCGGGTGATTGTGGAACAACCATCTATTTGATGGATCCGACGGCGATGGACAATTGTAGTGATTCAATAGTATTTGTTCAGGTAGCAGGTCCCATGAATGGCGATTTTTTGGACAAAGAAAATTCTCCCTACATCGTAACTTATGAAGGAACTGAGATGAACGGTAATGTCCTGATTTGCTCTTATATGATAACAGTCGAGGAGTTTGAGACTTCAAATAATACCTTAGCATGCAATGGACAAGTGAATTTGTCCTTTGATCAAGATTGCGAAGTTCTGGTCTCTGCTGACATGCTTTTGGAAGGGAATAATTATGGATGCTACGAAGATTATACTGTTTTTGCCAGTTTCGACGGCAATCCGGTTGGTGTTTATGTAGAGAATGATTTTGGGGATGGTCAGTCGGTTATCCTTGATGTGAGCTTGCTCAATCAAACGGTTGATGTATCAGTTACTGACCTGGAAACGGGCAACAGCTGTTGGGGAACAGTATTCATCGAAGACAAGTTAGATCCTATCTTTACAGATTGCCAAGACACTACCGTGGCATGCGGTGCCAATACAGATGCCGTAGTACCTGATGTATTTGAAAATTGCGCTATAGCGGATGTCATTTTAGACGAAAATGAAATATTTGGTACTTGCCAAGATACTTTTTACAAGCAAATTGTCCGCACATGGATAGTAGTGGATATAAATGGAAACTCTAGTGAATCTTGTACGCAAGTCACAACCGTATTAAAAGATGCATTTGAAGATTTAGTCTTTCCTCCAAATTATGATAGTCTTGAGGGTAACGAAGATGCACTTCAATGCGATAAAGAGGGGATAGACTTTGCATTAGATGCTAATGGTTTGCCTTCAGCAACCCAAGTAGGTTTCATACCAGGGACAGGAGAGCCTGCGCTTGGTAACGGATGTGCAGAATTGATTATTTATTATTCTGATGATGTAATTGAGACTTGCGGAACAACCTACAAAGTGCTTCGACACTGGACTGTGGTAGATTGGTGTTCTGGTATAACAGCGGAGCAAACTCAAATCATAAAAGTTATAGATGTTGAAGGGCCTACCTTTTCAGTACCTGAAAATATTGTAGTACCTGTAAACACTAACTGCGAAGGTGAATATGGTCTACCTTTGATAGCTGCCCTAGACAACTGCAATGCAGCAAGTGTGACTTACGAATCAAATCAAGGAGAAATAAGCGGTGGAACTTTTTATGTTCAAGAACCAATTTTGGGAAGTCCTTACACAATAGACGCTGTAGGGACAGATGATTGTGGAAACAAAACAATTATACCTTTCACAATAGTTTTCGCAGATTTGACTGCACCGGTTATAAATGCTGAAACTTCACTTACTGTGAGCCTTTCTGCTGATGGTACAGCAAAGCTATTTGCGGAATCATTCGATGATGGTTCTTATGATGCTTGTACGGATGTTGGCTTTGATATCATTAGAATGGTGAATTCATGTCAAAGCGTTGATTACCTTCCACCAGCAGGAAACGATAATTACCAGTTTAATGACGTTGTTCACTTCTGTTGTAGCGATGTTGGAGAACCACAGATGGTGCAGCTAAGAGTTTGCGATGATGCAGATCAAGATGACACTTTCGGTTCTAGCGGGGACAATTGTAATTTCGTTATGGTTGAGGTACAGGTGCAAGATAAGCTAGCACCGATTTTGATATGTCCTGGACCGATTGAGATTTCTTGTATTGATTTGCAGGGAATTGACCTTGGGGATGCGGATCTGCTTGATGAACTATTTGGTGAGCCATCGGTCGAATTTGCATGTGAAGCAAGTGTTACACAATCTGCTGTATCCAATGCTAATTGTGGTGCTGGTGTTATTTTTAGAACGTTCACAGCTGCAAACTCTATTAATTCAGTTTCATGCACGCAAGTGATTACCGTTTCTACAGATGCTGATAACACCCTTACTTGTGATCGAATCCAATTTGCTGACTTGAACAACAATACATACAATTGGTGTAGTGTAAATGATAATGTTAACGACAATGATGATGATCTTCCTGCACTTCAGATAGAATGTAACGATGGTTTTGAAATTCCCGTCTTAGATATTGATATTGTTGGCTTGTGCACGGAAGTCGGTCTTGATGTTGAGGTTGATTCTTTTCAATTTGCTGGTGGTGCTTGTAAAAAGTATTTGGTACACTATGAGGTAATTGATCAATGTACATTTGATGATAATTTTGTTGATATTGTTACTGGTGAAATTGACCCTTACAATAGTAAAAATGGTTACTTTGAATTTTATATTGAAATAGATGCATTTGATAACGAAGCGCCAATTTTTGAACCAGAGGATATTACACACATAGCAGATTTCTGTGATTTTAGTTCGATCTCAGTATCAGCGTCAGCAACTGATGTTTGTACTGATGCAGAGTATCTGTCATACCTTTACAGGGTAGATTATAACAATGATAATGTAATTGATTTTCCAGCAACAGGTTGGGCATCAGGAAGTAACATCTCTACTGGCAATAACGGTCTAGACGTTCTGCCTCTTGGCGAACATAAGATTTTCTGGATCGTAAGTGATGGATGTGGCAATTCAACAGCTCGCTCGCAGAATTTGACAATTCTTCCCAACGATAAGCAACCAACTCCTTACTGTAAAACTGGCTTCGTTGCAAGTATTAGCGCAATGGGAATGATCACCATCAATGCTGAAGATTTTGATGCTGGATCTTTTGACAATTGTGATGCTCAAGAAGACTTGCGATTTAGTTTTTCACCGGATGTAGACGATACTGAACGTATGTATACCTGCGATGAACTTGGATTTCAATTCATAAAGGTTTATGTAACAGATATTGCCGGGAATCAAGACTTCTGCAGTACAACATTCCTAGTTCAAGATAATGGTAATTTCTGTTCAAATACACTACAAAGCGGTAGTGTGACATCCAGTGAAGGGTACACAAATAAATCTGCGGATGTTGTAATCGAAGATATAGAGCAAGGTGTTGTGCATCTCTCTACTGATGAGAATGGTACATACTTTGTTAATCCTGATGCTTATTCTGAAATTGCCACAATGCACATCGAAGATGATCAAGATATTTTGATGGGAGTAACTACGCTAGATATCATCACCATCCAGAAGCATATTCTAGGAATTGCACCTCTTGAGTCTAATAGCTCAATTATAGCAGCGGATGTAAACAATAATGGTGCTGTTTCGGGTTCTGATATTATACAAATTCGAAAAGTTATACTTGGTTATCAAGACTATTTCAAGAATAATCACTCATGGGTTGCATATCCTTCTGAATTTGATTTAGATGGCTTGTCTGATCCATTCGATTATCCTAAAACAGCTCTAGTCGGCGAGATGCAAGATTTTGACTGGACAACTATCAAGGTTGCTGATGTCAATGGATCTCACCAGTTCACTAGCGAGAGTATTGATACTAGAACTTCGTATGAATTAGAATTTGAAGTAATCGAGGAAAATGATGAGTATATTGTCAATTTCTACGGAGAGGCAAATGAATTGGTTGGAATTGACTTAACATTTGAAGGGATCAACAGTGAAAACTTCGTTTCAATTAGCTCGGACTATTTAGATATCAGTACCGATAATGTAAAAGTTGACGAATATCTAAGAGTACTGTGGAGTCAGATATCGGATGCAGATGTCGATGGGCCATTGTTTAGTATTTCTCTTCGAGAAGCTGTTTCAGAACTTCAGTCAGATTTGGGAAGTCAACTAGCGTATTTAGGGAAAGGAGTATTAACTGAAACATCCTCAGTTAACTTGATAAGAAGGAACATGGTACAAAATGAAATCTCGGGCGATGTTGAAGTTTATCCAAATCCTTTCACATCAAACGTTGCTATTGATCTTTCAGAATTGAATGATGAACTGGCTAGAATAGTTATATCAGATGTATCTGGTAAAGTTGTTTCAAGTACATTGGTAAATGGGGGAGAAGTCGAAAGATTTAATGGAAGTATATTTACAGTACCAGGATTGTACACGGTTCAGATAAAGACTTCAAATAAGGTATTTGTTAAGAAATTAATCAAACTTGCTGACTAAGTAATTACATCTACAGCATGAGAGTAAATGAGAGGCAATCGCATAGCGATTGCCTCTTTTGTGTGCCATGCATACAATATGCTAATAGGGTTAGAGTCGCGAGCTAGCCTTTCGACGAGAATTGCTAGCTTCTAAGTAGTGCTTTAAGCCAAAAAAATGATTGTAATTTATGTCACTTTACGATAGAGAGATTATGGAATTAGTGCTCTACTAAATGTTATAACAAGTCGCATATTGGCTATTTTTGCCGCGTTACGAATAATTTATCTATTTTGCGTCAACAAAGGAATTAAACCATGAGTTTTGGTATGTCACTAGCGCGAGGCGCACTAGCTATCGCAGTATTACTAGGTATTTGTGTGTTGTTGAGCAACAATAGAAAACGAATAGATTGGAAGCTAGTCGGCATAGGAATGGGGTTTCAACTGACGCTTGCGCTTTTGCTATTGAAGGTTCCAATGGTGAATCTTTTCTTCGATAAAGTAGCCAAAATTTTCACAAAGGTTTTAAACGTAAGTGAAGCAGGTGCTGAGTTCATGTTTGGTAATCTAGTGACCGACCTAAATACATTTGGGTATATTTTTGCCTTTAAGGTTTTACCCACGATCGTGTTTTTCTCTGCACTTACTGCAATTCTATACTATCTAGGGATACTTCAATTAGTTGTCAAAGGAATGGCTTGGGTTATGTCTCGCACCATGGGGCTTAGTGGTCCAGAATCATTGGCTACAGCTGCTAATGTGTTTATCGGACAGACTGAAGCTCCGTTGGTAGTTAAACCCTATTTGGAAGGCATGTCGAGGTCAGAGTTACTTTGTCTAATGACAGGAGGAATGGCAACTATAGCCGGAGGTGTATTTGCAGCATATGTTGGTTTTCTAGGCGGTGGTGATCCCGTAATGGAGCTTTTTTACGCAAAGCACCTAATCACTGCAAGTTTAATCTCTGCTCCTGCCGCTATTGTAGCGTCGAAGATCATATTCCCAGAATCGCTAGAAAATAAAGAAAATAAGGAGTTAAGAATGCAAAAGCCAGATTATCATAATCTACTTGATGCTATTTCAAAAGGTACTAGTGACGGCCTAAAACTTGCTGTAAATGTTGCTGTAATGCTTGTAGTTTTCACAGCACTTATTGCATTGGTTAATAAGATATTGATGTTTCTAAGTCCAGAAGTAATTGATTCTTGGATTGTTGAAAGTACTGGTGGTCGATATGAAGGTCTAAATTTCACTTATATTATGGGTGTAATATTTGCACCTTTTGCATGGCTACTTGGAACACCAAATACAGATGTTCTCTACGTAGGTCAACTATTAGGTCAGAAGACCATGATTAATGAATTTGTAGCCTACGCTGAACTTGATAATCTTAGACAAGCAGGTGTTGAGCTAGAGAGAAAATCTCTCTTGATTGCTACATATGCCTTGTGTGGTTTTGCTAATTTTGCTTCTATTGGAATACAAATTGGAGGAATCGGCGCTATTGCACCAGGTCAGCGAAAAGCATTGACGGAGCTTGGATTAAAAGCTTTAATAGCAGGTACAATCGCCTGTTTTTTAACTGCCGCAATCGCAGGAATAATTGCTAACTAATGAAGAAGCCTTTTATCATAGGAATTACTGGAGGTAGTGGATCTGGTAAAACAAGTATCATAAAGCTCTTACGTGAGAAGTTTTCAGAGGATGAATTATGCTTGATTTCGCAGGATAATTATTATTTGGATCGAACCCAGCAGTTACAAGATGCAAATGGAGTAACCAATTTTGATCTGCCGACATGCCTGAATGAAAAGCAATTTTTGCAAGACATACGAACTCTGATGGAGGGTAAGTCGATTGAATTTACGGAGTATACATTTAATAATGAACTGCGGGAATCCAGAGTTATAAAAATAGATAGTGCTCCAATTATCGTTGTGGAAGGACTATTTGTTTTTTACTATGAAGAGATGCGTAAACTTATGGATCTAAAAGTCTACGTTGATGCTTCAGATATTGTCAAGTTAAAAAGAAGAATACAGCGTGATCAGGTTGAACGGAACTATCCGATAGATGATGTCTTGTATCGTTATGAGTATCACGTTACACCAGCTTATCAGAACTATATACTTCCTTTCAAAAGACAAGCTGATATTATCATTAACAATGAGTATAAGTTCGACAACGCCGTCCAAATGATCGAAGGATTTATTCGATCAAAAATAAATGAGTGATGTAGTCTGCATCCTATAAAATTATTCGATCACTTCACGCATTACTGCTGAAAACTCAATCTCAACTAGTAATCGCGGGTCGATTAATCTACTGACTTCTACAAGAGTTGTTACAGGATAGATTCCACGAAAGCAATCTCCGTGAGCCTTTCCAACTGTTTCCCAATCTTCGATATTTGTTACGTATATTCTTGTTCTGATTACATCACTTAGATCAGCACCAAGGTCGTTAAGCGCTTCTTCGGCCTTTCTAATTATGAAAAGTGTCTGCTCGTAGGGATCGTTTTCACCTACAAATTCACCTTGTTTATTCACCGCCGTAGTACCAGCAACTTCGATGATATTACCTACTTGAACAGCTCGAGAGTAAGCAACTATATCTTCCCATTGTACTCCAGATCTAACTCGTTTTCTATTTGGCATGTTCTTATTTCGTTTTGATTGTTTTCTACTATTTATAAACGTCTTAAATCCTATTAGACATATACATTTCTCGTGAAATCTGGAAATAAATTGTTTCGCCCATTTCGGGATCTATTTCTGTTTTCCACTGTAGTAAAGATAACTTTTTAATTACTTTTATTGAGGCTTGATTATTGACGTTTGATCGAGCAATGATGAGATCCAGCTCTAGATTTTCAAAAGCATATTTGAGGCAAGCATTTGATGCCTCGGTCGCATAGCCGTTGTTCCAGAATCTCCTATGTAATCTAAAACCAAGATCCACATGTCCTAGGGTGTTCTTACGGAGTCCACACCAGCCAATCCACGTGTCATTTTCTTTAGTATAGAGGCTCCATCTACCAAAACCATGCTTTTCATAGCTATCGTATTCTTGTAGAAAGTCTATTGCTGATTTTATGTTTGCAAAGGCTTGATCACCAGTGTATCTTAAAACTTCTTTGTCTGAGTTGAGCTCATAGAATTCTTTCGCAATATCAGGTGAAAATTCAGTCAGATATAGACGTTCTGTTTTGAAGATCACCTTGCTAGGTAGAGACATGATAAATTAACTTTGCTTTTATAAGATACCTTCTACCATAGGTACATCGTCGTCATCGTCTTCTGTTGAAAGGTCCAACAAATGCATTAAATTATCTCCCAGGTCAAGAAATACTCGATCTACTTTCTTTAAAAAGGCTGGTGTAACCAGGGCCATGACGTCTGAAGCATTTTGAATCTTATCGCTTTCACGAAGTTTATACGATTGCTCAATAGCATCAGCCTCTATTTTCAATGTAAATCTTCCCATGTTTTGTAAAATGCTAATCTTATAACTAGGGTGGGGTACTTCGCCGACTATTCTCATTTGTTGAATTTTATGATATTTTGGCTAATGAGTTTGTACATTTTTTTGATACTGCTGTCTTTGATTAAGTCAATGTGACGATCCATGGTCCTGTAATCCTCTCTCATTGCTGGTCCTGTCTGTTTCTCTTTTGCAATTCCTCTATTCCAATTTTGGGCACTTTGCTGGATTATAGGAAGAAGAATGTCTAGGTCCAAGTCATGCTTTTCCACCATGTCAAATGCTTGCGACATCATGAAATTGGCAAAATTATTGGCAAATACAGCGGCTACATGAAGATGTGCTCTATCTTCATCAGTGACTTGATATATTTTCCAAGTTAGATTAAGAGCAAGCGTTCTTAGAGTGCTAATCACCTCATCATCTGATGACGTAATTAGAAATGGTATTTTCTTAAGACTTAGCCTTCGCTTATGTGAAAAGCTGTAAAGAGGGTAAAGTATACCATACTTTTCATGATCATTAAGAGCAGTCGAAGGTATAGCACCCGAAGTATGCAGAACGATCCGTGATGAATCTGGCTCGATTTGGCTGGATACATTTTCAATTTGATCATCATTAACAGCGATCAGAATTACATCTGTTGGTGGTAAGACAGAAAGGTCTGTAATAAATATACTATCGTATTTTTTTGCTAGCTGTTTTCCTGTTTTGGAGTTTCGGCTGTGTACAAAGTCAATTTTATGACCTGCATTAAAAAGTCCCCTTGATAACTGAAAGGCAACATTCCCCGAACCGATTATTCCAATGTTCATTTTGACGAAAGTCTGTAAAATGATCCTAATCCTAATCCGAGCATCATAGCTATGCAGCCCCACCAAACAAAGTTGATACCTGGGAACTCGAGCACTTCAATAGCGATTAAGTCACTTCTAGGTACATTATTGGCTATTTCAAGAAATACTCGCTGTTCAGCATCTTGATCTACTGCAAAATCTAATGTAGCTTTTCCAGTTGATGGATCAATTGATGATAGACGACCATAGAATGCCTTTTGCCACCACAAGTCTCTTACTGGCAGGATTTGTTTATCTCTTATTGTGAAAGTAGGTTCAATGATCTTTTGTTCTCCATCTGGTGCTGTGATTTCCAATGATGCTTTTACCGATATGTCTTCAGAATTTTGCTTTGAAGTTTCTGCCTCTGTCAATTTACGGAATCCGTCGAAACGAATCTTGAAGCCTTTATAGTCAATAGTTTCTCTACTCTCCATTTCTGTTTGATCATATTCCAAAAGTGGATCAGGCTTGATCAGCTTTTCGAAAGATCTTTCATTAATTCGATACCTACTATGCAGGTCATCTACTTGTCCATGAAACTTATACACAACCGTGTTTCGTAAGACAGTCGCTGGTTTTGTGATATGGTTATTTCCTAAAGAATCTTGAATATTCAGTGTCACTTCGATCGGTAGATCACCGACTTCAGGTTCGTACTCTCGATGTTTAGTAGCGAGTTTGAGATCAGCTATTTCAATGGTGTATCCGTCATATTCAGATACTGTGCCTATTTCGAAATCTACTAGTTTATAGTTTAAGGTATCTTCCATTTCTCGTGCAAACTTGACATCTTGCTGCGCTGTAGGAAGACTTGCAATACTGGTGAAGATATCTTTATGCCAATAGTGTTTTGTGTCAGGATTGGTGGCCGCCACCTTTGAAAAGTCGTTAGAGTATAAAACATTTGGTCGGACAGTAAAGGAATCAATGACATTTTCTAATTGATCGACTTGTTTAAAAGCTAGATCGAAATATCTGTTTTGACCAATTACCGTATCTGATTTATATTCCACCCAATACCCATTCATGAACATAGGCTTATTCTTGATAAGTGGAATGTTTTTCATTACCTTATCTTCCGCTATGACATCTGTAAATACAAAGGTATTGTTACTTAGATTTCTTTTGTTGATCCCGCTTGCAAGAACACCTACCAGCATGATTCCAAACCCTGCATGTGATAGTGTCGATGCCGCCGTCGATCCGCTAATTTTGGCGTAAGCCAGCATGTAATCGAGATTACTAACAATGGTAAACAAACCAGCAAATAGTAACAAGTGAAATTGGAATGCTGGAAGTTTTAGCCATTGGTTAAGTAAGATATGTAGAACAATGGATAATACAAGTGAGATTCCAAGATGAACACTCAGCTTTCCAAAGATTCTTCCAGGCTTGCGTTCATTGTATCTGAAGAAAATAGATACTGCGCTTAAAAGGCCAACTAACAAGCCTATCCATAGTTGATATTTGTTGTAATGTGCAATCGGATCGTCCAATACCATTGAAACAAATTCTGGGTTGAAAAGCTGTATGATCTTATTGAAAATAGGAAGTGAGCTTGACGCGGTAATCATAAGGGCTGAAAATAGCAAGACTAGGGCACCTATGAACATCCAGAATTCTCGACTACCTAAGGGCTCTTCTACCTTTGGTGTAGGTATGTTTTTACTTCTTGAAAAGTAAAAATATAGGGAAAGTAGCGTGAATAGTCCGATAAAGAATCCTAATTGCGATTCCAATCCCATTTCAGTAAATGCGTGAACTGAAGTATCGCCTAGTACACCAGATCTAGTCAGAGTGGTAGAGTATACGATCAACAAAAATGACAAAATGTAGAACCAGTATGTACTTTTTATTGAGTACTTGGTACTTCTAGCTATCATGTTTGTGTGCACTCCAGCTACCAAAGTAATCCAGGGTACAAGAGAAGTGTTTTCTACTGGATCCCATGCCCAATAACCACCGAAAGTTAAGGCTTCATATGCCCAAGCTGCTCCCATTAAAATGCCAATTCCTAAGATCGAGGCTGAGAACAAACTCCATTTTAGCGTGGGTTTTAGCCATGAGCGATAATCCTTTACTAATAGTGAACCCAGCGCGTAGCAGAAAGGAATACTTACTGAGGCAAAACCTAAAAATAAAACCGGGGGATGAATCGTCATCCAGTAGTTCTGCAATAAGGGATTAAGACCTGTACCTTGAAGTAGACTAACGTAGTCTGCATTGGCAAACAAGGGAATATCCATTGTTTCGCGTAGCAGCGAAAGCGGATTGCTTCCGAGCTTATACATCCAATCGCCCACCACGAAGTGAATCCCTTGAATCATGCTTAGGATTACAATTTGGATCAAACTCAAGAAGAACAATGAGGGAGCTACCCACTTAGAGTTCTTCAACATTATAATCCAAGCTAGAATATTATGCCAGAAAATCCACAACATAAAGCTACCTTCTTGACCCTCCCAAAATGCTGAAAATATATACTGAAAAGGTAGATCATCGCTGACGTGGGCTTGAACGTAGGTATATTCATAGTGCTTGTTGATCATGAGATAGAAGATCAAGCCTACGACAATCAGCATACTAATTCCTTGTACTGAGAAAGCTATATTTCCTAGCTTTTTCCAGCTTTGGTCAGTAGTAGGCGGTGTTGTTTTTGGTGGATCAAAAGCCTCTCTCTTGCTAGCCTGATAGTAGCTGTAGGCTGCTAGAAATGTTGAAAAGAAACTAAGAAGTAATAGAATTTGGCCCAAGTTTTTTGGCCACAAGAGCTCACCTGCGTATTGTATTTCCGTCATTTATTTTTTTTGTTAATTAACCTGCGTTTTGGGCATTGATTAATTCTTCTTCTCCTTTGTACTTAGATGGACATTTCATTAGTATTTCATCGGAAACAAAGACATCATCTTTTAATTTGCCTGTTACGACCAATGACTCTGACATTTCGAAATCTTGAGGTTTACCTTTTGTGTAGATGACTTTCTTCTCCACACCATTATCATCTTTCATAAAGAATGTAAAAAGATTAACGTCTACGTTCGGATCATAGATCATAGGTTTTTCTTTTGAAAGCTGACCTACAATTTTGACGCGATTTCCGGGTTCAGCAGCGCTAAAATCTGCATAGGTTGTTACATCTTTTGCAGCATTTGCAATTAAGAAAACCCCTAAGGCTATGGCTACAAGAGCAACAATATATATCTTCTTCATCTCTTCTAAATTTATAACATTTCGCTACGATTGTTTGTATAACAAATGAAACGTAGAAACGATTCAAATATACCTTTATTTTCTGCACAAATTTAAGGCTTTAAAGCCTGCAAAAAGCTTTAAGGAAGACTTATCGAATGAAATACCATCAAAAATGACAATAAAATAACAATTTGGAGTTAGTGGGCGTGAGCAAGACTGCAGTCCAAGGTATAATTAGCATGATCTAGTTTCTAGAAGATTATTGTAGTCGATGAATTGTGAGTGCGTGAAAGTATGCAATCGACTTAAGCAACTTAAGTAGAATAGAATAGATTTGAAAACAGTAATTTTGCAGCTATTATTCACTCGAATCACTTCTGATGGTTATTTACAAAGAGTTTAGTTTCGATTCAGCACACTATTTGCCGCATGTTCCAGAAGGACACAAATGCAGAAATTTGCATGGTCACACCTATCACATAAAGATCTATATTGATGGTCCTCTAGATCCAGTTGTTGGTTGGGTTATGGATTATGGCGATATGAAAAGAGTTTGGAAACCAATCGAAGAGATGTTGGATCACCAATATTTAAATGAAATTGAGGGTTTGGAAAACCCTACAGCCGAGGTAATTGTTGTTTGGATTTGGAGGAAACTTAAACCTGTACTTCCCGAGCTATGCAAATTGGAATTGAAGGAAACACCGAGTTCAGGTGTAGTATATAGAGGGGAGGACGAAATTTAACAAAAATGGCAAAATCACAATATAGTTCTTCCGATTCGGCTGATGAACAGAAGAAGCGACTTAGTTTATCTGAGTTAAAAGAAGCACTTAAAATTTTCACCTTTGTAATACCCTACAAATGGTACTTCATAGGAGCCTTTGTTATGTTGGTATTTTCAAGTGTTTTGACAATGGTGTTCCCATTTATCGCAGGAGTACTAACGGATATCGCTACGGGAACGGATAGATACGGAGTAACCCTTAATGATCTAGGATACTATTTGATTGTTGTCCTTCTAGTACAGGGTGTCGTCTCATATTCCCAGGTAATACTAAATGCGATTGTAAGTGAAAAGTCAATGGCTGATCTGAGGAAGGCATTGTATGCCAAGCTTATTAGCTTGCCGATCTTCTTCTTTGAAGAGAATCGGGTAGGGGAACTGATGTCAAGAATATCATCGGATGTTGGTCAACTACAATCCGTATTTTCATTTACACTACTTAGTTTTTTTAGACAGATACTAATATTAATTATTGGTATCACGCTTCTACTTGTAACGACACCTAAGTTATCTTTAATTATGCTAGCCACTTTCCCATTCGTTGTGATAGGAGCGCTATTTTTTGGACGATTTCTAAGAAGGATGTCGAAGGAAAGACAGAAAGATCTTGCAGAAACGAATGTTGTTGTGGAAGAGTCTTTGCAAAATATTAAATCAGTCAAAGCGTACACAAATGAGTTGTATGAATCAGGTCGGTATAACACCAAGATTTCTAAGCTTGTTGGTATCTCATTGAAGTTAGCACGGGTACGAGGACTCTTCTCCACATTTATAGTTGTATTACTTTTTGGTGGGATGTTCTTTGTGCTGTGGATGGGCGCCAAATATGTTTCGCAGGGGTTTATGACAATTGGAGAATTGGTTCAGTTTATAGCATACACTGGATTCATCGGAGGAGCGATTGCAGGTCTTGGGAATTTCTATTCCGAAATAATTGCTGCCGTAGGTGGAACAGAACGAATCAGACAAATCCTAGCTAAGGAATCTGAACTTGAAATTGAAAAACACCAAGAATTAGATTTATCAGGATCGATTGAGTATAAGAATGTACATTTTTCATATCCAACACGTAAAGACTTTCCGATACTTAAGGGGATATCACTTACAATAGGTCAAGGAGAGCAAGTTGCACTTGTAGGACAAAGCGGCAGTGGTAAAAGCACCATCGTACAATTGCTTATGCGCTATTATGATGTTGATGAAGGTCAGATTGCAGTTGATGAAAATAATATAGAAGATTATGATATTGTGGGGTATCGTAAGCACGTTGCGATCGTGCCGCAAGAGATCATGCTTTTTGGGGGAACCCTAAGAGAAAATATACTTTACGGGAGACCTGATGCAAGTGATGAAGAATTATATGAAGCTTCTCGCAAAGCAAATTGTTATGATTTTATCATGTCTTTTCCTGACGGATTCGAGACAGCAGTTGGCGAACGAGGTGTAAAGCTCAGTGGTGGACAAAAGCAGAGAGTTGCTATTGCACGAGCAATATTGAAAAATCCAGCTATTCTGATATTAGATGAAGCTACCAGTGCCTTGGATACTGAGTCTGAGAGATTAGTTCAAGAGGCTTTAGACAACTTGATGAAAGGTAGAACATCCATTATTATTGCCCATAGATTATCGACTATAAAGAACGTGGATCGCATCTATGTTATCGAAGATGGGCAGATTAAAGAAGAAGGAACACACGATTCACTTATAGATAATAAAGCTGGCAAGTATTCTCTTCTAGCTAAGCTGCAGTTTGAGTAATCTAGAAGAATTTCCTACTTTTAGCAGAATTAGTATTACAGTGGATAATACTCCCTATGGAAGAAATCTCATGAATAATTATGATAATTTATAAAGAGCCCACGAATACTTGGACTTGCGATAATAACATGAAAAACTTAAAAGAATAAATAGCATATGTTAAGAATCATTTTAGTTAGTATAGTACTTACAGTTGCGTCACTTCAAGTCGTTCATAGTCAAGCAAATATTGGCTTTGTAACAGGTGGAGATCTGTATCAACGTTATGTGAATCCTGAAGATGGTACTGGCTTTGATAGGTCTGCTGGTTCAGCAATTCTCAATAGTACTCTTGGTTTAAAAACTTGGCTAGGTACCAAGAAGGTTGCATTAAGCATTGAATCCTATGTTAACTTGGGCGTACTGGGTCTCAATGTGGAAGAGTATTATGGCTTGGGTACTATGCATATTCCGGTGATGGCTAAAATAAACTTTGGTGGCTTGACAGGCCTTGGTGATTTGAAAAGATTTGGCTACTACATTGGTGGAGGTTGGCAAATCAACAAAACGGAGCTATTTGGATTGAATGATAAGGCACAGGATCGAGGAATTCAAAGACCATATTACAATACGTATGTGGTGGAAATCGGAACTGGACGCGGAAATAAATCCAAAATGACTGAGTTTTTCGTCAGATTTGGACTGAATCCGGAAATGCCATCAAATTCTTTATCTATTGGATTGAATACTTCTTACAGTTTTCCATTTATGAAAATGCTAAGTTTCAACGTGACTCCAGAGAAGGATGACAGTGATATCATTAAGATGTAAGAATGCCCTTTTACTTCAACGAATTTAACTATGCCAAGTCTTAAAGATTTCAATACATTCGGTATTGACGTTAATGCAGGTGTTTTAAATCACATCAGATCTGTTGATGATCTGAAAGTGTTTTCATTTAATAAACGAGATGAATATTTCATTCTAGGTGGTGGGTCGAATGTTCTCTTAACTCAAAATATTGAGATTCCAGTATTGAAGAATGAAATAATGGGAATCTCTATTGTAGAGAATAATGAGAATCATGCTACAATCAAAGTAGGTGGTGGTGAAAATTGGCATCAGTTCGTTCTTTGGGCATTGACCCAAAACCTTGGAGGCATTGAGAACCTTTCGCTTATTCCGGGAACTGTCGGAGCGTCACCCATACAAAATATTGGTGCTTATGGAGTTGAAGTTGCAGATGTGATATCTCGCGTGCATGCCTATGATATGTTGAACCAGCAGGAAGTTAGTTTTAACCCTGAAGAATGTAGTTTTGCTTACAGGGATAGTATATTTAAATCGAGCAAATATAAGGGTCAGTTTTTTATTCTCGAAGTTGAATTTAAGCTTCATACGAACATTAATGAAGTGAATGTGAGCTACGGTCCAATCAAAAATATATTGCAAGAAAAGGGCATTTCGACACCCAATATTCAAGATGTGAGTCAAGCGGTTATAGAAATTCGACAGTCGAAGCTTCCTGACCCGGCAGTGATAGGTAATTCAGGGTCTTTCTTTAAGAATCCAATAGTATTGAAGAAAGTGCAAGAGGAAATAGAAGAAGACTACGATTATGTGCCTTTTTATCCAGTTGATAATGATACACATGTAAAAATACCAGCAGGTTGGTTAATAGAACAATGTGGTTGGAAAGGTAAGCGAGTAGGGAATACTGGTAATTACAAGCATCAGTCTTTAATTATAGTAAATCATGGAAATGCAACTGGAGCAGAGATTTACGATCACGCAAAGAATGTTCGGCAATCAGTAAAAGATGAGTTTGGCATTACCCTGGAATTTGAAGTAAATATTATTTGAGATTAGTTTGGTTTTCCCAATAGAAGCCCTATTTCACGTATATAAGTAGGTTTGTTTGAGTAATTCCAAACGAGCACTTTTATTTCGTCGCCTACTTGAAGATCATCCGGAATTTCGATGTCACCTTTAATAATTCTTGTTGTATTCTTTTGGTCAGTACTATATGAGTACTTACTGCTCTTATATTTTATTATTTCAGTTTCCGAATCCTCGATTGTCATGGATCAAATCATTGAGACCGAGGAGTTGAAAATAGTCCTAACCGTCTAATAAGCACAGAATAAGGTGCCGAATCGATTTACAATTTTGTAGTTTTAGGGTTCTATTAGTTGAATCAAAAAACTAAATCTATGAAGTCTATATTATCTTTATTGTTCGTGAGCTTCTTTGCGTTTATGACGCAAAATGGAAATACGCAAGTTGCTAAGAATGTAATTGTTGAGCACTTTACAAATACTAGATGTTCGATCTGCGCAAGTTCGAGTAAAAATCCAGCATTTTATACCAATTTGGAGGATTATCCAGATGTATTCCATGTGTCTTATCATCCTAGTTCTCCTTATTCGACATGTCTATTTAGTCAGCATAATCCCTCTGAAAACGATGGGAGAGCAAACTATTACGGTGTTTTCGGAGGTACCCCAAGACTCATTGTTCAAGGTGTTCTCAATCCAATCAGTGTACAATTTGGAAGTCCTGAAGTCTTTACGCCGTATATAGATCAGATGACAGAGGTCAGCATAGATATTATACAAACGAAAACAGCTGACGATAAGATAGAGGCAACGATTACCTTAACAACTGAGAGTGAGCACAATTACTCTGGCACTAGTCTTCTTGTAGGAGTAGCTGAAAAAGTTGTTAATTATCAAGCTCCCAACGGGGAAGATGTGCACTATGATGTCTTCAGAAAAGCCTTTACTGACATTGAAGGTGACGCTGTCACATTGCCAGCCGTGGGCGAATCTATTTCTTTCACTTATTCAGTCAATAAAGAGGAAGAGTGGGATATGTCCCAAATGTTTGTGTATGCAATCCTCAATGATTCAGAAACCAATACAGTCGTGCAATCTGACGCTGCCTCACCGTCTGAGAATACTGTTTCTAATAAGGATTTCCAAACCCTTAGAAATGTTACTGTGTATCCAAACCCAGCTCAGAATATTTTGAATGTCAAGTTAGAAGAAGGTATAGAAGCTTCGTTAAGCCTTACCGATCTTGCAGGGAGAATCCAATTTAGATCTGAGTTTCAAACTAAAGCCACAGTTGATGTAAGTAACTTGCCATCAGGGGTTTATCTTTTAAAAATTGAAAGTAAACGAGGAAGTTTATCTCAAAAAATCGTAGTAGAATAGTGATAACGATATTTAGGAAAGCAGAGAAGGCTGATGCCGATGCCATTTGGTTGATTCTTCAGTCAGCTATACAAAAACGCAAAGAAGAGGGTAGTAATCAATGGCAAGATGGCTATCCAAATCCAGAAGTTGTGGAACGAGATATTGCAAATAGCTATGGGTACGTCCTTTGTAATCAAGATGAAATCATCGGGTACTGCGCATTATTGGTGAATGATGAACCTGATTATGATATCATCGAAGGTAAATGGTTAACGGAATCTGAATTTGTCGTTTTTCACAGAATAGCGATTTCAGAGAAGTACATAGGAAAGGGTCAAGCCCAAAAGATGATGTTGGGAATTGAGGAGCAGACAAAATCGTGGGGAATTCGCAGCATAAAGGCGGATACAAATTTTGATAACGCGGCAATGCTGAAGATTTTCGAAAAGATGGGTTATAACTATTGCGGAAAAGTGTACATGCGAGGAAGTCCGAGAAGAGCTTATGAGAAGGTATTGGAATCTTAAGTTAGAAGAAAAAGGAGAGTTCGTAGGACCTTGTTCGTCTTGTCACCTTGTGACTATATTCATGTTGTAGTATACAGTGATCACGTTTTATAGATGAAATTACCTATACCGAGAGGAGCTTATAAGCTTACTTCTTTAAATAGAATTCCCCCGTTATTTTGTTGTGAAAGCCTCCTATTCCATCTAAATTGCTGTGCACTAGCAGGTCAATCGTCGGATTAGTTGTTGATCTCATAGTTCGAATATCTTCCAATTCGACATTATTGATTAGAGTATCCTTTGTGTTATCGAATAGTGGATCAGCGCCAGATTTTGAAATTGATAAAACCAAACGTCCTCGTAAAGCAAGCACATTACCCAAAGTCCTAAGTCGAAAGCAAATCAAGGGATTATTTGATCAAGTGAAAAATGAAAAGCACCTCTGCATAATTCAGGTTTATACAATGGTGGTCTGAGAAGCGGCGAATTGATCGGAGTACGTATGCAAGATATTCAGTGGGATCGCAGTCAATTTTTTATCGAGGGCGGTAAAGGTAAGAAGGATCGGGTAGTCATGCTTGGTGAAGTTATGAAGAAGATGCTACAAGATTACGTAGAAGCATACCAACCCAGCTTTTGGCTTTTTGAAGGTCAGCAAGCCGGTCATCCCTATTTTGCAGCGAGTCTGAGAAATATTGTAAAGAAAGCTGCGAGAGCTGCAGGAATCACTCAGAAGTTACAACACATACGATACGGCATTGCTTTGCAACTCATCTTTTGGAGTCGGGTACCAATATACGCCTCATTCAGGAGCTTTTGGGTCATCGAGATATCAAGACTACTTTGGTTTACACCCATGTGAGCCAGACTAGTGCAAGCTCCGTGGTGAGTCCACTCGATTCATTGGGTGTTGATATTGCAAAAGGTTCACTTTCCGACAAAAAACCGACGAAAAACGTCGGTAAAGCGTAAATTAGTGTCGTTTACAAGTAACTTAGCTTTCATTGAAAAACATTATAACAGATTAAATTAAGCAAAAATGAAAACAAAAATTGCTTTATTAAGCCTCATGACGGTATTAACAGGCTTAAATTCATCATTGACTCAAGTAGGTATTGGCACTACAGACCCAAAAACTACCCTTCAAGTAGAAGGTGACCCCTTAACTACAACAACCGCAGACGCAATTCAAGGGCCAACGCTTACACTTGACCAGTTAGACGCTAAAATAGCAGCTTATGGCACCGACCAGGATGGCGCCATTGTATATATCGATGATGTCTCTACCGCTTCCACGGTATCAGAAACAGCCAATATTACCGCAACAGGCTATTACTACTACGATGCACCAAATGATGTCTGGAAAACCATGGCAAAAGAACCTGTCACTTACTCTGTAGGCGACTTTGCCCAGGGAGGCATCGTTTTTTGGGTGGACGAAACCGGGCAACATGGTTTGGTAGCTGCAAAAGAGGACCAAAGTACAGGGGTAAGATGGTATGCAGGAACTTTAGGTACCACACAGGCAAAAGGAGACGGTCCATTTGCTGGAGAATCAAATACGGCAATAATTATAGCCGCTCAAGTAGCTTTAGGTGATGATGGTAACACTTACGCAGCTCGCATTTGTAATGAGCTACAAATAACCGAAGGTGGCAAAACCTATGGCGATTGGTACCTTCCTTCAAAAGAAGAATTAAATTTAATGTATCAAAACAAGGCAACTATTGATGCCACCGCAGGGGCAAACGGAGGCAGCGGTTTTGCTAGTGTCTACTATTGGAGTTCTACCGAGGTCAATAACGACTTCGCTTGGAGGCACTACTTCGCCGAAGGACTCCAGTTCAGCAGCAATAAGGTCCTCACGGCTAGTGTTCGTGCCGTTAGGGCTTTTTAACAATTTATCTATTTAACAATTTATTCGCGAAGCGGTCGATTTTTTTTCAATTATATGGCACTCTATTAAAAAAGAATAATCATGAAAACAGCACATCTTCTTTGCATAATATTTCTTTTGACAGGAATAAAAGGGTATACCCAGATAGAGCTAAAGCTTTACGCTACTAGTTTAGGGCGATTGGGTGCCGGTATTGAGCACTTTACAAATGAGTATATTGGATTTGAATTAGGAAGTTCCTATTGCAAAAAAAAGATAAGTAGTTATCTTATTAATGCTGATATTGAAGAAAAAGAGGTTAATTTTCATGTTAATGCAATGATTAAAAGATATTCAGCAAAGAAACTTAACAATGCAGGTTTATTCTATGGTGGATATATTAGATACTGGGTGGAGGCTCAGTCAATAATTAACGAGAATAACTGGACGATTGAACAAAAAGATTATTATACAAGTAACAATAGAAGAAGGACCTTAAGGAATCATAAGATTTCATTGGGTGGGCTTATGGGGTACAAAACACAATTTAGTAGTAAGTTAAGTCTTGCGGTCACAGCTGGTCTTGGCAGTTCCATCCCCTCGTCTTATTGGAGTAAAGTAACTTATTATGATTACTCTGTAAATACATCTTCTCCAATTAACAGTGCGTTATTCGGAAATCTAGAGCTGATAAGTGTACTTTGTCAAGTAAGTGTAAATTATAGATTTGGTAAGATTTAAATTCTAATTCTCTAGGAGAACAATTGGACACGGGTCTTGTAGCAAAAGGAGGGTTAACCTTTATATTAGGAAATATAAGCCAGTAGAAAACAACACCTAAATTGCATTAAAACGCAATTTAGCCCGAACGTTCTCTGCAAGTAATGAAAAATGAGAAAATTGTGATCAATTTTGCGTAAAGTTTGTTAAGGAGGTATACTTTAACAAAATAGATTTTTGATGAACAAAATTGAGCAAATAGAGGATCACATCTCAGAATTGAGAGAAAACTTAAAAAATCATGAACTTTATTATCATTTGTCAGAAGTACAAGATATAAAGGTTTTCATGGAAAAACATGTGTATGCAGTTTGGGATTTCATGTCTCTCTTGAAAGCACTTCAACAACGACTAACTTGCATTTCGATACCGTGGAAGCCTTCTAACAATGCAAAAACAGCAAGATTTATTAATGAAATTGTTTTGGGTGAAGAAACTGATGTAAATGAATTAGGAGTGCCAAAAAGTCATTTCGAAATGTATATTGAAGCAATGAATGAAGTTGGAGCTGATACGGAAAAAATAGTAAATTTTGTTAACTCAACACATTTAGAAAAGGATATTGTTGGGAAGATACAAAGTTCTAACTTAAAAAAAGCCGAAAAGGAATTTTTGAAATTCACGTACAAAACAATCGAAACTAATGAAGTGCACAAAATAGCAGCGGCATTTACTTTCGGAAGAGAAGACCTTATCCCTGACATGTTCTTTGCTATTATAGATAAATCAAATCATAATCATAAAAATAAATTCCCAAAACTTAGCTACTATTTAGAAAGACACATTGAATTAGACGGGGATGAACATGGACCTTTATCACTTGAAATGATTTCTGAACTTTGTGGAGATGATGAAAATAAATGGAACGATGTTATTCAGATTTCGGTAGAAGCCTTACAAAAAAGGATTGATTTATGGAATGAAATTACTGATGACATCAAACAAAGGAAGCCAGCAGGTGTCGTTGCATAAATCGGCAAGTAAGTACACTATGCTCCCCACCTACGTCTAAACTCACCTTGGTGTTTAATCAAGAATAGAAAAACAGAGAGCAACACTACTTATTGCAATTATGGTTTCACTTAGTGTTCTATTCTTCCGACCTTACATATTCTGAGATGCTCTTATTTTTAGTAGGGGATATAATATTGATATTTAGGCAATCAGTAAATAAGACAAACTTGCATGCATGATCTGCGGGTACTTCTTATCTTTGATTTGCAGCAATGGTATTTTGGTTTTACACTTGTAATTCAATTGGTAAAGGCAATGGTGTAATAAGGTTAGAATTCAACTAGCATTGGCAAATATGTCACCAACGTAAGCATTTATTAACAAATCATAGTATCTTTATGTAGCCCAATATGCGTTACTGTTTATTTCTGTGAGGAAGTCCACTTGGCAATAGTATTTAATATGCTTATTAGCCAAAAGAAATCTTACAAAGTTCCTAAAGACGAAAGTATGTGTAACTATGTCAACGCTGTCAACTGCAATGATCGAGATTAGAAGATTGGAAAAGTAAAGAAGGAATGATGAATAAAGAACAGTTTATAAACAAGGCTTTTAATAAATTACTATCTGAACGAGTTAAAGAGAAAGGCGAGCGAGCTATTCTCGCAATCGCTATTATTAGTTATTTGATTCACTTATTACTAATAGCACTAACGAATTTTGATTTTATCGAAATTGAATCCAAATTATTAAAGAATCCAATTGCTGCAATTTACACACCTTTCTCGTTCATACTAGTATATGAAGTTTATCTTCTCATATTTTTTCTACCTAAATCAATTTCTTCCTACATCGGAAAGCAATACGAAATCATTACTCTGATCGTTATTAGGAGAATATTTAAGGATATTGCCAATCTGGAACTTACCTCGCAATGGTTCCAATCACAAAGTGATTTGCAATTCACCTACGATGCAATGACCTCGTTAGCGCTATTTCTAATAATTGTCTTCTTCTATCAGAACATAAAAAAGAGAAATACTATAATTAATAAAGTTGATCAAAAACCAGGAAAAAAGATTCATACTTTCATTTTATTGAAAAAAGCAATTGCCATTCTGCTAGTTCCAATTCTAGTTTCAGTTGCTATTTATACATTTGTAGTTTGGGCAAATACTGCTATAAGTGATTCTGCAAACGGCGTGGCAGCGTTTAAGAATATAAACAGTGTATTTTTTGATGAGTTCTTTACTGTTCTCATTATTGTTGATGTTCTTTTGTTACTTGCTTCTTTTTTTTATTCAGATAAATTTCATAAGATAATTAGAAATTCAGGTTTTGTCATTTCTACTATTCTGATTAAGATCTCATTTTCCACCGAAGGGATTGTTAATAATGCTCTGATTGTAGGTGCTGTATTATTCGGATTTTTAATCCTTTTGATTCATAACAAATTTGAAAGCAATGCTACTTAGCTAGAAAGAGAGAGAATAGCGGAACTATTAGCCAATTAATTAAAACAGAGAATAATGATGCGTACGAGTTTCCTATTCTTCATATTTATTTAGCCATTCTAGAAAGCTAACTTTGGACAAAGTCAAGAGGTATTTATTTCAAAATTCAGAAAACTTCTTCAAGAGCCCGATAGTTTGAGCTTTTATCCAAAAATAGTAGACATATGAAAAGTACTGAAAACTCACCGTTTTTATTGCTCTGTATCTTGTTTAGTTTTTCATTTCCGTCAGTAGTTTCTACTCAAGTTACTATCTCCATGAATGATACAGAAACACGGCAGGAAATTTCTATGACAGATGCTGCTGGCAAAAATATAGATGGTGTTTATAGATATTACAAGAAGGGAGAGGATATGCCTTTCTCTGGAGTATTATTTGCAAAGTACCCCAACGGAAATTATTCATCTTGGCAACAGTATGTGAACGGGATAGGAGAGGGGATATGGATCAACTACTACGAGAATGGAAATTATAAAGAAATTGGAAATTATAATAGAAATCTAGTCGAAGGTCCGATACAAAAGTTCTATGAAAACGGAATTCTGAAAGCCGAAGGAACTTATAAAGATTGGAGAATCAAAGTTGGTAAATGGAAATGCTACGATGAAAATGGAATTCTTCTAACTACTATAGATTATGGCAAAAAAGGAAGTATTGAAGAAGTTAAAGAATACTACGGTAGAGGTGAAATTTCAAATAAATGGTATTTTAAAATCCTATCCAAAAATGGTTTTAAAGGGTAAAAATGTACTTGCAATAAGTCAAACTTTTGAAGTCTTGGATAAATAATCTAGACTATCTTTTGACACCCTCTCAGTGCTTTCTAGTTCTAAGATGAATAGCTTTTCAATGTGAAACCGAATGTTAAAAAGCGATCTTGTTGTTGTTGATTTTCAATAACTATACTTTCAAATGTGTGACGGTAACTAATCTTGAAATTTAGAAACTTTGAAAGTGGTAGTTCTAGTCCAACATCTGCCTGCCAACGATAATTATTTGATTTTTGAAGAGATGGTTGAAAATAACTTTCATGTAGCAAAATCATCTTGTCTTTGATTAAATGATATTTACCATTAACCCATATTGTACCTCGAAAAGTGTTAATTGATTCTTCACCATTATACTCCTCGAAGCTGAAATTAGCTCTTTTAAAATTTGTGCGCTCATATTCGCTTGAAAGCGAAACCTTAAGCCAATAGTCTTCAATGTTGATTATTTGAATAGTGACTCCAGTGCCTAGCAAATACCTTAGGTCTATTTCTCTCCTAAAATTTGTACTAACAAAACCTAATACGAAGGGATAGATTCTTTTCTCAGGATTTAGATATAGAAAGTTAAGACTGAGTATATCTTCATCAGCTTTCACATTTCCAAATTCCTGATAGACGTACGAATTCTGGTTTTTAAATACGAAGTTCTTTCCTGTTCTAAGACTTAAGTCTGTCTTGGCTCTAAAGATCAGAGTTTCGACATTACCACCTTGATAGAGTCCAGATATAGATAAACCAGCTTTTACGTCTAGTGTGTCACTCTCGTTTATTTGACCAATGAGAAAAGTCGGTAGGAGAAGAATTAATAGAATAAGCTTTTTCATTCTGAATCTAGATAGTTAGCAAAATTTTGTGAATATAGAAAGCAAAGGTTCAAACGGATGTTTCCAAAGGTAAAGTGTTTATCCTTGTCAATAATCTAAGATAAACTTTGCTAGATTTTGACCTTTCTGCAAGTTTAGCTTTTTTCTCAATCTGAACCTACCAATTTCAACACCACGTTTTGAAATATTCATCAGACTAGCAATTTCTTTAGTGCTAAGATTAAGTCGAAGGAACGTGCAAAGCTTTTGATCATTTGGAGATAAATCCTTAAAGCGGCTTCTGAGGCGATCCAAGAAGTCTCCGTGAACTTTGTTGAACTGACTTTCAAACTGAACCCAGTCATCTTGTACTCTCAGAGACCTTTCTATATCTAGTATTATCAAATTGAGCGACTTTTTAGTTTTTTCATTTATACCGCTTTCATTAAGATTTTCTAACCGAGATTTGATTTTTTCAATAAGCTCGTTCTTTACTACAAGATTCATAGTCGACCCTGAAAGTGCTTGGTTCAAAAAGTTAAGTTCATTTTGTACTTTTTCTAATTGTAATTGACGTACTTCATCTTCTTTTTTAGATTCTAAGCGAGATATTTCTTCCTCCTTGCTTCGGGCAAGTTGCACTTTTGATTTTTCAAATTCAACGTTTTTGCGACTAAACCACCTTGAAATGTAATGATATAGTAGATATAGTGCAACCAAAGCAAGTAGAGCATATATGTATTTTGCAAAAGTTGTTGCATAAAATGAAGCTAGTACTTCAATAGATATTGATTTTCCAGAAATCGTTCGTCCCATTCGGTCTCTACTTTCAAATCTGAACTTGTATGAACCAGGCTCAAGGTTAGTATAAGTCTTATAAGGTGTATTTTCCCACGGTCCGAACTCCTTATCAAATCCTTCTAGTTGGAAACGGAATTCATTGCCATTGCCTAGGTTGAAGGCAGGAAAGGCAACTGCCAATTGTATCAAATTGGCATTTGGGGGGACATCTAGTTCTATTGCTGTATTGGATTCCTCACCAAATACTTCCTTTTTGTATAAGAAGTCATTCTCAGAGGAAGTTTTCACCCACTTTACGTATAAAGGATATGTTTGAATGATTTGATTTTCCTCTTCTGGGTAGTATCTTATAAACCCCTCATTTGCAGCATAGCTTACTCCCTTTGTCATAGTCTTGGAAAAATTCAAAAGGTCGTTATTCATGGAATATCGCAATGGTGATAGGGATGAGTTTTGAAACTTGTAATTGTTGTTACTTATCCTTTTGAAATATCCTATGAAATCATCCGTAAACACATGTATGTTATTATAGGCATCTTCATCAATTAGGTGAACTTGTCGATTCTCTAGCTGACTTTCAAATAGATGAGAGTCTTTGAGAACGCTATTTTGTTGGTCGAGGACATAAAGTCCTTTTTTCGAAGCTACGTATATTTCTCCTTGGATTTTCTTAACAATTACTTCGCTTAAAGGTAGATTATTGGTTGAATCGATTTCTGTTTTTGATAACAGTTTTAGATTGTCCAAATCTACTTTTAGATTATATAGGCCTTTATAAAACTGACTTACCCATAGAGTTCCTTTATCATCTTCTTCGAAGAATCTACTTGATTCGTTAAATCCTTCAATTTTCCCTAAATGAACAAGCTTGTCGTCAACCCACTTAAAAACGTGTAACCCCTTGTAAGTACCACCTATGAGATAATTTGGATTTTGTGTCAGTGGCTTAATGTCCCATAGACCTTCTATTGAAGCTATTTGCTTTACTTTCTCTCCATCGGCCAAGAGAAGTCCTGACTGGTTACAAACATAGACGTCATTTCTTAGTTTTTTAATACTGTAGGAGGGTCCTTCAGTTGATGGAATTAGCTTTGCTTTCTCTTCATCATTTTCCTTAATGAACAATCCTGTGGACGTTGTGTAATAAGTGTATTTACCATCTTCTAAATAGTCATAGCCACTCCCATCTAAGCCGTTCTTTTCATTAACCAAACGAACTGAGGAATGTAAATCAACTATCGAAATTCCATTTTGCATACCTATCCACAAGTTACCGTTGAAATCTTCAAATGTTTTGAGGCACACATCACTCTGTAAACCGTCAGATTTAGACAATTTTATAATCTGACGACTTTTCCAATCTGCGATATAGATTCCCGAGGTTTGCGTAGAAATAGCAATTCTTCCATCTGATAATTCTTGCACGTGATTAATGTATTGGCCAACTAGATTCCTTTGTAGTTTATTCAAAAAGTCGATATCAATTGAACTACTCTCCGAGTATATGTTGCCAGATTGACTGAACAGGATCAATTCGCGATTTCTTTCTACAATACCGTTAATAATTTCACTTGGTTTTTCAAGCTTTTGATGTAGTTCCAGAGTATTTCCTTTGAGTCGGTAGATATGACTTTCGTTCGATTGAACAAAAAGTTGATTGTTTACCAAAAAACTCTTTCGCAAGCCTGAGGGTAGGGTTATCGGAGTAAGGGAATCACCATCGAACTGAAAAATACCTTGAAATGTACAAAAGTAAACTTGCCCATCAAGGTAAAAGACGTCCCATACTTCATCAAAATCACGGAGTTGCTTAGGTAAGAGCTCTGTTAGTGAGCGATATTCCCAGTCATTCTCGAAATAACCAAAGTCACCTTGTGATCCAAAAAAGAGTCGATTACTTGTATCATCGAACAATAATGAGCGTTCCTTTTTGCCTGAGTTCACTCTGTGTACTTTCCATTCTGTGCCATCGAACTCTAAAATTCCGAGGTTATTGGCCACAAAAATTGAAAGACTTCTATTTTGAGCGAAAGAGTTGTTCTGTATTCCAGCTCGATAGTCCTCCGGACTAAAATTTCTAATAAGATATTGTCCATTTTGACCTGTCAAAGTGAAACACATGAAAAGAAGGATGAAATAAACTAATAATTTCACCTTGTGAGAATGAAAATTACTCATGAGAAGTTATTGAAATTTTGTAAGTTGTTGACAAGCAGTATTTTGCAATATTTTGTAAGAGCCAATGTAGTATATTTTTTTTGAGTCAGGAAAGAATTGATGAAAGTATTTTCGTTTGAAATCTTGATATTTTACTTAGTATTGCAACGTTTGTCAACCATGACTGCAAATATTATGTGGTTTGAGTATTTACAAATAGATTTATATTGTAAATCTGTAGTTTTGGAATGAGAAACTTTACAACTAATTCTTCTAACTAAGCTATTTTATTTTGTGTGGTGTCATGTGCTCCGCTAGAACCTTCAAAACTTTTGTATATGAAGAATTTTACAGGTGTCTTCTTACTTCTATTACTAGGTGTTTTAAGTCATGGTCAAACACAGAGAGTTCAAGTGATTAATGATATCACAGGAAGCACACTCCAAGTTGATGGAAAACCATTCATGATAAATGGTATGAATTGGGATTACATTCCAATTGGAACTAATACTGTTAACGCAGATTTTTGGAATAAGTCTGACGATATCATTAAAGCAGGCTTAGATGCTGAAATGGCTTTGTTGAAGAATATGAATGTCAACGTAATTCGACAATACACTGGAGTCCCGGCTAGATGGATTAAGTATATCTATGAGAATTATGGTATATACACCATGTTAAATCATTCTTTCGGTAGGTATGGACTTACTTTGGATGGTGTTTGGACACCAGTTACTTTGTATGATGAAGAGAGAACCCAGAAGTTTTTGATGGATGAAGTGACAAAGTTAGTTGCTGAATATCGGAATACTCCCGGACTATTGATGTATTTGCTGGGAAATGAAAACAATTATGGGCTCTTCTGGCAAGCTGCAGAGACAGAAGATTTTCCTGATGATGAAGGAAGAATAAACTTTATTGGAGAAAAGAGGGGAAGGCCAATGTACAAGTTGATGAACGACGCTGCAAAGGCAATGAAAGCTATCGATTCAAACCACCCAGTCGCTATCTGTAATGGGGATGTATTGTTTATTGATATTATTGCCCAAGAGTGTGGTGATATTGATATTTATGGAACAAACACATATAGGGGAGAATCTTTTGGCGATATGTTTCAAGTTGTTAAGGAAAAACTTGATAAGCCGATGATGTTCACTGAGTTTGGTGCAGACGCTTTTAATGCACAAAATAATGCCGAAGACCAGGAGTCACAAGCATATTACATGGTTGAAAATTGGAGAGAGATTTATGAGAATGCAGCCGGTGTAGGAAAAGTAGGTAATTCCATTGGAGGTTTTACATTTCAATTCAGTGATGGTTGGTGGAAATTCGGATTTGATGATAGAGAAAATGCCGATGTTCATGATAATAACGCATCTTGGAGCAACGGAGGATATTACAGAGACTACGTAGAAGGTCAAAATAATATGAACGAGGAGTGGTTTGGTATTTGCGCTAAAGGGCCAACTAATGAAAGAGGCCTCTATACATTATACCCTAGAGCTGCTTATTATTCGCTTCAAGAAGTTCACAAGTTGAATCCATATGCTAATGGGACTACAGTACAGTCTGTAAATGCATATTTTGATAACATACAGATAGTTGATGCCATGCTTAGAGCTCGAGGAGATAAAGCTGCTCTAGGGGGAAACGAAAAAATTAGTCTCAGTAATTTCCGAGCAAAATTTGAAACATATAACACAGGCGGTACGCTACTTACTACCCCAAGTTCACCAGATCCAGATGCGCTTAATAATCCTGATGCAGCAGCGTATCCAGATCAGACTGGTTTTGATCATATGCAATCCTTCTTTATTGGTGTGGAAGCAAATCCCACTCCAAATTTAAGGGCTAGTACAACTTTCAATGTTGTAGGAAATGTTGCAGATAATCCAATCAATGAGCTTTTTTATGAAAATGTTGTGAGGGATAGAACTGGAGCTCGAGTTGATGGTAATTTGCGATTATATAACGCAGATTTTGATTGGACAACTAAGGATTTTGATTTCAGAGGCTTTTATAGAACAGGTCATTATCACTGGCAATATGAAGGTGATTTCTTTGGATTGTACCCAGAAGCGAATTATGGACCAAATCTAGATCTTTACAATGGAGAGATACTGGGTATGGAAGTTGACGGAAAAAATGCTTTTTCAGGATTGCATGCTGCTTTTGGGCCTCAGTTATGGTGGGGAGCAAACCCAGCCGTATTGCTCAAGTATGGGCGTGAAATTAAGAAATTTAAGGTAACAGGTGTCTTTCATGAAGATATTGATGATGCTCCCGAATTTGTTACATCGATTGCTGTACCTATGCCGAAAACGAGACGTGCTACAGTCCATGTAGAACGAGAAATAGGACCTTTAACATTTGAATTTGGGGGAATTTGGGGAGGATCTCCTTTGAATGGTAGAAGTTTTCAAATAGTAACCGGTGAGCCAGGTAATTATGAAGTCTATGAGGATGAGATTAAAGCCACAGATAATTGGGGAGCTAAAGCTAAGGTAAAGTATATGAAAGGTGCTTTTAATTGGTATGCGCAGGGTTCTACTATGGGTTTAGTTGCCAATGGAGGATTTGACGCAACTCGAACATTTACAGGTTGGACACTAAAAGATAGTGGAAGCGGAAATATGAATAACTTCTTAACGGGTTTTACGTTTTTACTAGGAAATTTCCAGATTGCACCAAATTTCATGTGGCAAAAACCACTTGTCGATCCAATGCCAAACGATGTTGGTGCACCTGGCAGACTGAGAAATATATTAGACGACCCTTTTGCGGTGCGAGGTGGTAATCGAGAAACAGTTGCAGGTGAATTACTCATAACGTTTGATCCAACTCCAGGGACATGGATGTACGAGTGGGATAATGATCGAACGGAAGATGCAAAATTCGCTATAAGCGCAGGATTTGTTTTCCGTCACCTTCCAACGACACAAGATGCTGCTATCGGGTTCTTAGGAAACAGAACTTCGTTTGCCTTTCCACAGTCAGCACCTGCACAAGATTTGTGGCAAGCTAACGTACGTATGGTTTCAAAAATTAATCCTGATTTAGGTTTCATCGCCAACTTACTAGCTGGAACTGCACAAGCTGCCGGTAGTGATGATAGACTGATCGAAAGATATGCGATAGACTTGAGAACAGTTTACAAGAAAATGAAACTAACTACTAACTATAAGATCAATGACTGGGGCCCGTTTGACTACCATCGTGACTTTAACCTCACATATCCTCAGCAGGCTGTTGTAGACATTTCAACCACGTTGGGTAAACCTGATTGGTTCTTGTTACCTAGCACGCAATTGGGACTATTGTGCACATGGAGGACTCTAAATGAGTTTTCACCAAGGTATCTTCCAAATCAAACTGCTTCTGAATTTGATCCTGAACCAATCCTCAGTCCTGTGGGATTTGGCAATGGTACAGAATGGGAAATCAGAACGTATTTCCATATCAATATTGGTAAATAGATAAAAGTTAAATAAATATATATTGTGAAGAAAAATATCATCATAAAATCAAACTTGTTACTGCTACTTGGAATCTTGTTCATTATTAGTAGTTGTGAAAGAGACATATCAGACGACGCTACATTAGCGACTTTTCCAAAAAATGGTAATGTTTTCATAGATGGATTTAGCTCTGGTTTGGAGTATCTACCATTTGGAGATTCATTCTTTGCTGCTTTTTCCGTTGATACTGATACAAAGTATGACGGGACTTCTGCAATGCGATTTGATGTTCCTAATGTAAATGATCCAAATGGAGCATATGCAGGTGCAATTTTTCCCGACTACGGAAGAAGAGATCTTTCTGATTTCGATGCGCTTACTTTTTGGGCGAAAGCCACAAAAAAAGGCACTATTAATGAAATTGGTTTTGGACAAGATTTTGAAGAAAACAAGTATTTAGTTACTTATAATAATCTAGAATTAACAACGAATTGGAGACAATACACTATTGCAATACCCGATGCCTCTAAATTGACAGCAGAAGCTGGTCTGTTTTGGTATGCCGAAGGTCCAGAAGATGATGAAGGTTATTCTTTTTGGGTTGACGAACTCAAGTTTGAAAAACTAGGTACAATCGCTCAACCTAGACCATCAATATTTAATGGAGCGGATGTGACGATATCGACATCTGCGGGTATTACAAATAACGTCGTTGATCTTAAGCAAACGCTAAATCTAGAGAATGGTCAAGATCAAACAGTCACAGTTGCTCCTGCATATTTTGAGTTTAGTTCTTCTGATCCAGCTGTGGCAACAGTCGATGAGCAAGGAGTGATTACGGCATTGACTGAAGGTGAAGCTGTTATAACGGCTACTCTGAATGGTGTTGAAGCGCAAGGTTCAGCAATAATGAACATTGTTGGTAGTTTTGACACAGCACCAATACCAACCCAAGATCCAAACGATGTGATTTCTATTTTCTCAGATGCTTACATTAATATTCCTGTAGATTACTACAATGGATACTGGCTGCCGTTCTCAACTACTCAGGGTCAAGATGATATCAATGTTAACGGCGACAATATAATTGCGTACACAGAGCTAAATTTTGTTGGAATACAGTTCTTGGTGGATGTTCCTACTATTAATGCTGCGACGATGACTCATTTGCATGTAGATGTACAACCTAGGGAGGATGTAGATCCAGGAGACTATCTGATTGTCCGAGTTGCAGACGTAGGTCCGGATAATGAGTTTGGAACTGACGACGATACTTCAGGTGATTTTACAATTTCTAGTTCAAATTTAGTTAATGGAGAATGGTATAGCCTTGACATTCCATTTTCAGAATTGCCGGGCTTAGCTGGAAGATCTAATCTCTCACAGTTTGTGTTTGTTTCAGACGCGACAATTTCAAGCCTGTACGTAGATAACGTTTATTTCTATGATAATGGTGGTGTTACTCCAACAGAACCTTCTGCAGCACCAACTCCTACACAGGACGATGTAAATGTTATTTCCTTATTTAGTAATGCTTATACTAATGTTGGAGTGGATACTTGGAGGACTGATTGGTCAATGGCTACCCTTGAAGATATTCAGATCGATGGAGATGATACAAAAAAGTATACTGAACTAGATTTTGTTGGTGTGGAGACTGTTGGAGGCAATTTAATTGATGCTTCTGGTATGACGCATTTTAGAATGGATGTGTGGACACCTAATATGACTACTTTCAGGATAAAACTAGTTGATTTTGGGGCAGATGGTGAATTTGCTGGCGGTGATGATTCAGAGCATGAAGTAGTTTTTGAAAATCCAGCGCAAGGTCAATGGATTTCGTATGATATTCCTCTTTCAGATTTTCAAGGCTTAACTTCATCAACGAATATGGCTCAGTTTATTTTCTCTGGATTACCAGCAGGAGGAGGAACGATTTATGTTGATAATGTATATTTCTACGCAGAGTAGTTTAAGTCAATATATGTAAAAGATGAGATGACGGAACATGACTTAACGTCAAATATTTAAATCATAAAACAGAAAAAAATGCAGGTACTATTTCTTTTTGGAAAATATAGAAATCTTCAGTTTGCTTTCTTACATATAGCTCTTGTTCTACTAGTTGTTGGTTGCGATAGGAGTGAAACTCAAACTGTAACAACTTTCACAAGCCTTACTTTTGAAGATGACTTCAATAGCGAAGGCGAAATCGATGAGTCGGTGTGGAACTTTGATCTAGGAACGGGAGATGAAATCTCTGGAGCAGGTTGGGGAAATAACGAGCAGCAGTATTATACAAATAGACCGGAGAATATCACAGTGGAAGGAGGAATGCTTAAATTAACTGCTTTACAAGAGTCATTTATGGGTTCAGGTTACACGTCAGCTCGAATTAACACCAAAGGTAAATTGGAACAAGAGTATGGACGAATCGAGGCTCGAATTCAATTGCCTTGGGGGAAAGGACTTTGGCCGGCATTTTGGATGCTCGGAAATAACATTGATGAAGTAAGTTGGCCGCAGTGCGGTGAAATCGATATTATGGAGTATAGAGGTCAAAATCCATCGACTCTAATTGGCAGTGTGCACGGTCCTGGTTATTCTGGTGGAGAATCGGAAGGCAAGGAGTACGTATTAGCCAATGATAGGTTTGATACAGGATTTCATGTTTTTGGAGTAGAGTGGGGCCCTGAGTACATTAACTACTATGTTGACGATGCTTTATATAACCAGATTACTCCAGAAGATGTAGATGGAGAATGGGTATTTGATCATCCTTTCTGTATTATTTTGAATGTTGCAGTTGGTGGTAATTTTGTCGGTCCACCTAATGTCAACACAGTATTTCCTCAGACCATGCTAGTGGATTGGGTGAGAGTGTATGAAGATTAGAAATGTTTAGATTTTTGAAAAGATTAAATGCTTAGACAAAGTCACCATAGACTTTGTAGATTGATAGAATACTTATAGAACAAAAGAGATTAATGGAGAAGATATTAGCAACGTCAATTGCACCAATCACCCAAGTAAAAATCGGAAATGATCACTACTTTAAGATTTCAAATAGCGACTCGCTTCGACCATTCTTTATGAGTGTCGTGAGTGACTCGAATCATTGGATGTTTATATCTAGTAATGGTGGTTTAAGCGCTGGCCGAAAGGATTCTGAAAATGCATTATTTCCATACTACACTGACGACAAAATTACTGAGTCGGTTGAAACGACTGGTAGTAAGACAATTTTCAGAGTGGATACTGATAATGTATCTAAGATTTGGGAGCCTTTCTCTGATAGGTATGAGGGGATGTGTGAGATTCAGAGGAACTTATACAAAAGTATTTATGGAAATAAAATACTCTTTGAAGAGATTAATCATGACTTAAATCTCACATATCGTTATCACTGGTCTTCAAGTAATTTGTTCGGTTTTGTTAGAACATCTTCTTTGACGAATAATTCAAAAGAGACTGTTTCGGTTGAATTTGTAGACGGTATTCAAAATATTGTGCCATATGGTGTTGGCAGCGCAATTCAAAATCAGTCGAGTAACCTTGTAGATGCCTATAAAAGAAGTGAGTTGGTTAAAGATTCAGGCTTAGGAATCTATGCATTGAGTGCAATTATAGTTGACAAAGCAGAACCAAGTGAAGCCTTAAAAGCAAATGTAGTTTGGTCGATTGGCTTGGATAACCCAAAGTACTTGCTTTCATCTCGGCAGCTTAAGAAGTTTAGGAGTAAGAGGAATATTGAAGAGGAGCTCGATGTTAAGGCTGAAAAGGGAGCTTACTTTCTTAGTACTACGCTAGAGCTTGAACCTGATGCAAAAAAGCAGTGGAAAATCATTGCAGACGTAAATAAGGATCATTCGACAATCGTAGAACTTTCTGAGTTAATTAAGCACGAGGAAAAACTTTCACAGAAGGTCGAGGCTAATATTGATCTTGGAACAACAAAACTCATTGAATTAAATGCGACTGCAGATGCTTTTCAGCTAACAGCCGACAGTTTTAGAGATTCAAGACACTTCTCTAATGTGCTATTTAATATAATGAGAGGAGGTATTTTTGATAATAATTATCAAATAGAAAAATGGGACTTCACAAATTATCTGGCTAATGCAAACAGAGAAGTTTTCGAAAGTTCTAAAGAGTGGATCAACCAACTTCCTGATGTTTTTTCGCTTTCTCATTTGAAGGACCTCGCCAATAAAACAAGTAGTAGCAATTTAAAGAGACTCTGTCTTGAATATATGCCTTTGAAGTTCAGCAGACGCCATGGTGATCCAAGCAGACCGTGGAACAAATTCTTGATTAATACAAGAAGTGAAGTAGATGGGTCTAAAATATTGGATTACGAAGGTAATTGGAGAGATATTTTTCAAAATTGGGAAGCTCTTGCACTTTCATATCCCGAGTTTGTTGAAAGCATGATTCATAAATTCTTGAACGCATCTACTTTTGATGGTTATAATCCATATCGCATTACAAAAGGAGGAATAGATTGGGAAACCATTGAACCAGACGATCCTTGGTCTTATATTGGATATTGGGGAGATCATCAGATCATTTATCTCCTGAAATTGCTAGAAATCATTGAAAATCATTATCCAGGTAAATTGGAGACTTACTTTGAGCAAGAGATCTTTGTATATGCTAATGTGCCTTACAAAATCAAGCCATATGCTGACATATTAAAAAATCCCAAAGACACAATAGAGTTTGATGAAGAGGCGGATCATAAAATTCAAGCTCAAAAATCTTCTCAAGGTGCAGATGGTGCTTTACTGAGAGATGGAAAGGGTGAAATTTACACTGTGAATCTTATTGAAAAGATTCTTGCGACAACATTGGCCAAGATATCAAACTTCATACCTGAGGGAGGTATCTGGATGAACACTCAACGACCTGAATGGAACGATGCGAACAACGCATTGGTAGGAAATGGAGTTTCTATGGTCACCTTGTACTACTTACGTAGATTCTTGAAATTCTTTGAAGGAATTATGGAATCATGTAATATAGAGAGTGTCCAGGTTTCAAATGAAGTAGTCGACTTCTACAAAAGAGTTCGAGAGGAATTGGTAAACCATCAAGATTCAATAGAAAAACCTGTAAACGATTCATTCCGAAAATCCTTATTGGATGAAATAGGAAAGGCAGCCAGTGACTTCAGAGGGCAAGTCTATGAACATTCATTTTGGGGAAGAAAAAGAACTATTTCAACAGACGGAATAAGGAGGTTCATTAAAGTAAGCTTGAAATACCTAGAGCACTCGATAGATTCAAACAAGAGAACCGATAATCTATATCACGCTTATAATTTGATGACTGTAGAGAATGACAAGGAGGTGTCGATTTCTTACTTAAGTGAAATGCTTGAAGGTCAAGTTGCCGTTCTGTCATCAGGATATTTATCATCAAAACAGGCTTTAGATGTCCTTGATAGTCTAAAAAGTAGTGCACTTTTTAGGGAAGATCAGTATAGCTATCTCTTATATCCCAATAAAGACCTTCCGAAATTTATTGAGAAAAATACAATACCTCGGGAGCATGTTGATGCTTCTGAACTTCTTGTCCATCTAGTTAACGATGGTAATATTCAGATAGTTAGCAAAGACATTTTAGGTAACTATCATTTTGACGGAAATTTCAAGAATGCAGCTGATCTTGAGTTTGCGATGGAAAACCTTAGCAAAACAAAGTATGCAGAACTTGTAAGGAAGGAAAAACAAAATGTGCTTGAAATTTTTGAGCAAGTATTTAATCACAAAGCTTTTACAGGCCGCTCTGGGACTTTCTTCGGATACGAGGGACTTGGATCCATATATTGGCATATGGTTTCCAAATTACAATTAGCTACTCAAGAAGTTTGTTTACATGCTATTGCAACTAATGAAACAGAAGAAGTAATCGGTAGGTTACTTGAGCACTACTACGAAATAAACGAAGGTATCGGTGTACACAAACCACCTTCCTTATATGGTGCATTTCCTACAGACCCATATTCACATACACCTGCGGGTAAAGGAGCTCAACAGCCGGGAATGACCGGTCAGGTAAAGGAAGATATCTTGAGTAGATTTGGAGAGTTAGGAGTGTTTGTGCGCGATGGACAACTTTGCTTTGATCCGGGACTACTGAGAAAGGATGAGTTCTTGACGGAAAGCAAAGTATTTAACTATGTAGACGTACAAGGAGGGCAACAAGATATAAGGCTGGAGCCAAAAATGCTGTGTTTTACTTATTGTCAGGTACCTGTAGTTTATATTATTGGAGATACTAAAGGAGTTAGTGTTGTCAGAAAAGACGGTAACAGCGAGCAAATACAAAGTTTAACAATTGATGAAAAGGCAAGCACTGAGATATTTAAAAGAACCGGCGAAATAGTAAGAGTAGAGGTTGTAATAGAAGAGCAACAATTAAGATAATATCCAATTTGTAGGATTGAATTACAGAAAATCATAAACAATACGCGATGACTTGGACAATAAAGATACTTTTTATGGCTATAGTTATATCGACAAGTTTTTCTTGTGATGTGAAAAATGCAGAGTTGTTATTGGGCAGTCCCGATTATTTAGCAATGTCTTACGGTGGCTACAGATATATAGATCACGATATTGAGCCGACATTAAAAGAGCTGAAGGAAGATTTAAAATTACTTTCAGCCATGGACATAAAGTTTCTACGAACATACAAAGTTCATCGTCCTCAAGCATCAAATCTACTAAAGGCAATTAGCGAACTGAAAAAGGATGATCCAAGTTTTGAAATGTATGTGATGCTAGGAGCTTGGATAAGCTGTAAAAATGCATTTACTGACAAACCAGACCACACGGCAGAAAGTGAAGATAATGAGGAAGAAATCGCTACAGCGGTCGAACTTGCTAATAAATACCCAGATATCGTAAAGGTATTAGCTGTTGGCAATGAGGCAATGGTTAAGTGGGCTGCAAGTTATTATGTTGAACCAGGTGTTATTCTAAAGTGGGTAAACCACTTACAAGAGATGAAGAAATCTGGAGAATTATCAAAGGATTTATGGATAACGAGCTCTGACAACTTTGCTTCTTGGGGTGGAGGCTCAGATGAATATCATGTTGAAGATCTCGATAATCTAATTAAAGCGGTAGATTACATATCCGTACACACTTATCCGATGCACGATACCCACTATAATCCGGATTTTTGGGGAGTGGAGGAAAATGAAACTGAGTTGTCAGATCTCGAAAAAATTGATGCGGCAATGCTCCGAGCAAAAAAGTATTCAATGGCCCAGTATAATGAAGTGCAAAAATACATGAAGAGTCTAGGAGTAGAAAAGCCTATACATATCGGAGAAACTGGTTGGGCTAGCTTTTCAAACGGACACTATGGAAACGAGGGATCAAAAGCGACAGATGAATTGAAGCAAGCGATCTATTATGAGCACATGAGAGAATGGACTAACAAAGAGGGGATTGCGTGCTTTTACTTCGAAGCCTTTGATGAGAAATGGAAAGACGCAAAGAATCAAGGCGGTTCAGAAAATCACTTTGGTTTATTTAAAGTAAATGGTGAGGCAAAGTACGCTCTTTGGGATTTAGTGGATGAAGGAGTGTTTAAAGGTTTATCTAGAGGAGAAAATGCCATTTCAAAAACTTACGGTGGAAGTAAAGTAGACCTAATGTCGGAGGTTGAATTGCCGCCTGTCAAAGATGTAGCAACCCTAAAAGTGGAAAACGAACTAAAGAATTAAACTAATTGTAAAAGCATAGAATGAAGTTATTCAAATTATTTTTGATCATCTTAGTCATCATTACAATGAATAGCGCGTGTAATCAGGACAGTAAACTGCAAGTTGACATCTATGAAACTGCCTCCAATGGGAATAAGCTAAAGCGAATAACACAATTTCAAAAAGCTGAGACTACTGCTAGCATAAAGTTGAATCCTAACAAAAGCTTTCAGACAATCACAGGTATTGGAGGATCATTTACTGAATCTTCTGCCTACCTCCTGAATCAATTGAGTGAAGAGAATCGAACTCAAATCTTAGAAGCCTATTTTGGGGATGAAGGTGCTAGGTATTCTTTGACTCGAACACACATTAATTCTTGTGACTTCTCTCTAAGTAATTATTCCTATGCACCGACTCCAGGTGACAAAGAACTTACTGACTTTTCTGTTAAAGAGGATATGGATGACCTAATTCCGATGATTAAAGATGCCATAGCAATCTCTTCAGATGGTTTCAAGATCATATCTTCTCCATGGACAGCACCGCCTTGGATGAAAGACAATAATAATTATGTAGGTGGAAAACTACTTCCAGAGTATTATGAGACTTGGGCTTTGTTCTTTTCTAAGTATATTCAAGCTTACAGAGATCAGGGTATTGATATCTGGGGAGTTACTGTTGAAAATGAACCTCTTGGAAATGGTAACAATTGGGAAAGCATGCATTACACTGCGGAGGAGATGACGGATTTTGTAAGTGAGCATTTGGGGCCAAAATTAGAGCAGGATGGCTTCAGTGATGTTGTATTACTAGGCTACGATCAGAATCGCGATCATCTTAAAGAGTGGGTTGACGTAATGTACAAGGACGAAGAGTCCTCCAAGTATTTTGACGGTACAGCGATTCATTGGTATGCAAGTACATTTGAAGTCTTTCCTGAAGTTCTACAATATGCCCATGATAAAGTACCTAATAAATATCTAATAGAGACAGAGGGTTGTGCTGATGCGGAAGTACCACATTGGCAGGAAGATGAATGGTACTGGAGTAAGGAGGCTACTGATTGGGGTTGGGACTGGGCTTCTGAAGAAGAAAAGCCATTGCATCCCAAGTATGTACCAGTATACAGATATGCTCGAGATATAATTGGATGTCTTAATAATTGGGTTGATGGTTGGGTAGACTGGAATATGGTCTTAGATCGTCAGGGTGGTCCCAACTGGTTCAAAAACTGGTGCCTAGCTCCAGTTATTGTTGATCCTGAAGCTGACGAAGTGTATATGACACCGATATACTACGCGATGGCTCACTTCAGCAAGTATATTCGACCTGGTGCAAAGCGGATTGATTTCACCAATAATTCTGAATTGCAGGTAACAGCTGTAAAGAATCCCGATAGCGCTATTGTAATTATCATCTTAAACGAATCCGAAGAATCTCAGAATATCGAGCTAGACCTTGAAGATAAAAAGACTAAATTTTCTATTAGCTCGCAAGCTATTCAGACAGTTATAATTCCAACTACATAAAATATGTGATCTATTTGCAATTTGAAAATTGTGTCCTTGCCATATAAATAGCGAAATTGAACCTTGAAAATAAAAATTAAACTAAAATCTACCCAGTAAATGAAAGAAGCTGCGATTACTACCAAGAAGATTCCCTTTGGACAGAAGATAGCCTTTGGTATCGGTATGTTTGCCAATCAGATGTTTCCTGCGGTCTTGGGGATATTTATGGTGGTTTTAGTACAAGATTTGGGTTTTCCAGGTTGGATGTGGGGATTAATATTCTTTGCGCCGAGAATCTTTGATGCGATCACAGATCCATTGATGGGCTTCATTTCTGATAATACTAAATCTAAGTGGGGTAGAAGGAGGCAATATGTGTTCATTGGCGGTTTAGTTATGGGAATTGCCTTTATCATTATGTGGCAGTTGTACAAGGAGAATTCACTTGAGTACAATTTTTGGTATTTCTTTCTTTGGTCAATCGTTTTCTATTTGGGCTTGACAATATTTAGTGTGCCATATGTGGCTATGGGGTACGAGATGACTGATGACTTTCATGAGAGGACTAACATAATGGCTGTAGCCCAGTGGATAGGCCAATGGGCTTGGGTTATTGCTCCTTGGTTCTGGATTATCATGTACGATCCTTCTTGGTTTCCGTCTGCAGAAGCAGCTACGCGACAATTGGCAATTTGGGTTGGAATACCATGTGCTATAGCAGCAATGGTACCTGCTATTTTTATCAAAAGTGAATCGACTGTAGATAAAGATTACCTTCCCCTTAATTTTTCGAATATCGGCTCGAGCCTAATGAAAATATTAATGGGTTTTGTCGATGCCTTTAAGCTAAAGCCCTTTCGAAAGATATGCATTGCTACTTTTTTAATTTACAACGCATTTAATACTGTAGCGGCATTGACATTCTTTGTGATTGTATTTAAATTATTCAACGGGGATGCAGCTGCAACTGGTGTCTGGGTAGTTTTATTTGGTTGCTTGGGAGCTTTGGGAACTACATTCTTAGTGATTCCGATTATTACTAAAATGTCGAAATGGTGGGGTAAGAAAAATGCATTTATAGTAGCACAATGTATTTCGATAGTAGGTTATGTGATGCTTTATTTCCTTTTTATTCCAGGAAAACCATGGATGTACATTATTGCTTTACCTTTCTTTTCTTTTGGTATAGGAAGCCTATTCACGATTATGATGTCCATGACCGCTGACATTCTGGATATAGACGAATTGAATACTGGACAGAGGAGAGAAGGAATTTTCGGTGCTATCTATTGGTGGATGGTGAAAGTAGGTTTCGCAATAGCAGGAGGACTAAGTGGCGTGATCATATTTATAGTGGGTTTTAATCCAGAATTAGCTACGGTTGATCAACAAGGAGCTGTCGATGGCCTTCACGCATTCTTTTGTTTTTTTCCAGCGGTAGGTACAGTTTTAGCAATTTTTGTAATGCGCAACTATAGTATTACTGAGGAGCGATCCAACGAAATCAGAGCTCAATTAGATGCGAGAAAAGAATCTACTCCCAAGTTATCTTCGTTTTATCAGACGGACAAACTAGGCGAACTTATAAACGCCAATTATAGAGTGAACGATAGCACTGATGTCGATTTTTTTAAAATGAATTTTGATGAGATAAAAGAAGAGTTTCAAGCTTCGCTTAATAAAGGTATGCCGGGTCTATGTTTTAGTCCTTATTTGGATGGGCAGAGCATTGAATCTAGACTATCTAAAGAGCAGATATTAAGAAGGATGTCGATAATTGCACCTTACACGAAATGGGTAAGGTCATTCTCTTGCACGGGTGGTAACGAACACATTCCTAGTGTCGCTCAAGCTATGGGGCTCAAAACAATGGTAGGAGCTTGGATTGGAAAAGACAAAGATCAAAATAACAAGGAAATACAGTCATTGATAGATCTATCTAAGCAAGGAAAGGTAGATATTGCTGTAGTGGGTAATGAGGTGTTATTGCGAAATGACTTGACTGAGGAAGAAGTGATACACTATATTAGTGCTGTGAAAAGGGAATTGGGAGACATTCCTGTAGCATATGTTGATGCCTACTATCAATTTCACCAACGTCCAAAGCTAGTTGAAGCTTGCGATATGATTTTAGTCAATTGCTATCCGTTTTGGGAAGGAATTGACATTGAAAAAGCGTCAAATTACTTGAAACAGATGCATGCTGTTTCTGTAGCTGCAGCAAAAGGCAAGCCGGTTATTATTACTGAAACTGGATGGCCAAATAAGGGTGAGAGCATAAATAATGCTGAACCTTCTGATATTAATGCAATGAAGTATTTTATAAATATAAATTCCTGGGCAAACCAAGATAACATTGACATGTTCTACTTTTCTTCTTTTGATGAGTCTTGGAAAGTACATCATGAAGGTGATGTCGGCTCACGGTGGGGTATTTGGAACAAAAATGAACAATTAAAATATTAGAAATATATGTCATATAGAGGTGAGAATCATTTATGGAAAAAGGGGCGAGATAAACACTATGCTTTTGATACTAATCTAGAAGGTAAATCGCTAGAAGATATCAAGACTATGTTTGCCAAAATTTTAGATCAAGGTGTGCACGGATTCTGTTTTAGTTTGTATGCTGAAGGTCAGAAGCCAGGGGATATCATTGAAGAACCTCAGATCAGAAGACGCATGAAAATACTTAAGCCTCATACCGAATGGGTGAGAACTTTTTCATGCACTGATGGTAACGAGCTCATTCCAATAGTTGCAAAAGATATGGGTGTGAAAACAATGGTCGGTGCCTGGTTAGGAGACGATCCAGAGATTAACGAGAGAGAAATTGAAGGGTTAATAAAACTTGCTAATGAGGGTCTTGTTGATATAGCAGCTGTAGGAAATGAAGTGCTATATCGCAATGATCTATCAGAAGAAGAATTAATTGGGTTTATTCAACATGTTAAGGATAATATTCCTTCTGATATACCAGTTGGATATATTGACGCTTACTATGAGTTTACAGACCATCCCAAGATTACGGAAATATGTGACGTAATTTTGTGTAATTGCTACCCTTATTGGGAAGGCTGTCCATTTGAATACTCGCTTGGTCACATGCAGCAAATGTACCATCAGGCGAGAGACGCTGGCCAAGGAAAAAAGGTGATCATTACTGAAACAGGTTGGCCTAGTCAAGGCGAATCATTGAAAGGTGCACATGCATCTTATGAGTCCGCACTAAAGTACTTTATCAATGCTCAATTATGGTCAGCTGCTGAAGATATTGATATAATGTACTTTTCATCATTTGATGAATCGTGGAAAGTTGGGGCAGAAGGAGAAGTCGGGGCTTATTGGGGATTATGGGATAAAAATGAAAAATTAAAATTTTAATATGAATACTTTTGAAGCATTAGGTTTGAATCCTGGGAATGCCATCTGTTACTCAGGGTTTAGGAGAGGACAGCATCCTGCGGGAATTCATCCATCTTATGATCAGATTAAAGAGGATCTTGAAATTTTGCAATATAACTGGAAATACCTCAGATTGTATGATTGTGATAAGCACGGTAAAAGAGTGCTTGAAGTCATTCGTAAAGAGAAGTTTGACTTTAAGGTAATGCTAGGTGCCTACATAGTTGCTGAAATGAATAATTACGGTTGTCATTGGGGTGGTGTGTATTCAGAAGAAAAACTCGAACAAAATCGGAAGTACAACGATAAGCGGATAGGTACATTAATTGAATGGGCTAATGAGTATGATGACATAGTTCATTCTTTGTCTGTGGGAAATGAGGCCTGCGTCGATTGGACGGATCATTATGTTTCGGTTCCAAGGGTAATAGATTTTGTAAAGAGAGTCAAAAGCGAGACCAAGCAAGCTGTTACTTTTTGTGAAAACTACCTTCCTTGGATGAATAAGTTGAAACCATTGGTGAAGGAAGTTGATTTCATTTCCATTCATACATATCCAGTATGGGAATACAAGCATATTCATGATTCTGTTGAGTATACAAAAGAAAACTACAACGCCGTTGCTGAAATGTTTCCTGAAACACCAGTTGTTATAACAGAAGCTGGTTGGTGCACAAATAGCAATGGAAGAGGAATTGATCCTGAGCATGTCTCAGAGGAAAATCAGAAGGTATACTATGAGGATTTAATGGAATGGATTAATGCTGAAAATATTCTCACATTTGTTTTCGAGGCTTTTGATGAGGATTGGAAGGGCTCATCTGAACCACTTGAACCAGAGAAGCACTGGGGACTATTTCATGAGGATAGAACACCAAAACTCGTTATGAAAGAACTGTATAGCACCTTAATTGTGTAGAACACTACAACACTACGACATCGAATTTTATGCGGTATATTTGGCTGTGAACTTTCAAAAACGTTTGTACTTTTAAGTATCTCTTTTAAGTTTCTTTAGATCAAAGTACATAAATCGTTTTTAAAGTTTAAGATATGAGATTCTATTTCAATATTACCTTGTTGGTAGTTACACTTCTAATTACTAGCTGCAAAGAGACCACAAAAGATACTCCATCAGAAAATTTGGCCGCATCGTGGAAAATAGATTTTCGAGATGATTTTGATTCATTTAACCCTGATAATTGGCAGGACCAACGAATTTGGGTTAACAATGAGAATCATTGTTATGTGCCCAATGGTGAGTTTGGCACAAGGGAAGTGAGTGACGGAACTCTAAAGGTGAAAGTTGTCAAAATTGATACTTTATATCCTTGTGATAACCTAGATAAATTTGGAAAGCAACATCCTGCAACTCAATATGTTGCTGGTCGTGTCTGTTCCAAGAATCGCAAGGAATTTGTAAAAGGTAAGTGGACTGCTCGTCTAAGGTTGTCTAGCAATGGAGAGCCTAGCATGTTTCCAGCGTGGTGGTTACTCGGAGCCCGGAATAATGAATCTCCAGTTCAAGAAGAAGATGAAACGGTTTGTTGGCCGCTCACTGGCTCTGGTGAGATTGATATTTTCGAACATCATGGAGATTTCATGCAAGATGCCTTTACTACAGGTGCGATCATTAGCCTAGGAGAATGTGATAAAGGAGACTGGATGAGTCAGCGCAAGAACTTTCCTGCAACTCTTAATGACTTCCATGAATACTCTGTAGAATGGGATGACAGTGATTTAGTCTATAGATTTGACGGTAAAGAAATCTATCGAAATATAGGTGAAGGAGATAAGTATCCTGAACCTATGTTTGCTATTCTCAATTATGCCAAAATTACAGATTCACCAATGGAAGGAGAGTGGGTAATGGAAGTAGATTGGGTTAAGCATGAAGGTAGATAAAGTTTTAAAGTCCTGCCAATTTTACATTTTGTGATTATTCAATTTTTTTCAGATAATCGATCGTGAAGACTTCAACATAAAATATCTACTATTTGATAAACGTAAATTCAGATGGCTGCAGACTTAATTAAAAAAATTCCGTTCCTTGAGGTTTCGAGTTTATTTGTTGCTCAAGATAATTTAAGAAATTGAAGTTATTTTTAGATTTATACCAAATAGTAAACTGCTAAAATTCCGAGTGAACAACTGTAGTTTTCGATAATCAATAAGCAATAGAGAAAGCCTCGTTTTTGGATGCAGAAGTAATTATATTATCTGTTTTTTGTTAAAGATTTGTTCTAAGTAGTTTCTGCCACTTCGAAATTGTTGTTCACTTCTCAAAGACATGTGTAAAGGAAAAGTAAAAATAATTTATCAATCAACTCGTACTAACTCAGTTAGGTTTAATAACTTTAGAAAAAAAAGTTACCACGCAACGTAATTAGCAAAGTTGTGGTCTAATAAGTAGTTAGACGTTAGCAGAAAAAATAAACTTGCTTTTTCAGTTAGGCAATTAAGTATCAGTCTACATATTGTTAATTGCAATGCAATCGATTTTCTATTAGCTACATTAAATGATGTTTATCCATGATTAAATTTAGGACGTATAGAATATTTCTCGTTTTCTTGATTGCAGGATTGCACGTGTCGTGTGAATCCAAACTTGAGGAAGTAATAACTGACAATGATTCTTATTCGACAACGGGGATTTCGAAGATTAAGATCGAAAACTATGTCAACCGGTTATTTATTGACATTATCGGTAGAGAACCTACTGATATCGAGCAATCGATTGAAGTCGATACTATGAATGAGAATGATTTAAGTGAAGAGGTTAGGCTTAATTTAATTTTTAGATTAATGACTGATACGACTTTTAGCATTAATGAAGGTTCCTACCATGAAGCCTATTGCAATAACCTTTATTTACTTGGCAAAATCAGATGTCTTGACGGTATTCCAGATGCAGAGTTCAATCAAGCTATCAATACAATTAAAATGGGACTTTATCAAGATTCTATAGATCAGAACTGGGAGTCCTATTATGGAAAGTTAAATGAAATACGTAGGCTTGAATTAGTGGTTGGTTCAGTAAAAAGACTTCAGAACTATAAAATAGATTATCATGAAATGTTTGGATTCATGATTGACAACTCAATATACGACGTACTTAACATGAACACGTTTAACTTCGTTCGAGCAAGTTTTGATCAGTTATTATTTAGGATACCTACAGAACAAGAGTACGTCCAAGCTTTTGAAATGGTTGAATCTGGAAAACCAAGCGAACTTTTAGGAGAAACAGGCAATAGTAAGGAAGACTACATTAGAATCATGATCAATTCAACCGCCATGAAGGAAGGGATGATTAGGTGGGCATTCCAAGTTTTTCTGCAGAGACCTGGCAGTGCAAGTGAAATTGCTACACTTTTAGAAGAGTATAAATTACATGAGGACATAAATCAAATAATTGCTAAAATCGTTGTGACTGATGAATATGCAAATTTTTACTAGGTTACTAATCTTGTTCATAGTCGTACTTAGTTTTACGGCTTGTCAAGAAGACATATATGAAGTATATGAAATAAATTCTGTTGAAGTTCTTCCTGTGAATGCACAAAAGAACAAGGCTAAGACAGATGCTCAATATGTGTCTATCTTATACACAAATTTCTTTCAAGTACCAATTGGACCGAACAAGTTGCTAGAGGCTTTAGATGCAATCCGTTCTATTGGTGATAAACAGATATCTTATGATATTATCGTTAGCAAATACTTGAATCAAAGCCCAGATCTACCTACAAAGGAAGAAATGTACGCAGATCCCGAGACATTTATTTATGATACTTATAAGCGATTTCTTACAAGACAGCCGACAGAAGCTGAGTTAGCTTGGATGTTGAACTATATTACCAGCAATCCTTCTTTAACACCCGATATTGTTTATCTAGCCTTTGCTACCTCAAATGAACATTATTATTATTAATCTCCTATGAAAAGAAGACAATTTATAAAGAACACAGCTGGAGCAGCATTGTCAAGTAGTCTGTTTCCATATATCCTTCCAAGTGGAATTATAAATTCATCTATGGCTGCTCCAATGGCAGATCATGTTGTATTTGTACTTTTTGCAGGAGGAGTCCGACAACAGGAGTCGGTTTTGATGCGGTACTTAGCAGGAAGTCAAAATGAGAATGTGGAAGGAAATATTCTCTATAATATGTTAAATGGTGCACCACCTGAAACGAAGATTGCCTACGGACAAGATGACACTGAAAATGACCTAGTTGGACATATTCCAATAGATGCTCTGTTGCAAAATTCTCTTGAATCGCAAGGAACTCTTTTTCCAGAAGTGAGGTACGCTAAGGGGGGGACTGGTCATTTTGGGGGATTACTAACTGGAGTATCTGGAAACTATACTTCAGTGGATGTTGGAGGTCTTCAAAAAAGACCTGCGGCTCCAACTATTTTTGAGTACCTAAGAAAGCATGCTGGATTTAAAGCGACTGACACATGGTACGTGGGCTTGGGTACATCTGGCTCACGACCTCTTTTGAATCACTCCTTGCATCCCGACTATGGCCGTAGATACGCCGGTAACTTTATAGCTCCTACTGTGACATTTGGTTCTCCTGGCCAAAACCACTTTATGAATTTTAAGAATTACCATGAGACTGACGAATGGAATAAGGCTTTAGAGATTAGAAATTTTTTGAATCAAAGCTTTAGTAAAGAAGGATTTGAAATTCCGCACCTCTACAATACAAATAGCGAAGACAATAGTATAAAGAGTTTTGTAAAAAGCATCTTTGCTAAAAATGGTAACATTTTTCTGCCTCCTGTAAATGATAACCAAGATCTAAAAGTAATAGGTTACACGCTTGAACTATTACATTGGTTCAAGCCAAAAGTAACAGTGGTAGATTTATCAAATGTTGATGTTTGCCATGGAAACTTCACAGGATATTTAAAGAATATGCACCGAGCAGATCACGGAATTGGATTCCTATGGAGGGAAATTCAGAAAATTCCTGGGATGGCAGGAAATACTGCAATGATCGTTATGCCTGAACACGGTAGAGATTTGGAACCTAACTCTATTCAAGACGATAATGACTGGTATGCTTATGACCATTCAGGTGGAAATTCTAGAAGAATCTTTACGCTTATGGTAGGCGCAGGAATCGATGCAGGATTAAGAGTAGGTGGAGAAGGCAATCCTGTGGGAGATGCCGCTGATGTTGTTCCTACTATAGCTGATATTTTTGGTATTAAACAGACTGTATATGACAAGGGATTAATTGACCCTAATGCTAGGTCTTTATTTGATAGATTATGATAAAATATTTGAAGTTTATTCCATTTATTGGTGTTTTTAGCATTTTGGTTTTCTTAAATCAATCATGTGAAAGGTCTGCAATTATTGAAGCGAATCCATTTGAGAATAATGTTAAGAATCAGGATACGGTAAATTTTGAAATAAAAGACATTGATCCAAATTCGATTGCGGGTTTATATCAGAATATATTCAAGCCTACGTGTGCTAATGTAGGGTGTCATGATGGTACATTCGAACCTGACTTCAGAACAATAGAAAGTTCTTATCACTCAATGGTCTATCGAGTTCCAATTAAAAACGATGGTAGTCTTACCTATAGAGTGGATCCTGGAAGTCCCAATACTTCTGCAATTCTGAACAGGATGAGCGGAACAATTCAGCCACCAATGCCGATCGAAATTGAACCGGACGGAGATTGGTTGGAAAAAGAGGAGGAGTACATGGAAAACGTTCGAAATTGGATCGAAAATGGCGCTTTAGATTTAGCAGGTAATTCTCCGGAACCTGATGTTGTTAAACCAAGTCTTGTAGGTGCGGTAGCAATGTTTGATGGAGAAGTATTAGGAAGGCAAGATGGTTATGGTTCTATAAGAATCCCAGATTCAGTGGAGGTCATGGAGCTATATCTGAGCTTTGATACTTTGAATAATCCAGAGTCTTTTACCAACAATGAGTTAGCATTTGGAAATGAAATTGATGGTGAATTTCAAGAAGTTATCAGCGTTGAAATGGAGGTCATGTTGAATCCTATATACCAGTTTGGACTATATGGAACATTAACTCAGTTTACGCATCGAGCTGAAATAGATTTAAATGGCCTTCAATTATTGGAGGATTCCTATTATATGAGAGCCCGAGTGCAAGATGGAACGCAACCAATTACAGAAATACCAGCAAACAATGGATTATACTTTATTAAAGAATATATGTCTTTTCATAGGGTTAATTAGTTTCTCGTTTGCAACTTCGTCATGTATAAAAGACCAAGTTGATGAGATATCAGTTACACCTAGCATAGAATTATTATCAATGTCAAGCGATACAATAAAAGAATTTGAAGACGAATTGATAATCATTATCGCATATGAAGATGGGGATGGAGACCTAGGTTTCGAGGAGACTGATCAATATGCCTTGTTTGTAAGAGATATAAGATTAGAAGAGTTTGACGAGTTCTACTTAGGACCAATTGCTCCTCCAGGAGTGAATGTGCCTATTACAGGTAACCTTAATATCGAGTTTCCAAGCTTATTTCTTTTTGGAAACGGAAATTACGAAACAACCAGATTTGAAATTAGAATGGTTGACCGAAGAATGAACGAAAGCAACCTGTTAGTAACTGAAGAGATAATCATTAAGAAGTGATATGAGATTAGTAAGTTATCTTATTACAGCCTTTTTATTTATTGGTGTCCAAAGCAATTTGTACGCTCAATATATGATGCAAAATGCAATAGTAACCGACTGTGAAGGAACCCTCTCAGATAGTGACGAGGGTCCTGGAGAAGATCAATATGATCATAATGAAGACTTTACTTTCACGATCTGTGTTGAAGGAGCATCCGCTATTACAGCAATCTTTGAGTTTTTTGCTACAGAAGACACATATGACGTTTTAGCAGTTTATGACGGTCCTGATATTAATTCACCTCTTATTGCTGAATTATCGGGAGTATTGACAAACCCACCAACTCTTGTTGCTACTTCGGGCTGCATGACTTTTCACTTTGTATCTGACGATAATATTCTTGCTAAAGGATGGTTTTTGGAATGGATGGTAGAAGTCGATGAGTTTGCCGACCCTGATTTAACAATTGATTCACCATTGGACTGTCCTCTAGGATCCCTCGATGTCACTATTGATCCTAGAATTCCTTGTGAAATTATCAGTCCAGAAAATTTTCAATTGCTAGGTCCAGATGGAGCAGGAATTTCAAACGCGATAGCCTTGGACTGTGATGTAGATTCGACGGCTTCTATGTTCACTTTAGTGTTTGACGATAGTTTGAGTATAGCTGGAAACTACCAGATTATTTTTGATGGATATTTAGTCAATTCATGTAATGACACCTTGTATTTAGAATCTCTTCTAAGTTTTCAGTTATCTGATTGTCCTTTTGATGTTGAAATTGTAGTAGTTGAACAAGCTTGCCTAGGGGATTGTGGTGAGCTAGAAGTTGAGATTTATAGTTCTGATATTGGACCCTATGAAATTAGTTGGTCTCATACGTTTATAGATTCAGAGGTGGTTGAAATATGCAGTGACACAATGATTTTAGTTACAGTTAGCGTTGAAAATGTCAATACTGGCACTACAGATAGTGACCAATACTTATATAGCTCTCTACCAGAACCTAAAATCTTGAATCCTTTCATGTCTGATACATTTTGTTCGACTTATGGAGAACATACATACAATGTTGACATACCAGGAGGCTTATGGACTTCTGATATAATGAATAATGACGCAGATCGTCGATATAGATTTTGGAGATGGAGTGGATCTACGGGTTTACAGCAAGACTTTATTACTTATACGGATCCCAATGGTTGTGTTACCTATGATACAGTTTTTGTGATACCAATTGATGCTGGGTTAGATCAATCAGTTTGTATAGGACAAGATCAGTTGCAGTTAACTGGTAATAATACTAATGATGGAAGTTGGCAAGGACCCAACACTACAACTGATGGTATTTTTACCACTACTGTTGCAGACACATTCGAAGTATCATTTATAAATAATGAAGGATGTGAGGATTTCAAAAGAGTCTTTGTGATTGATTCTATCGAATTTATAGAGATAGATACGATATGCAGTAACCAACGGGTTGATCTGTCAAACTACGTCAATTCTCTCGGGGGTACTTGGTCAGGTCCAGGCATTGGAAATTGGTATTTAGGCCGCTTAAGAGCATGGAAAGCCAACATCAATGCATGGAATACTTATTACTATGAAGTAGAAGGGTGCATTGATAGTCTGGAGATTTACGTGCAGGGGATTTGGGCAGGACCCGATCAGACTATTTGCTTGGAAACAGATGTTATACAATTAAATAAAGCTGGTGAATGGATAGGTCCTGGGGTATATAGTCCGTTGGATAGCACTTATGACGTAAGTACGTTGGGGCCTGGAAAATATGATGTTAGATTGCGGCAAGGCGGTTGTCAAGATGATTTTAAATTGACTATTTATGATGTATACTTGGACTTAAATGGACCAGATATATATTGCTACAACACAGGATTAATTCCTTTGAGAGATGTTGTGACATCCAATCCCAAAGATGGTTTGTTTTCTGGAGAGGGAGTAGTTCAGAATGCAGGAGATTTGTTTTTTGATCCCTCGCTCGTTACGGGAACGGTGACTCATATCTATTTTGAAACACTTGGTTGTATAGATTCAGTTGTGATTAACATTGAAAAAGCCCTTGCACTTGATGATTATGTGTTTTGTGAAATCGGAAGTTTACAGAATTTAGACAATCAGGGTAACAGCGGTTATTGGGAAGGGCAGGGGGTTTTGATCCCAGAAACTGGATTGATCAATCCAGCCGAACTCACAGTTGGAAATAATGAAGTCTATTTTATAACTGATCTTGGATGTGTGAATCCCGTATCGATTGAATTAGTGGCTTTTGCGGAAGCTGTAATTGACAATATTGAGGATAGTTATTGCTTCCAAGATACCAACTACATTGTTGACTTATCACCAACAACTGGGACTTTTATGATTGATGGAAATGTTTCAGCGCCACAGATAAATCCCTCTGAGTTAGGATTTGGTAATCACGAATTGGAATATATTGTCGGTTTCGGAGAATGTGAAGATCGGGAAAGTGTCTTCATAGCTGTATCTGATGCTATTTCGGGAGATGCCTATGCATTAAGAGATACGCTGTGTCCTAATGAATCCACTTCAATTTTTGTTGATACTCAAGGAGGAGCTGATGACATCGTTGCGATTTGGAGTCCAGGTCTGGGTTTTGGTAAAAGTCACTTTATATCCCCTGCTCAGAGCACGACTTATAATGTCACTCTTTCTGACGGTTGCTCTGATGATGTTAATATTTCCCTTGGAATTCACGTAATTGATACTTTTGATGTTCCCGTGTCCTATGGACCTGAAGTGTGCTATGGTGATAGTTCATTTATTGATCTTAACTTAGATGATCCTAGCGAGTACGAGATCACATGGGATGGAGAGCTTAGCCCAAATGGAAATGTCCTAGAAGAACTACCTGGCAGCTATTTCGTCAATATTATAAATCAAGAAACTGGTTGTCAACAAAACTATACATTGGAAGTCCCTGGAGCGGGTCCACTTGGAGCAGGTTTTAACTACACCCCAAATCAAGAATGCATTGATTTGATAAACAATGAAATCAGCGTGGTAGATCTTGCCTTTGGATTTACAGAAGGCTACATGAATTTCGGTATTAACGAGGACCAAGTAGATATTTTGACTGATGATCTAGTTTATGAGTATAATAATATTGGGACCTTTGCTATCACTCAAGTGGTCGCAAACGAACTAGGTTGCACTGATACCCTAGTCCGTGAGATTTGTGTCGAAAACGTTGTTAAAGTTTACGTGCCAAATATCTTTACGCCTGATGGCGACGGTATCAATGATCTATTTGCAGTATATGGAATTGGAATTACTAATTTTTCGATGAGAATTTATGATAGATGGGGAACGCAACTTTATAGCTCTGATAATATCGAGGGTAGTTGGGATGGAATACATCTAGGTCAAAGGGTGCAAGCAGGAGTATATTCAGTTGTTATTCAGTATGAGAATTTAGAAACCGGCAGAGCTAGCACTGAATTTTTTCCATTGACAGTCGTAAGGTGATTTTAAATTTCTTTAGGTCAGATTTTTAAGAGAATGTACTAGGTCGAATCGCCGAGAAATTTGGGCGAAAGCCCTCTGTAATCCAAAATTTCATAGAATAGCACTTTCAGCTTGGTTCGTACGCACTTTTACATGAGCAAAATAATACTTTTTACATTATATTTAGTAATATAGTTTATCAAGCTATAATCTAGCTTGTGACGATCATAATCCTAGTACCTCTATCCCTTGTTCAAAAACGACATCTACAGGAATACCTTTCTGGGTTAGTCGGTCAAGATCGCTTGAAAGTTGATCTTTGATTACACCTTTGTCATTTACTAGTTCCGCTACACCAGCGTAGTCACCGTCGCCTTGAAGAGTCAGTATTTTTTCAGATAGAGCGTCCATAGCTTTCTGGAAATTATCAAAATTCACTTTATATGTCCCTGTTTCTTCATTTCTGCTAAAGGCGTCCATTTCATCAAAAAAGTTGAATCGAATCATATTCGCTTTGCCATGTGCAGAAGATGCTCCAAATCTAACAGATCGAAAAATGCCGGCCATAAACGTTACAATGTAATCATTAAGGTCGCCTTCGATCTCTCCTCTTTTATGAAGTTGATTAATCATATACAAACCAAGCATGTCCGCTTTTCCTTCTTCTAACGCTGAAGCATGCTCTTTCAGAGCTTTTCGTACAGTCCCTTGTCCATTAATCGTATTTTTGATTCCTAGTCCATGAGCTACTTCATGAAACATTGTATTCGAGAAAAAAGCGTCAAATGTTATGTGCTTACGTTGTTCTGGGTCAATCAGCTCTTCCGAGATAGGCAGTAAGATTTTCTCAAACTTAGCCTTCATAGCATTTTTGAGTTGAAGTCTTCGCGTTCCTTTTTTGAGTTGAACTTCCTCATCATTTGGTAAGTTGATCGCGATCGTTTTGCTACCAGCATTGCAATCTCCAGAATAATATACTACATCATAGGCATTTAGCTCCGTATCCCTACCTGGCTTCTCCTGCTTGTATTTGTCAGCTACGGGAAGCCCAGTTTGTAGATCTGGAAGGAATGCAGCGTACTTTTCAAGACGTTTACTCCAAGCCATATCTTTGATTAGGACATACGCTTCGTGAGCTGCTTTATAGCCAAATAGTTGATCTTCATAAGTTTCAATAGGTCCAATTACGACGTCAATCGGATTTGTTTTCATATCTAGCCATGCGAAATCACTTGGTTGGTAGTCGTCCGTTAAGATTGCTTGAGACCGCAGTTTCAGATATGTGCGAAGACCCTCATCATCTGCGAGACTAGCAGCTTCTTCAAGTAGCTCTGAAACTCTTTCAACTTGTTCAGAAAATTGCTCGTGGTATGGTATTGAAATTAGGGCACCATTTTCATCTCTTCTGATGAAAGTATACAAGCTAGCTTTATCATCAAGCTGACTGTTTTCAAATTCCTCCTTGGTCATATCTTTTGGGTAGAAGTTAGATCCAGCGGCTTTTGGAGCAACTCCTGAGACGAAAGCTCTATTGCCGTCCAATCGATCCCATGGGCCATAATTGATCTCAGCAAATATTTTTGTTTTTTCGTCGGGAATTGAGGACATCAATTCGTCTTTACTTCCATAAGCCTCATACCAAAATAGCTCATTCATGATATCTGCAGCTTCAATTAGAATAGGAATCATTTTTTTATGATTTTCACTAAGTCCAGATAGATCAGCTTCCAGTTTAAATGGTGTATATTTTTGAATGTTTTTATCTATTTCTGATGTAGCATCGGAAGTCCAATCGTATCGCTCTATCACATTAGAAGTTGCTTCTGTAGTTGTTGCTTTTTCCGATGTGCTACAGCCAATCAAGGCAAAAAGTGCTATTGTGATAATTCCTAATTTCTTCATGTTGTCTATTTTAGAGATTATGATTTTTTCTTTGCTTTCGCCAAAATGTATGTAAAGCCTGCACTAGATATTGTGCTTGTAAGCTTAGTAAAAACAATGCTAAGTTATCTAAAATAATTGTGAGAGATCAGCAAATCGTGCGATAGTTGGATCAAAAGTGACTTGAATCTTCTGCCTAGTAGACAAAAACAACCTTGCTTTACTAAAAAAAAATAGGTAGCTAAGCTTTGGATCTAATTGAATTTCATTTCATCAATTTTATTAATTTTACATTACGGTTTAAGGTGCGTTTTTCATTGGAGTTGTTCATGATATATTGAGAAGTGTTGGAACGAGGAGGTTATTTGAGAATTGTAGCTATTTACTATAGACCAAAATGTCGAAAAGGCATATCTAGCGGAATTACCTGGAGCTAGAATTGAGCTATACGCACCGAGTGATTTTGAGACTAAGTTCACATTAGAAAAGAGATTCTTGTACTAGAAACTGCTGATGCGTTATTTCATTCAATTAGGATTTGATGGTACAAATTACCATGGTTGGCAGAAGCAAAAGAACACTTCTGCAACAGTTCAGGAAGTTGTAGAACGAGCACTCCAAAAAATCCTAAAAAAAGATATAGTTGTTTATGGTTGTGGTCGTACTGATACTGGCGTACACTCTAGCCAATATGTTATCCACATTAATCTTGATTCAGAGCCTTCATTTGATCTAAAATTTAGACTCAACAAGACTTTGCCAACTAGTATCGCGGTCTTCGAAGTATTGCATGTCAGTGACAGGTTACATGCGAGATATAGTGCAAAATTAAGAACATACGATTATTTTATTCATCTCAACAAAGACCCAATGCTATCCAGGTATAGCACTTTTTGCGAACATATGGACTTGAATGTTGAACATATGAAGAAGGTAGTAAAATTGTTTCTGAAGACTGAAGATTTCAAAGCAGTTGCCAAAAGGCCAGATTTATATGATAATACCTTATGTCAAGTGTCTAATTGTCAGTTGTTTTACAACGAAGAGCAGGGTAGATTGCGATTTACTATCACTAGTAATCGTTTTCTACGAGGAATGGTCAGATTCTGCGTTTATTACTTACTAGAAGTGGGCAGTGGCAGATTGTCATTTGGTGACTTAGAGAAGATTCTTGAGCAAGAGAAAGTACTTGATTACAAGAGACCTGCACCACCAAATGGACTCTTTCTTAGCAAGGTCGAGTATCCAAATATAGAACTAAAAGAAATGCATCCCATGATCAAAATGCTCAAGTTAGGATTGGAATAATGCTGTTTTGATTTTCTTGCTTAACAAAGGTTGATTCAATTGACAACATTACTCCAATTAATGAGGGTTTATTTAGAGAGAACTGTCAAAAAGAGATAAACCTTTATCCCTCCGATACACATTCATCAATAGTAGATATAGAAGGACTACCCGAGGAGTCATTGGAAAAGCAGAAAATCGAACTAATTAAGGGAGATGATTTTATGAATTTGAATAATATCAAACACTTAGATTTTCTTAAGATTGATGTTGAAGGGGCAGAGTATGACGCACTAGTAGGTCTCAATGAGCATATTACCAAGGGAAAGATAAAATTGATTCAATTTGAATATGGTTACATCAATATTACCACCAAAAAACTTCTTATAGATTATTATCGCTTCTTTGAGCAGAATGGTTATAAGGTTGGTAAAATTTTCCCCAAGCAAGTGGAATTCCGTAAATATGACTATTTATACGAAGACTTCATTGGACCCAATTTCATCGCAGTTCTTGAGACTGAGACGGAATTAATTAGGCTACTATCTAGCAAGTAGTTTTATTCATCAGGTACTTGCTAGGATCAATAATTTCAGAAAGAGCTGTTTTCTCTTTGGGCTTTAAGCCCAAAAAGTGTTTCAATAAACTAGCTAGTGTATTTTCCTTGAATCCACAGATAATAATCCTCAATTTTGTGCAAGTTTATAACTTACTCTACAATTCAATAACTGCAAGGTAAATATTCCTATTGTTAATCTACAATCATCATGTAAATACCATACAAATATTTATATATGTAAATAGAGATTGACCATTTTAAGAGAGAGTATGCATCAAATATCAAAAAAATCTTTGTCGCCAATAATGGAAACAATTTACAACTATCATAATTATATTTAGACAGAAGTTGCCTATGGAAAGTACTAGAATAAGAGACTACGTCAAGGAGGTTTTACAGAATTTGCCATCCGATTGGTTAAACCTAACTACTCACCGACTTGATATTTATAATGAGAAATTGGCCAAAAGTGAATTTTTGGATGAGTTTTCGGAATTATTTCATAAAAATGAGGCTAGTACTCAGGCTCTAAGTCAACTACCAACTGCTTATGATTATATTCGGTTGGGTCACCCGTTGTCATGTGTACTTGAATGGGCAATTGGAGAGATTAATGACTTGAAATCAAGAAATGTAATTAGCTTTTCTTCCAAGTCCGCTCCGATTCTTGCCATTCTAAGGAAGAATTATTTAGACAAAAAGCAGACCCAGATTATCTATACAGGAATTGCTCCAGCTTATCTAGAATTCGAAGAGTTGCGTACTGTCTATAATTATAACTTTGAATTACGTCACGTGAGTGAAATTGAGGAGATTACCAAATTCAAGGGTAGTACAATATATGTCTCTCAGCATGATGATTTTTTTAGGATTGATAACACTTTTTTAGATGATTCAATTAACGTTGATTTCTTTGTCAATCTTCATGAAAATCTTGGTAGTGTTTTAATAATAAATCGTGAAATCGATGAAGGCTATATTTCTGAAATCCAGCATGTTCGTAGAAGAGAAACAATTGCAATGACTCCGGCAGATTGCCTCATAGCGTTGGAGTTACTAACAGGGAAATCAAAGATTTTGTTGAATGGCAGTCAGCCTCATTCTAATAAGTCGGCAGTACTAAAATCAATCAAGGATATTACAGGTGTGAAGTCAAACCCTGCTGTAGGATCTAGCGGTCTCTCCATACAGTATGCGATTATGATGGGACTGATTGATGATGCGCAAGAGAATCATAAGGGTAAAGCTATCAAGTTCCTTGTTCCACCAAATTGCTATGGGGGTACTAATGACCAAGCTAGGCGTGTTGCAGCATGTATCGATAATGTTGAAATAGTAGATTTGCCGGTTGATCGGGAGCATGATATGGTTGACAGCGTCAATGCTGTTCTAGATATAGTGGCAAGTCAAGATGCGGTGCCATACATTATAGCTGAAATTCCAACTAATCCTCGTGTCGAGGTGCCGAATCTGATTGAATTGAGGAAAGCATTAGCTAAAACAAGAAGAACGCCAAGCGGAGTGAAAGCAATTGATCCTGTTTTTATTCTGGATCAAACATTCTGTCCAAATGTGCTTTTCCTAGGAGAAGGCAAAGTACTTTCAACAGTTCGAACAATTTCATATGCAAGTGGATCAAAGTTTCCAAGTGGTGGTCTCTGCACTGCTGGCTACTGCGTAGCGAATGATCCCGCAAAGTCTCTAATGGAAAAGATTCAATTTCATTTAGAATTGTGTGATAATGAAGCAACAAATCTTCAATATGAGATTCTTGCAAAACAGCTCCCTTCTATGAATCAGAGAATTGCTGCTGCCTACAAGATTACCAGAGAGTTTGTGAGCTTTATAGAAGAGACTTTACCAAATGCAAAAATCAACTTTGTTTCCGAGGAATTAGCGAGAGAGGGATTTACTCCATCTGTGTTTTCTTTAGACCTCCCGACGAAGGGTGATTCTCATGAGGAGCGGGAATCCCATAAAAGATCGCTCAATCATAAGTTGATCAAAATGATGATCTCTAATATTCCTAGTGAAAGTAAATACTGTGTTAGCTATGGTCAATTAAAGGGATGTTATTGGACAATACCGGCTACATCAACTCAAGGGACTACTAAAGAGGGCGACAAAGACTACATTGCCAGAGTCTCATTATCACCAGAATTGGATTTAGAATTGCATAAGCAAGTATTTTCAGAATTTGTCGAAAGTATAGGTTAGGATTAATGTGAGTGCTTACTCAGTTCTTGAATCACTTCAAAAATGAATTTACAGCCAGGTAAGACAATCAAAGAATTAGTTTTGGAGAAAAAGTTACTATCCGAAGAAGAGCTCGAAAACATCTTAAGTAAAGAAAATCTCATGTACCCCATCTACCGGGCTCGTCGAGATTACTAATAGGATGACCACTAGATTTTATCTGGATGGGCTAAGGTAAAATATGACTTTTTAAAATAGAATAAGACGTCCCAAAAAAGAATTCAAAAGCTAGTTAGAAGTCGATTTCTTCGCTATCAATGATATCCATGTATCTTTTCATCTTCTTTAAAATCACTTTTAGGTGATGTGTTTCATCTCTTGTCACAAAGCTTATAGCTTCGCCCGATGAATCTGCTCTTCCAGTACGGCCAACTCTATGTACGAAGTCTTTTGGACTTCTAGGAAGTTCATAGTTTATTACAAAAGGTAATTCATCTATGTCTATTCCTCTAGATATAAGATCTGTTGCAACTAGAACCTGTAAATTTCCGGACTTGAATTTATCAAGAGCTGTCATTCTAGCAGATTGACTCTTTTTTCCGTGGATTGATAAGGCCTGAATTCCATTTTTATTTAGTTTAGAAGCAACCTTGTCAGCCTTATTCCCTGATGATGTAAATACCAGAACTTGTGACATTTCTTGTTCTTTGATGAGATATCTAAGAAACGGCCCTTTCCGATCGTCATTTACAAAATATCCAGACAGATTGATTAATTCGATATCATCTTCTTTGATTTCTATCTCAACAATAACCGGTTTGTTCAGTAAGACTTTTTCTATACTTGAGAGTTGTTCGCTCAAAGTAGCAGAGAACAAGGCATTTTGCCTTTTATTTGGCAACAAAGCTAGAATGCTTTCCATTTCATTTTGAAAACCTAGGTTTAGCATTTTGTCAGCTTCATCCAAAACCAAAATTTCAACTTTAGATAAACTGACCGCATTGGACCTTTGTAAATCAAGTAGTCTTCCAGGAGTAGCAATTAATATTTCTACACCCATCATTCCTTTCATTTGCGGATTTATGGATACACCCCCATACACAGCAACTGATTTAATCTGTTTAGGCAGATTTCTCGATAAATCATCGAATACTTGTGCAACTTGTACTGCGAGTTCACGTGTGGGAACAAGAACTAGAACTTTAGGAGCCCTACCTCTTTCTCCAGAATGGTTGGAAAATAGCTTGTCTAGAATGGGAATGGCAAAACTTGCGGTTTTACCAGATCCTGTTTTTGCAATGCCTAGCATATCTTTTCCTTTAAGGATAACTGGAATTGCTTGCGCTTGAATGTGAGTTGCTGTTTCGTAGCCATTATGACTAATATTATGAAGGAGCGCAGGGTGAATATCTAGTTCTGTAAAGTTCATAGTTTATCTCATTTTGAAATTGAAATTGATTTCACCCTTAATTATTTAATAAGAGGCAAATGTAGACGTCGTGTCACGCAAACTCGCATATAGCTGTATTTTTTTTAATACGGATTCATTTATTGAGTGCACATGCGACGATGAGAAAGTGTTATGGAGATAGTTCTTAATTGGCAATACTGAGTCTTACAGAGGTAGAATAACTGTCCCTTTTTTAGATTTAGTCTAAGTTGTAGTTTATTGTCTACTAAGCTTTTTGTATGTATTTTAGGGAAGAATTGTATGATTAGAAAAAATCATCATTTAAGGCTAGAAAAACAGATTATGTCTAAAAATTTAAGTGATTTATCAGGAAGTAAAGGATTAGATGAAAACCTATTTACAAAGATGGGTAAACTCGCTATTCCAACTGGCGCACCTTCAAAAGAAGAGCTTGATAAATTAGCAGATGAATTTTTGATTGGTTCTGCAAACACATTTGGTGCTGCCTCTTTTTATGATTTCCTAAAACCTGAAAACAAAGGAAAGAAAGTCTATGTGTGCAATGGTACCGCCTGTTTATGTGCTGGTACTCAAGGAGAGTTAACTGAAAAATTGAAGAAGCATTTCGTCGCAGAGGAAATTGGTCATATGACTTGTCTCGGAAGATGCCATGAGAATAGTGCTTTTAATTTGAATGGTCAGAATTATTCTGGACTTGTTGACGGAAATTTGGATACAGTCTTGAAAGCTCCCTCATCGCCAAAAAAAAGATTCTTATGAGGTGAAAGCCTACGGCAAAAAGATTTTGACCCAGTCGTTTACTAACCTAAGACCATCTGGTTTTACATTGCAACTATCAGATACTTATGCTTGTAAGTCTATAGAGATTCAGACAGGTAGTGAGTTGCTTGTAAATGCTAATTCACTATTATTCATTAATAATGAGATGAATCCAGTTGTACCTAGTATTGACGTTTTTGGCAAACTCACAGTAGAGGGGAAAGTGCAGGTCAGAGCTAGCTCACTTGATGAAGTGATAATTCGAACAGGTGGAGAAATTGAAAACATCGGTAAAGTAGAGATAGAGTAATATTGCAATACTTTATTTTTTGTCGTTTTAGTATATCTATCCTATAAAGTGTTTAACTTAATCTACATATGAGAAATCGACCAAGTATATTCAATGACGTTATTGGCCCCGTCATGAGAGGCCCCTCAAGCTCTCATACTGCTGCATCATGGAGGGCATCACGGTTGTGTTTAGATATTCTAAATCAACCGTTAAAGAGAGCAGTCATTGACTTTGATGACAAGGGTGCTTGGGCGCCTAACTATCGTGAGCAAGGAACAACGGTAGGTATTGAGGGAGGCTTGCTTGATGTTGATATGGCGGATGATCGTATCAAGCATACTGAGCTAATTGCGAAAGAAAGAGGAGTTCAAATCGAGTACGAAATAAACTCTTACAAGACAGAGCATGTAAATACTTTTCGTCTTTCACTAGTAGGAGAGAGTGGTAAGCAATGTCAAGTGATTGCTATTTCAATTGGTGGTGGATCTTTTGAAATTACAAGCATCGACGGATTTTCTGTCAGCATCAATGGCGCATACTACGAAGTGTTGATCAAGGGTGTCCCCAAAGACACTAAGCTTATTGATTTCGCAGCAATTTTTGAAGATAATTTGTTTCTTTCAGAATCATATTTTGACAATGAGCGGCTAGTAAATATCAAATTTGCTAGGGGTATAACTGCTGCTACGATATCAAGCTTAATGAAAGGAGTGGTTTTTGAAGAAATCGTGATTCTAAATCCTGTACTACCAATTGTAGGAGGAAATGAAACAGAACCACCATTTTCGACCATATCAGGACTATTGGAGTATGCAGAGAGGAATGAAAAGGATTTGGGAGATATTGGCCTACAATATGAAAAGTGTCAAAGTGGTCTCGACGAGAAGGAGCTTGAGAAGAAGATGAAGCAAGTGGTGCGAATAATAGAAAGTAGTATTAAAGTAGGTCTAGCTGGAACTGTTTATGAAGATCGAATTTTACCTCAGCAGTCGCACTTGATTCAAAGTGCTGAGAAGAAGAAGCAGATTCTCGAAGATTCTATAGTCAACAGGATAATCGCAAATGTTTCAGCAATAATGGAATCGAAAAGTGCTATGGAAGTTGTTGTGGCAAATCCTACGGCAGGATCATGCGGTGTGGTCGGAGGTGTTTTACGTGCAGTTGCTGATGATGTAGATGCGAATGAAGATGAAATCATAAAAGCTTATTACGCAGCCGGTATCGTTGGTGTCTACTTTGCGATGGGACCAGGTTTTTCGGCAGAGGAACACGGTTGTCAGGTAGAGTGCGGAGCATCCGCTGGAATGGCTGCGGCAGGAATTGTGCAATTGTTTGGAGGATCAGCAAATCAGGCCATTGATGCCGCATCCATGGCTATCCAAAATATGATTGGATTGATCTGTGATCCTATTGCTGATAGGGTAGAGGCTCCATGTCTAGGTAAGAATGTAAGTGCAGCAGTAAACGCTTTGACTTCAGCAACGATGGCTCGTGCAGGATTTAATGCATTAATTCCATTGAATGAGGTGATTGAGACCGTATCAACTGTCAGTAGCCAAATGCCAAGCTGCAATAAATGTACAGGTAAAGGCGGGTTAGCTATTACAAAGACAGCGTGTGCCATTAAAGCACGGTTGGCCGTAAAAAAGGTCTGATATTACCCAAACAAAAAACACTCGCCAGAAAGTCATTTAACTTCTTAGCGAGTGCTTCTTTATCAGTTGGATAGAACATGATTCTTCATGTTCAAGTAACCTATTAAATCAAAAATGTAGAAAAATCGACCATAAAATTGACGATAAATATCATTTTAGACTTTAGGGCCTGCATCTATGATTTCTTGATTGACGCTAGCTTCGAAATCTCTAAAATTATCTTGAAACAATTGCACGAGTTTGACCTTGACTTGATCGTAAGCTACCTTGTCTTCCCAAGTGTTCTTTGGAACGAGTAATTCAGAAGGAACTCCAGGACAACTTACTGGAATGTTAAAACCAAATTCTTGATCTGCGACAGTTTCTACATTGTCAAAATCGTTGTTTTGTATCGCATCAATGATTGCTCTAGTGTATTTTAGTTTGATTCTAGAACCTACACCATAAGCACCTCCAGTCCAACCAGTATTGACTAGCCATGCTTTTGCATTGTGTTTTTTGATTTTTTGAGCCAGCAATTCAGCGTATTTGTTAGGGTGCCACATCATGAAAGCTGCACCGAAACAGGCTGAGAAGGTTGCTTGTGGTTCTGTAACTCCCATTTCCGTTCCCGCTACTTTGGCCGTATATCCTGAAATGAAGTGATAACTAGCTTGTTCTGGAGTTAATTCACTCACTGGAGGTAGTACGCCAAAAGCATCACATGTCAAGAAAATAACATGATTGGCATTTCCAGCCATACATGGGCTTTGGATATTATCGATAAAATGAATCGGATAAGATACTCGAGTGTTTTGCGTGATTGAAGTATCACTGAAGTCAACTTCTCTTGTCAACTTATCGTAAACCACATTTTCTAATACTGTACCATAACGAATAGCATTATATATGTCAGGTTCGTTTTCTTCTGACAGGTCAATAGCTTTAGCATAGCAACCTCCTTCTATATTAAAGACTCCGTCATCCGTCCAACAGTGTTCATCATCGCCGATAAGCTTACGTTTTGGATCTGCACTCAAGGTCGTTTTTCCTGTTCCAGAGAGTCCAAATAAAACAGAGACATCACCTGATTCACCCACATTTGCCGAGCAGTGCATCGGAAGTACATCCTGTAATGGCATTAAATAGTTCATGACTGAGAAAATTCCTTTTTTCATTTCCCCAGCATACTGTGTACCTAATATTACTATCTCTTTCTTTTCGAGATTTAGGTCAACACTAGTCTTTGAAGTCATCTTCGAAGTGTATCTGTTTGCTGGAAATGCTCCGGCGTTGAAAACAACGTAGTCAGGTTCACCGAAATCTTCTAACTCCTCCTTAGTAGGCATTATTAGCATGTTTTCCATAAACAATGCGTGATAAGCTCGTGTACAAATAATTCGTACTTTAATTCTATAATTCTTATCCCAGCCTGCGTATGCATCTACCACGAAGAGACGGTCTAAGGTATTCAAATAATCAAGAGCTCGTTCCCTATTAATTCTGAATGTATGTTCGTCAAGATCTATATTGATGTCTCCCCAGTCAATGTTTTTCTCAGATTCAGGATGGCGGACTATTCTTTTGTCCTTTGGGCTTCTACCGGTTTTCTTACCCGAATAGACCATGAGAGCACCTTTGTCTGAAATTGCAGTCCCTTTCTCAGTTTCTAATCCAATCTCATACAAGATGGGAACACTGGTGTTCCTGAGGATTTCTTTTACATTAATTCCATATTGATCTAGCGAAAAATTCATTAAGTAAAGAGTTTAAAATGTTCAAATTTAATTTAGTGATAATCCAAATTACGTAGTCTCGAAATGATTAAACTTAATGGCAATCATCCCAGACACTGATAAATATCATGCTTGCTTTTGCAAGAAATACAGAAGTGGTACTCTGAAGGCTTCAAATTGTCTTTTATTTCTATTTTATCAAATATACATTTCTTAGTTCATAATTGATAGGTTGAGCGTTGGATTATCTATTGAACAAGACTCATATTTTTTTGAATTTAAACTGTTTGTGTGGAATAATGCTCAAGTGGAAAATGCCTAATATGAGTCAATAATAATAATAATCTAATTTCGAGTTACAAAAAAAAGCTAATTTTGGAGCAAAACGAAAAAATGTCAGATAATCAATTTATCATTGAAGAGTTCTTTTATTATAAAGTTTTCCTTTACGGCAGAACAGCAGCTGGAGAAAAGACAGACTATAGTATTCAACTTAATTTGCCATCTGGTAAAGCTATATTGAGATTTACTAGAGACTTTGCTCAAGAGAATACATACGAGAAAATAGGTGATGAGTACAAGTTCTATGTTTATCTACGCGCCGAAAAGTATCCTGCTTTTATTGATATTCTAAGGTACGAAAAGCCGTTATTCTTCTTTTATGATTTTCAGAGTAATGAAAGTTATATGACTACTTCCGACGAGCCAGTTGGTGAAGAGGAGCCAGAGAATGGCTGAAAGTGAATCAACGTTCAGTTATAAAGAATTCACAATTTGTATATACATATTGATTGTTCTTTTGCTTCCAGATGGCAAAGTATTATGCAGTAAATTGCGAGAGAGACATGAAAGGCTTGGTGCCGCTTTTGCGGGACGGAGTCCGAAACGACGACCCTGGAATACTTCGTTTCTTGCGTGTTTGGCAATGTGCAGTTGCTGGCAAGAACTCGCCCAAGATTAAAAAGAAATCATAGATAATTCAAGATAAATTCGTAAATGCCTTAATTGAGATGTATCTTTAAGGGGTATGAATTACGCAGCGTTGTAAGTGAATAATTTGCGATAACAACAATAATTGCACATGTGTCCTCCAATGGATTCTACTAACAAAGGCCCTGTAAAAGCGAGTCGAGTTGTCAAATCAAAAGGCTAGTCTGCCGGTTTTGATTATGGTGATCAAGAGGATCACTCTAGCTCTGCTGCTGCCTACCAGCTGAAAACACAAGATTCCAATTCCGGTTCAGATTCAATCTCAGCCGCTAGTCTACCTGCACCTTCTTATGATTCTACAGCAATCAATGAAGAACTAGAAACTGAAACTACACAATTGAAATCGGATGATCAAGGCTTATCTGCAAGCGCAGATGCTCCTGATGATTCAGGATCCGATGAACAGCCAAATAATACAGGACTTTCAGACTCTCTTAAATCCGGTGTTGAAGGTCTTTCAGGAGTTTCACTTGATGATGTAAATGTGCACTATAATTCTACAAAACCTGCTCAATTACAAGCCCTTGCATACGCACAAGGAACTGATATTCATGTAGGCGTTGGACAAGAAAAACATTTGCCACATGAAGCTTGGCATGTTGTCCAACAAAAGCAAGGAAGGGTGAAACCTACCATGCAGATGAAGGGAGAAGTGCCGGTAAATGATGATGAAGGATTAGAAAAAGAGGCTGATGTTATGGGAGCTAAGGCTCTTCAAATGAAGCGTAATAATACATCAATCTCTGTTGTCGATAAAACTGTCAGTGGGAATGTTGCACAAATGGCTTTTAACAACAAAAAGCTGCAGGAACTAATGGGCATGTAAAAATTCAAGAAGGCAAAGAAAGCAGGCGTTCTTGACGATTACAGGAATAAATCTAAAGACGAATTATTAGCTATTCGTAATTCGACACGGAAGTCATTTGATGAAATAATCGAAGGTTACATTACTCGTGATGATGCATTTGAGGAAACAGAGCCGCAGAGTTGGCTTGGCTGGGGACTCTCGGCAATAGGCTTCGGTGAGGCAGAAGGGGATAAAGATGGAGATATAAGTAAGACTATCCGTTCAGGAGGTCAAGTAGGGAGTTCTAGAAATTTATCGTGGTTACTAGCAGATGGAGCACTAGGAGTTATGAGGGCGATTTGATTATTGATGGAGAAAATATGTCTCATCAATCAAGGAATGAATTATCCAAGAATCGTAATGAAAAGATTGGTTTCATTTTTCAGTTTCACTATTTACAAGCAGAGTTTACCGTTCTTAAGAATGTCATGCTACCTGCACTGAAACTTGGAAAAGAAACTAGAAGTAAAATAAAAAAGAAAGCACTTGAAAAGTTAGATATTTTAGGAGTTGCAGATCAAGCGAATAAGAAAGCTTCCAAGATCTCTGGAGGTCAAAAACAAAGGGTTGCCATAGCTAGAGCACTAATCAATAATCCCAAAATTCTCATGGGTGATGAACCAACTGGGAATCTTGACAGTAAGAATTCGAAGACCGTACTTGAAGTTCTACGTAAACTAAGCCAAGAACTAGATATGTCTATGCTAATTGTAACGCATGATTATGATTTTGCTAAGAAAACAGATAGGATAATTGAAATGGAGGATGGTCGAATTATCTGATGATTCAAAGATTAGATAATACGCTGTATCAAAAAGGGGAGGTTTTATCAATAGAACGTATATTTATAAAAAAATCATCTTTCATGAAAATCACAAATATCATGATTACGGGGACTGGTAGTTATATCCCGCCCAACATCATAACAAATCAAGATTTCTCCAACAATCAGTTTTACGATGCTCAAGGCAAGGCATTTGATTCGAGTCACGAGGAAATTGCCGAGAAATTTAAATCCATTACAGGAATAGAAGAAAGAAGATATGTCGATCCAGATCTAGTTGCTTCTGACATTGGAGCTATTGCAGGACGCCTTGCGATAGAGGATGCAGGAGTAGATATGGAAACAATAGATCAAGTTATTGTTGCACACAATTTTGGCGATGTCAAGTCGGAGACAATTCAGACTGACATACTGCCTAGTTTAGCTTCCAGAGTAAAGTACAAACTTGGAATCAAGAGTCCCGCTTGCGTAGCATATGATGTTCTATTTGGTTGTCCGGGTTGGGTTCAAGGAATTATCCAAGCTAATGCATTTATTAGAGCCGGAATGGCCAAGAGATGTGTAGTAGTTGCAACTGAAACACTTTCTAGAGTATTGGATATGCATGATCGAGATTCTATGATTTTTGCTGATGGAGCGGGAGCCTGTGTGGTCGAAGCGGTCGAAGGAGACAAGGAGGAGGGGATTATTGGTATGGAAGCTGGCACATGGACAGAAGATGAAGCGTATTATCTATTTATGGGTAAAAGCAATGATGAGGAAGCTGATCCCAGTGTAAGATATATCAAAATGCATGGTCGCAAAATCTATGAATTTGCACTGACTAAGGTTCCACAAGCTATGAAAGACTGTTTGGACAAAGCTGGTGCAAGCATATATGATGTCAAGAAGATTCTAATACATCAAGCTAATGAAAAAATGGATCGAGAGATTATCAAAAGATTGTTTAGACTATATAAGGAGAGAAATATTCCCGAAGGTATCATGCCAATGAGTATTCATAAATTGGGTAATAGTTCTGTTTCAACTGTACCTACCTTACTTGATCAGATTCGTAAAGGGACAAGTGCTGAAAAACATGAATTGAATAAAGGAGATCTTATTCTATTGGCATCCGTTGGTGCGGGTATGAATGTTAATGCGATTGCTTATAGATATTGACTTTTGAGCACTACGTCCAGCCATCGGGTTTAAGTGATTGATGCTCCAACAGGAAGTTTAAATGCTTTTGATTTCCTATTGTGCATAGTTACAATCAGTGCAAAGACAACATGCGCTATTATAGAAAGGTGAAGAGCATAAGCAACTAACTTGATCAATGGACTTTCACGTAAAGTCGTGGAATAAGAATTGTACAATTCTCTTGCAATGTCTTCTGGTAGGAGCAGAATGCAGTTAGCGGATAAATGTACAATTAGAAAAATACATAGGAAAAGTCCTGTCCCTGCGATAATTACCTTTCTTATAAGTAGTTTCATATTGATCGATTCCTAGAGATACTTCACTGCAAATCATAGCTGTCGTACAATCAGAATTCAAGTTAATTAAAAACGATAAATCATCTAAATTTCTTAGAATGACTTAGCTTAGAATTAAGATCTTTCAAAACAATACAACTTAAGTTTTTATAGACACGGACATGTTTTTCTTTTAATTATTATCTATGAAATGTCGACAGGTATGACATATCACTGATAAATCGAATATATACCTTATCTTGCGCCCGCAAAATTAAGTATTACCATTCCTCGACATATAAATGGCGAAATTACCGAAAGAATATCAATTTGTAGACCTATCAGATTATGGTAGGGGAGCTGCTAGATTCATAGCGCAATCACTTCGTGAAAGCAGAACCACACCAATTCAGGTTACAACATGGTTTGTTATTTCTGGTTTATTGGCTATTGTTTGTATGTTACTAGATTTCTACATTGCAGCTGGGCTCTTACTGATTTTGAAATCTATTCTAGATGCCGCTGATGGAGAGCTTTCGCGCGTGAAGAAAACGCCATCGTATGTAGGTAGATATTATGATTCAATAGCTGATATTCTATTGAACTTTCTATTTCTGATCACCATTTGTTACATAACTGATGGTTCGATTTTGCTCACATTATTGGCATTTATCGGGATTCAACTTCAAGGTACTCTCTATAACTATTATTATGTCATTCTTAGAAATTTAGTACAAGGTGATACCACAAGTAGAATATTCGAAGATCATGCTCCTCAAGCAATGAAAGGAGAAACACAAGGCAAAGTTGATATTTATTACAAGGTATATGACATACTTTATATTGTGTTCGATAAGACGATCTACAATTTGGATAGGAATGCGATGAATAGTAATCCTTTCCCACCATGGTTTATGACGATGCTATCTTCATTTGGATTGGGTTTTCAGCTACTAGTGATGGCAGTGATGCTTTCTTTGAGACTAGAAGAGTATATCATACCTTTTTTTATATTGTACTCAGTCTTAATCTTTGTTTTTATTGGAGTGCGAAAGGCTTTCCTTAATAAGCCAGCTTAACACCAAGAAAATCAGGTCATTCAACTTGTCTTGTGGAAGTAAGTCCCAACAGAAATAGAAGTACGAAGCTACAGAACAAAACGTAAGCAATATTTATATTTCAATTGCTTCTGTTCTTCACAGTAATTTGCGCATGAAATCGTAACTAAATTTATCAGAATCTCTGTAAAGTTAGATCTGAATTTCAAAAGTCTAATTTGTTTAACAGGGCTGGTATTGAACAAAATATATATCGTAATTACGACTTTAATACACTGAAATATGAGGAGTACTTAACCTTCTAGTTTGGGTTATTAGAATGCTGTTGGATATTGAAATGGATCAAATTTCCATAGAGCTGGTAGAGCAAAATACACGATGAGGCAGAGTAGGAGAATGGATATGATATTCATCCATATGCCAGCTTTGACCATATCTGGAATTTTAAGATACCCTGAACCGAATACAACGGCGTTGGGAGGGGTAGCGACAGGCAGCATAAATGCGCATGAAGCAGCTACCGTAGCTCCCACCATTAAAATATAGGGATGTACATCAATGACTACAGCAAGTGGTGCCAAAATAGGTAAGATCATCGCCGTGGTTGCTAAATTGGAAGTGATTTCGGTAAGGAAATTTACTGATGCAATAAGGACAAGTAGAAGTACAATAAGAGAAGCCCCTTGAAGCAAGGACATTTGACCTCCGATCCATTCTGCCAATCCACTAGTCTTAAATCCGGAGGCAAGAGCCAGCCCTCCACCGAAAAGTAACAATATTCCCCAAGGAAGTTTTACAGCTTCACTCCAGTTTATAATCTTTCGATTTTCCTCTTTGGATGCAGGTATTATGAATAAAAGCACGCCTCCTATCACAGCAATGATTGTATCGTCAATATTTGGAATGAACTTCTGAAGAAAGAAAGATCGAGATATCCATGCTAGTGCAGTCCCAATAAAAACCAGTAACACCATTTTTTCTTCGTATGAGATTTTTCCTAGTGACTCCAATTGCTTTCTAATTTCTGCTTTACCACCCGGAAAAGATTTTTGTTTGAATTTGAAAGCAATTTCAGTCAAATACTTCCAACAGATTGCTAGTAATAGTAGAGAAATAGGTAAACCAAACATGAACCACCTTGAAAAGGTGATTTCAACCCCATATGTTTCTTGGACTATCCCTGCTAAAACTAAATTTGGAGGTGTGCCGATCAATGTTGCTAAGCCCCCGATAGAGGCACTATATGCGATTGCGAGCATGAGAGCTTTTCCAAAAGTTTCGTTTTCGTCTTCGATTGTGTCGGGATTATCGATCAATTGAGCGATGATGGCCATTCCTATCGGAAGCATCATGACAGATGTAGCTGTGTTGGAAATCCACATGGAAAGAAAGGCTGTGGCTACCATAAATCCCAAGATTATACTCTTGATATTTGTACCGATAATCTTTATGATATTCAGCGCAATGCGCTTATGTAGATTCCAGCGCTCTATAGCTATAGCCAAAATAAAGCCACCTATGTACAAGAAAATGTACTTGTGCCCAAAAGAAGCAGTTGTTTCCGCTAATTCTAATCCACCTGTTAATGGAAATAATACAATTGGTAAGAGCGA
>CBFHTK010000012.1:23534-114004 GCA_965658745.1 Saprospiraceae bacterium | reverse complement strand
TTGTGCCCAAAAGAAGCAGTTGTTTCCGCTAATTCTAATCCACCTGTTAATGGAAATAATACAATTGGTAAGAGCGAGGTAATAGCAATAGGAATAGCCTCAGTGATCCACCAAGTTGCAACCCATAAAGTACAGGCTAGTACTGCATTGGCCTCTTGACTAAGGTTTTCAGGGTAAAACCACAACGTGGTTGAAAGATATAAAAGAGGACCAAGAATTAGACCAATTTTCTTATAGTTCAAGTTAATGCTTTTTGTTTTAGCTACAGTAACCGTAGACTTTTTTTTGTTATTTTTTCAAAATCCAATAAGTATTAGCCAAAGATAGTTGTATTGAATTGACAACTATCAAGTAAAATCATGATTTTGTTGAATCGAAAGATTAAACCCATTTTGTTCGTGGAACTATACTAACTTCTTGCTACATAACTAGGAAGGGTTCTGCTGAATAGTTGATTAGTATTGTGAAAGATTAATTAGTATTTTCTAATCCAATAAAATAGTATCTTTAAGCGCTTCCGATTACTTATCAGATATGAGAAGATCCTTTTTGTTGAGGAACTATAATTATGAACTAAATACATTTATCAATGATCCATTTTCCGAAAACGTTTACAACTTTGCAACCGCTAATATTGATTTTGGCGTTTATGACATTTGGCACTTTTGGATTTTCACAAGTTTTAACTTCTAGCCTCACAGTAGAATTAGATATTAGTCCTGAAGTTAGGGGAGACTTTGAGGAAAACGGAAGACTGTACCTCTTTTTATCGAAGAACTCTAGGGTGGAACCTCGTATGCAAACGTGGCCAAGTCCATATGGTGGAAATACGATTTTTGCAAAGAATATCAAGACTTATGATAGTAATGAAGTCTATCTTTTAAAGAGCGATGATTCTTGGACAAGTACAGCGGAATGGAGTTTAGATGCAGTACCGGAAGGAGACTATTATGTCCAAGTTTTGTGGGATCAAGATCAATCTGAATCGCGTATTGATGCTCCAGGTAATTTATATACGGGCAAGCAAAAAGTTAGAATTGACAAAGATGTTACACTTAAACTGAAAATGGATCAAGCAATTGAAGAACGTGAATTGATTCAAAATGATCTCGTCAAAGAAGTAGATTTCAAAAGTGAACTTTTGTCGACATGGTGGGATAAAACAATGATGATTAAAGCTTCGGTGTTACTGCCACACAATTACGATGAGTCTAAGGCTTATCCGATAAGATACAATGTTGCTGGTTACGGAGGTAGATACACAAGGGTTAATCGGTTGGTGAGCAATGAAGAGTTTATGGAGTGGTGGGACTCAGAAGAATCTCCACAAGTAATCAATGTGTTTCTTGATGGTGAAGGACCTTTCGGAGATTCCTATCAAATGGACAGTGAGAATAGCGGACCTTATGGTACTTCATTGGTCAATGAGCTGATACCATTTATTGAGCAAATGTATAGAGGTACAGCTAGTCCAACAACCCGTTTTGTCGACGGCTGCTCAACTGGAGGCTGGGTTTCTCTCGGGCTTCAATTGTATTATCCAGATGTTTTTAATGGTGTTTTTTCTTATAGTCCTGATGCTGTTGAATTTGAGAACTATCAACTGATAAATATCTACAAGGACAAGAATGCTTACATCAATGAATTTGGTTATCCAAGACCTGTGATGCGAAGTACAAATGGAGAGCCAATGATGACTTTAAAGCAATTTATTAACTATGAAAATGTCTTGGGTTCTTCAAACACATATCTAAATTCTGGAGGGCAGTTCAGCGCACATAACGCTCTGTATAGCCCCAAGGGTGAAGATGGTCTACCTATGCCAATTTTTGATCCGAATACGGGTGAAATTGATCAAGAGGTTGCGGAGCATTGGAAGAAGTATGATTTTAAGTTGTATGCAGAGAAGAATTGGGAGAATTTGGGTCCCAAAATACAAGGAAAAATATTTGTTTGGATGGGAGATATGGATAACTTTTATTTAAATCCAGCTACAAGAGAATTAGATGATTTTTTCAAAGCTACAGAGAATCCTAAATCTGACGCAGTTATTGAATTTACTCATATGAGTGGTCATTGTTCAGAGTTTTCAAATCGTGAAGTTTTGATGCAAATTCAAGAAAGATTGGAGTTAATAGAAAAAGACCAAACAATGGATAAATAAGCTAGTTTTTTAAAGCTTATTTGTAATTCAGATTTAAAAACATAAATTTCGTTCAATAAGTTATTGGCTTGTGTGTTTTACTGTCAAATGGCATATTGTCTCTTATTAGTCAATAGACGGATGAAAATTTGGGTCGTTGTGCTTTATTTTGTACTTTTAGATTGCACAAAGTTCTTGATGAGATTATGAGAGTCACTTGTCCAACGAAGAGTAATACATATTTCAGAACAACAATATTTGTTTTCCTTTTGATTCACTTTCTGACTATCTCTCAAAGTCAAGGTACAATTGACTTACATCAAGTTCGTAAGGATTCACATGACGATAGAGTGAAAAGGAAAGCAAGTCATGAACCATTTGTTTTTCCGGGGTTGTTGCCTCAACAAACACCATTACAGATTACTCCTGGGGGTTCAGAGACCTTCCTTATTCAAGACGTACTCTTGGGTGATTTGTGTCTGGTACCCACTAATATGGAAACGAGACCAGCTGGTTCTCCCTCATTTGGAACGTTTGCAAATGGCTTAGCTAGTGTAGGCATAGAAGAGGGAGTAATTCTAGCTACGGGAGATTCTGAAATAGCTTTAGGTCCAAATACCTCATCAAACGATGGCACTACGGGAGGGGGTACAGCGGGATTTGATGCCGATCTAGCAGCTATATCTGGAAGTTCTGCTTTGTTTAATGTTACAATACTAGAATTTGATTTCATACCCGATGAAGATAAAATTGCATTTGATTATGTTTTTGCTTCTGAAGAATATTGCGAGTATGTTTCTACCGTTTACAATGATGCATTTGGTTTCTTTCTGAGTGGTCCTGGTATTAATGGTCCGTACACAGACAATGCGATTAATATCGCTACGATTCCTGGAACCAATACTCCCGTTGCAATCAATAATGTAAATTGGACTCTAAATAGCTCGTTTTATGTAACTAATGCAGTCAATGAGTTTCCGGGTACACCTCCTGGAAACTGCACAGCGGCAGAAACTAGTCAACCTACACCACTCAGCAATTTTATTGAATATGACGGTTTTACTACTAAGCTAACTGCTGAAGCGGAAGTAATTCCTTGCGAAGTTTACCATATTAAGATTGCAATCGCTGATATAGGTGATGGGATATTTGATTCCGCTGTCTTCTTGGGGAAGAATTCATTTGTATCTGGTGAGAATAATATAAGGATCAATGTAGAATCTGGATATACTGATTCGAATGATGAAGCAGCCGAAGAGGGATGTGAAAATGCCTACATTGCCTTTGAGAAAGTACCTCCAAACTCCAGTATAGATATTAGTTTCATTATTGATCCAACAAGTACAGCTACAGAAGGTGTAGATTTCGCGAATTTACCAGATATTTATACCATACCAGCAGGTGTTCAGTTCGACACACTTTGGATTGACATTTTTGGAGACTTACTTGCAGAGGGAATTGAGAGTATTGATATCACAATAGATGGTTTATGCGAATGTATAAATCCTATGGTTCAAATACTCATTGAGGATCCGGAGCCTTATGAAAGAATCGTTACTCTTTGCGAGGGAGATGCCTATGACGGCCCAAATGGGCCTATATTTGAACCTTCGGAAGTACTCGAAGTTGTTACGGATCCTGATGGTTGTGATAGCCTTTTTCTTACAACTATTGAATTTGATCCACTGACCTATTACGATACGCTGCTTTATGCATGCTTCAACGAAATAATAGAGTTTGAGGGTGTCGAATTCACCTTGCCTGGTGATGGAGTGGTATTGCTTGATGATCAGAATTATCTTGGTTGCGATAGTATAATTTATGTAACTGTAGAGTGGATTAATCCAATTTATCCAATATTGGATCCAGATGTTCTAACCTGCGAAACCGATTCCGTTCAACTACAATCCTCAAATACTGACTATAATTCAGTAACATTTTTTTGGACAGGACCAAATGAGTTTATATCCTTGGATTATGAGCCATGGGTCACTGAACCAGGAGAGTACTCTCTGCAAGTTAGCCAAACAATCGGAGATAAAACATGTCAATCTACCGCTGTGCAAACCATTGTTGTGCAGCAAGACACCTTACATCCTATACTAGCTGATTTGCCTGATCAAGAGCTTTACTGTGGGGAATCATCAGATACAATTTACGCAGTTGTCGAAAATAGTACCATGATCCAAACTATTGAATATCAATGGAACGGCCCAAATGGTTTCATGGGCACTAATAGCTCAATCGTAGTTTCGGATAGTGGTAGTTATGAACTCATAGTAACTAATTTGTCAAATGGTTGCGAAAGTACCGTTGATTTTCAAGTTGAAAGTATTACAGATCAGCCTGATGTTACAATACTAAATAGTGCTATCGGTTGCAATGCTTCTGAAGCAGTATTATCGACTACCGTTAGTATAGATGGAGGTGTGTATAGTTGGGTGGGCCCAAATGGCTTTACTTCATCTGAAGAATCGCCTGTTGTCGTCGATACCGGCACATATCAATTAACGTACTTTATTTCTCCTACTTGTCAAACAGCTCTGTCAACCTACGTAGGTATTGATAATACACTTCCTCCAGTATCGCTTGTGGGGGATACACTCACCTGCATTCAAGATTCTGTTGAACTTGTCGCCACAGTTGATAGTTCTGCTGCGAGTGAATGGATAACGCCATCAAATGAATCATTGGTCGGAACTGAAATAGTAGTAGTAGAACCTGGAATCTACTACTTTTACAATACTGGAAATAATGGTTGTATTGCTGAAGATTCAATAGAAGTACTTCTCTATAATACAGGATCTGACTTTTCTTTGGAGGCGCCACTTCTTAATTGTGATGTCAATGAAGTTGTGATTTCCATGTCATCCGATGATGATCTAAATTATCAGACGATTACACCAAGCAATGATACTTTGTATGAGCTTGATCCATTAATTGGGACTCCTGGGTTATATGAAGTTACTGCATTCAATGAGTATGGCTGCGAATCCTCGAATGATATTATGATAGAAATTGATACGCTCAGTCCAAATGCAATACTGGATATCCCAACGATTTCTTGTTTTGACTCAAGCGTAGTCGTCAGTTTGACGAATCTAAATCAAGAGATGTCTGGATTATGGGAAGGTCCTGTAGGATTTGTATCGGATCTAGATTCAATAGAAATAGATGTTGCTGGGCAATATCAAGTCACATTAACTGCAGAAAACGGTTGTCAGCAGGTTTATGATTTTATGGTAGCGATCGATACATTATCTCCGATTTTCACCGTTGAAAATGATACGATTGAATGTACCACCAATATGGTGACTCTCAGTGCTGGAGGTCTACTTCCAACTTATGATATCAAGTGGTATAGTTCCTTTGATAATTTACTTTTGGGCGAAAGCCCGGAGCTCAATGTTGATAATAGCGGTGATTACTATGCCGTCGTAACAGATACTACAAATGGATGTCAGTTAGTTCAAAATGTAAATGTTTCAAATGATATTAATTATCCTGACGTATCGCTGTCAACAGATACCTTGACATGTTTAGAGACATCAGTAGATGTGCAAGTGGAAACAACTGATTCTGATTTGGTTTTCGATTGGACTGGACCTGGAGGATTCACTTCAGATATGTCAAATCCGACAGTTTCTGAGGCTGGGGTTTATCAAGTAGAAGTGACAAACGATGCAGGCTGCGCAACTAATTTACAGCTTGCTGTTTACGAAGATACAGAGAGTCCTACGATAGCACTTTCTGGCGGAGAGTTAACGTGTGACCAGCAGTCAATTGTAATTTTAGCAACTTTAGATGGTGAGATTAGCGATATTGATTGGACAGGTCCAAACAATTTTGTTTCGAATTTAGAACAACCGGAAATTACTGACGCTGGCACATACTCATTGTTAGTGACAAGTACCAACGGATGTACGTCCAGTCAAGATATTCTCATTACAGAGGATAAAGTTTACCCTCAGATTGATAGTGAAGTTTCAGATACAATAACTTGCGAAGTTACTGAAGTCCAAATAGTTGGTAACCACGACGGCCCAATTACTAGTATTGTAAGTTGGCTTGGTCCAAATGGCTTTAGTAGCGAAGAATCTAGCTTCACTACTAACCAAATTGGGATCTATTATTTAGAAGTAGTTCCTCCAAATGGCTGCACTGTTTATGACACAGTCGAAGTCTATGAGGACTTGGAAACAATTGCAATTCAAGTTGCAAATGGACATATCGATTGTAATACGCCAGTTTTTTCTGCTGGTAATAGCTATATGGGAGGTATAATACAAAGTATCATTTGGACAGGGCCAAACAGTTTTGAATCAAATGAAGAAAATCCGCAGTTAAGTGAAGCTGGCACATATGATTTAATTGTTACTGGTGAAAATGGCTGTACATCCACAGCTAGTCTCATTGTAACTAGTGATTTTGAAACTCCAAATATCGAGTTGTCGGGAGATAGCCTTAGCTGTGAAAACACTGAGGTTGAAATAACAGTAAATTCTGATAACTCAGAGTTCGCTTACCTGTGGGTAGACGAAGAAGATAATACCTATGATACTAAAACTATCCTAACAAATAGTCCTGGCAATTACGATGTAACCGTAACAGACTTAAACAACGGCTGTACTTCGGTTGAAAATATTGAAATTATAGAATTGCCAGATTTACTTGCTTTTGATTGGTTGACTGAAGATCCAAATTGCCTGATTACAAGTGGAACTATAGAGTTTATGAATGTAGAGGGAGGTACACCACCGTTCTTGTTTTCTATTGATGGGGGAGTGTCATATTCAGCGAATCCTATCTTCACCAATGTTTCGGACGGTGTCCACAATCTACAAGTCATCGATTCAAAATCTTGTAATCTAGAAGGAGAAGCCATTATAGTGGCATTCACTGAGGAAATTGTAGACGATGAAATCTATATTAAGTTTTTGGGAGAGGCAACAAGTTTTGAGGTTGAAACGAGTATTCCACAAGATGAAATTGCTAGTATTAGCTGGTCTCCGTCTTCAAATCTTAGTTGCACTGATTGCTTAAATCCTAATCTAATTGCTCTTCAAAATGAGACCTTCATAGTGACCATAACGGATTTAGATGGTTGCGTCTACGAGGCTAAGATTGAACTTCGTGTCCTAGAAAGGCCAATCTACGTCCCAAATGTTTTCACTCCAAACAATAACGGAGTAAATGAATATTTTACCATTTTCGGAGATTTTGAACCGATTGAAATAGTATCGAAGTTTGCAATTTATGATCGTTGGGGAAATCTCGTTTACAAAGTAGAAGATAAAGCTCCAGATGATATGGAGGTTAGATGGTATGGAGACTTCAATGGTCAGCCTGCGAAACAAGGGGTATATGCATATATTATTAACTATGTAACGGTAAATGGTGAAACAAAAACCTTGGTTGGAGATGTAACACTTATGAGATAAAAGTAAGCTATCTCTCCATTAAGGCTGGAGCTTGTTGTAGGAGCTAGATAAATCATACACTTAAGAAACAATATTGCTTGTAATCAAAGAAAAAATAGTGAGGATGAAAAAGAACATGGGTAGAATTGATAAGTATATTAGAATCTCTATAGCTGCGATAGTAGCTATCTTGTATTTCACTGGGCAAATAAGTGGTACGATGGCTATTGGGGCTGGTATTATAGCAATAATATTCTTAGCTACAAGCTTCGTTGGTGTATGCCCCCTGTATTTGCCTTTTGGACTGTCTACCAAACAGAAAGAGGTAAACTAGCGATTAAGATAGCTTTGATACTTACTTAGTTTTGTAATCTGAATCTACGGAAAAACTTTGCCTTCTAGTTCTACAAGGATTTCATTCTTGCGATTTACTACTTCATAAGGTGCATTGTATCCATGGAAGTAAAATTTTGCTAAATGCGCGATCTCCTTTTCTTCGAGTAGCTTTATCAATTTCAGTTTGTATTTTTCTATTTTTTCAGAATCTGCCCAACCACCGAAAGTAATGGAAGCCATTGTCTTTTCTGGCACTTCTTTGAATTGTATTTCTGATTGATTCGGAGTCGGTAGATCTTCTTTTTTGTACTCCTTAGGGACTAAGAACATGACTTCCATCGAGTCTTCCATAGACATAGCAACCGGTGACGTCATAGCTATTTTTTGATTTTTGTCATTGCCTCCAAAAATATAGCCCGCCAAGATTGAAAAGCCATTGCTTGAGCCACTTTCATATTTACCCGTTGACAGTTTGACTGATGTAAATAAACTTGCTTCGTATTTCCTAATTTCAAATTTGTTGTACTCCTTGATTACTTTGTATGGATATTTCTCAATTCCCCTTTGTGAGTTCATTCCTATTAGTTGAATAATAACGAATACTGCTAATAGTACTCCTAGAATTATATATAGTGTTTTCATTGTGAATCTTTTAGTTATTCACTAGTGAAAACAAATAACTAGTTCTTTAAGTTCAAAGCCTCTTTCCAAACGAGCAAGTAACCTTAATAGCATGCAACTGACTTAAAACAAAAAATTGGCTATATGTCAGAAAGGGTCGCAGACTCTATTTGATACTTTGCTCAATTTGTTGACATGTAGAGATTCTTTGAAAGAGAATTTTCCCTTTGATAAAACACGTGAAAGATCATTTTTTTGGAAGACTCATTACATAGTCGTAGCTCTCATTTAATAGAAGTACAAGATCCTCCTCGTTCATTAACATTTCAGTGATATGGATGTAGCCACGCATGACTGCATTATGTGATTTAAAGTAGGAAGTTTGATATTTTTCAAAATATTTCTCTTGTATGCTTTTAGAAAAGCGAATTCCAAGATCACCTTCTTTGTTTATCAATGAAAACATATGTTCATTAGCTGAAGTGTAAGGAACAGTTTTTCCTTTTCTTTCAAATCGATGGCATGTTTGCAACAAGTTTACGTAAATGGCAAGAGTGTTCATTGTCAATTTAGTTTGCAGTAGGAGAGAACAATCGGTTTCTCAACCAGAAGGAAAGCCTTACAAGTAGAATCAAAGCGGGAACTTCAACTAGGGGCCCAATTACACCAGCGAAGGCTTCACCTGAGTGAATTCCAAAAATTCCTATAGCAACAGCTATAGCAAGCTCAAAATTGTTCCCAGCAGCCGTAAATGCAACTGCTGCTGTTTCGTCATATTTGGCACCGACCCATTTTGTAGCTAAGAACCCAATAGTGAACATGATTGCAAAATAGATAAGTAATGGCACAGAAATGATTGCCACGTCATAAGGAATCTCCAAAATTAGTGCACCTTTTAGTGAAAACATTAGTACAATCGTTAATAGAAGTGCAATTAGTGTAATGGGTGATATTGCAGGTAGAAATGTATCTTCATACCATGACTGTCCTTTGTAACGAGACAATAGCCAACGACCAACTATTGCCATTGCAAATGGAATGCCTAGATATATGGCAACACTTTCAGCTACCATTGCAATCGAAATATCAATAATTGCTCCTTCAAAACCAAAATAGGGTGGTAAAACAGTGATGAAAATCCAGGCGTAGAAACTGTAAGCAAAAACCTGGAAAATACTATTTAGAGCTACAAGTCCGGCACCATACTCCTTGTTTCCTTCTGCTAAATCGTTCCACACTAAGACCATGGCAATGCATCTTGCCAGTCCGATCAAAATAACGCCAACCATGTATTCTGGATACTCTCGCAAGAAAGATATTGCCAGAAAGAACATCAATAACGGACCAATGACCCAATTTAGTAATAATGAAATTGTAAGTATTTTGGTATTTTGTAGAACTTTAGGTAATAACGTAAAACGAACCTTTGCTAGTGGTGGGTACATCATCAGAATGAGACCGATAGCTAGAGGAATAATTGTTGTGCCATGGCTCATTTGCTCGATCGAATCGGGTACACTAGGGAACAGGTGTCCAATAGCAATTCCTGCTGCCATGGCAACAAAAATCCACAATGTTAAATAGCGATCCAAGAAGCTTAATTTTTTTACAGTCATTTTTGTTTTGTTATGGTACTGGCTTGCTCAAAAATATGGAATAGAGTTATTGCTATTTCAATTGATTTTGAATCATAGGTATTTCCTTCATGTATGCTACCGTCAGAATGTTTAGGATCTTCAAACGTCATTTTGAATCGATTGCTAGCTCCCAGTACTACTGGACAAGACTCGTCCGCAGCGGAACATGTCATGATGGCAATGAACTGTTTTGCTGACTGCCGCACTTCTGATATTGTCTTCGAAAAAAGTATAAGAGGCTCAAGTTCATCTGAAATTCTAATTGAATACTTAGGGTTTTCGCTGCTGACTAGTTTTTTCGTCTTGAAGCCGTGATTTGATAGTGAGTCAATAACACTACTGTATACACTTGTGCTTTCTGTTCCTGATGAGAACGTCAACAATTCTGTCATGCCGAAGTAGTGTGATAACGTGTAAGCCCAAACTTGCGAGAATTGACTTCTTCGAGAGTTGTGCGTACATACAAAGTTGAGATTAAGTGGTTTGTTGGCTTGTTGAGCCGCGAGAATACAATTAGAAATTTCAATGCTTGAGTTCGGATGTGTAACAGATTTCGATAGATTTTCTACTTGTTTGATTATATCTACTATTTTTGGATAGATGCTCATTATTTGAAATTAATAGCTTTAGGGATTTATCACACTAGCAACATGAAGTTTGATCTCCTTTAGCTAAATTAAAGAATGTCGATATCTCACCGGAGATTTGATTCCAAGTATTTTGATTTATACAGTAGCAGACGCTTGTTCCTTCAATTTTACCTTGAATAATACCTACTCGTTTCAATTCCTTCAAATGCTGTGAAATTGTAGGCTGTGCAAGACCTATTTCTTGGACTAAATCACCACAAATGCAGGTGTTTTGCTGAATTAGATATTGCAAGATCGCAATTCGAGCGGGATGCCCTAGTACCTTTGCGATAGATGATAAGCGGTTTTGCTGCTCTGTGTAAAACTCTGTTTTTGTCAATCCCATGTGATAATATACATTTATTGCAATATTACAATTAATAGACATAAGTCATATTCTAATCTCGAAAATTAATACAAGCTTAATCTCCAGCGACAGAATTACGTCCTATTTCTAAGTTGTTGGTTTCGTTTAAATCCAACTGAAGTCCATGCTATAGTACAAATGATCGTACTCCGTTTTTATGAATAGCTCTCTTTTTATCAATAGATAATCAACCTCGGTCATTCATAGATATAATTGATCTTTATATCAATAATATAAATAAAAACTATCACTAAAAAATTGTAACTTCGTGGCTTGAAAACGTATTAAAAAATTATAGATATGGAAAATAATAATTCAAATAAGGGCTCTTACAACATGAACAGTGAAAGTAAGTGTCCATTCTCTGGAGGAGCAGTAAAACAAGCTGCTGGAAGAGGTCGATCTAACCAGGATTGGTGGCCTAACCAACTAAATCTCAATATACTAAGACAGCAGTCAAAATTGACTGATCCTATGGATGCTGACTTCAACTATGCTGAAGAATTCAAAAAATTAGATTTAGCTGCGTTGAAGAGTGACTTGACAGACTTAATGACCGATTCACAAGAATGGTGGCCAGCTGATTATGGGCACTACGGTCCTTTCTTCATTAGAATGGCATGGCACAGTGCTGGTACATACAGAATTGCTGATGGTAGAGGTGGAGCTGGTTCTGGTACGCAAAGATTTGCACCGCTTAATAGTTGGCCGGATAATGCAAACTTGGACAAGGCTCGTTTACTATTATGGCCGATTAAGCAAAAGTATGGTCGTCAAATCTCATGGGCAGATCTTATGATCTTAGCAGGAAATGTTGCATTAGAGTCTATGGGATTCGAAACATTCGGTTTTGCTGGGGGACGTGAGGACATTTGGGAGCCAGAGCAAGATATCTATTGGGGTTCTGAAGGAGAATGGTTAGGTGATAAGAGATACTCTGGTGATAGAGATTTAGAGAATCCTCTAGCTGCTGTACAAATGGGGTTGATTTATGTGAATCCTGAAGGTCCAAATGGTAATCCAGATCCATTAGCCTCAGCTAAAGACATCAGAGAGACCTTTGGTAGAATGGCAATGAATGATGAAGAGACGGTCGCACTGATTGCAGGTGGACACACATTTGGAAAAACACATGGAGCGGCTGATCCGGAAAAATATGTTGCACCTGAACCAGCAGGAGCAACTATGGAAGAGCAAGGATTAGGATGGAAGAATAGTTTCGGTACAGGTAGCGGTGGAGACACCATAACAAGTGGTCTTGAGGGTGCTTGGACAACTACTCCTACAAAGTGGAGTAACAACTATTTTGAAAACCTTTTTGGCTTTGAATGGGAATTAACAAAAAGCCCTGCTGGTGCTCAGCAATGGACTCCAAAAGGAGGTGCAGGAGCAGGCACGGTGCCTGATGCTCATGATCCAAATAAGAGTCATGCACCATTTATGCTTACGACAGATTTAGCGATGCGAATGGATCCTATTTATGGACCTATCTCAAAAAGGTTTTATGAGAATCCTGACGAATTTGCAGATGCTTTTGCAAAAGCATGGTTCAAATTAACGCACAGGGACATGGGACCAATTAATAGATATATTGGTTCAGAAGTACCTTCTGAGGAGCTAATTTGGCAAGACCCAATCCCTGCAGTAGAGCATGATTTGGTAGATGCAGACGATGTGAAAAGTTTGAAGAGACAAATACTTGCTTCTGAATTAAGTGTTTCAGAGCTAGTTTCGACAGCATGGGCTTCAGCTTCTACATTTAGAGGTTCGGATAAACGAGGTGGTGCAAATGGTGGTAGAGTTCGCCTTGCTCCTCAAAATACATGGGAAGTTAATAATCCAGAGCAGCTGTCAAAAGTCCTAAATGTTTTAGAAAGCATTCAGAATACCTTCAATGAAGCTCAAGACAAAAAAGCTATATCAATAGCTGATATGATCGTCTTGGCAGGTTGCGCAGCAATTGAGAAAGCTGCTAGTGATGCTGGCCATAGTATTGAAGTACCATTTACGCCGGGTAGAGCGGATGCTACAGAAGAGCAAACAGATGTTGAATCATTTGCTGCTTTGGAGCCTGCATCTGATGGATTCAGAAATTACTACCGTGCTTTGCACCATGCTAGTCCTGAAGAAATGCTTGTTGATCGAGCTCAATTATTAACTCTGACAGCTCCTGAAATGACTGTTTTAGTGGGAGGACTTAGAGTGTTAGGTGCTAACTATGATAATTCAAATCATGGAGTGTTTACTGATAGACCTGGTGTATTATCAAATGATTTCTTTGTAAATCTACTGGATCTAGGTACTAAATGGCGAGCGACAAGTGAGGCCGAAGATCTATTTGAAGGACATGATCGCAAAACAGGATCTAAAAAGTGGACAGGTACAAGAGCAGATTTAATCTTTGGTTCTAATTCTGAATTAAGAGCACTTGCTGAGGTATATGCAACTTCTGATTCAAAAGAAAAATTTGTTCGAGATTTTGTTGCAGCTTGGAATAAAGTAATGATGGCTGATAGATTTGATTTAGTCTAAAAGACAAACATTCATATCTGCTCTCTACAGATAATTAGTGGAAAGGTAGTTTGTGTAAGCAATCTACCTTTTCTTTTTGTGGAATTTATCAAAAGATGCTACGGATTATCTAATGAATAATGCCACTTAAAGCGACATTTGACGCATCTTTGCCGAAGTCAGAACACTTGATCTATATGGTAGATTCAATTGAGAAGAAGATAAATACAACCCAGCAAGCGTTTCCATTTTCCATTTTGATACCGTCATGGAATAATCTGTCATACCTTCAACTTTGTATATCAAGCATTCAAAAGAACTCCAAACGACAGGCACAAATAATTGTCTGTATAAATGAGGGGAAAGATCAAACAAGAAATTGGATAGAAAGTGAAGGAAACATTGATTATGTTTATTCACCATCAAACTTAGGTATCTGTTACGGACTAAACCTCTGCAGAACCTTGGTCAAATCAGATTATATTGTCTACATGAACGATGATATGTATGTTTTGCCAGGTTGGGACGAGAAGCTTTTTGCTGATGTTAAAATGGTAGACACTAAACTCTTTATGTTTTCTTCGACGATGGTAGAGCCACATGATACAGGTAATCCTTGTGTTATCGTGAAAGATTACGGTACAAGTATCGAATCTTTTGAAGAGAACAGGTTATTGCATGAAACAGAAGGAATGAGCATAGAGCATTGGTCGGGTAGTACTTGGCCTCCAAATCTTGTGCATGTAGATCTTTGGGATATGGTCGGTGGAATGAGTATGGAGTTTAGCCCGGGAATGTATTCTGATCCTGATCTTTCAATGAAGTGTTATGAAGCGGGAGTACGCATATTTAAAGGAGTGGGAGATAGTCTTGTTTACCATTTTGGATCTAAATCCACAAAACGAGTTAAAAAAAATAAGGGTAAAGATCAGTTTCTGCGTAAGTGGCAAATGAGTGCTAGATATTTTACTCACGTGATTTTGCGCAGGGGAACAGTATACGCAAAACTTCCAGAGAATCATAGGATGACTGTTAGTCAGAGACTCCTGCAAAAAATTAAAATATTGAAGTGTTGGATCTGATTATTATCAAAAACTGAATCTATGAAAAAAATGACCTGCAGAGAACTTGGCGGTGCTTGCGATAAAGTGTTTGAGGCGGAAAGCTTCGAGGAAATGGCAAAACTGAGCAAAGCCCATGTAATGGAAATGTTTGGAATCAAAGATCAAGGACATATCAATGCTATGAATGAGATGTCTAAAAATTGTCCTGATCAAACTGCAATGCTTGCTTGGATGTCCGAACGTAAAGCTTATTTCGATTCCCTCTAGAAGTTATAGTTATTGCTGATGAAAGATGAGCATTTTGGTCTTTTCAAAGACTCCCTTAACTCAATTTACTCTACAAGAGAGATCGATTTCTTTTGGAAAGAGCTACAGCGCTACAATTTAACGTCGCAGCACGAACGATTATCTCATATTATCGAGCGTCTTATCAAAAATGAACCCATTCAATACATAACCGGGCAATCATATTTCTACGATCGTGAATTTTCTGTAAATACGGACACCTTAATTCCAAGACCTGAGACTGAAGAGCTTGTCGATCTCATCATCAAAGATCATAAGGAAATCAGAGAGAGACGCCTTGAAATTTTGGATATCGGTACCGGTAGTGGATGTATTCCGATCATTCTAGCTAGCCATTTGAAGCACGCTGTGCTAACTGCACTGGATGTTAGCCAGGAAGCTATCAAGGTAGCCGGAAGAAATGCTGAGCGATATAATTTGAATATTAAGTTTTTAATAGAGGATATTAGAGCCTACAAAGCACCAGGACTATACGATGTTATTGTGAGCAACCCACCTTATATACCAGAGACTGAAAAATCACTTATGCACAAAAACGTGTTGGATCATGAGCCTGGGCTAGCACTCTTTGTATCTGATGAAGACCCCTTAGTCTTCTATCGTAGTATTGCTGACTTTGCCTTGATTAGACTTAAAAATAATGGATATTTATATTTTGAGTGTAATGAGTACAACGCCCAAGAGGTCTATGCATATGTGGAAAAATGTGACTTCAAAAATGTCCATCTATTTCGAGATCTTCAAGGAAAGGAAAGAATCGTTAGGGCGCAAAAAATAAAAGAATAAACGGGATGCCTTTAGAGGACGAACAGATACGAAGCATATACGCAAGAAGTAACTGAATACTTAGCTGGAGTCCTCGAATCGTAATTAATGCTTACCAGCGATGAAGTCCCTGATGTTTAATGACTTAAGTAGCATGCGACGGACAGTTGGATAATTATCTTGATCTTTAAGGGCTTCCTTAATATTCAACCATTTTATTCCTTTCACTTCTTTAAAAGAAGGCTTAATCGAAGTGTCTTTTGCAATACAAAGCATTCTTACGTCGTAGTGAAGGTGCTTAGGAACCTCCCTTCTTTCAGGAATTTCGTGAATATCGACATCAAAGATTCGATCGGTAATAATATCAAACTCACCTAATCCTGTTTCTTCTCGAGCTTCTCGCTCAGCGGTCTCTGCGATCGTTTGATCTGTTGGATCGACATGTCCTCCAGGTTGAAACCAAAGCTCAAGTTTACGGTGATGTATCAGTAGGGTAGACTGCAAATCTGGACTCAGAATCCAGGCTGAGCCAGTAATGTGCCCTACTAGATTACTTCTTTTATAGAAGTTGGTATGACTTCTAATAAATATTGATGTTTGCTGAATAAAATGCTGTTCAGCTTGAAATGTGCTTTTGTGATTTTCAAGCAATCTAAGCAGTTTGTTTGAGGTCATCCGCCTGACCTTTTGACATCAGAGTAGCCTTCTTTTTTAAGTAGCTCAACAACTTTGTCAACATGATTACCTTGAATTATAATCTCATCATTTTTAGCACTTCCTCCGACTCCACATTTTGATTTTAGAATTTTAGCTAATGATGCCAAATCATCTTCTGGTAGTTCCAAACCAACAACGAGAGTTACTTCTTTACCACCACGATTTTTTCGATCTCTAGAGACTCGAATTCTCATGTTTGATTTATCATACCCTTCTGATTCTTGATCTTCGCTTAAACTTAAATGACTGAAAAAAGCATTACCAGTTTCACTAGTAGTGTAAACTAAGCTACCATCATTTCCTTTATTAGAGTTCTTCTTCTTACTCATTAGTATCTATTCGTTTCCGCTTCCAATTCTTGTTCACCATTCGTAATACCTGCAAAGATAAATCTTTAGTTCCTATTTCAGAATTTGAGATTATAACAACTCCAGTTTTAGTTTCAGGCACATAATGGATTGCGGCACTGTGTTGATTTGATCTACCTGAGTGTGAATAAACAGTATATTTTTTGTCCCCAGTGAGTTTGTACAGTCCTCGACTAAATTTGACTGTCTTATCTATTCCAGTTGACAATTCCTCAGATGTAATATTGAATTGACTTTCATCGAGCGAGCGAATTATGTCTATGAGCTTCAAAAGATCATAAATGCTAGCTTGTAAACCCAAGGAATATTTCATATCGCCATAATCTTTGATTTTGGTAAGCTCTCCAACTTTATTTAAACCTTCGGGGATAATTTTTTTACTTGTTGAAATGATCAATGAAGGTCTCAGTTCAACGCACGGTGGGCAATTCATCCACAGCTGCTCAATGCTCATCGAAGTTATGCGTTTCAAAGCTTCTGAAAGTAGACCATAATTATAGTGACTGTACCTAAAATTCGATTTATTTGAACTCGGAGTGTCATGCAGACCTTGAAAAATATCCTTTAGTTGAATTCCTTCAAAAGGATCAACTTGCTTCGTGTTTACATTTCTTAAAGTTCGAGGAATACCAGAGGTATGAGTGAGTAGCTGGTAAATATTGACTGATTCCCAAGCTGTCCCGTGTAGACTTGGGAATAACTCCTGCAATTCTATTTCGTCACGAATTTGATTTCTATTGATTAGGTCTTGGTATAGAAGGGCAAGATATACTTTAGAAAGTCCTCCTAAAGCGTAGTATGCATTTTTATCAATCTTGGCACTTTTGCTGGCATCTAAACCATGTTGAAGAACAAAAGTAGTATCTACTTCAACTATACCGATTATGAAACCAGGGGTTTCAGAGGTGTCAATAGATACTTCATACTTTAGAATCTTTTGAATTTCATTTAGAATTTCTTTTTCAATAGATTGACAATCGACAGTACTAGGGAGTACTAGAAATAGAAATAGTAATAAAAATGTTAGAAGATGCTTACGTCTCTGACGATTTCTTGGAATCGCTGCAACTCTTTCACGTACCATAAGTATTCTTGATTACATCAGAAGTATGCTAAATTAGGCATTTCGATTGTACAATAAGTGCAATAGTTGTGACATCTCCTAGCTTTTATAGCTGCAAGAAGAGATTTGTAAGCGAATCTTAGTAATTTAGCATTGTTCGTTACAATATTTATTTAGTTGAAAAATCCAATACAAAAATAATTGAGATGAAATTGAAAGTTTACATTTTGCCAATACTCTTAATAGTTTTAGTTTTCAATTTGGGCGTAAGCCAAACAAACAAGGTCATAACCAACATAACCTTAGCAGAAGTTCTGAGAGGAAATTACAATCCCTCCGACTATGAGGCTTCTATCCAAATAAGTCATCCAGATGAGGTAGTTCCAGCTATTCAAAATTTAGTAAATCCAGATTCTTTGAAAGCTTATTTACAAATTCTTGATCGTTTCTATACAAGGAATACTGGTTCAGATACACTTTCAGAAACGATTGGAATAGGAGCTGCAAGAAATTGGATAAAGTCAAAATTTGATCAGTTTGATGCAGAGCACGAGGATCGATTGGAAACTGGATTTTTTCAATTTGATCAGAATATTTGCGGAATGATGAGACACAAGAATGTTCTAGCAGCTTTACCTGGAACTGATGGAACAGGTGAAATCATTATCATTGAGGGGCACATGGATAGTCGTTGTGAAACGAATTGTGATGTAGATTGTGAGGCTCGTGGAATGGAGGATAATGGTTCTGGCACAGCGCTAGTCATCGAATTAGCAAGAGTAATGAGTCAGTTTACTTTTGACAAGACTATTGTTTTTATGACTACAACAGGAGAAGAGCAAGGTCTTCATGGGGCAGAGGCGATGGCATTTTACTGTAAATTTGATGAGCCTTTAATTGATGTTAAAGCAGTTTTGAATAATGATGTAATTGGAGGAATTATTTGCGGAGCGACGTCTTCAGAGCCTTCTTGTCCGGGAGAGAACCTGATTGATTCAACCCAAGTGCGACTGTTTTCGAGAGGGAATTTCGATTCACCTCATAAAAGTCTTTCTAGATATATTAAACTACAGTATCAGCAGGAACTTTTACCTTATGTGCAAGTGCCTATGTTACTTACTTTGATGTCGGCTGAAGATCGCACGGGAAGGGGAGGAGACCATATTCCTTTCGGTGCAAAAAATATTCCTGCAATGCGATTCACGTCAGCGCACGAACATGGCGACGCGGGTATCGATGAAGATTATCATGATAGACAGCACACTTCCGAAGATGTACTTGGTGTAGATACAGATGGTGATTCGGAAATCGATTCATTTTTTGTAGATTTTAATTATCTCGCTAGAAATGGTCGTATAAATGGCGTGGCTGCTGCGATGATTGCAATTAGTCCGGAGCCTGTTTCTCTCGAAGCTGACTGGGTTAATGATGAAGTGTCTGTAAGTATCATTGACGATAATGACTTTATGCATTATGCTGTTGGAGTTAGGACGACTATGAATGATTGGGATACCTTGATTTATGTGAAGGATACTAAAGAGCTGACATTTACTCCTGATACAGAAGAAAATAATGTGCGGTTAACAGTCGCTTCAGTTGATGACTTGGAAATCGAAAGTTGCTTTTCGGAAGAGATATTTGTCAAGCAATCTGTTGGAACGATCGATTATGGGACGAAGTCAAGATTTCCGGTAGAACTATGGCAGAACGCACCCAATCCTTTTGACGAAGCAACAACCATCTCTGTTTATGCTGAACGAGCTTTTCCCTACAATGATGCCTTGGTCAGAATTCAGAACAGTAGTGGCCAACTAATTAAAGAAATGTCAATTGTCCTCAACGAAGGAGTTAATGAACTGCTGTATAATCATGGATACGGAGTTGCAGGAATTCATCAGTATTCTTTGCTGATAGACGGTACGATCATAGATACTAAACAGATGATCTTTGCAAACTAACTCAATCTCAAAAAAACAAGACTAAATCCCTACTCAGAAAGTAGATTTTATTAACAATGTAGGTTACAAGCTGTCAGCCAAATTGGAATTGCCAATGATGATTAAGCCCGTAGCTTATGCAATATTTGCTCATGTATTTACCGGTCATAAGAATCTAATTGCAGCTAAGCATATCAGTCGAGCACTAAACACCGAAGGCATAGCCGTTCTTAGATTCGATTTCACTGGATTGGGTGAAAGCGAAGGTGAATTTGCAGATACAAATTTCACTAGTAATGTGGATGACTTGATGGCGGCTGCCGATTTCCTAGAAGAGCATTATGAAGCACCAACGCTTATAATTGGACATTCTCTAGGGGGAGCTGCTAGTATTTTTGCTGGGAATCAAATTCCTTCAATTCAGGCAATCGCTACAGTGGACGCACCATCAGACCCTGAGCATGTTAAGCATTTACTTTCTGATAAAGTGATCGGGATCGAAAGTGAGGGAAAAGCAGTTATTCAGATTGATGGACGTCAGTTCACAATTAAGAAGCAATTTTTGGATGATTTACGAGATCACCGGATGGATGAAATTCTGTCTAAGTCTAACAAGGCAATTCTGGTTTTTTGAGAGAATCCATCAATAGCTAAGAAAAGGACACTATCTGATCGGTACTTTGGCACTTCTATCTTTTGTTCTTTTACTCTTATTCTTAAAAGTTTTATTAACTTAATCACAAAGCAACTTACCCATGCACAAGGACATAATCAGCTACCAACTAGATACAAACTGCACCGAGTCGCAGTTACTCGATGTTGCCTCCAAAGTATATGAGGATTGGATGAAACATCAGGATGGATTTATCAAATGGGAGATTCACCGTGAAAAAGAAGACTCATGCATCGACATTGTATATTGGAATCGCAAAGAGCAAGCGAAAGCGTCTGAAGCAAGCATGAAGGATATGGCTCATGGTGCTGATTGGTTTGCCTGTTATTTGCCAGGTACAATTGCTAGCAGAAATGTCAAGGACGTTGTAAAGTTTGGTAGTTAGAGTTCTCGCTTACTTTTTGAATACAAATGGGCTAGTATAGTTTTCCATACTCTTTGAATGCAGTATTCAGCATTTTGTAATCTAACTTACCTTTATTGGCACGTAAATGTTCAAGAATTACGATCGCTTTTTCGATGCGCTTATCGGGATTTTTGACCTTGTCGACCATGTACAATAGATTTCTCATTTTACCTGGAGTTAGAGCGTGAAAATATTTTGCCCCTTCTTCGTCTGCTTCGAAAGCCATAGCCATTTCATCTGAAAGAGGCATTCCATATTTACTTTTGTCTTCTGTAATACTGATCGTAACATTATCCCCAATTCTTAAACTTAGCTTTTTTCTTCTCTCTTGATTTATAATCACTAGATATTCCGCACCACCGATCGGAACAAATGCACCATGGAAAGATACAGATTCATTGGCTGTAAAAACAAATCGCTTGATTTTGAGATCTCTATAGTGTTGCAATATAGCAGAAGGTACCCGCACACCAAAGTATCCAAGTGATTCATCTCCAGCTATTATTTCTCCCGAAAAATCCATTCTTGATTAAAAGTAGAATTAATCATTGTAATTTCAAAAACAACACTATTATCTATGGGTTTACCTATTATACTTGATTGTAATATTAATGTACAATCGTATCAGCAATTCGTTTTTGGACAGTATATTTGCGGACTATGAATGAGATAAGAAATTTTTGTGTGATAGCCCATATTGATCATGGGAAAAGTACCCTTTCAGATAGACTTCTTGAATTTACGAAGACTATCTCTGAAAGAGATATGACAAATCAAGCATTAGACGATATGGATTTGGAACGAGAGAGAGGTATCACAATCAAATCGCACGCTATTCAGCTTTATTACCAGCATACTGATGGTGTGAAGTATACGTTCAATATGATTGATACACCAGGTCACGTTGATTTTTCTTATGAAGTATCTCGTTCTATCGCTGCATGCGAAGGGGCTCTACTATTGGTTGATGCCTCTCAAGGTATTCAAGCGCAGACAATCTCTAATCTATATTTGGCAATCGAGCACGATTTGGAGATTATACCAGTTTTGAACAAGATTGACATGGAGTCAGCAATGATAGAGGAAGTTTCTGACCAAGTCATTGACTTAATCGGTTGTAAACAAGAGGAGATTGTACTTGCCAGTGGTAAAAGTGGAATAGGGATACAAGATATTATGGACGCCATTGTTAGTAGAGTGCCTGCTCCCAAAGGGTCTGACGATGCGCCCCTACAGGCATTAGTTTTTGATTCTATGTTTAATTCATTTCGAGGAGTAATTGCTTATTTCCGAGTGATGAATGGAATTATTCGGAAAGGAGATAAAATTCGATTTATAAATACAGGTAGAGAGTACTCGGCCGATGAAGTGGGAATTCTTCAGATGAATATGATGCCGCGTAAAGAGCTTAGAAGTGGTGATGTTGGTTATGTGGTCACTGGAATTAAGGTCTCTAGTGAAATTAAGGTTGGAGATACAATTACTCTTGTAGAGAATCCAGCTCCAAATGGAATCGAAGGGTTCGAGTTAGTGAAACCCATGGTTTTTGCTGGTATTTTCCCAATTGAAAATGAAGATTTTGAAGATCTCAGAGACAGTTTGGAAAAGCTTCAACTTAATGATGCTTCCTTAGTTTTTGAACCTGAAACCTCTGTTGCCTTAGGTTTTGGTTTTAGATGTGGATTCTTGGGAATGCTTCACTTGGAAATAGTACAAGAAAGACTCAGTCGAGAGTTTAACCAAGAAGTAATAACGACCGTTCCCAATGTTTCCTATAGGGCTTACACTAAGAAAGGAGAAGAACTTCTGATAAACACGCCAAACGATCTACCTGATGTTACTCTTGTTGATCGTGTCGAGGAGCCATATATTTCAGCACAAATCATTACTAAACCTGAATATATAGGTACGATAATGACGCTCTGTATGGAGAAACGTGGTACATTGCAAAAGCAAACATATCTTACAACTGAAAGAGTTGAACTATCATTTGATTTACCGCTAGCTGAGATTGTATTTGATTTCTATGACCGATTAAAGTCGATTTCTCGAGGGTATGCATCCTTTGATTACACCCCAACCAATTATAGAGCTTCAGACCTAGTCAAATTAGATATTTTATTGAATGGGGAAGCTGTAGATGCATTATCTTCATTAGTTCACAGGGACAAAGCAAGTTCATTTGGAAGAAAGATCTGTTCTAAGCTCAAAACTCTACTTCCTCGACAACAGTTCATGATTGCGATCCAAGCATCTATCGGTGCGAAGATTATAGCTCGCGAAACTATCTCAGCTCTACGAAAAGACGTAACCGCCAAATGTTATGGTGGTGATATCACAAGAAAACGTAAACTTCTTGAGAAGCAGAAAAAGGGAAAAAAGAAAATGCGGAGTATTGGAAATGTCGAGGTGCCTCAAAAAGCGTTTTTACAAGTATTGAAGCTGGATTAATAGTTCTATTTAGTTTGTTGATCCTTTCCAGCTAGCTAGATAATAATAATTACTTTTACTTGAAAGTTGTTATTATGCCCTTACGTTTCACCTTTGCTTTCATAGTCAGTATGTTTTGTCTCGTTATCAATGGGCAAATAAGTTATGAAATTCTAAAACCTTGTCCAGAAAAGATTAGCAATACAGCGGTTGCTGGAATAACTATTTCTAATAGGCCCTACGTTTATGTGTTTTCTGGAATCGATAGTACTAAGAACTATCAAGGGATTCATGCTAGATCTTACAAGTATGACTTAATCGATGACGAATGGACCGTTTTACCTGATTTACCAGGTGGTCAAGATCGTATAGCTGCGGGTGCAAGTACGATTAAAGACAAAATTTATATTTTAGGCGGCTATGAAGTGTTTGAAGATGGCAATGAAGTCTCTTTAAACCAGCTTCACATATTTAATCCAATAAGCGACACATTCTTAGAGGATGGCGCTCCAATCCCTACTCCTATTGATGATCAAGTCCAGGTAGTTTACAAGGATAGTTTACTTTACAGTGTGACTGGTTGGAGTAATATTGGGAATGTTAATGAAGTATGGATGTACAATCCTGTAGAGGACATTTGGTCAGCCTGCACACCATTACCACTAGGCCCAATATTCAGTAGTTTTGGATCGTCAGGTTCTATAGTTGGTGACACTTTATACTTCCTTGGTGGAGCTTCAGAAATAGGGCCCTTCAATTTAAGCGATAGATTTCGTAAAGGATATATAAATCCAGAAGATCCTACCGAAATAGAATGGATTGTTGAAAAAACAAACGACGCAGTAGGTTACCGAATGGGGGCCATCCAAGTTGCAGGGCTAGCTTTGTGGCTAGGAGGAAGTCAAGTAAGTTATAATTATGACGGAATCGCTTATAATGGATCAGGTGGGGTACCTGCGTTGAGTAGAGTATTACAGTATGATCCTTCAAGCGGTAAGTTTTTTGAAACTGTAGGACTTATTCCTGAGATAATGGATTTGAGAGGTTTAGCAAAAGTTGGATCATTTTCTTTTGTAAGTGTAGGTGGAATGATAGCTGATCAAGAAGTTACAGACATGGTTGTAAAATACAAACTAGATGTAACACCACAAAGTTATGATTATCAAGAAGATGACAGCTTTTATTTCAAGTCGAATCCTGTTGCTAATTTATTGGAAATCTACAACGAATCACAAGGCGTGAAGCAGGCACTTGAACTATATAATAGTAGTGGACTGTTAGTGAAAAGGATTAATAGACCTACTTTCCCTCTTAGAATCGACTGCAGTGACTGGGTCGATGGAATTTATTACGTAAGAATACTAGATAATCGTGGATTTGCGGAAACTAAATCAGTGGCTGTTATTCACTAAGTCAAGAATGAATCACATACTAGATGAAAAAAGGAAAGCCATCCTATAGTTAGTTAGACGGCTCCCTCAATAAAATCACAAATCCATTTTTATTAATGCATCTCACTTTCCATGAGAAATATTGCACTATCAAAGCTCACTGTATGACCCTTTGAAACTCAAATCTAAATAAAATTTCAAATTGCTAGTAGTTTTTGAATTATTATTTCATTTTTTTTAAATCAATGCAATATCAATCTGACTTTGCTGTCAATTCCATATATTATTCTGCATACGTAAATTTGACTTAGCATTCTTTTTAGAGTTTTCCAATTTACTTGTTATAATAACTGTGATATCTTCAAAATGCGAAATTCTAGCCCAGTTCTTGATGGACTCGAGTCACTATTACGTTACATCTATCAAGCTATTGTACATTTACCTTATCATCTATAATTTTATCTAATGAATCATATCATAAAGACTGAAAGATATCTATTAAGACCAATTGTTGGTTCAGATATTGACTTTATTCATGAAGCCTTGTCAGACCCGAGTGTTACGAAGTACTATGGTGTGCACTTTGAAACATTAGAAGAAACTAAAGAACAGATGACATGGTACTCCAATTTAATAAATGAAAACTTAGGAATCTGGTGGTGCATAGAAGATCTTGCCTTAAAAGAGCTTGTTGGAGCCGGTGGTTACAATGATTTAGTAAAAGAAATTGGAAAAGCCGAGATTGGATTTTGGGTTTTACCAAACTATTGGGGACAAGGCGTGATGCAAGAATGTTTTCCAGCAATCATAGATTATGGACTAACTTCTTTGGGGTTATCAAGAATCGAAGGTTTTGTCGAAACAAATAATGACGCTTGTAAACGCGCAATGTCAAAGACGAATTTTGTTTTAGAAGATACTTTTGAGGAATTTGATAAACGTAAACAAGCTCGCGTTCAGATTGATCTTTATTCATTAGAAAAGAAAGAGTAGTTTCTATTGGTAGCCTGCGGCTTGAAGTTCAAAGAGTTCTGCATAGAGTTTAGGAGCACTCATCAATTCTTCGTGTGTTCCAATTTCTAACACCTCACCGTTCTTTAGAACCATGATTCTATCCGCCATGCGTACAGTACTAAATCTATGTGATATTATAATAGAAGTCTTGCCAGTCGTGAGGCCTATAAACCTCTGAAATGCCTCGTATTCGGCTCTCGCATCTAAAGCCGAAGTGGGTTCATCCAATATCATGCACTGTGCATTTTTCATATATGCTCTAGCTAGTGCAATTTTCTGCCACTGACCTCCAGATAACTCAACACCGTTTTTAAATCGCTTTCCAAGTTGCTGTTCATAACCTTCATTAAGGTCATCTACTACATCTTTTGCTAAACTGAGATTTGCTGCTTCTTGAATGAGAATGTCATTTTCTATTTCTTCGACATTTCCAACACCAATATTTTCACTTGCGGTAAATTCATATTTAACAAAATCTTGAAATATTACTCCAAAGTACTTTTGATAACTTCCTTTGTGATAGTGTCTGATATCAACGCCATCAAGCAAAATACGACCTGACGTAGGTTCGTAGAACCTCAAAATCAATTTTATTAACGTCGTTTTTCCTGCGCCATTCTCACCTACGAATGCCATCTTTTCACCAGCCCTTAAGTCAAAATTAATGGATTTTAAAACCATCTTTTCTGTGTTAGGATAGTGAAAGCTAATATTCTCAAATGTGAAACCTTTTTCAATCTTTTGAGGCAACTCTCTTATTTCAAAAGAACTATCTACAATTGCTTCTAGATCAATAAAATCAAAGTAATCTTTCAGATTTAGAGCAGAGGAAGTGATCTGTGTAAACTTTCTAAATGAAGATGATAGTTTTGATTGTAAGTGATTGAAGGAACCTGATAGAAATGTGAGATCACCAATGGTTAAGATACCTCCAACAACACGAAATATAATGAGCACATATGCACCGTAATAAGCCATACTACCAAGTGCGTTGAATAACGCACCCCATAAACCGCGACGGATTGATAGTTTTTTCATCATTTCATAATACTGATATGATAAACGCTGAAACCGTTCTGCAACAAAACCAGCCAGTCCAAAAAGTTTAAGTTCTTTTGCTGTTTTGTCATTTGCTCCTATATACCTGAGATAATCTAGCTCTCGTCTCTCGGCTGTCCATGATCTTGATAGCGAGTAGCTCGCACTTGAGAATTTCAAGTCATTTATGAATGCAGGGATGATTGATAAAATTACGAGAACTATAAGCAAAGGTTCAAAGTATAGAAGTGCAGCAACATATTGTATAATAACGATGGTGTCTTGTGCTTGACTTAAAAGGTTTGATAATAAAGTGACTCTTCCGTTAGTTTGTTGGCGAGCTCTTTCCAACTTATCGTAGAATTCGGAGTCTTCTAACTGATATAATTCGACCTCTGCTGTTTTGTTGATTAGCAGTACAGATGATCTAATGCTGTATTGGTCACCAATAAAACCCTCAGAAATACTGATAATTCGACCACTAATGTCCGAGAGTATTACCAATACAAATTCAACTCCTACTAATATCCAGATTTCTTGCAGTGCAAGAGGATTAGGAGTGCTTACCTGTTCTACAATCCGATCAACAATGAGTTTGCCAACGTAAAGCATCGCAATTGGAAAGCTAGAGCTTACTAGTCTAAGGAATATGTTTAGAAGAAAAAGTCTTGGGTTTGTTCTATATACCTCTTTAAAGAACCGAGGCAGGTATCGCAGAGCTTGAAAGTTGATCTTTAAGTTACCTTTATTTTGCTCTTCTATTGATTGAAATCTTCTTGCCATAGATACATATAATTCAAGACAGTAAGATAAAGTTTCTTTGAATAGCTAAAAGCTTTAGCTATGATACTGTTTGGATAGAAAGAAGATATAATATGTAATCTCTGAAGATGTGGGAGATTGATACTTGGCTTTTATTGTCAATGCGAGATTTTTAGTATTTTAGCGAAAAACTAGAGAAAGATGAAACGTAGAGATTTTATTAACAAAACAGGAATGGTGGCAGTAGGTGTTGGAGCAATTCCACTCATCGGTTGTAAGGAGAGTCGAAAAGTGGATAGTATAAAGCGTGTAGATTCTAGTTCCGATATGGTTGATTTTACATTACCTGACTTACCTTATAGTACAGACGCTTTAGCGCCTAACATTGATGCTGAAACTATGGGTATTCATCATGGTAAGCATCACGCAGGATATGTTCGTAAATTAAATGCAGCTCTGAAAGATCACAATTTGGCAGGAAAAGGCCTAGAAGATATTTTAGCTTCTGTCACAGATAGTGATGGTGATACAGGAGTTAGAAATAATAGTGGTGGTCACTATAATCACAGTCTATTTTGGAAAGTAATGAAGCCAAATGGATCTGAAGCACCGAAAGGTGCTTTAGCTGAAGCTATGAAGAAGGCCTTTGGCTCAATGGAAGATATGAAGGGTGAATTTGCTTTGGCTGCTGGTTCTGTTTTTGGTTCTGGCTGGGCATGGATCGCTGCGGATAAGGACAAAAACCTATTTATCACATCAACTCCAAATCAGGATAATCCTTTAATGACAAATATTTCTGAAAAGACGGGTACCCCTATTCTTGGAATTGACGTATGGGAGCACGCGTACTATTTGAACTATCAAAACAAACGTAAAGACTATATTTCCAATTTTATGGAAATCATCAACTGGGATCAGGTTGCGGCAAACTATGATTCAATAGGGTAGAGAGCATCTTGCAATATCACTGTCTATTGAGTGGTTATATAGCTACAATGCTGACAACCGTAAAATTTTAAATTTTTATGAGAGCTAGATTCATCGGTATTCTTTTATCCTTTGCTAGTCTCGTAAGTGCTCAAGAGGTCTATACCTGTCAATACGAAAGTCAAGCTGATTTTACTGTATTTGAAGTTAGATATGAATCTCAGGCAGATCTCTTAGTTTATATGGTTCCATATGAGAGTCAAGCTAGGGGAAACGAGGGCTTATGGTATATGTCCAAATATAGTGCTCAAGCTGAGAAAGAGATCTTCTTTACAATGTATGAAAGTCAAGCAGATCTTAAGATTTACTATGTGCGATATCAGACGCAAGCTGGCTGGAAAAATGAATCTAAAAAGCATCTACTTAATTAGAAATCAATTTCGATTAATGATACTTAAGTATATCAATTCGATCTGCAATCTATATATTCTGCTACTTTGCCTTTCAGTAACGTTATTATCTGCTCAGCGCTATGGAGTAGAAGTAGTTGTTTTGGGAACAGTTCAAGATGCAGGATCTCCTCATATGGCTTGTCAAAAGTCATGTTGTATTGACCTTTGGACACATCCAGATAGTTCAAGGAAAGTAGTTTCACTCGGAATACATGATCATATTGAAAATTCTCATTTTGTTATTGAAGCCTCCCCTGATTTTCCGTCGCAAATGCAAGTATTCTTGAATAATAGTAATAAAGTTGTGCCCGACGGCATATTTCTCACACACGGACATATCGGGCATTATACAGGCTTAATGTATCTAGGTAAGGAATCGATGAATTCCAATTTGGTGCCAGTTTATGCCATGCCTCGAATGACTCAATTTCTCAGTAAGAACGGACCGTGGGATTTGTTAGTAAAGAATGAGAATATCGACTTACGGATGCTTGATAAGATTAAAGATGTTGAGTTATCTGATCAATTGACAGTAAGGCCTTTCGTTGTTCCACATAGAGATGAGTATTCGGAAACAGTAGGCTATATTATCGAAGGCTCTTCAAAGAGACTACTATTCATTCCTGATATCGATAAATGGACAGTCTGGGAGGATAAGGAAAAAATGAAGATTGAAGATTTACTAAAGGAAGTTGATTTTGCCCTACTTGATGCAACGTTTTATGATGAAGCTGAGATAAATTATCGAGATATCAAACAAATTCCACATCCTTTTGTGGTGGAAAGTATGGCTAGGTTTTCAAATTTAGAAGCGAGCGAAAAGAATAAGATTCACTTTATACACCTAAATCATACGAATCCACTCTTGAATAGAAAAAGTAAAGCCTACCGGACTGTTGTGGAAAATGGATACAATGTAGCTAACTTTCAGCAGACTTTTCGACTGTAAATACCTCCTTTAGAGAGCGTTTATCACAACGTTAAGTAAAACGTTAAGTATTCCAGATTTGTCTGGCTATCATGATACTAGTCCTCAAATAATGCACTACCAAGCCTCACTATTGTCGAACCAATGTCTAGAGCTAACTCATAATCTCCCGACATGCCCATACTTAAATGATTGAATGTTTCTGAATCCTTGAAATAACCACCTTTAAGCTTGTCAAAGATTGATTTCAAAGCTTTAAACTCACTTATAGTTACACTTTGGTCATCTGTTAATGTCCCCATACCCATCACGCCGTCAATTGAAATGTTTGGAAAGGGATTTTCATCAATATACTGTAATGTGTTTTCAAGATCATTTGGGTCAAGCCCAAATTTACTATCCTCATGAGCGACTTTGAATTGTAGGAGAATGGGAATCACTCTACTATTCTTAAGTGCTTGTTTCTGAATCTCCTTGAGGAGTGAAATGCTATCAACAGAGTGAATAAGAGTCACAAAAGGAGCAATGTATTTCACTTTGTTACGCTGCAAATGCCCAATGATGTGCCACTGTATATTCTCTGGAAGCTTATCCTTTTTTTCAAGTAAAGACTGTACGCGGTTTTCTCCCATTTTGCGAAAGCCCATATCATATAGAAATTCTATTTGCTCTAGGGGTCTATTCTTGCTAACTACTAAAAGTTCTGCTCCGCGAGAATTTACTAAAGATTTGATTTCCTCGATTTTGGATCGATTCATAATTATTCTTTTAGTAGTTTACAATTCTGCGGTAAAATGGTTTATTTGAAGAGGCCGTATAGCTCAGCATCTACCTTGTTGATGATGCGTCCAAAATCTTCAGGATTGTTTTGGAAATCAGCATTCTTAGTGTCAATAATCAATAATTTACCATCCGTATAAGATTGTATCCAATTTTCATATCTGGCGTTTAGCCTTTTCAAGTAATCTAAACTCATGCTTCCCTCGTATTCTCTGCCTCGATTTTGGATATGGGAAACCAGAGTGGAAATGTCTGCTCTCAAGTATATAAGTAAATCAGGCGCCTTGACTTGACTAGACATTGTCCTGAACAGGTCGAAATAATTGTCAAAATCACGTTGTGCCATTAAACCCATATCATGAAGGTTTGGGGCAAAAATGAAAGCATCTTCGTAGATCGTACGATCTTGAATCACTGTTTCAGAACCCTGTCTTATCTTAAGGATTTGCTGATAGCGACTATTTAGGAAGTAAATCTGAAGATTGAATGACCACCTTTGCATATCATTATAAAAATCACTGAGATATGGATTGGTGGTTGTGTCTTCGAAATGTACTTGCCAACCATAATGTTTTCCGAGTAGCGAACACAAAGTAGTCTTCCCAGCTCCTATATTTCCTGCTATTGCAATATGTCTTATACTCATAGTTAAATTATCGAGCCAAAACTAAGAAAAATGACTTGTTTTATATCATTGAACTATTGAATATGGCTATATATCTAAAAATAAGAAAATCTTTGATATTTTTTTGTGATAATTGTAACTGTCATTACGAATCACAGATAAATATCAAAATACGCAAAATGTCCGAAGTTATAATTACCAAGTCGTTGAGAAAGATTTACTACATGGGAAGCCAAACAGTCAAAGCACTGCAAGATATCACCTTGACCGTTCGTCAAAATGAATATGTTGCATTGATGGGGCCGTCTGGTTCTGGAAAGTCAACCTTGATGAATCTTCTTGGTTGCTTGGATACACCAACAGAAGGTACTTATGTGCTTAACGGTACAGATGTCAGTGAAATGGACGATGACGACTTAGCAACGGTAAGAAATGAAATGATTGGTTTTGTTTTCCAAACCTTCAATCTATTACCAAGAATGACAGCTCTCGAGAATGTCGCTTTGCCCCTCGTCTATGCAGGGTTGTCAAGGAAGAAAAGGGAGGAAAAGGCTATGGAAGCACTCGAGAAAGTGGGACTTGTTGATCGTGTTGATCACAAACCCAATGAATTGTCTGGAGGACAACGACAAAGAGTTGCAATTGCTAGAGCAATAGTAAATAACCCTGCTATTATTTTAGCTGATGAACCTACTGGTAATCTTGATACCAAAACGTCGATAGAGATCATGGAAATTCTGGAAAAAATTCATCAGGCTGGAAATACAGTGATTATAGTAACACACGAACCTGATATTTCGATGCATGCTCACCGAATAATTCGATTACGTGATGGTTTAGTTGAAACGGATGTCAAAAATGAAACAATCGTCTTAGCCTCCGATCCCACCCATAGATACGCTCAGCAATAGGGTTAGTTAGCCCACCTCGCGTGATAATCTAGTATGATTTATTACTTTTGTCACCTAAATTTTACAGATGAGAAAAGCTTTAGCCCAAGCGGAATTTAAATTCCATCCAGATCAGGAGGTCTATCATGGAAAAGTACGTGACGTTTACACCATCGGTGACAAGGTTGTGATGGTTGCCTCAGATAGAATTTCAGCCTTCGATCACATACTTCCTCGAGCAATTCCATATAAAGGGCAGGTATTAAACTTAATTGCTAAGCATTTTCTTGATGCATCTTCGAAAATTGTACCTAACTGGCTCGAAGCCATTCCACATCCCAATGTTGCTGTAGGTAAGAACTGTGAACCCATTCGGATAGAAATGGTCATTCGAGGATATCTAGCAGGTCACGCTTGGAGGACTTACAATAGTGGAGAGCGTGAATTGTGTGGTGTGCAAATGCCTGAAGGAATGCGGGAAGCTGATCGCTTTCCTGAACCAATCATTACTCCAGCTACAAAGGCTGAAGAAGGACACGATGAGGATATTTCTGAAAGTGAGATTCTCAAAAGAGGTATCGTTCCACAAGATATTTGGAATCAATTAAAAGACTATACTAAGGCTCTTTTTGCTCTTGGAACAGAGATGGCAGCTGCGCAAGGATTGATTCTTGTTGATACAAAGTATGAATTTGGAATTTATAATGGCGATGTCATTTTGATTGACGAAATTCATACTCCAGATAGTTCTAGGTACTATCACCTAGATGGTTACGGTGAGCGTCAAAGAATCGGCGAAAGTCAGATTCAACTTTCAAAAGAATTTGTTAGAGAATGGCTAATGGCGCATGGATTTCAAGGTCTTGAAGGACAAGTTATGCCAGAAATGCCACAGGACTTTGTTGATGAGATAACAAAGCGATATGTAGACTTATACGAGAAGATTACTGGATCTTCTTTTGTTTTTGGTTCAACAGAGAGTCTTGAAGATGATATTCAAGATGCAGTTGTTGATTATTTGTCGTCTTAGTTGTTTTCTTTTGTAATTACAAGCTAGTATTTGTTTTAATTTGATTGCTATGAAAACTAAAGTGTCTGATGATGTTGAACAGGCAGCTGAGCTTCTTAGAAATGATGAGAATGTAGCAATACCAACTGAGACTGTCTATGGATTGGCTGGTAACATTTTTAGCGAGTCCGCAATTCGTTCAATTTTTCGATTGAAAGGAAGACCGATGTATAATCCGTTAATTGTTCATATTGCAAGTCGCGATCAATTAGGTGATTTTGTAGTCAATGTACCACAAGTTGCATTACAGCTAGCCGATGCATTTTGGCCAGGGCCTATGACCTTGGTTCTCGAAAAGAAAGACAATGTACCTGATTTGATCACAGCTGGTAAACCAACAGTTGCAGTACGAGTTCCAAACCATGAGATTACCTTAAAATTATTGAGTAGCTTAGATTTTCCAGTGGCAGCACCTAGCGCAAATCCATTTGGACGGATTAGTCCTACTAAACCAAGCCATGTTGCGGAATACTTTGAAGGTAAGCTTAAAATGGTTTTGGATGGAGGTGTTTGCAATTGGGGTTTAGAGTCTACAATTGTTGGGTTCGAGAATAACAAAGCAGTTATTTTTCGGCTAGGTTCTCTGTCTAAAGAGAAAATCGAAGAAATAACTGGACCTATCCAACTCAAAAATAAGGCGGAGAATAACCCAGAGGCTCCAGGAATGCTTTCGAAGCATTATGCTCCAAAGACTCCTTTTGTTCTAGTAAAAAATGCAGAAAGATATTCTGATTCCCTAGAAGGGAAGAGACTTGCTGTTTTGAAATTTCAGAAAGAAACATCTCGACCGAATAGAAATGTTGTCCATACCGCAGTTCTCTCACATTCAGGCTCATTAGAAGAAGCAGCTTCAAGATTGTATGATACTATGCATAAGCTTGATCAACTAGACATTGACCTGATAGTTGCTGAGCTATTTCCTGAGAAAGGACTTGGTAGAACGATAAACGACCGTCTCCGAAGAGCTGCTAAGACCTAGATCCTAGATAAACTAGATTTTGCCTTTTGATTAGAGTGTTTCTTCTGCATAATTGTCTTTTGTATCAGGACCGTATTCATTTTCATGCGGATTGCCGTCAGTTACAAACAATACAAGTAACCAAATTGCTCCAATGATAGGGATAACTGCTAACAACAAAAACCAACCGCTCTTGCCGATATCGTGCAGTCTCCTAATTGCTACGGCAATTGTAGGAATCAATACTGCAATTGAATAAATACTTGAAATTATACCAAATAATGATACGTCTAGTAAATACTGAAGTGCACTTAAGCTAAGTGATATTAATAGATTTATAAGGGTAAACATCCAATATTCTGTTCTTCTTGCTCTGCCGTCGAAGTCTGCGTATTGCCGAAGTACCTTTAAATACCATTCCATTTCATGTTGTTTTATTTGTTAAGATTTAGTTTTTCCTCCATGCTCCGATAATCAGTCCCATCATCGTAAATAGTACTAGAACGTAGCTGGCATCAATTGCAGTTAAGCTAATTGAGTTAGCTGCAAATAAATTCGTGAGTAAAATATTAATTGCTGCAAAAATTCCTACTATAAATCCAAGGAGTCCTCCTTCACTAGCGGAAGTTTGATCAGTATAGTTTTGAAGCCAATTTGTCAATAAGGCTAATACAACTATAGCAATTGTATTAATAATCATTGGAGTAGCACTTGTTGGGATTGTTTCACCATGCTTTATGAGCGTGTTTTCATCTGCCATAGTAATAAAATTCCCTGCCATCCAAGTGTCCTGAAAAAACAGACCGTACCAAAGAAATCCAATACCCATACCTACTGCAGAGGCAACGATAATCGCCAACCAATTTGTCTTGCCCATAATGTTAGTTGAAAAATGAAACTAAGAAAATGTTTTGTATTTAATTGCATTTAAAATTTATTATCTTTTTTTTACCATATATAGGTATTTTAAGTTGCTAATAATTGCTATAATCAAAATTTAATATTGCAAAATATGCTTCTTTAATACTATTTTTTGCATCAGCTTGTCTATATGTATTGCAGATATCTTGATATTTGTCAAAAAATAGACGTATGCAAACAATTTTAGGAGCCGGAGGACTCATAGCAAATGAACTTGCATCTTCATTACGGAAGTACACCAATGAGCTTCGATTGGTATCTAGAAACCCCACTAAACTTGAAGATTCTGATGAGTTGGTGTCAGCTTCTCTCATGGATAAATCAGCTACCTTCAATGCGGTCGCAGAATCGGAAGTTACTTATCTGACTGTCGGTTTACCATACGAAACAAAGTTGTGGGTTGAAGCTTGGCCAATAATACTTCAGAATGTGGTTGAGGCTTGTGAAACTCATCAGAGCAAACTCGTCTTTTTCGATAATGTCTATATGTATTCTCCACTGGAAATGGGACATATGACAGAAGAATCGGAGGTAGCACCGACGAGCAAGAAAGGCAAAGCAAGGATGAAGGCGGCTCGAATTGTAGAAGAGTCGGTAGAGAAAGGTAAGATTAATGCGGTAATTGCAAGAGCAGCAGATTTTTACGGTCCAAAGAATGATGATAGATCTGTTTTGTACGAAATGGTTTTCAAGAATCTAGCCAATGGAAAGAAAGCAAATTGGTTAGGTGATTACAAGGCTCCACATAGCTACACCTATACACCTGATGCTGGACATGCCACGGCACTGTTAGGTAATACGGACGATGCATTTGATCAAGTGTGGCATTTACCTACATATCCAGATCCTTGGACTGGTGAAGAATGGGTTGCTAAAGTTGCAGATTTTATGGATAAACCAGCCAAAGCTCAGGTGTTAGGGAAGGGTATGGCTCGGTTTTTAGGGATTTTTATGGGACAATTACGAGAGACTATTGAAATGTTTTATCAATTTGATCAGCCTTATGTTTTCGACAGTTCCAAATTCAGTAATCACTTTGGAATCAGCGCAACAAGTTATCAAGATGGACTCGAAAATATTATTAAGTCTGATTTTTCTTAAGATTAGGAAGTATCATACGATGGAATTTTTGAAAAACTTTCTTTGTTTCATGAATAAGAATGAAAGCGAAAATGGATAGACGACCGATTGGTTTTTTTGATTCTGGCTTAGGTGGACTTTCCGTTTGGAAAGAGGTAAACAAGTTATTGCCGTATGAGTCTACCATATATTTGGCGGACAGCAGAAATGCTCCGTACGGTGTGCGTTCAAAGGAAGAAATAGTAGAGCTTTCGCTCAAAAATACTGAGAAGCTGATCGATTTTGATTGTAAACTAATAGTTGTTGCTTGTAATACAGCAACCACAAGTGCAATCGAGGTTCTTAGAGATAGATTTGATATACCTTTTGTTGGGATTGAACCAGCAATAAAATCTGCTGCATTTCTCAGTCAATCGAGAAGAGTTGGTGTTTTAGCAACTAAAGGTACTTTGGTTTCTGATTTGTTTCTAAAAACTAAAGATGTTTACGCTAAAAATATTCAAACCATTACACAGGAAGGCACTGGCTTAGTAGAGTTGATCGAACATGGAAAGTTGAATGATAAGCAAACCAAAGATCTAATCGAGCATTATGTTCAACCTATGATAGACGAAGGTATTGACTATCTAGTTTTGGGATGCACACACTATCCATTTCTAAAACCGTATCTCAAAAATATTCTACCTTCTGCTGTCGAAGTACTCGACTCAGGAGAAGCAATTGCTAAACGAGTTCAACATCTACTTGAGTCTTCCGATATTACTGCTACATTTTCTGATGTACAAGGAATATATCACAAGTTCTACACAAACAAGTCTGCCATAATTATGCAAGAATTTATGGAACTTGTTAGTATTGATGGTAATGCTCACTTTGACTTGTTTTAAAAATCCATTTAACTACCTCAGATAATTTATTTGAATACGATATATTTGCAGCACTTTTTAATTAAAATACAATTCCATGTTTGATAGTTTACAAGAGAGATTGGATGGAGCTTTTAAATTGCTCTCAGGAGATAATAAGATAACTGAAATCAACATTGCTTCCTCCATAAAGGAAGTTCGTAGAGCACTTGTAGGGGCAGACGTTAACTACAAGATCGCCAAGGAATTTACAGATCGAGTAAAGGATAAAGCTTTAGGGACCGAAAACATGCTTAATTCGGTCAAGCCAGGAGAACTCATGGTTAAGATTGTCATGGATGAGATGATCGAGCTCATGGGAGGGCAATCTGTAGGGATCAACATCAAAGCAAATCCTGGAATAGTATTGGTTGCTGGTTTGCAAGGTAGTGGTAAAACAACTTTTTCTGGAAAGTTGGCATATTATCTCAAAGAAAAGAAAGGTAAAAAACCGCTATTAGTGGCTTGTGATGTCTATCGTCCAGCTGCCGTCAATCAATTAAAAGTTCTTGCGGAACAAGTTGGCGCTAAAATATATGTAGAAGAAGGTTCGAAGAATCCCGTTGAGATAGCAAAAAACTCAATACAATATGCATTAGAAAACAGCTGTGATGTAGTAATTGTGGATACAGCAGGTCGATTAGCTATAGATGAAGAGATGATGTCAGAAATATCTGCAATTAAGGGAGCTTTACAACCTACGGAAACTCTATTTGTAGTTGACTCAATGACAGGTCAAGATGCCGTTAATACTGCAAAAGCCTTTAACGAGGTCATTGACTATGATGGAGTCGTCCTAACCAAATTAGATGGTGATACTCGTGGTGGGGCAGCCTTATCTGTTAAATATACGGTAGGTAAACCAATAAAGTTTGTATCCACAGGAGAAACCATGCAGACACTTGATGTCTTCTATCCTGAGAGAATGGCGCAGCGAATATTGGGAATGGGTGACATTGTATCGTTCGTTGAGAAAGCGCAAGAGCAATTTGATGAAAAAGAAGCGAAGCGATTAGAAAGAAAAATCAAGAAGAATAAATTCGATTTCAATGACTTTTTAAATCAGATTGGTCAGATTAAGAAAATGGGAGATCTTAAATCTCTTATGGGAATGATTCCTGGTGTCGGAAAACAAATTAAGAACTTAGATATCGACGATAAGGCATTCAGCAAGGTAGAATCCATCATTCATTCTATGACACCGCAGGAAAGAACTTCACCTGAACTTCTGAACATGAGTCGTAAGCGTAGAATCGCGAAAGGTTGCGGACATAATATTCACGAAATCAATATGTTTATCAAGCAATTTGATGAAATGAGAAAAATGATGAAGATGATGAGCAACAGCAAAGGCATGGATAAGATGATGCAAGGTATGAATCAAATGAAGGGAAGAAGATAGCGTCTTTTTGTTACGACAGCCATTTCTTCGATAATTTAGATTTGCTTGAACTTCTTTGTTCTATCTGCTTTACCAAATTTTATCACTGTTTTGGTTTGAATAGTTATGCATTTAATTTATATTTAATGCTTAAATCAAAATTCAAACTCTTATGAAGCATCTTTATGCACTTTTGTTTTTCATGTTCATGGGCTTTTCTGCCTTTGCACAACTGCCAGACGGCTCAACAGCTCCCAATTGGACGTTGACTGATTTAAATGGCAATTCACACACTCTTTATAGTGTTTTAGATCAGGGAATCCCTGCAATTATTGATTTCTCAGCGACTTGGTGTGGTCCCTGTTGGAATTACCATCAACAGCACCATCTTGAAGATTTATACGATGAATACGGACCTACTGGTACAGTGGAACAAGATGCAGTACGAGTATATTGGATAGAAAGTGATTCAGGAACGAATGACCCTTGTATGACTAATTCACCAGGATGTACCGGTGGTACTCAAGGTGACTGGACAGCTGGAACGGATTTCCCATTATTCAATCCACCGAATGAAGCGGTGCCTAGTGCCTATCAGATTGGTGCATATCCTACGATTATTGCGGTCTGTCCCGATAGAAAAATGTATGAAACTGGACAAGCTACTAAAAGTACGCTTGTTACCTGGATAAATGGAACATGTGCTCTTGATCAGTCTTTCTTTATAACCGATGAAACTTGTAATGGAGATGGTTCGGGTATGATAGACTTAGAAGTTACAGGAGGTTTTGGAAATATCAGTTACAGTTGGAGCAATGGTGAAAGTTCAGAAGATCTTGTTGGTGTTCCTCCTGGTACATATAGCTGTACTATTACTGAGGGTAGAGGACACACCGTTGAAACTGGTGACATAACAGTTTCTGGACCAGCTACACCTGTAGCAGTTGGGTCTGAGACAGTAAATGATGTTGCTTGTAACGGTGAAAACAACGGTAATATTTCAATTTCAGCAACTGGTGGTGCTGGTGGTTACACGTATATGTGGAGTAATGGATCTACTACGCAAACAATTTCAGATTTAGAACCTAACACCTATACTGTTGTCATTACTGATAACGATGGTTGTACAGCTGAAGAAGTCTATGTGATTGAAGAGCCAGAAGTGTTGTCAGAGCTAACAAATACACTACCAGCGGCATGTGGGAACAATAATGGTACAATAATTTTACAAGCAAGCGGTGGAGTCGGTCCATACACTTATGATATAGGGGTTGACTTTAATGGCAGTGGTATTTTTCAAGGAGTTCCTCCTGGATTCTACAGTGGTATGATTATTGATCAAAATAACTGCACAGTTTCATTCCCAATCTTAGTAGAAGAAATTGATGGACCTGAAGCTGTTGCTGATGTAAATGGAATGTTGAGTTGTGAGGAAACCGAGATTACTTTATCTGGTGAAGGTTCTACTGAAGGTGGAGCACTCATTTATACTTGGACTACAACAGACGGAAATATTGTTAGTGGAGGAAATACATTGAATCCAATAGTTGATGCTACAGGTACTTACACACTTGAAGTTACAGATGCTGCAACTAATTGTTCAGAAACTGACGAAGTTGTTGTAACTGGTGATTTTACCACTCCTATGTCCCAGATAAGTTCCGCTCAAAATCTCGATTGTACAAATTTAACTTCGGTTCTTGACGGTACAGGTTCGTCATCTGGTGCTAACTTCTCTTATCTCTGGGTTACTGATAATGGTAATATCGTAGAGGGAGAAACAACACTGATGGCAACTGTTAATGCTGCTGGAGACTATGAATTGATAGTTACTAATCTTACTAATGGATGTACTAGTTCTTCAACGGTAACAGTTGAGCAATCTGCTGGCGTACCGGTTGCAGATGCAGGTGAAGAGCAAGCTCTTACTTGTGCAGTTACAGAAGTAATGCTTGATGGAACGCAATCTAGTACAGGTGATGAGTACGTATACTCTTGGACTACAGATGACGGTGTCATTGTCTCAGGTGCTGACACTCCAACACCTACAGTGAGTGCTTCTGGAGTTTACCTTTTGGAAGTACTAAATACTGATAATGGATGTACTTCTTTATCAAGTGTGACAGTAGTATTGAATAATCAATTACCTGATCCAGTTATTGCAGCTCCTGAGGTATTAACTTGTGTTCTAACAGAAACAAGTCTTGATCTTATGCTTGAGGGCGATCACACATATTCATGGACAACGGTTGATGGTAATATCGTTTCAGGTGCCGACACAGAGAATCCAATTATTGATGCTCCTGGTGAGTACGTAGTGGAAGTTGTAAGCTTGGAAACTGGCTGTTCAAATACTACTTCTGTAATAGTTGAAGAAGTAATAAATGAACCAACTGCAGGATTTACATTTGAAAATGACGAGAAAACTTTTGAATTTACCGATGTTTCAGATGGTAGTCCAACATCTTACTTGTGGGAGTTTGGTGATGCAAACACATCAACCGAGCAGAATCCAGTACACACTTATGCGGATAACGGTACATATGATGTTTGTTTAACAATTACAAACGAATGTGGAGATTCTAAGTCTTGTTCAACTGTTGTAGTGTCTTCTGGATCGTCTTTAGCTTTCCAAACAGAAGTAACTGATGAGCTTTGTAATGCAGCTTGTCAAGGAACCGCATCGATTGTTCCTGCAGCTGAGGTTGAGAATTACACGATCGCTATTACAGGTCCAAATGGGTATGAGAGCAGCGAGTTTGATATGTCAGATTTATGTGCTGGAACTTACACATTTGTGATTACAAATGAGATTGGAGAGACTGCAAACGGAGAATTTGAAATAGTTGAACCAGAACAGTTGACTATGAATACCTCAGATGTAGTAGATGTTGCGTGTAATGGTGACGATTCAGGTGCTATTTCTATTGATGTTTCTGGTGGTTCAGGTACAATAATAGTTACGTGGAATGATGGTTCTGAAGGTACGGATCTTTCAGGTTTGGCTAGTGGTGAGTACGTAGGTACCGCGATTGACGAAAATGGTTGTTCTGAGATGATTACTGTGACGATAAATGAGCCAACTGCAATTCAGTTATCAAGTTCTGAGGTATTAGATATCACTGATACTAATCCTACAGGTTCTATTGACATAACAGTTGAAGGTGGAACACCTGGTTATACATACTTATGGTCAAATGGCGATACAACAGAGGATATTGATGGACTTGAGGTCGGTGATTATACTGTAGTTGTGACTGATGAAAATGGTTGTGAAGAGACTTATGGACCGTTTACAGTGCAATCTGTTATCAACGTTCAGGATATTGATATTCTAGACAATGTAACAGTAATGCCAAATCCAACAAGTGATAGAGTACAGGTAAGACTTGAATTTTCAACTTCAACTTCTTGTACTATTCAGTTAATCAATACACTAGGTCAGAGTATGGATACACATACGACTGCGGGACAGTCAGTTTCATATTCACAGGACGTGAGCGATTATCCTCAAGGAATTTACCTTGTAAAAGTTACGGTTGGAAACCAATCAATTGTAAAGAAAATGATAAAGCAGTAGGCTGACATCATGATTAATAAGAGGGCGAATCTCGAAAGAGTTTCGCCCTTTTTTATTTTGAATAAATTGGCTATCATACTTGGAAGTTATTTAAGATTCGTATGTTTTGTCAAAAGCAAAATCAGCTATGACTGAAAACGTTTCATCCCTTCACGGAAGAAATCCACACAAGAATGGATACGATTTCGAACTGTTAATTGAACATATTCCAGAACTACGAGATAGACTTGTAAGGAGGTCGGATGGGGGAACTACTATTGATTTCTCAAATAAACGAGATGTATTCCTTCTAAATAAAGCACTTCTATTTGCGCATTACAAGATTAGGTTCTGGAAACTGCCAGACGCATACCTTTGCCCAGGGGTTCCTGGAAGAGTTGACTACCTTTTGTATTTGTCGCAATTGGCTGGAAAATCGGTTCCCAAAGGCGATAATATTCGTTTGCTAGACATCGGTACAGGTGCGAGCTGCATTTATCCATTATTAGCGAATAAACTCTTTGGTTGGTCTTCTGTTGCTTCAGATATTGATAAGATTACAATAGATTTTGCTTTGGAAAATGTTGATAAGAATGATCTCAGCAGCAAAATCAAAGTCCGAAGACAGTCAGATAGTAATTCGTATTTTAATGGAATTATTAGTGAGGGCGAGAGATTCGATTTTACAATTTGTAATCCGCCTTTTTTCAAAAATAGAAAGGATGCAGAGGCAGCGAACATGCGTAAAAATAAGAATCTAAAGGGATCTAAGAAATCATCTTTAAATTTTGGTGGTAAGTCCCATGAGCTTTGGGTAAAAGGAGGTGAACTAGCTTTCATAAAATCAATGATCCTGGAAAGTAGAAGTTATCAGCAACAAGTATTTTGGTTCTCTAGCCTTGTATCTGACAGAAGGAACCTAAAGTCGCTTATTAGAATAGTCGAACAGACTGAAGTAGACTATCGCCTTATCGAAATGCAACACGGTAAAAAAAAGATTCACGCCTTAGCTTGGACCTTCCTCGATAAAAAGCTACAAAAATTATGGTCCGAGGCACGATGGAGCAGTTAATTATACCTTAGCGAATTCCTCATCATTGTTGACTAGATCTTGCATTTTATCAGTCGGTAAGTGCTGAAATTCATCAAATTATCTATGGAAATTTTGGTGTTTCGCACTGAGTTGATAGATTATTTGTATTTTCTATACGATATCTCAAAATGTCTAAGTGAAGTTGACCTTGTGCATGTAATAATAACTGTTTCAATTCAGCCGATTGCTCGATATGCAAGAATCAATCTTCTTACGTCATTTAACTTTAGCACTGATCCTCGTGTAGATAATTTAAATCAGTTGTTGATACATAATTCTCGACTGTCTTACCTATTAAAAAAATAGGATCTGAATGTGATTGCTAAATAGGCTTTACATGATTATGATAGCGCAGAAACTAGTCTTCCTCAATCACACGAAGCAACTCGTTGAGCTTCATCATACACTCGATTGGAGTCATAGAATTAATGTTTACAGCTCCAAGCATCTCTTTAAGCTTTCCAGCTGTTTCATCTGTCGTTTCAAAAATACTTAGTTGATGCGTATGGTGCGTTTTGGCAGGGATCTTATCAGTAATCTTCTTGTCCTCAATACTTTTTGTTTCTAATCGAGAAAGTATTTCATTTGCACGAACTAATATTTCTCGCGGCATGCCAGCCATTTTGGCTACGTGAATACCAAAGCTGTGCTTACTTCCACCTTTGATTAATTTTCTCAGAAAAATGACTTTATTGCCATGTTCTTTTGTCGAAATACAATAGTTCTCTATTCTAGGAAAAAGATTGGCAAGCTCATTAAGTTCATGATAATGGGTTGCAAATAATGTTTTTGGACGTAAGTCCTCTTGATCGTGAAGAAATTCTGCTAATGACCAGGCAATTGAGATACCATCGTAAGTACTGGTACCTCTTCCAATTTCATCGAGTAAGACCAAGCTTCTCGAAGAAATGTTGTTCATGATACTGGCAGTTTCATTCATTTCAACCATGAATGTAGATTCTCCACTACTAATGTTGTCAGATGCGCCTACACGAGTAAATAACTTGTCGATCAAACCAATACTAGCTTTATCTGCTGGAACAAAGGACCCCATCTGTGCCATAAGACATATTAAGGCTGTTTGACGTAAAACAGCAGATTTACCTGACATGTTAGGACCTGTTATCATCAATATTTGCTGCTCATCTTTATCGAGAAATACATCATTTGGAACAAATGTTTCACCAATACTTAGATGTTGTTCAATCACGGGATGTCTACCATTCTTGATGTCAATTGCAAATCCTTCATTTACTTCAGGTTTGTTATAATTGTTGCGTTTGGCAACTGAAGCCAAGCTGCTTAAACAGTCAAGCGTTGCTAGGGATGAGGAATTGTGTTGGATTGCAAGGATGTAGTTCTGTATATCAGTGATCAATGCATCGTATAGCTCCAATTCTAAAACATTCAGCTTTTCTTCTGCACCCAATATCTTTGTTTCTAGTACTTTTAGCTCATCAGTAATGTATCGTTCTGCATTTGTCAATGTCTGCTTCCTTATCCAATTATCTGGAATCAAGCCTTGATTTTTGTACTTGTTCGTAACTTCTAGATAGTAGCCAAAAACATTGTTGAAGCCAATTTTGAGATTAGCAATTCCTGTTTCCTTGGCTTCTCTTGCTTGAATTTCTACTAGTACATCTTTTGTATTAAAGATTATATTCCTGAGTTCATCTAGTTCATCATGCCAACCTGATTTAATAATATTTCCTTTTAAAATATTCCCAGGAGCTTCCTCGTCAAGTTCATTTTCGATACGATCTCTTAAGTTTTCGCACCGATTAAGAGAAGCTGACATTTCAACCAATGGTTTTAGCTTGGTGTTGTTTAGCAAATCTTGTATCGGGTCAATGGTAAAGAGTGCCTTTTTAAGCTGAAGTACCTCCCTTGGATTTAACTTTCTTGAAGGTGCTTTCGAAATTAGTCTTTCAAGATCTCCTATTGCTTTCAAATTATCAGATAAAGATTCTAGAGTGTTCTCTTCTGAAAAGAAAAGCTCCACAATATCATGACGCTTTCTTATTTCTTTAAGGTCAATTAGCGGAAGTAGTAACCATTTTCGTAATAGTCTCCCACCCATCGGTGTAGAGGTACAATCCAGAATGTCAATTAAAGGTATTCCTGTTGCATGATTGCTATGTACTAATTCTAGGTTTCGTATAGTAAACCGATCCAACCACATGTATTCATCAAGCTGAATTCTCTGAACCGCGTTTATATGCTGTAGTTGATTGTTTTCTGTTGATTTAAGGTAGTGTAACACTGCGCCTGCTGCAATTTGGCCTTGATGTAATTCATGAATTCCAAAACCTTTTAAACTTGTTACTTCAAAATGATCAAGCAGCATCTCTTGCGTATAGTCCTCGGTAAAAACCCATTCATCTAGAAGGAAATGATAATACTCATCTCCAAACTCTTTTGCAAACTTGCTTTTATTAGCTTTTGCAAAAATCACTTCGCTAGGTCGAAAACCCTGAATTAGTTTTTGAACTTGTGAACTGTTTCCTTGGCTCACTAGAAATTCACCTGTAGATATATCTAGAAATGCAACTCCAATTTGGTTCTGTTCTCCGTAGTGAAGCGCACATAGAAAGTTGTTTTCTTTATGACTGAGTAGATTATTGTCTGTCGTCAAACCAGGTGTAACAATCTCGGTTACTCCTCTGTCAACAATCTTCTTCTGTTTACTTGGTTTCTCAAGTTGTTCACAGATCGCTACTCGATATCCTGCTTTCACAAGTCTAGGCAAATATAAATCTAGGGAATGGTATGGGAATCCAGCTAGTGGGATGTCTGAACCTCCATTGTTTCTCTTAGTTAGAACAATACCGAGCGTATTGGCAGTTGTTATGGCATCATCAGAGAAAGTTTCGTAAAAATCACCAACTCTAAAAAGTAGTATCGCGTCAGGATGTTTGCTTTTAACTTTAAAGTACTGCACCATTAGAGGTGTCTGCTTTGTTCCCTTTTTCTTGGCTCCTCCCAAAATTTATTTTTTTTGCAAATATAGATGTATTTGTAACTGAATAAAATGTGTCAACAAAGATTAAATATTATACATCAATATTACCTTATGTGTTCCTTTCTTTGAAAGTAAATACTACCTTTGCAAGAAAATTCGGATATGATCAAAAATTTTGAGTCTCTAACTGCTGAAGAGTTCGAAAAATTAAGGTTAGGAATCGCTTGGATAGCTGTCCTAGTAGCTGGTGCTGATGGCAAGATTGATTCCTCGGAAGTTACATGGGCTAGCAAAATTGCAAAAATCAGAAGCTACGCGGGTCCTGAAGAATTAATTGAGTTCTATACGGAAGTTGGCTCTGATTTTGCTACTAAGCTTCCTGAGTTAATAGAGAATACTCCAAATGACAAGAAAGCTAGAACTGAGATCGCTGTCAACAAGATTTCGGAGTTAAATCCGATCTTAGCAAAATTACCGAATTTAATCGGAGCATTGATGTATCATTCTTTTGTTTCTTTTGCAACACACGTTGCTAAAGCATCAGGGGGATTTCTACGGATTTGGAGTATCAGTCATGAGGAAGATAAATATATTAATCTTCCTATGCTTGATGAAATCGTATACGTAGAAGAGTAATATTAGTTTTTTCTAGTTTTAAGGGGTAAATTCTACTATTTTGTGCAAAACTGCCAAGATGAGAGTACTAGCTATTCCCTTTTTTATACTTTATTTCACAATTGGGGCTTTCGCCCATAATTTTGTACTAGAAGGCACCGTAAAAGATTCCAATAGCGGTCAAACTCTAGTCTCTGCTACTGTATCTGCTTGTGGTATGCTTACTTTTACCGATACAGAAGGCTATTTTAGTTTCGAACTTGATGAGGATGAGTGCTTGTTTGAAGTGCGATATCTTGGTTATGAAACATATTCTGAACGTATTAAGTTACCGTTAGAAGACGGAAAGCCTTTCATTGTTTTCATGAATCCAAGTCAGAATATCCTCAATCAAGCAGTCATTACTGCCAACAAATTTCAAGAACGCCAAAGTCAATCTACAGTTAGTTTAGAAGTTTTGAAACCTAGCTTTTTTGAGCAAGTGAATGCACCATCAGTTGATCAAGGCTTAGATTTGGTACCTGGAGTAGATATCTTAGACGGCCAGGCCAATATAAGGGGAGGTAGTGGCTATTCATACGGAGCAGGAAGTCGTGTTTTGCTAGTTATAGATCAAATGCCTGCATTACAATATGATGGTGGTTATTCACAATGGGACGATATTCCAACTGAAATGATCGCACAAGTCGAAGTTCTAAAAGGTGCGTCCTCAGTTTTGTATGGATCATCAGCAATGAATGGTGTAATTCAATTTACCACCGAAGATCCTAGCAGAATTCCAAAAACAAAGGCCGGAATTTCCTATCGACATTTTATGGCACCTGAGGATACCAGAAGAAAGTGGTGGACATCTGCTCCCTTCGAAACGAATGCTTACTTATCGCATAGTCAAAAGTGGAAAAAAATTGATTTTGTTGCTGGTGGATTTTATAACAAGCTGAACTCATATAATCAGTCAGTTGAGGAAAATAGGGGTAGAGCTTACGCCAAAATAAAATTCAATATTAATCCAAAGCTATTTGTTACTCTAAACTCAAACTTGAGTATCGGCGATAATGCTTCATTTTTTTATTGGGGCAATGCACTAAGAAAGTCATTTCAACCAGGTGATAATACCCTAAACAATAACAATATTACGAGATACTTTATAGATCCTTCAGCCGTGTACTATGGCAACAACGATAATAAACACACTTTTCGATCTAGATTTTACAGTGCTAAGAATGTAAGCGACAATAATCAAACCATCCGTTCGCAATTTCAATACGCCAGTTACAATTACCAACATACATTTCGTGCAATCGAAGCAAATCTGATAGCTGGTTTTGAAGGTTTACTTAATCAAACCAATGCAGAATTGTATTCAAATTCTGAATATACTGGATCCAATGCTGGAGTCTTCCTACAATGGAACCAGACCTTAGCAAAGAAATTGAGGTATAGTCTAGGCGCTAGATACGAAATTAATCAACTAAGTAATCCAGAGTTTTCATATAGCTTAAATGATACTCAGTATGAAATCGCTGCACAGAATGCCCTAGAGGCAAAACCAGTTTTTAGATCTGGTATTAATTATGAACCATTTAATGGAACATATCTAAGGGCCTCTATCGGCCAAGGGTATAGATATCCTACTATTGCTGAGAAATTCACCTTTACCAATGCTGGAGGTCTTACCATAATTCCTAATCCAGATCTAGAGTCAGAAACAGGTTGGAGTAGCGAGATTGGACTAAGGCAAGAGTATGGAAATGATTTTGTATCAATGTTTCTTGATGTCGCTTATTTCTATTCACAGTACAACAATATGATGGAATTCACTCTTAGTGATCAAGTGTTTGCAGGATTTCAAGCAAGGAATATTGGTGATACGGAGATTGGGGGAATTGAGTCGTCTATTGGTGCGCAATGGGATCTCGGGATTCTAAAAATCAAGGGACTAGTAGCTCATACTTATATTGATCCAAAATATCGCAATTTTTCTGAAGAGATTAGGCTGTCAGCTACCAGTGAGGAGAATATTTTGAAATATAGGTACAAACACAGTTTTAAAAGTAACCTTTCTATTAGCATAAATAGATGGTCTATTTGGGTTAACCAAAGATTTAATAGTCATACAATTTCTATTGACAGAAACTTTGAACAGTTTATCAGCGGGATAGCTGATTTTAGAAACAATTTTGACCAAGGCTATAATATTTGGGGCTTTCAAGCCGCATATGATCGTGAATTGTGGCGAGCCTCCATAAACCTAGATAATGTAACCAATGTGCTTTATACCGAAAGACCAGCGCTCTTGGAAGCACCAAGGAATGTGTCCTTACGTCTTGACTTTGATATCACGGGAAAAACTAAATGATTCAAAACCTCGTTAATTCAATAGATGTCCTTTATTTTAATAGAAATTAGACATCGCTTAGTCTTTATATCAGTGAGTATTATGACAAAATTTGTGATTTATAGTGTTTTAGTTTTATGTTTTGGAATGTTTGCAAAATTTGATCATCCAGGCGAGCTTGCAGAACCGACTGTAACAAGTGATTTGATAGAAGTTTCTGAAGATCGAACACTTGTTGCGGAAGCTGAAAATGTTGAGATAAAATCAGGTTCCTATAGTGACTACTTAAGTCTTTTGAAACAAGCTGGACCGAAAGAAGAGAGAAGCAGCCGAGATAATCAAGCAAAGTCAGAATCTTCAATCATTGGAAATCCTGAAATCAAGTTTGATGAGATTAAAACTATTGATTCTACCGTGGTAGAGGTCAAAGAAAATACTACTGAGGCAGCTGCAAAGGCTCCTCTCAATCTATCAAAAGTAGATCATAGTTCTTTTGGGACTCTTCTTAAAGAACATGTTAATAGTCGAGGCGATGTAAATTATCAGGCATTCAAAAAGGATCAAGCGAAACTTGAATCATATATAGAAAGTTTGTCCAAAAATACTATTCAGAAGTCCTGGACAAACAATGAGAAATTGGCATACTATATCAATGTTTACAATGCTTACACCATTAAGTTAATTCTAGATAATTACCCTTTGAAAAGTATACTTGACATAAACTATGGTAAACCTTGGGATCTAAAATTCATCAAATTGGGTACTACAATTTATACCTTAAACAATATTGAAAATGATATTATTCGTAAGGAATTTGATGAGCCTAGAATTCATTTTGCCGTAAATTGTGCAGCTAGTTCATGCCCTCCATTGCTCAATGATGCATATTACGCTGAATCTCTCGAAGAGCAGTTGGAGGGTCAGACGGTGTCTTTTATCAATAACGCTACTTATAATAAAATATCTAAATCAGAACTGAGACTCTCAAAAATATTTGATTGGTATGGTAATGATTTCAAAGGTGTAAAGGATTTTGTAGTTAGATATAGTGACGTCAATATACAGAATGCCAAAATAACTTTTAAGGAGTATGATTGGAGTTTGAATAAACAGTAATTATGAAGATTGTTGTGACTGATGGGTATGCAGTTAACCCTGGAGATTTAAGTTGGGATGAGATCGCACTTTACGGAGACTTAGAGGTATATGAGCATACAAAACCTGAAGATACTTTTGAAAGAGTAGGAGATGCAGACATCATAATTGCAAACAAAACGATTCTTAATGCTGAGTTAATTGAATCTTGTCCGAAACTAAAGCTTATTTGCGTATCAGCAACTGGATACAACAATGTGGATATTGAAGCTGCAAACAAACGAAACATTCCAGTTTGCAATGCAGCTAACTACAGCAGTAAATCAGTGGCACAGCACGTTCTTGCTATGGTACTACATGTGTATAATCGAGTTTCTTATTATGCTAATTCAGTGCGGGAAGGTCGATGGAGCAGAAGTCGAGATTTTACCTATTTTGATCATTCAATTGAAGAACTTAGTGAAAAAACTATCGGAATAATTGGATTTGGTGCTATCGGTCAAGAAGTTGCCAATACTTTTAGTGCTTTTGGATCCACTATTTTGATCCAGAATCATCCTACAAAGAAGCTTAGTATACCATCTAAGTACAAACTAGTTTCTAAAGAAGAAATGATTAACTCCTCTGACATTATAAGTTTACATATTCCACTAAATGAAGGAACAAAAGGATTTGTAGATTCTGACTTTCTGAAGAACATGAAGAAATCCGCAATCCTTGTCAACAGCGCTAGAGGACCTATCGTTGACGAAGATGCATTGATTAAGGCTCTACAAACCAATCAAATTCTAGCTGCCTGTATAGATGTCATGAGTAAAGAACCACCTGAAGATAGTCTGCTCTTTAGATTGGAGAATTGTATTGTTACTCCACATCAAGCTTGGACAAGCATTCAAGCAAGAAAACAGCTTCTCAAAATAACGAAATCAAATATCGAAGGTTTTAAAAAGAATAACATACGAAACCAAGTGAATTAATCTATTCTATCTTGATTCTCTGTAGCGCATAAAAAAGGCCATGAAAGTCATTTCATAGCCTTTTGATGTCTTGTAAAAACTGGTTTCTAACTAAGATCAGGAATTCTCAGTACTTGCCCTGGGTATATCTTATTTGGATCTTCCAGTAATGGTTGATTAGCCTCAAAGATTTCCATGTACTTCATCGCGTCACTATAATGTGCTTTTGCAATTTTTGATAATGTGTCTCCACTCTTTACCGTATAGAACTTAGATTCGGGAACATTTTCTTCCACGACTAGTCTATCATCTACAGCTGCGATTCCGTCAACATTACCTAAAGCAAGAATGACCTTTTCTTTTTCTGCTTGATTATTAGCGCTTCCATTCACTATTATTACATCTCCGTTTAAAACAATGTCTAGTTCTTCGATGTCAATTCCTGTTGATCGAACGATGTCCTCTAGAAGATTGACTTTGCGTAAATTAGCTGCTTTCGAAGCTGCTGCATCCGCATCTGCTTTAGCAGCTTCTGCTTCTTCATTCTTGAAGACACTTTTTCCTGCCTTTTTGAAAAAATCAAAAATTCCCATAAGCTTAAGATTTTGGTACCTGCCTATTAATGGAAGGTATGTTATTAAGTAATACTTTGCGCGTTCTTCCCTTACTCTAAAATTTTAGACGAAGAAAAGATTATAAACTATCTCAATATATGTAAGATTAGGCAGATCTTGTCTAATTTCTTTTAGCTTTGTATAATCTAAAAAAAGTCCAATGTATAATATGTTGTCTTTTGGTATTCTACAATCGAAAAAAATTATTTTCGGCTTCGTTTTAGATGAAGAAATATAAAACAAGGATATAATATGAGAAAAGACGTATATTTGCGGAGTTTTTCAAAAAACAAACTAATTTAATCAAACATAATGCAAGGTAAAGGTTTAATCAGATTTTTTGCGGTTCTTTTGGCAATCGTGTGTATTTTTCAGTATTTCTTGATGTGGAAAACAAACAACATCGAGGATCAAGCTCAAAAATTTGCACTGGAGCAAGCAACCGGAGCAGAGGGTAGTGTAGAGCGTTATCTTAATGAAAAGTCTTTGAAAGCAGCTTACTTGGATTCAATCTCCCAAGATACTGTTTTCAGGATTCCATTAGTTTCCAACTATACCTACAATGATTTAAAAAATGCAACGCTAAATTTAGGACTTGATCTTAAAGGTGGTATGAGCGCTGCACTAGAAGTAGATCTAAAGGAATTAATCAAATCACTAGCAAATAATAGTAAAGACCCTACCTTTCTTCAAGCATTGGAAAATGCAGATCTTGCGAAGTCTAATTCTCAAAGTGACTATGTTACTTTGTTTGCTGATGCATACCAGAGTTTAGCTGAGGGGAAGAAATTATCTAAGATTTTTGCTATCAATCCTTCACTTCGTAGCGAGATCAACGCAGAGAGTACTGATGGTGAAGTCGTGGCAGTTCTTAGAGAGAAAGCAGATGAGACTGTAGCTCTTACTTATGATATGTTGAAGGAGCGTATTGACAAGCTTGGTGTAGTACAACCAAATGTTACTTTGGATGCTAACCGTGACTTGATACTTGTTGAGATGCCAGGTATCGAGAATCCAGAGAGAGCGCGTAAATTCTTAGAGCAATCAGCTAAATTGGAGTTCTGGAATACCTACAGAACCTCAGACGCAGGTATACAAGCAGCTTTTTTACAAGCTGATCAATTAGTTTCTGCAAAAGGACTTTTAGGAAAGACAGAGGCTAAAACTGAAGTATTGTACGACTATGTTTACGACGAGAATACTGGAGAGATTATTGACTCAACCGAAGTAGAACAAGTTGCGACAGGTGCCGCTGGGGCATTAACTTCACTTCTTGAATTAAATGGTGCCAATCAGGCATCAATCAGATATAGTGAAGCTGCTTTAGGATTTGCAACTAGAAATCAGCGTGATGATATCATGAATGTTCTAATGAACAGTGATGTCAAAAAATTATTCCCGTCTGATTTGCAATTCCAATGGACAAATAATCCACAAGACTTAGGTGATGGTGGTGGAGCGAAGTATATTCTTTACGGTTTGAAAAAGGGTAGAGCGGATGGAAAAGCACCTGTTCAAGGTGATGTTGTAACTGATGCATCTGCTAATCCAGACCCAGTGACAGGCGAAATGGCAGTTTCATTAACTATGAATAGTGCAGGGGCTAAAGCGTGGGCTAATCTTACGACATCAGCTGCAAACAATGGTAATAGAGAAGTTGCTATCGTTTTGGATGACGAAGTAGTTTCCGCTCCTAGAGTTAATGAACCAATTACAGGAGGTAGATCATCTATCTCAGGTCAATTTTCAGTTCAAGAAGCAAATGACTTAGCTAAAATTTTATCTGTAGGTAAACTTCCAGCAAAAACTAAGATAATACAAGAGTCTACAGTAGGACCTTCCCTTGGTCAAGCAAACATTAATAGATCGATTAGTTCATTGATATTTGGAGTTGGTATTCTACTTCTCTTCATGGTTCTTTATTATGGAGGTGCAGGTATCGTGTCAATTTTGGCACTATTACTAAATGTATTTTTCATTTTTGGAGCCTTGGCTAATTTTGGTGCAGTTTTAACTTTACCAGGAATCGCGGGTATCATCTTAACGATTGGTATGGCGGTAGATGCCAACGTGATCATCTTTGAACGTGTTCGTGAAGAGTTAAGATCAGGAAAGTCTCTTCTTGCTAGTATTAAGGATGGTTTCAACTTTTCTTACTCAGCAATTATTGATGCCAATGTTACTACAATCATTACAGCAATAGTTCTTGCAAGATTCGGATTAGGTCCTATCAAAGGATTTGCAGTTGTTTTGATAATTGGAGTTCTACTTTCATTGTTTACCGCTGTATTATTAGGTAAGATGATTATTGATTGGTGGACAATCACAAGAGGTAAGAATCTAACATTTTGGACACCACCGTTTAGAAAGGCATTTTCCAATATGAAAGTTGATTGGATCGGTAAGCGTAAAATAGCATACGTGGTTTCAGGAGTCATCTTAATTTCTGGTTTCGCTTCTATGTTCTCTTCCGGTTTGGATTATGGTATTGACTTCAAAGGTGGTTATCAATATGTAGTTGAGTTTGAAGAAGGTTCAACAGTAACTGCTCAACAGTTGCGTGAAAGCTTGACTGCTCCTTTTGATGGTGCACCTGTTGTAAAAGAAGTAGATGCAGCAAATACCTTCAATATTACTACGGATTACTTGATCAATAAGCAAGGAGCAACAAATGAGGTTGTTCGAGCTTTAGCTACTGGTATTAGTGAAGCTACAGGTTCACCATTGAATGCAGATGATTTTGCCGAAGGTAAAATTTTAAATGGACCTCAAATAGTTAGTTCAGCTACAGTTGGACCTACGATAGCAGATGATATTAAGAAATCCTCTGTATTAGCAGCTATTATCGCCCTAATTTTGATTTTTGCATATATCTTCTTGAGATTTAGTAAATGGCAATATAGTATGGGTGCTGTGGCAGCACTATTCCACGATTCATTAATCCTTCTTGGAATATTCTCACTACTGAAAAATGTTCTGCCATTTCCATTGGAAATTGATCAAGCGTTTATCGCAGCATTGTTGACAGTAATCGGTTATTCGATTAATGACACGGTTATTGTATTCGATAGAATTCGTGAATATTTGGGAATTTATACAAGTAAAACTACGGATGAAGTACTTAATCTTGCGATTAATAGTACTTTCTCTAGAACTGTGATTACTTCAATGACTACATTATTCGTGGTATTAATGTTGTTCATCTTCGGTCAAGGAAGTATCAAAGGTTTTGCTTTTGCTCTTCTTATTGGTATCGTAGTCGGAACGTATTCCTCAATCTTTGTAGCGACGCCAATTCTTAGAGACTTGACAAAAGACTTACGTCCAAAAGATGGAAAGTCAGGTGAGAAAGGTACTTTCTCTAAAGCATTAAAAGGATAAGATTATACATAATAGGATATCTAAGAAGGCTTCCAATTTGTGAATTGGAGGCCTTTTTTTGTCAAACGTAGTAGCTTATAAGGAACTATATGTCTTGATTTTGTCGCTTTCATTAATTATATACAACAATTAAACATGTATCGCAATATGGCTGTTAGAAAAATCGTATATATTCGAGCAGCCGTAAGTTACATTTATGTTTAGACCTTTCTTAAAGTCCTTAATAGTTCTAATTGCAAGCCTACTTATTGTTTCTTGTGTATTCACAAAGAGAATTAAGGACGGTTCAATGGCCTTTGAACTTAGGCAGTATTCTGTAGCTGTAGAGTTGTTGGAAAATGAATACCAGTCTGCTCGAGAAGAACAAACACTAGCCAGAATCGCATATACAATCGGAGAATCATATTGGCAGATGGGAGAAGTTGCTTTATCAATTCCGTGGTATGAAAAGGCGCATTCACATGATTTTGGGCCCAGAGCCCTTGAAAAAAAAGCATTTGCACTTAAGCACCTCGAAAATTACCAAGGTGCTGTTGAGTTATTTACTAGACTATTGTCTCAAGGCACCCAAATAGACCTTTACAGAAGGGAGATTGCTATTTGCCGGTTAGCTTCTGATTGGATTCTCGACCCAAATAAGTCATATGAGGTAAAAAAAGCATATTTCAATTCTAGGGAGTCAGACTATTCTCCCTATTTCCTTAATGATCATCAAGTTTTTTTTAGCTCAGATCGAAATAACAGTTCTTCCGAAAGAATTTATAATTGGACTGGCAGAGGTTATTCTGATTTATACATGTATGATAAGAACACTGGAAATGTTAGTTTCTTAGATCCGATCATTAATACTGACAGTAATGAAGGTACACTATCCTTCAATGAGCAAGGAAGTATTCTTTATTTTACTAGATGTTATACAGAGGCTGAGAGTGATGATTTCTGTAAAATTTTTGAAACTAGGCTACAAAACGGTTCATGGTCGAATCCTCAGGTACTTCCTTTTGTAGAACCAAACGCTAATTATGGTCATCCTTGTTGGGTTGAAAGTGATAGTGTTTTGTTCTTTAGCAGTTCGAAATCAGGAGGTTTTGGAGGTTTTGATCTCTACTATACAAGACTAACTAAAGAGAACAACTGGGATGATCCTATTTCTCTAGGCCCTACGATAAACACGATGTCAGATGAAAAATTTCCGTCCCTAAAGAATGATACATTATTCTTTTCAAGTAATGGCCACCCAGGGATGGGAGGTTTGGACATATTCTATACATATATTAACGAGAAAGGATCTTGGGAGCGACCATTCAATATGAAAAGTCCTATAAACTCAGGAGCTGACGACTTTAGTTTAGTGTATGCACCCGATGTATTTGGTTACTTAGATAAAGGATATTTTTCGAGTTCTAGAAACGGACTGGATGATATTTTCGAATTCGAAAAAATTAAGAATAAGGTTATTGTGAAAGATCCTGATGTTGATATCGAGACAGAGGAGCAAAATCTTAAACTAGCATTAACCGTATTTAAAGAACTATCAGATGGGCGTAAAGTCCCTTTTCCTGAGGCGCAGGTGCTGATTAGTAATGTTCCAGAGACTTTATCGAGTAGAGCTTTCATTGTAAAAAATATTGAAGAGAAGATTTACAGTATCCAAGTAAAAGCAGAAGGCTATTTCAACAAAAAAAATGAAGTTCTTAGTTCTTTTTCGGACATACCTGAAGGTAAGTCAACATATACATATAATAGAACTGTAATCTTGAAGCCAATTCTCGAAAACCAAGAAATTGTTCTAGAAAACATACTTTATGATTTCAATCAATTCTTCATACGCGAAGATGCTAAGCCTTCTTTGAATGAACTAGTTTCATTACTGAATGAAAATCCTGAAATTATCATCGAATTGAGTTCACACACTGACTGTAGGGGACCTGACGCCTATAATCAAATTTTATCTCAGAAAAGAGCTCAATCTGCAGTCGAGTATATTATTTCAAATGGTATTGATGGAGAACGCATAACTGCGAAAGGCTATGGTGAGTCTTCTCCCGTAAGTTCTTGTGAATGTGATTCATGTACCGAAAATGAGCATCAGGCAAATAGAAGAACAGCTTTTAAAATTGTGGAAATTATCAAGTAAAGGACAATCATTTAATTATACAACAGACTGTTGAAGATCTAGGGTTTCTCTCTATCTGAGAAAATAACGGTTTTAAATCTGACTCTGAATGCTTACCGACTTGCAACAACGCGCAATTTTCAATTTGAACACATCCAGTAATAGACGAGAAATATTTGAGTGGATAGAACAATACATATACAAGAGAACTCTAATAGCTAGATAATACGATATATTAGATAGTAAATCGTTCTGGTATAAAGAAGCAATATGAAGAAACCTTTGATAAGACTACTTAGTAATTTATGGACACCAGCATGCACTGTTTTAGTCTGGCTCCTTTGCTTAAGTGCCTGTAAGTCGGATAATAAATCAGAAAAACCTTTAGAGTCATCGACTTTGAAAAAAGGAGAGGTCAAAAATGTAACTAAAAAGGAAGTGACTGAATCTGAAAATCAAATAGTGAGCTATTCAGAGTTGCTTGAAATTGATCCTGATATTGTAGATAGTAGAATTGATCCTAATAGCATTAACCTTAAGGTCCTTGAGGTATTGCTCCATAGCGAAATAAATAAAGTCCGAGGGGATAACAAACTTGCTAGTTTAGAAAGAAACTCAGTACTTATTGAGGCAGCAAAAGATCAAAATCAATATGTAGTGTAAAACGAGGATTTAACATATAATCAGAAATCTTCAAAGAAGAGAACAGTACAAGACCGCGTCAAATATTATGGAGGTGGATTTCAGATTACTGCAGAAAACCTCATCTACGAAGGTTTCACAGTTCGAACTGTAAATGGCGTACAGTCTGAAATTATAACTCCAACGTATCGTCGTACAGAGAATTTAAAGTTCTGATGGAAGGGTAAGCTAAGGATAGCATTCAGAATATTGATCTAAAAGAAAAAGAGGCCATCTCGCTATGAGACAGCCCCTTTTTTTGAAGTTTCCATGCGAAGTATTAATTCATAGAGAACGTCGGTTGAAAATTATCAGACTTCTGACGAAGTTTAATAATACCTTTATCCTTAATTTGTCTCACTCTTTCTCGGGTAAGTCCCATATGAGTAGCTATTGAATCTAAAGTCATTGCATGTTTTCTATTAATACCGTAGTACATAGAAATAATTGTAGCTTGGCGCTCAGGGAGCATACTTAAAAGATGCGCTATTTCTATTTTTTGAGAATCCTTTACTGCAAGCTCAAAATCTGGTGAGTCTAAAGAGTCATCCATTAATAAACTACCTAAGGATCCGTCTCCATCTTCATTTATTGGTGCATCTAACGACTTACATCTGTGGTGATTAGCAATTGAGTTCTGGATTACATCTTCAGTAAGACCAGTAGCTTCTGCTAACTCCTCTACAGTAGGAATTCTCTCTTCTAATTGGTAAATTTCATCTATTGTAGACTGAACTTTCGTCCCAATCGACTTCAAATTCAGTGGTAACCTAATCTTTCTTGATTTCTCATTTACAGCCTGTAATATTGACTGACGAATCCACCACACAGCATAAGAAATAAACTTGAAACCTTTAGTCTCGTCAAATCTTTTAGCAGCGGTAATTAGTCCAACATTTCCTTCATTAATAAGGTCACCTAATTTAAGACCTAAATTTTGATATTTTTTTGCAACGGATACAACAAATCGCAAGTTGTGCGAAACAATTTTTGCAAGTGCATGCTCATCTCCGTTCTTTAACTGCTGAAACAGTTTGATCTCCTCTTCAGGAGTCAATACGTCAAACTTAGAGATTTCTGTAAAATACTTTTCAATAGACTGTTCGTCACGTCTTGTTATTGTGCTTGTAATCTTTAGTGCTCTCATGTAAAACTTTGGTTATAAAATTCAATTAAGGATAATATAGTACTCTTTGAATATATCATTGTCCACAATCTCAAGAACAAAGTCTTACTATGTGACTATGAGATATATCTCTATAGGAAATACTAACTCGATATAATGCATAACTAGTGCCAACTAAGCGACTATGTAAGACATTTTTGTAATATGATTCTGAACGAATCTACAAACCTATGTTCTTGACAGCTCTATGCAATTAACATTGTTAACATCTCATATACCACTAATTCCTATTAGTTGATAATAGTTCCTTTAGAATAGGAAAAATTTTAATTGACGCAAATTGCATGATAAAACAATCCTAATGCAATTATTGAATCAATGATAATTTCCCTAAAGTTCAAGGCTAGATTGATAATACTGTAGCGGTAATTGGATATTTATCTACGATTCCGTCTGTAAATGATTTATGACCTCTCGGCGCAAGCAAGTATAACTTTCCACCTTTAATCTCTGCCATGGTTGAAAGCAACCTCCATTTTGATATTATCTCCACAGTATCTTCTCCCTTCGTAGCAATCTCAATGAAGGTCTTGCGACCATCTTTACTTGCTGTAATATGGGGCGTAAAGACTGTATCTTTCTCTTTATTTGTGTACGAAAAAGGTTTTTCATGGTCCTCATGCACAGACTTTATTTCCTTAAAACCTTTTTTACCTGCCCACTCGAGAGCTTTTTCTAATTGCGTATCAAATTCAGTCGCTATCATTTATATATTTTAATTAACTATTATTTCTGAATGTCCTAACCCATTTGCTTAATCGTAGAGCAAATTTGTACAGAGATGAGAAAAAGTAATCATCGAAAGTCCCAATATAGACCCACATGATTCTAACTCATACACTATAATAACGAAAATTATTCACATTTAGTTTCTTCCATCTTTTCACTAGAGCTATCGTTTACTTGTGTAAACGCCTTAGAGATCCTCAGTTGTCTAAATTTACATAGTATTAACATGTTGTAAATCAATACTATAATTAGATATAGCATAAATGTATGTTAGCACCTGACCTTCTAAATTTTCCGACATTAAGTATATTGATAAAATACATATAAACTGAGAAAGAAGACAAGTTGAGCGCCGAAGACCCATTTGATCAATGGATTTGTTACTCTTTTCTCTGTTCTTAAGATCAAAAAGGAAAAAAGAGATATACAAATAAACCAAGTGACATAGTTGTTGAAGGGTACATGTTCCGAAGCCCAAGTCCAATAACTAGAATTAATTGCAACAGGTTCCAATATCACATCAAGTAGGGTAATGCAAACCCCTGATAATATGGCAGTTGTAAAATCATTATGAAAAATTCTTCTTAAAATATATACACCTGAGTACGTCATTATGAACCAGTTTAAACCGATCACTACTGGGGTATTCCATAATTGAGGACCGAAAGCCCATTCATATTGATAAATACCGAAGGGCCAACCCGTATTAACTCCGATCAGTTCAATTATGAAACCTAAGGAAACGATGACTAGCAAGTTCCTCCAGAACACTGGGGTTCTCTCTGGATGAAAGTATGTAACTAGGAGAAAAGAAAATACTAGATTCAAAGGTGTAAGCGCCAAGAAATACATGCGAAGAGGAGACATCATTCCGATTGCTCCCGAAATATGAACAACTAGAACAAAAATGCCTATTTGCTTATGATACTCCTCAAGTCTTGACTGTATTTCAGCTGTAATCATAAAAAAATCTAGTTCATTAAATCACTAGCTATTTTTGCACTTAGCAGGCATAATGGTATTCCACCTCCAGGATGAACTGTACCACCTACAAAGTATAAGTTCTTAAATTCAGAAGAAAAATTGGGATGACGAAGAAAAGCACTCAACCAATGATTGCTGCTTGTACCATAAAGCGCTCCACGATGTGAAATCGTTCTATCAGCAATAGTTCTAGGATCAGCAATCCACTCTTCTGCTATATGTTTTGAAATATCAACTTTTAATTGTTCACTTATCGTAGAAACCACTTTCCGTTTGAGTTGTACGATCTCTTGACCCCACTTTTGTCCAAAATCCGCGGGGACATTAATCATTACAAACCAATTTTCGGCATTGGCTGGTGCATCAGATGGACTATGTTTACTTGAAATATTGATATATATCGTTGGATCGGTTGGCAATGTCTTTTCATCAAAAATTTCTGTAAACTCTTTTTCGTAATTGTCACTAAACATGACGTTATGTAAACCTAGTTCATCAAATGATCGGTCAATTCCCCAATAGAATATGACAGCTGAACTTGATTTTTCTCGTTTTTCCAATCTTGCGGTAGATTTCTGCAGAAGACGTTCGTAGGTAAAATGCACATCCATATTTGAAACAACAATATCTGCTGAAATTGCTTTTCCATCAACCTCTATTCCTTGAGCTGTATTACCTGCATATTTGATTCTATCTACAGTCTGGTTATAATGAAAGATAACTCCAAGCTCTTTTGCAAGATTTTCGATCGATTTTGCAATATGCGCCATTCCGCCGACAGGAAAGTAAGTGCCGTATTCATGTTCAAGCGAAGAGATACTATTTAGAATAGAGCTTGCTTTGTAAGGGCTTGAACCATTATAAGTTGCATATCTATCAAAAAGTTGGACGAGTCTCGGGTCACTAATTCTTTTGCTAGTCACCTGGTGCATGGACTTAAGCATATTTAGTACATAGCTATGAAAAAGCGACTTCACCACTTTTGGCTGAATCCAGGTCTTAACCTTCTGCAATGAGTGTGTTAGAAAAACTTCTCCAGCATTTTCAAAAATCTTACGATTTTCATCCATATACGCTTTTAGCTTCTTTTCAGAAACATCAAAAGTACTCGCTGCAATCTTGACAAATTCTTCCTCGTTAGTGGGAGCCGTAAATCGTGTGCCGTCTGGATAAAAATATCGGCATGCTTCGGGAAGTGACTTATATGTAAAATAGTCTTTAGGATCTTTTCCGGCTTCCTTGAATATTTCTAGTACATACTGCGGCATTGTAAATAGGGATGGGCCAAAATCAAATCGATAGTCACCTAATTCAAATTCAGTAAGTTTTCCGCCGCATGAGTCAGCTTTCTCATAAACACTAACCTTATAACCTTTGAGAGCTGTTCTTACCGCTGTAGCCAGACCCCCAATACCAGCACCAATAATTACTACGGATTTATCACTTTTTGCCATACCTCAAGAATAACAACTTATGAGTAAAAATGTTAATAGCTAGAGAATATTTTTGGATAAGAAATGAAGGAAGTTCTTTTGAGCTAGACTCATCAAAATAAAACATATTTGCATAGGCATACAAAATGAAGAACTATGGATCATCAAGTAATTATTGTAGGAGGCGGAATTGCGGGTCTGACAGCGGCACTAAATTTGCAAAAACAAGGAATTGATTACTTGTTGTTGGAAGCTAATGCAGAGGTAGGTGGTCGTGTGAAAACTAGATCTGTTGATGGGTTTCTTTTCGATCGAGGTTTTCAAGTTCTCTTAACGGCATATCCAGAGGCTAATAGAATATTAGATTATGACGCCCTCAACTTGAGTACTTTTGACCCTGGCGCACTATTGCTGTTGGATAGCGGAAAGACTTCGGTGTTCGGAGATCCTTTAAGAGATTTAACTACTTTGTGGAGTACGCTAGCGAGTAAAGGCGCATCATTCTCTGACAAAATCGGTGTTTACAGACTGTCTTCTAGATTAAAAAACACCAGCATTGACTCGATTTTTGGCAAGTCGGAATCAACTACATTACAATATTTAAAAAATCTAGGTTTTACAAATACGATCATTGAAGCATTTTTACGACCTTTTTTTAGCGGCATTTTCTTAGAGAACGAACTTTCTACAAGTTCCCGAATGTTTGAATTTGTTTTCAAAATGTTTAGTGAGGGTTCAGCTGCGCTTCCCCAAAATGGAATGCAAGAAATTCCAAAACAATTGCTTTCAAAGTTGGATGATGCAAAAGTACATACTGATGAACATGTTTTGTCAATAGACGGAAACGCACTTCAAACAAATAAGGGAGCTTATACTACTGAAAATATTGTTCTAGCGACCGATGCTAAAGCGCTCTCAGGTCTATTAGACCTACCCAAACCAAAATATGCCTCGACAGTTCACGCGCATTTTTCTACTGCCGTAACTCCTTATGAAAAACCCCTTATTGCTTTACAATCGAATTCCAAGGGTATAGTCAATAACCTTTGTGTTGTTAATAAGGTAAGTCGGGCTTATGCCCAAAAGGACAACCTGTTGTCTGTTACATTACGATCACAATTACCTTTGGAAAAAGTAGAAGCAACAGTTCAAAAAGAGATGAAAAATTGGTTTAATGATGCTGAAAATTGGAAGTTGGTAGATCTTCAAACAATTGAATACGCTTTGCCTAATCAAAATACAGTTTCTGAAAATTCTCCCTTCCAAAGAAAAGAAAATATTTGGATTTGTGGTGATCACAAAATGCACGGGTCTTTACAAGCTGCAATGAAGTCAGGAAGGCTTGTGGCAGAGGCTATTGCAAAGGGAATGAAATCATAGTTAATCAATCAGCATGCAGTAAACAGACTACATCACCAGCTTTATATATTTCATAGGCTCTCAACCATTCTTTCCATTCAGCATGTCCTAAGAAATACCATTTCCATTTTTGAACAAGGACTCTTCTAATAAAACTTTGCTGCATAAAATCATGGAAATTGTCGAGAAGGTGCAGAGTGTCCTCACATTTCTGTAAAAAGTTTTGATGCAGTTCAAGCTCCTTTGGTCGAAGAGTATTTGGATAGTATTGATAATTTTTTATCTCAACTAAAAATAGAGTGCCTTCTTGCACAATCAAAAAATCTACTGACTTGAAACCTCGTCCACTAAAATACTTGTAGAAAGGATGCTCATCTAACTTAATTGCATACGAACCATTAACAATGAAATCTATACCGCTCTCGTGAACTCTTAATGTCATATTCTTGATGAAATCAGTCGCTTATAATCTTGTGCTAGTTGTGATCGACTGTATTGGTTGATATTCTTGTTGACTACCTGTGTTCCACCTTTCTTATAATGCATATATTGTTCCTTTATGAATGGTACAAGCTCTCCTTTATCTTTAAAATCAAAAAAGCATGCGCTAGGTGATGATTCTAGGACTCTTTCAACATCGGAACCAGATTCTCCTATCGCGAGGATTGGTCTTTTGATTGCAAGATACTCATAGGCTTTTCCAGGTATTGTAGACTTTGACATTGAAGACTTAGTCATCATTAGAAGGATAAGATGACTAGTAGCGAGTTCTTTTAGTCCTTTTGAATGTGGCATAAAATCTCGTTTATCCAGATTTGATTTGAGATCAAAAGACTTCAACTTTTTGATAATCATACCATCTACATCACCAATTAACTTGATGCTAAGATCTTGTTTAAATTTTGGATCACTTAAGCATATTTCTTGCAGAGCTTTCCATAGATTATCTGGATTTCGATTTTGACTCATAGAACCCAAATGGCAAATAGTAAATTTTTCATCTAAACTTTCAGGTAAGTCTTTGTAATCTGCCGGATCAAAACCATTGGTGATTACCTGCACATCCGTTCTGTTACCAATTTGCTCAAATTTTGGTTTGCTACTCCACGTAACAGTAACTAATTCATCGGCAGATGACATTACCTCTTTCTCTAATCGTTCATTTTTCTTTCTTGACCAACTTGTCAGAGTTAGCTGGTCTGCGTAGTCTATTTCTGTCCAAGGATCTCGAAAATCTGCTATCCATCTAGCATCCAATCCCTTTTTCTTTAAGCCTAAGCCAATTAAATGCATGCTATGGGGTGGACCAGTGGTTATAATTGTATCTATCTTTTTGTCCCGAGTCAATTTCCATATTCTCTTGATGCTAGGTCTGATCCAAAACATTCTTGCATCTGGTATAAATAGATTGCTACGTATCCAAATTGACAATCTACTTTTCCAAGTAGGTTTTTCTTCCTGTATGAATCCAGAATACACCCCCTTGTCCTTCTTTCCCATAAAGCGTGCATATAGCTTGTGAGGCTCCCAAATCGGACTTTTGATTACCTCAAGGTTAGATGGAATTTGCGATTCTAAAGTTGGGTCATAACCTGGAGGATTATCCACTTGCGGAGTGTAAATGATCAACTTGTGGTTTTTATCCTCCCAGTATTTTGACATTTTAAACCAGCGCATCAATCCACCACCAGATGACGGAGGCCAATAGTAGCATACCAATAGAGTAACATGTTTTCTTGAATTTTCTACCATTAGTCTTAGAAATATCTGATGAAGAAATATTGAATAATCTGCTTTAGAAAAGAGGTTAAACTACTTTTCCATAATCAATGAGTTTAGTCTTGATTTACGGGTGTTAGGCCCAAATAATTCGATGATTCTACTGCGAGGATCTTCTTGGGATTGTCCACGATTTTGCCTTGCTTGATCAATCAAATTGAGTAAATGTTCTACATTCTTTTTTTGTAGAATATATCCTGAATCTCCTATTATCTGTGGTATTGCAGCGACATTACTTCCAATCGGTGTGCAATTACATAACATAGCTTCACATATAGCAGATGGAAAACCCTCAGCTATTGACAACTGTAGATAGAATTCATGTTTTGAATATATTTCTGGTAAAGATTCGTATTGTACGGGAGGAATAAAGCTAAGGTTGCTTGGATACTGAAAATGTAAGTCATTGTGATCTACTCCTATAATATTAAAAGTACAATTAGGAAGTCTTTTTGCGATTTCGACTATTAAGTCGATACCTTTTCTATAAAATGAGGTTCCCGCAATTCCAAAAGCCACGGATAGAAATGAGTCTTGTATTTTATCGGTATTACCTTGTTGAAACATTTCAGGATCATATTCAAGATATAAGGTCTCATAAGGAGTTGATAAACCCTTACAAAAATGTTGAATCCCCTGTTGACTCTCCGCTGCAAGATAATAAGAAGTTTCGCTGAACATGAGAGATTCGTGAACAGGAACTAATCTGTAAGCTAGTCTTACAGAAGCACAATTAAACTTTGATATTAACCATTTTTGGTGATGACCATAATTGAATGAAGGAAATGAATAACAGTCGGCTCCTCCTAAAAATACGAAGCATTTCTTACCGTATATTTTTGAAAATAAACTAGGAAGAAAACTGTGGTACCCAGCGAAAAAAACTAATACTCGATCATACTTTGGAAGCAAAAATAAACACCAAAAAAACTGTCTTAAGAATGAGATTAGCAACTGCGCATTCGAAGAGTCCTGAAAACTGTATTCATCTATATCAAAATTATGCTCAAGGTGTTTTATATCATTGCTAATAAATGACCTCCTTCTGGTATAGAAATATATTAAATTTTTACCTTTGGACATATACTCAAATGAACTTTATGATTATAGGAAATGGTCTCATTTCGAATGCGTTTCTTCATTCCGATATTGATCACAAGGATCACATAATCTTTGGTTCAGGAGTCTCAAATTCTCGAGAAACTGACGAGAAGCAGTACCAGAGAGAGTGGAAATTGATCCAAAATTATAGTGGCAAAGGTAAGACATTTGTTTATTTTAGCACACTAAGTATTTTCGATCCTAGTAAGTTGGAAACTGATTATGTAAAGTTCAAAAAAAAAGTAGAAAGTTATATTCAAGAAACTTGCTCATCCTTCATTATTGTACGATTACCAATTCTTATCAGCAGTAGCAAAAATCCTTATACGCTTTTTAATTTTTTGACTCGCCATATTAGCGAGGGGCGTACATTTGAGTTACATAAGAAGGCTGAAAGATTTCTTCTGGACATTGACGACGTAGTAGATGCTATTAAGCCACTATTTCAAAAAACTAAGCTCAAATCAACAGTAAATCTTGCTCCATTAAATCCAATTGCATTACCGGATTTAGTTTCTACTATAGAAAAAATCCTGCAAAAAAAGGCTAACTATATATTATCTGAGCAAGGAGCCTCTTATACTTATGAAAGTAACTATCTAATCGATAAAATTAATGAGCCAGATTACTACAGCAAAATCTTAACAAAATATATAAAAAGGTAGTCCATGAATAAAACGATTGATGTCAAATACGACGATGATGGCATTGCCACTCTAACAATAAATAGGCCAAAAGCTTTGAATGCTATTAATGAGCATGTAATGAATGAGCTTCACGATTTCTTTTTTGGAGGCTACAAAACTTATCAAGGATTAATTGGAGTGATTCTTACAGGTAGCGGTGAGAAGGCTTTTATAGCTGGAGCAGATATCACACAGTTTCCTGAATTAGACGTCGAAGCAGGTCAAAGTATGTCTCTATATGGGCAGAAGATCTTTGCAATGGTAGAGGCATTCCATGTTCCTGTTATAGCTATTGTAAATGGTTTTTCATTGGGAGGCGGTAACGAGCTGGCTATGGCTTGCCATATGCGCATTGCAACTCCAAATGCAAAATTTGGACAACCAGAGGTGAATTTAGGACTAGTTCCAGGCTACGGTGGCACTCAGAGACTGGTCCAGCTGATCGGGAAGGGTAGAGCAATGGAGTTACTACTTACTGCCGATATGATTGATGCAGAAACTGCCTTAAATTATGGCCTTGTAAACTATGTGCTAGAACGTGAAGAAGCATTTAATAAAGCTAAGAAGATTCTTGGAAAGGTTGGGACTAAAGGTCCAAAAGCAATTGAAGAAACTATTAGGTGTATCGTGGCACATTACGATGAGACTATGGATGGTTATCTGTATGAAGCGCAGGCTTTTGGAAGGACGATGGGAGACCCAGAAAGTAAGGAAGGAGTACAAGCTTTTTTAGAAAAACGAAAAGCAGACTTTAGATCTGTTGAATAGATCATTTTTGAAACTCAGGGCTTTTGCTAATGTAGATCAGAACAATGCCAACCACTACCATAACAAGTTTTGTTACAAAACTTGCCAATGCTCCGAATGAGTCCAAAAAGCTTAACATAGATAGCCTAACTCCAACGAGAGACAGCACTAGGGCAATAAAACCTAGAATAAAAAGGATAAATCCTATTGTAGTAAGCAGTTGTGTCTTTTTCATATTGTTTAGTGTACAGTGTAAAGTTACTCATCTATATGACATTCATCTAAAAAACAAGTTTTGTTTCAATAGGTTTTTTTATAACTTAGCTAATAATGGTAAAATTAACGGAATGTCCTAGAGATGCTATGCAGGGAATCAAGTCCTTTATAGCAACAGAAGATAAAATAAGGTACCTCAAAACTTTATTGGAAGTGGGATTTGACATTATAGATTGTGGATCTTTCGTATCTCACAAAGCAATACCTCAAATGGCAGATACGCATCAAGTTATCCAACTGCTTGGGGAAATGGAATTAAAATCGGAGTTACTTACGATTGTTGCAAATTTGAGAGGGGCCAAAGATGCTATGTTGTACGATCATATAAAATATGTGGGATTTCCTTTCTCTATTTCGGAGACTTTCCAGTTAAGAAATACCAACTCTTCAATTGAAGAATCTCTAGAACGTGTAGAAGAAATTCAAGAACTTTGTACTAAGCATGATAAGAACATGCTCGTCTACATATCTATGGGTTTCGGCAATCCTTATGGAGATCCTTGGAATGTAGAATTGGTGATGAGTTGGGTTGATAAACTAGCAAACATGGGTATCAAGATTTTTGCTTTAAGCGACACTATAGGTGTTGCAAATGCCTCTAGTATAAAGTACATTTTCAAAAATTTGATTCCTAACTACACTGATGTTGAATTTGCGGCCCATCTACATACTACCCCTACTACATGGTTTGAAAAAGTCGATGCAGCATACTCAAGTGGTTGCAGACGTTTTGACGGTGCTATCAGAGGTTATGGGGGATGTCCTATGGCAAAAGATGAATTGACGGGTAATATGCCTACAGAAAATCTAGTTGAATACTTCTTAAGTAAAAATGAGTTGCACTCATCCTTTTCAAAAGAGGCATTTGCACGCTCGTTAGAAGAAGCGGCCGCTATATTTCCGAACCACACTTAATCCTGAGCAAAAATCATTACAAAAGAATCATATCAAAATATTTTTGTGGATTATTATAATCCCTTGTGCAACTTTGCTAATAGCATATTGCAAGACGAAGACTTATCTAAAGATGTAGTTCAGGATGTGTTTTTCCAATGTTGGAAAAAACGCAAACGTTTAGAAGCAAATTCAAAAATAAAATCATACTTGTTTACTGCTGTAAGGAATAAAGCTCTAGAAAAGATTAGAAGGAATAAGATGTTATCAAAGCATGAAAGCTCAGTTCTTCAGCACGAATTAATGCAAAGAAATATTGAAGACGAATCGGAAAAATATGTCCGTTTGGAGCAAATACATAGTGCGATTCAATCTTTACCTGAAAAATGTCGCCAAGTATTTTTAATGAGTAAAATAAATGGGCTATCTTACGCTGAGATTGCGGAATATCTAGGGATTTCTGTAAAAACAGTTGAAAATCAGATTGTCAGAGGATTGAAATTAATACGAGAAAAACTGATTAAATGAATTGGAGTGATGTTTTTGTTAAAGTATTTGGTAGTTCTTCTTCAAAGAATGAAATGGATCTATTGAACTCTTGGAAGCAAGAAAGTAGCGAAAGCGTAAGTAAACTTACTAGGCTATCTAAATCTTCAAATGAATTAGGCCAAGTTGATCTTACAACCTATAAGCAGTTTGATGTAGATTCTGCATTCGCACAGTCGATGAGCAAAATCAATGATCATAGAAAGTATACAAATCTAAAGTATGCTGCAGGAGCTCTTTTTGTTTTGGCTTTATTAGCTGTAGGTTTTAGTCTCAATGAATCGAAGTCTGATTCCAAGAAACTTTTGGAGTCACCTGATACGCATTTTGCAGGAGGTATATTTGAAAATACAAGATTTGACGGAACCACAATTGCGTTTGAAAAGCATTCTGATCTGCAATTTGACGAAGATGAGAATTCCTATAAATTAAAGGGTGTCGCATTTTTTGATGTAGTGAAACAGCAGAAACCGCTAGAAATTATTACTTCTCATGGTAAAGTTAAGGTTGTCGGAACAGCCTTCGATATTAAGGTTGAAGATCGCATAACTACGATATTGATGCATGAAGGTCTAATTACATTTACGGACTTGCTAGGCAGATCATATAATGTTGGTGAAGGTCAGCTATTAGTAGCAAAAGATGATGAAGTCACTGTACAAGAAAAATCGACTAATCAGATTTACACTTATTGGCGTACTAACAAACTTATTTACAAAAATGAGCCACTATTCGTCATATTAAATGATTTATCACGTTTATTTGATGTATCCTTTCCAACTATTACTAAGAATAAAGGTGATTTAGAAGTAACCGTGGTTTTTGAGAATTCAAATATTGTGGATATCATCAACGAGCTTGAAACAATTACTGGAGTCTCATTAAGAAATTAGAATAGCTGGGTTAAACGAGCTTTCATGAAGTTTACTCGTGTTCTATTTGCAATTTTATTGACACTTGCCTTAGAGGGTATTTCTGCTCAAGTTAATTATGAGCAATCTCTTTCTTTTTCTGAATCCAACTATCAATTGCAAGACCTAATTTCGGAGGTTTTTGCAACTACTCAAGTTAATTTTAGCTACAGTTCTTCAGTTGTTAATCCAGAGGAACTAGTTATTCTCAAATCTCAAAGTTATACTCTGGGAGAATTTCTTGACGAAGTAACCAATCAACTAAGTATTGACTATATCGAATTTCGAGGCAAAATCCTGTTTGTAGAGCGAAAAACCGAATGGCAACCATTTCAGATTTATGGTTTTGTGAGAGATGCTGCTTCGGGTGAAGCATTGATAGGCGCTAGTGTTTATAACTTTAGAGATAAGTCGGGAACCGAGACAAATGATTTTGGCTACTTCACTTTAAAAATAAATACCCCTGAGCCTTTCGTAAAGATTTCTTTTATAGGCTATGAATCTTTGATTCTCGATAATTTATCTGTAGCAAGACGAGAATCCAAGTATGAACTTAAACCTGTATTTACAATACCAGAAATCTTGGTTACGCCTGAAGATACCATAAATCAGAAGCTTGCAATTCAGGAAGTTACGGATAAGACTGTAAAGAACGTAAGTCCAGGTTTATTTGGTCAAAAGGATATTTTACAAGCTTTGAAGTTTTTATCGGGAATACAATCTGGGAGCGAAGTACAAGGAAATTTATTGGTGCGAGGAGGTGGAACTGATCAAAACCTCATTCTCATGGATGGGGTACCTCTTTATGAAGTTAATCACCTTCTAGGATTAACTTCAATTTTTAATGAAGATGCTGTAAATGACGTTGATATTTTTACCAGTGGATTTTCTCCAAAATATGGTGGGAGATTATCGAGTATTATTAACATTCAAATTAAAGATGGGAACAAGTTTGTGCACAAAGCGAATACCTCAGTAGGTTTGCTCGGTGCTAAAGTCCATGCTGACGGGCCATTAGTGAACGAGAAAACTAGCTATAATATTTCTATGCGAACTAGTTATATTAATAGACTAGTTGCGCCGTTAGCAAAAAGACTCCTCGATGTAGAACAATCAGATTTTGGTTATTCAGACATGAATCTAAAATTTCATCATAAATTTACTGAGAATAGCTCCTTATCTTTAAGTACTTATCAAGGAATTGATAAAGTAGGTTTTGCCACAACTACTTTTAATGATGAATATCCTGATATTGCAGCCTTAAGAGCTGATAATTCTATAGATTGGCGAAATAACGTTGTGAGTTTAAGATACTCTCACCTTTTGTCAGAAAAGCTATTCCTTTCATTCTCGGCTAGTACTGTCAACTATAGCCTAGATTCTAGAAGTTCTAACTTTTACAATACTGTAATAACTCCTGATTCAGTTTTAACCGAGGAACTAGATGTCTTCGCTAATTCACAGATTTCCGATCGCAATCTCCGCTTGGATATGGAATACAACTTTAATAATGCCCATGAAGCTTTATTTGGAGCTGGAGTGAGTAATCATATTTATAATCCCTCTGTAATTAGCAAGGAAGTCGTTGTTTCTAACTTTTCCCCAAACCCTTCGATAGATTTAAGAGCTTCAGAGCGATTTGTATACTTTGAGGATAAATGGGCACTTAACAAAAACGTAAATTTTTCTGCAGGCTTTCATTTTAGCCAATTTGAAATTGAGGATGCCGAGTTTTCTAGTTTTCAACCAAGATTGAAACTGTCATTATATTTCAATGAAAAAACTGATCTCGAATTGTCTTACAGTAAGATGACACAATTTGTCCATCTTCTTGTTAATCCAGGAACAGGGCTCCCCTCTGATCTTTGGTTGCCTTCTACTAGTCTTATCCCTCCCGAAGAAGCACAGCAATTTAGTACTCGGCTGAACTATATTTGGAATAAAGACTGTATTTCTTTCATCAGCGCTTATTACAAAAGGTTTGAAAATCTAATAGAATATCGTTCTGCATTTCCACTCTACAATCCAGTAATTAACCAGTCTACAGTGCTTCCCATATTTAATAATAGCAGGGACTGGGAAGATAGGGTCGAAATTGGAAATGGAAGCGCATATGGCGTAGATTTCTTCACTGCTTATACTACCCAACGCTGGAATACCTCAATTTCCTATAACTTTGGAGTTTCAACAAGACAATTTGAAAATATTAATAAAGGAGAGCCATTTCCATTTAAGTATGATCGTAGGCATGATATTAGTATAACAGGGAATTATAAATTGAGTGAACGCAGTAGATTGGGTGCAAATTGGGTCTACGGAACAGGTCATGCCACAACTTTTGCTACTAGCGCTTTCAGAGGGGTAGATGGAGAATTGATTCTAGATTTTAGTTCTAGAAATAACTTTCGATTACCTGCTTATCATCGTTTAGATATCAGCTTTAATTATATAAAACCTTTGACGCAAAAATTGGATCTCGAAGTAACTGCTGGTTTATACAATGCATATAATCAGCTCAATCCTTATTATGTGTATCTCTATAGCGATCAAGATGGAGAACAATTCACACCTAGGCAAGTAGGAATATTTCCGATTTTACCATTTTTTAATCTTCGTTTAAACATTTGAGCAACTGATCTTCAAAGCTATTTTTGGGAATCGCCAGCAGATTAAGAGTTGATCTTCAAAAATATATTAGAAACTTTAGGGGATATGTATAACTGTTTCGTCTTACAGGAAATTACAATCAAGTCCATTGGATAATCAGATATTACAGACTTTCATTGAGAACGAAAGCAACTTTAGGAGCACAGAGAAACAAATCTCGTTAGAAGACTGGCGTAAGTTATCTACAACGAACGAAGAACTGTTTTTGTTTGTGAGAGACATTGACGTATATGGAAAGGAACTTGCGTCCTACAAGAATTTTGGCAAGCCCATTGACAATTCACAGTATAACCTGAAGAAAAAGTTAGTTGCAATTTGCTTTATTGCCCTTGCTTTAGCATTAACTATATTTTCAATCTACAAATTGTCAATCGATGCCAGGCCTAGTTCCTTAAACTTTGCGTTACTGCCAGATTCAAGTGAAGTCCAATTGTTCGGAGATTCAAGGTTAACACTAGACAATAGTTTTGATTCTGCGAATAGGAGCCTAGAACTCAATGGGAAAGCGTTTTTTGCAGTGCAACACAATGATAACATTCCATTCATAATTACTACAAAAAACGGTACTGTAACTGTCAAAGGTACTTCTTTCCTAGTCGAAGAAATGGGAAGCAAGCTGAAAGTAGCTGTTAGGGAAGGTGTGGTAGAATTTAAAAATAATAACTACACAAAAATACTTAGGAAAAATGAGGCTTGCATTTTCTCAAATGACGATTTCAAAAAGGTATCAAATCTTAATTTTTCAAATTCACTTTTAACCAAATCCTATCAAGAAGTCTCAGTTAGAGAGATAATAGAAGAACTTCGTGATGAGCATGATGTAATGGTTGATTACAAAAGTTCAATTAGTATCTCTGATTGTATCTTCAATGGAAATTTTGAAAATGCCTCTGTTTTTGATATTCTCAACGAGTGGAAAATCATGTTTGAGCTAGAATATGTCATCGAAAAAGGTATCATAAAAATATTGAAAATAGATTGTGACTACTAGTTTATATTAGATTTATCTAGCCCATTTATCAAAAAATATGCCATTCTGACGATTAAGCAGTTTTTTATTTGTATTTTAGTAGGATGAATAGTGTCAATTCAATACTCATTTTGCTAATGTGTGTTTTTTGCAGCATAAGTTGCGAGGAGGAATTGATTATAAAACATACTGAAGAAACTAAGATCGTTGTCAATGCAATTCTACAAGTAGACGAAGTTATTGAAGTCGAAGTAAGTAAGAGTAGAAATATTTTAGACTCCGAAGATGAAATAGATTGGATAAGAAATGCAGACGTTTTCTTAAGTGGAAGTGAAGACTTGTATAAAGAGCAACTAGTCTATCAGGGTAATGGAATTTTTGTTTCACAGCAAATAGGAAGATTCTCTGAAATCTACGATTTAGAAATACGTCACCCCAGTTATGAAGATGTCGATGCAACTGCAGCAATGCCTGATAAGGCGAAAGGTCTATTAAGGCTTATTGAAATTGAAGACAATGATCAATCTCAGTCTTTTTTTGAACTGGAAATTGAAAATGAAACAGATGACAACTTCTACATTTGGGAAATGTTTTACGAAACTGAGGTACAACAAAAGATAAGTATCACTTCCCTAGACAATAAAACTGACAATATACTTCCGGACGAAACCCAAACAAGAGAGAAGATTTTCATGAATGCCAAAAAGGTAAATGCACAAGTGCTGAATTCATCTTTTGTAGCAGAAGATTTAAATCCCGAAAATGCCTCGCAAGTTAAAGTCAGACTGTTTTCAGTAAATGAGGATATGTATAACTATTATAAATCCCTCGAACTCTACAAGAACTCAGTTAATAACTACATTGAACCCGTTGAAATATTTTCCAATGTGAATAATGGTTTAGGTATTTTCGGCGCATACTCTGAGTCCGTAATCGAACTGACTCAATAGTTCACCAATCTACAAGGTCACGATATTCGTTTTCACACCTAAGACACGAGTCTATCCAGTTTCATTTATACCTATTAAATGACATTATTTTCAAGCAGTTAGTTAAACGTAAAACGAGATTATAAACCTTTGTCTATAATCTCGTTGAAAAAACTCTCACTTAATTTGTTTGTAATACTTATTACATACTTACATACTTAAGACGCAGAAATCGCTTGTATTGTTACATTTGGAATGTTAAGTAAAACTTAAAAATATTCATTCTCGGATGAAGTTATGTTATCTTTCGATAAACTACTTAAATACCTTAGACTAAAACTTTACATGTACTTTGTAGCTTTAAAATCCTTGCAATGCTTTCAATAGAAATTGTAATTTAGAATTTTACAACTAGCGCCGTTACAACAAGCCTTTAGTTCTGTGAAACTCGAAGTTATTGCAGTTTCACAGTACTTTATATACCAATGATTAATACTTCATGACAAAGTCACCATCACCAAAAAGATTATTAATATACCTATTTGCTTTTTGGCTTCTTACACTGTTTGGTATAGCTTCAGCAATTGGAGAATATGACATAATAAGAGAGCTACAGCAGGGTATAGAAGTACCTGATTCAATACTCTTCTGGAATGATATCTTGCCACTAGTTTAGCTGCTACTTTCCTTAATAATATTTCTACTGCTAGTGTATTCCTTTAGAAAGATTTTGATTGCTAGAAAAAATAGTCTTACGGGCACTAAGACCGAGAGTAATGAGCGTGGTAAACTCAGAGTAATTTATGGCGTTACATCTTATTTGTTTTCAAGCACAAATACTTCCCTAACAATGCAGAGTAGTATGGTTTTGACATACTTCATTTTGATATTAGTCTGTCTTTTCAATCCCATAACTAGAATACTTATGAGCTCGATTTATCCTGCTGAGAATCTATTTCATTATTTGCAGCAGATCCGTATCACTTTAATCTTTCAATTAATACAATTATTCTGGATTACAGTTCTTTGTGGATTAGTTTACCTACAATCTAAATCAAAGAAAATCGAAGTGCTGTAGGTAACCCTTCAAGAAAAGAAAAAGGCTTCACTCATTTTGAGCAAAGCCTTTTTGATATTTCATACGAAAAAGTCTATCTACAAGTGAATAACTTCTCCGTAGGCTGCAGCGGCTGCCTCCATAACTGCTTCACTCATTGTTGGGTGAGGGTGGACAGATTTAATGATCTCATGCCCAGTTGTTTCTAGATTTCTCGCAACAACAACCTCAGCGATCATTTCCGTTACATTTGCTCCGATAAAATGTGCTCCCAAGAACTCTCCATATTTGTCATCAAAAATAACTTTTACGAAACCTTCTTTTGCACCAGCAGCACTAGCTTTTCCTGATGCTGAGAAAGGGAACTTCCCAACTTTCACTTCAATACCTGCATCTTTTGCATCCGCTTCAGTCATACCAACACTAGCTACCTCAGGAGAGCAGTAGGTACAAGATGGAATATTATTATAATTTAATGGCTGAGGATTATACCCTGCAATTTTCTCAACGCAAATAATACCTTCTGCACTCGCGACATGCGCTAGAGCAGCTCCAGGAACAATATCTCCAATTGCATAGATCCCTGCCACATTTGTTTGATAAAAGTCATCAACTTGCACTAGACCTCTATCCGTTTTTATACCTAGAGCTTCTAGACCTAGATTGTCAGTATTTGGTGTAACACCTGCTGCAGAAAGAACCACGTCGCAATCGATAATCTCTTCCTTACCGTCCTTTCTAGATTTAACTGTTACCTTATTTGTCTTGCCTTTTGCTTCTACCTTCTCTACTGAAGTGTTGGCTAGCACTTTAATCCCTTTCTTCTTGAAAATCTTACCAAGTTCTTTAGATACATCTTTGTCTTCGCGAGGAAGTAGTCCCTCTGGCATGAACTCTACAATTGTAACTTCCGTACCAATTGAGTTATAGAAATATGCGAATTCAACACCGATTGCACCTGCGCCTACTACAACCATCCGCTTAGGTTGTTTGGGTAATGTCATCGCCTCTCTGTAACCAATTATGTTCTTACCGTCCATTGGTAGGTTAGGAAGCTGTCTTGCTCTGCCACCTGTCGCCAGAATAATATACTCAGCGTCATACACTGTCTTCTTGCCCTCTGCCTCTACTTCTACTTTCTTACCTCTCAGAAGCTTGCCATATCCCATGATAACATCTATCTTATTCTTTCTAAGCAAGAAATTGACACCTTTGGACATACCATCAGCGACACCTCTTGATCGAGAAACCATATTCGTGAAGTCTGCCTTCGGTTTTCCAACAGAAATACCATAATCTTTAGCATGGCTTATATATTCGAATACCTGTGCACTTTTAAGTAGGGCTTTTGTAGGAATACATCCCCAATTCAAGCATATACCACCTAAACTCTCCTTTTCAATTATCGCAACTTTTTTTCCTAACTGAGAGGCTCTGATCGCTGCTACGTAACCGCCAGGTCCACTACCTACTACTATGATATCGTATTTCATCTAATCCTTTTTTATGTTTAAATCGAAATATTTAGTGTTCTTTGAAATTCGCTGCAAAGATAGAGAATATTAGCTATTTGCCTTTTCTGTTAACCGACAATTATTGAACATGAGCCAAGCCTTCAGAAAAATTATGCGCGTCAGAAAAGCCTTTATCAAATGCAAGGTTCATTTGTTTGTTGATAAAACCGATTCGTCCTTTGTTTATTACTCTTGCAAAACCCTCTTCAAATTCCCATGCTAGCGGTAGAGAAGGTTCTAAAACTATTTGTCCGTTGATATCAAGGTATCCCCACATATCGTCAACCTGCATAGGAGCAATTCCTTCGTTGAAATCGAAAATCATATCAAAATTATGATCAACTAGATTTTCACCTTTAGAATTAATTACTCCAAATTGATTGTTTTTCTCACTGATCCACAGTCCCTCGTTTGCATAACGAATATTATCACTATCTAAATCCATAATCTTTTGATAACGATCATTGATAAACATCCAGCTATTGTCTTGTTTGACAGCTGCAATACCATTGTGAAAGTCAGTTGCATCATCATATATTGATGATCGAAAACCGCAAGTTGGAAGCTGAGCAAAGTAGACCTTACTATCTTTCTTTAGTCTGACTTGCTCTCCTGAGATTCCTAGAATTTTGTCATTACCTTCTGAATATGGTATAATATATTTACCAGATCGATCAATCAGAGCGGCTTTTCCATATTGGTATACGATTGCAAAACCGTTTTCGAAATTCTTGCATTTTTTGAAGCTAGGTTCAATCACCCATTTGCCATTCTTATCGATAAAACCATAATTCTCTCCTTTTTGGGCACGAGCCAATCCACTATCGAAGTCAAATACTCGGTTGAAAGTGTCGGGAATCACTAGATTTGCTTCCATGTCAATAAAACCATACTTTTTATTGAAATTCTGTATTCTAGCTAAACCGTTTTTAAAAGGGTAGGCTGCTCTGTAGCGATGAGGTATGACGGTCTTTCCATCTCGACTAATAAATCCCCATTTGCCTTTTGAGTTAGCTATTGCTAAGCCATCATTAAATGGTCTCAAATCATCATAACGCCTTTCTATTACGATTTCACCTAACGTATCAACATACCCCCACAGTGCTTCTGGGGATTCATAGTCGTCAAAGTACAGCTCTTCCTCGGACTTACCTTCATCCGAGTTATCGGACTTACAAGAAGTTAACAAAAAGCTTAGTATTATGAAGGGCAAAATGAAACACCAAATTATTCTCATATTAGAAGACATTGTTATTCTAAAACTAACTAGATAAAGACACAAAACTATAACTTGATTGCTCAGATCAATTACATTTAAAATCAAAAATAGATACATTTTTGGAATTATAATCGTTCATAAATTGTATGAAAAATCTAAAAGCTTTTCTAGTCTTGACAATTCTATCTGTTACTCCATTTGTTTCCTATTCTCAAAACTGGAGAGTCAACACTTTCGATAGTCTACAATTTGTAGTAAGCAGTCCTGAACCCCTGATTAAGAAAACTAAAGAATCATTGACTGAAGTTGGTAAGCAAGTTGTACATTCTTTTGGCTTAAAGCCAAAAAACAAAGAAAATTTAATATACCAAGTAATTGTCCTTCAATATCCAGTCGGAAGTTTCCCTAAAGATAGTATTGATCTGAAAAAATCTGTTCTTAGCTCACTGATCGAAGATACCGTTATAGATGATAACTCTGATTTAATTTATTCCGAGTCAATTGGACAACAGGGTATAAAAGGTATGCAATGGAGGATACACAATAAAAATCAAATAGTGATCCGCTCCAAAGCATTTGTCTTCAAAGACAGAGTTTATATTGTACAAGTTATGTCAGAAATGCAAAAATCTCTAAACAAGGACGTTGACAAATTTATGGACAGCTTTCAATTTATGAAGTAGCCTCAAAATGCTTTTTGGTCCTTTCAACACAGTCTTTTATCATTGTAAGGCAAGTATCCATGGTACTTTTATGCGTACGGAAACTTAAAATGGCAGCTCGAATCCACTCATCTCCATTGAGACTCGTTGAAGACAAAAATACACGACCATCATTATGTATTTCCTTCATAAGATGTTTGTTGAATTCATTTACATCCTCATCAGTTTTTACGTATCTATAGATCAACACTGATAATTCTGGTTCAGGCCCAACTTCAAAACCTAGTTTTTGAATTTCTTGATAAAAGTATTTTGCCAACAGGTGTTTTTCTTCTAATGCTGCTTTGAATGGAGCTAGAGATAGAAGCTTTAGCGAAAGCCAAAGTCTCATACCTCTGTAATGCTTGGTTAGTTCAGGTGATAAATCTGCTGGAGATAATTCATCAAAACGTCCTTGAGCATCTTGCATGTAGGCAGCTTTATAAAAGTGCGATTCATACATAGCCTTCACATCCTTAATAAGAATTACACCCAGACCATAGGATAAAAACAGTCCTTTATGTGGATCAATAGCAACTGAATCAGCCTTCTCAATTCCCTGAAATTTAGACTTGAGATCATCGACTAGAATGAAGAATCCACCGTAAGCAGCATCTACATGAAACCAAACGTCATATGTGCTTGCTAACTCAGCTATGTCCTCTAATGGATCAATTGAACCAGTATCGGTAGTACCTGCTGAACCAACAATGATAAATGGATTAAGTCCTAATTTGATATCTTGTTCTATCTGCTTTCTCAGATAATCAGCATCCATTTTGAACTGAGCATCCATTGGTATATATCTGTGTATACACTCTCTCAATCCTGCAATACGAATAGCCTTCTGAACACAATGATGGGTTTGTTCAGTAAGATATACAACACTTTTGTCAACTTCAGCTGATTTGATATTCTTCTTGTCACGTGCAGTAGTAATTGCAATAAGATTGGCAATTGAACCTCCTGAGCAAAGATTGCCATGTGCATCTTTTGGAAATCCTATGATCTCATTCATCCACTGGATTAGAGCGTTTTCCATTCTCACAGCTCCAGGAGAACCAAAGAATATCCCCGCATATCTGTTATTTACAGCGGCGATAAAGTCACCCATCGCGGTTGGAAAAATACCACCTCCTGGAATATAACCTACGTGTCCTCCAGAAGCTGGATTAAGTCCATATTGGTCAACTTCAGATTTTATAAGCGATACCGCTTCGTCCATTGAAATCGCTTTGTCAAAAGAATCATGCGAAAACAAGTTTGCAGTATCATATTTGTTATTAAATGCTGGTCTTTCATCCATCCCGTCAATAAATTGATCGGCGTAGTCTTGAACTTTATCCATCCATTTAGAGCGCTGCAAACTACTTGGTTCCAACGCAGAACATTGCTGTTCCAAGATTTCTAATCTATCAGTTATTTCAGACATTAGTTATTCGTTCGATTGATTAGGGAAATTTTGGAATGTCGTTGAAATTGGGTTTTCTTTTTTCAAGAAACGCATTACGACCTTCTTCAGCTTCTGTTGTGCCATAAGCTAATCGAGTAGTTTCTCCAGCAAAGATTTGTTGTCCTATAAGTCCATCATCAATCATGTTGAAAGCATATTTTAGCATTTTAATTGCAGTTGGAGACTTCCATAGAATCTCTTGCGACCATTCGTATGCAACTCGATCGAGATCTTCGTGTGGCACTACCTTGTTTACCATACCCATTTCATAGGCTTCTTGTGCAGAATAGTTGAACCCACAAAAGAATATTTCCCGTGCTCTTTTTTGACCTACTTGCCTGGCAAGGTAAGCGGATCCCATTCCTGCGTCAAAACTTGCTACATCAGCATCAGTTTGTTTAAAAATTGCGTTTTCTTTACTTGCAATGGTAAGGTCGCAAACAACATGTAAAGAATGTCCTCCACCAACAGCCCATCCAGGAACTACAGCTATTACAACTTTGTTCATGAACCTAATCAGCCGTTGTACCTCCAATATATTGAGCCGATGAATCCCGTCTTCACCTCGATAACCACCTTTATCTCTAACCCTTTGATCGCCGCCACTGCAAAACGCCCAACCGCCATCTTTGGGAGAAGGACCTTCACCTGTTAATAGAACGACACCTATTTTATCGTCTTCTCTTGCATCTAGTAATGCTTCGTAAAGTTCAAAAACCGTTGTTGGCCGGAAAGCATTTCGAACCTCAGGTCTATTGAATGCAATCCTTGCCACACCATTATGCTTGCGATATGTAATATCTTGATAATCTTTGACTATTTGCCATTCAATGTCGTTGTATTCTTGTAGTGTCATTTTGTATTTCTTCTATTGTGATTGTTAATCAAAAGTCTTTCAATCAGCATTCTGAGAGAGAACTAAGTTCTTATCATTATTGAATGCAAAGTAAGTCGAATTGTTTTCTTAAACAAAAAGCAAATAAAAATAAAATCAGTTGATAGCTGGAATAAAAAAAGCATGCCACTTGTAAGTGACATGCTTTAAATCTTGAACTGAATCAGTCTATTTTACCCTTTCAATTTATTGATCTGATACTTTGCCTGTTCTAAATAAGTATCTTCTTTTATCATTTCGTAAGCTTTGATTGCATCAGCAGTCTGACCTAGGCCAACATGGGCTTCAGCAAGAGCTACGTAATATTTATCTTCCATTTGCTCTTTAGCTGTTCCAAGCTCAATAGCCTTATTCGCATGATCGAACGCTGCTTGATAATCTTTCTTACTTGCATACGAACGAGACACATAGTAGTTAAGTAGAGCATCACCTTCAACTTCTAAAGCTTTTTTTCCCAATTCAATCGCAGTATCATAATTTTTCGCAACGTATTGCTTTCCTACGATTACAGAGATACTCTTCATATTCTTGGCCGCTCTTTTAGCTTTATTATTTTCATTGGCTACTTTGGTCGCTTTCATATAATTGTCAACAGCCATATCGAGATTTTTCTGCTTTTTGTACACATTTGCCAAACCTCTGTAATTGGATGAATATTTAGGATTCATTTCGATACCTTTGTTATACAAGGTAATTGCTTCCTCCAAATTTTTCTCTTTTACTTTAGTCTTAGCAACGTTATAAGCTGCGATTGCACCGTTCTTTTTAGAGAGCTCTATAACTTTTTCATTTCCCTCTTCAGTACCCTTAGCTAGTGCTTCTTCCATGATAGGAAGACCTTCTACATAGTTTTTTTCTTTTAAGAGTGCAAGACCATCGTTATAAAGACTAGCTGCTGATTTTACTTCGTCTTGTGCGTTAAGGCCGAAAGATGCCACGAGGATAAAAGCTACAAAAGCTGTGATGATTTTGAAATTCATAAGAGATAAAATACTTTTTGTTTTGTACATAATTTATTTAATTGGATGAATGTTTGATAGTCGAAGGCAAAGAGTTTTTTTGTAAAACGATGCGCAAAAATAAAAAATTGGCGCACACGCTGAGTTTTTAACAATGAAAATGGCAATTTAGATGTGAAATGAACACTTTTAACTCTTTTTTAGCAATTTAGACCTGAATCCTTATCTTTGCGGCATGACTAAAACAAAGCGAATTGCAGTTTTTCCAGGATCTTTTGATCCTATTACTCTAGGTCATGAAGATCTTATCAAACGAGCTGCACCGCTATTCGATAAGGTAATTGTTGCTATTGGTTTGAATAGTAGCAAAAAGAACCTTTTTTCATTAGAGCAAAGAATGCTTTGGCTTGAAGAAGTCTTTAAGAAAGAAGAGAATGTAGTTATTGATTCTTACGAGGGACTAACGGTTAATTTTTGCAATGAGATGTCTTCTTCATTTATTATAAGGGGTTTAAGGAGCTCTTCAGACTTCGAGTATGAAAAGCAGATATCACAGTTGAATCATATAATAGGTTCAGGCATTGAAACCGTGTTCCTTATCAGCAAGCCTGAATTTTCGCACATTAGTTCTTCTATTGTAAGAGAAATTTTGAAAAATAATGGAGATGTGTCGCAACTTGTACCCGCTGTATTAGATTTAAAAAACTGATCGTGAGCTTTATTTACTTTCAATCCACAAAATACAAATAAACTTAATCAAATAAATATAAGAGAATATATGTCAAACGCAATATTTACAACTCCAATACCAGTCAATGAGCCTGTTCGATCCTATGCTAAAGGATCACCTGAAAGAGCGGAATTAGAAGTGGTGCTGAAAGAAATGAAGAATACAAAAGTTGATGCACCGATGTGGATCAATGGTGAGAAGGTAACAACTTCGAAGAAAGTATCGATGCATCCTCCTCATGAAATCGCGCACACTTTGGGTCATTTTAATGAAGGAGATGCAAGTCATGTTAGTCTGGCAATTGATGCTGCATTAGAAGCTAGGAAAACTTGGTCAGAATTACCATGGCAAGATCGAGCGGCTGTATTCTTGAAGGCCGCAGATCTTATCGCAGGACCTTATCGAGCAAGAATGAATGCTGCAACTATGCTTGCCCAGTCAAAGAATGTTTATCAGGCAGAGATAGATGCTGTTTGTGAAATGGCTGATTTCTTTAGGTTTAATGCAAAATTTGCAGAGGACATATATAGTCAACAACCTATTAGCGACCCAGCAATTTGGAATAGACTTGAATACAGAGCATTAGAGGGGTTCGTTTTTGCAATTACCCCATTTAATTTCACTTCTATCGCTGCAAATCTACCGATGGCTCCAGCACTAATGGGTAACACAGTAGTATGGAAAGCGGCAGAAACACAAATCTACTCCGCTCAAATTATCATGGAAGTTTTTGAAGCAGCAGGCTTGCCAAAAGGTGTCATAAACCTCATTTATGTAGACGGACCTACTGCAGGAGATATTGTATTTAATCACAAGGATTTTGCCGGATTACACTTTACAGGTTCGACCAAGGTATTTCAAACACTTTGGAAGACTATAGGAAATAACATTAATAGCTACAGAAGCTACCCAAGAATTGTAGGGGAAACAGGAGGAAAAGACTTCGTAGTTGCACATCCATCGTCAGATGCGAGAATCGTCGCAACTGCCTTAACTAGAGGAGCATTTGAATTTCAAGGTCAGAAATGTAGCGCCGCATCTAGGGCTTATATACCTGCGAGTATGTGGAGCGATGTAAAGGCATTCATGAAAACTGATTTGGATTCAATAAAAGTTGGTACGGTTGAGGATTTCGGCAACTTTGTGAATGCTGTAATTGATGAAAGAGCTTTTGATAAGATCACAGGCTATATTAAGCAGGCAAAGGAGGATAAGGATGCTGAGGTCATTTTGGGTGGAACTTTTGATAAATCAAAAGGTTACTTCATTGACCCAACTGTCATTGAAGCAAAAGATCCTCATTATACAACTATGGAAGAGGAGATCTTTGGGCCAGTTCTGACTGTTTACGTTTACGAAGATGACAAATATGATGAGATGCTAGTCACAGTTGATTCAACGTCTCCGTATGCACTGACGGGGGCCATCTTCGCAAGAGATAGAGGAGTAATCAAGAAGACAGCAGATGCTTTAAGAAATTCGGCTGGCAACTTTTATATAAATGACAAACCAACTGGAGCTGTTGTAGGACAGCAGCCATTTGGAGGAGCTCGTGGATCAGGAACTAATGATAAAGCTGGGTCGATACTCAACTTATATCGTTGGATATCACCTAGAACGATTAAAGAAAACTTTAATCCTCCTTCAGATTATAGATATCCATTCTTAGGCTAAGAGCCAAAATGAATTACTGATTAAAAAGCACTTCGATTGACTAATTGAAGTGCTTTTTTTGTCGTTTGAGTTAATGAAGCTTAGAAATAGTATTTTGAAAAATCATTAACTAAGCGATCCAGGAAAAGTGAAAACATGCTTGGTTTAGTTAACCATAGAAATGCAACTCCAAAGATTGCTCCATAGAAATGCGCCATATGATCGATTCTTCCTCGATTTTGCCTTGATGCATAAGAGCTGTATATTAAGTATCCTATCCCGATAACAATGGCTGGAATATCTATAAATGGAAGAAATATGAATTGTAAAGGGTACCATGGTCGAATAGCAATAAATATAAAAAGAAGTCCCGAAACTGCACCTGAAGCACCAACACTGGCAAACTGCATATTATCTCTGTTCTTAAAGTAGGTAGGAATCGAGGCCGCAATGATATTGAGAAGGTACATTACCACAAAGACGATTCGACCGATATTTTCTCCATATAGCGTATCAAAGTAATGTTCAATCTGCTCACCAAACATGAACAGTATGTACATATTTATGATGAGATGTAAAAGGCTACCATGAACAAATCCACCGCTAAGCATTCTGTAGTATTCTTTTGCTCTTTTCTCTTGATAGGGGAAATGTTTTAGCTTTTGTAGCATTTCAGGATTTTGAAGCGCCAAGTAGCTTATAATCGAAGTCACTATTATTATCAGTAGGGTTACTGTCATAATTTCTTTTATTCGTTGTGATATTTCTGACCTTTATTGATAGTGCATGCCCTATATAGTTGCTCTAAAAACATAACTCTAATTAGCTGATGTGAAAAAGTAGCTGGGCCAAGAGCTAGTTTATGTTTAGAAGCAGTTAATAGTCTCTCATCTAAGCCAAACGCACCACCGATCAAAAAAATTATTCGCCCAGAATGCATCATCGGAAGTTTTTCAATGTATTTGGCAAAATCTAAACTTCGATATGATTTACCATGTTCATCTAACACGATCAAATAGTCAGACCCTTGGAGCTTACCAAGAATCATGTCTGCTTCTTTTCTTTTCAATTCGTCAATGGGTAGCTTGGCAGCATTCTTAATCAAAGGAAAACATAGACTCTCATAGTTTACATAATACGTCAATCGCTTTTCAAAATCTTTCACTCCTTCTTGAATGTAAGACGGTGTTGATTTTCCGATATACCAGAATGCAATTTTCAAGAATTTCTATTTTTTGCCAAATTGAAAAATTTTAGTGAAACATTCCCATTTTTCTGCTAAATATGATTTGTGGTTTTATAAGATACGAGTAATATCTTTCTAAATGGCACGGAATTTTTAACTTTGACATCTCCTAATATAAACCAAACGATCCTTTTTACATGATTTCCTCGGAAAACATCAACACACATATTTCAGAATTCGACGGTATTCACAAATTAGCACTTTCAGTTGATTGTGTCATTCTAGGGTATGACGAAGAGTCCTTGAAAGTACTTCTTGTAGAGTGCAATACTCCTCCTTTTGTAGGGAAATTGAGCTTGTTAGGTGAACTTGTAAACCCAGATGAGACTCTCGATGAAGCTGCACATAGAGTTCTTGGAATTTGGACAGGGCAAGAGTCACTGTATTTAGAAGAGGTAAGGACTTTCAGCAATGTAGATCGACATCCTCTCGGACGAGTGATAACGGTTGCTTATTACTCACTTGTAGAAATTGACCACTTCGAATTGAGTGGGATGAATAAGATGAATCTGAAATGGGTAGATGTTAATTCTGTAGGAGACTTGGCCTTCGATCACACTAAAATTTTGAACGAATGTTTAGACTGTCTCCAGCAGCGGCTGCGAGAGAAGCCTATAGGATTCAACCTACTACCAGAGAAATTTACGCTCAATCAATTACAGAATCTATACGAGGTAGTTTTGGGTATTACACTTGATAAACGAAACTTTAGGCGTAAAATATTGAGTCTCGATGTGTTGATTGATTTAGGTGAAATGCAACAAGATGTAGCTCATCGACCTGCTAAGTTATATGGTTTTGATCATGACAAATACGCACAGAATCGTTCACAAGGATTTAAGTTTGAGATCTAACCAAAGCTTTCTGTAACAACGATTCCACCTTTTGAATTTATCATTTGGCTACCGCATTTTTGGGTAGTACCTTTTTACAACAAAAGTACTATTGCCACAACTAAAACTTCGGAGAGTTTCCTCTAAATAGTTCTTTGGTCGAGCTTTTACGTTGTATTCACCTTCTACTGGTGACACGATACTCAAGTATGGTTTTCCCTCATCAGGGCTATATTGTAGATTTGGGAAAGTGCTTTGTTTCGATTTATAGCCAGCATAATCTTTCTTTAATGATTCTAAAACAAGAAAAGGAGCCAGGATGATGTCCTCTTGATGTCGAGCTTCGAGGAACTCTACCATTTGTTTTTGGGCATGACCCACATCAATAAAACTCAAATTAGTATCACCTATATTGCTCCGATCTAATCCCGCTAGACCAAGGAAAACTAAGATTCCAAAGTATACAATAGCGAAGCTTGTTCGATTTAGTAATGGCACTGCTAACTTCATAAGCGTTAACATATACAATGGGAAAAGGCACAATAAATATCGTGCTGAATAAAAATTAAATGCCGTAAAAGCAATATAGAAGAGAGAAAATATAGAAATTGTAAGATACAAATAGTGTGATTGCTTATAGTATTTTCTTGAGGCATGAAGCAGTAAAATAAGCGTTACGATAGCTGCTGATAAAAATAAGATACACATTGTCCAAGTCTGCCATTGGGTGGCATATATTATAAACAGTACTATCGAAGACCATCCAGTCCAAGCCCAAAATACATGAGATTTTCCAAAGCGAAGTACGAGTATTGCACTCATAAAAAGAGTTAGATAGACTCTATTTTGATCTAGTAGTATAAAATTTAGAGATGCTCGTAGTTGTATTCGAAATTGCTGAGCTGAACTAGCTTGCAAATCCATATGGTTTGGATAGAAATACCATCCAAATTCTGCATTCTGGTAAATCAGAAAACCAAGGTAGGGCAGGAGCGCTATAATAAGGATTCCTGAAATCTTAAAATTAGAACTCCATCTGAACTTATTGAGTAACAACTGATGAACTAAATATGCAATTCCAAGGGAAGGAAACAGCACTGCACCCGACTCTTTGGTTAATAAGCATGCTGAAATAAATATCGCAGAAAATACATATTGTCTTTTACACCAGAGGTACAAGGAAAGTAAAACAAATAAGCTAACTAAGACTTCAGGAAGTACCATTGCTGATTGAGCGAGAAAGACACCTTGACACGCTAGACCAACCGTTCCCAGGCTTAAAGCTGTAATTCTAAATTTACTATTTTTATTATATAGTATATATCCAAGTGTCACTAGTAGAGCGAAACTAATGGTTAAAGCGAAACTATGCAAAGAGACTATCGAGGTGCCTACAATATTACCCCATAAACCACCAAGAAAATGAAAAAGCATCGGATGTCCTCGACTTAGATCAATATCGATAGAACCTGGTAGCAATGATGGGAATCTATTGCCCATTTCCGAAACTGCTGGTCCGTAAACCCAGGATTCATCCCAAAAATAAGGTACAGCTAAGTACCATATCTTAAGTATTAGGAAGGCCACTAAGAGACAAACTGAAATAGCAATAGTTGTTATTTCCCTAGTACTGAGTGATTTAGTAAGAATTCTATTTCTCAATATTAAAATTTGTCAAAAAAGTACGATAAAATAATTTAATATATAGAAAGTTGAATTACTTTTGTGTTCGATTTTATGGTGGTTGTAGCTCAGTTGGTTAGAGCATCGGTTTGTGGTACCGAGGGTCGCGGGTTCGAATCCCGTCTTCCACCCATCCAAAGCGAATTTCTGTAGTACGGGAATTCGCTTTTTATTTTCATTATGGTACTAATGCTAAAAAACTCTATGATGATAGTCAAATTAGCCATTAATAAAGTGATTGCTGGTAAACTATGCATAAGCGCTAACTAACGGAAATACCAGCGAACAAACATCAGATACATCTTTCTATCTTAGCCACTTCTCGAGGAGAGAATAGATTGCTGAATCGCTAAATTCTCCTCTGAAATAGAAATCTTCTGTAAAATGTGCTTCTTTTTTAAAGCCTGTCTTTTCAAGGACTTTCTGACTAGCAAGATTCAACGGGTCTATTTCAGCTCCGATACTGTGCATATTCATTTCATTAAATGCAAAAGGTAGGACACATTGTAGACAACGAGTCATGATTCCTTTTCCATGGTATTGCGGCAATAAAGAGTAGCCTATTTCAGCTCGAAATCTTTCAGGATCATACCGCCAGTAACCTACTGTGCCCATCAGTTCGCCTCCTTTCGCTGATCTGATTACCCAGTTAATTCCGAGATTATTATTTAAATCGGAAATGCGAGCCTGTGTCCATTCAGTCGCCTGATCTTCAGTTTCAATTGGCTCTCTAGAGATGTACTTTAACACAGTTGGATCAGATCTTAGCATAAAGACTTTTGGAGCATCACTTAAGATAAACCTATCTAAATAAAGATCGCCTAGATCAAAGTCTTTAAAAATTGCTGTAAACTGTGGAATGATGTCTGAATGCACTACTAACTATTTTTCTGTAGAATAGATCCTACGATAATCTCAGGATGATTTCTAGTATTTTCAATGAAGAGTTCACTAGTTTTTAAACCACTAACTACCACACCGGCTAAATATATTCCAGGAACATTGGATTCAAGTGTTTCAGAATTTATGAAAGCTCTTTCATCATTATCCATCAAATCTATGCCTAAACTTTTGATCCAGGGGATATCTGGCATATAACCCGTCATTGCTAAAACATAGTCATTATCAAGCGTGATTTTACCATCAGGTGTCTCAACTTCAACCACTTCCTCTTCGATGCTCGTAAGTTTACTATTGAAAAAAGCCTTGATAGAACCTTCCTTAATTCGATTTTCAATATTTGGAAGAATCCAGTACTTAACTTTCTGATAGAGCTCAGGCTCTCTCACAACCATCGTAACATTGGCACCTTTCTGCCAACATTCAAGAGCTACATCGCAAGCTGAATTAGCTCCACCTACAACGACTACATCCTTTTTAACGTATAAGTGAACGTCATCGTAATA
>CBFHTK010000012.1:0-23471 GCA_965658745.1 Saprospiraceae bacterium | reverse complement strand
CGTGGCAATAATTACATTTTTTGCAAAAAAATCCTCATTATCATTCAGTGAAATTTTATGTAGATTTTTCTCCTGAGAAATTGAAATTACTTCCTTTCCAAGCATTATCGATAAGTCATAGGATTCAACAAGTCTGCGGTAATACTCTAACGCTTCAGATCTTGTAGGCTTTTCATTGTGCGAAATAAATGGTACTTCGCCAATCTCAAGCTTTTTAGAAGTACTAAAAAAGGTCATATTAAACGGGAAATTATAGATTGAATTAACGATTACACCTTTTTCGACGATTACATAGTTTAATCCTGCTTTCTGGCATTCGATACCGCAATTGATCCCGGTAGGTCCTCCACCAACTATAACTACATCCAAGTGATTACTACTTGTTTGATTGACATCTCTTTTTACTCCATTCTTGATCATCAATTTTTCTTTATTGCCTTTTCAACAAATCAACTTGATTCATGTTCTCAACAAAAATATCTAATTTCGTTACTGATATAAAGGAAAATAGTCATAATTATAGGCTTTCTGGAAATAATCACTTTTACCCATTCATTTATGATTGATTTAAGCAAGATATCTACAAAGCCACCCGCAAACTATAGTAAAAAGAAGACAAAAGAGGCGACCAAAAAGATCACTAGAGAAATTGGCGAATTGGTAGAGACTATGTATGCTGAGGGGAAACACAGTTTGCTGATGGTTGTACAAGGTATGGATAGCAGTGGTAAAGATGGATCAACTAGAGAGGTTTTCAAATATTGTTCGCCAACGATGGTCTCGGCGACTTCTTTTGGAAAGCCAACTGATGAGGAGTTTGATCATGATTTTTTATGGCGCTGTCACAAAGTAGCGCCTAGAAAAGGCAAGATTAATGTGTTCGTTAGATCACATTATGAAGATATTTTGATTCAAAGGGTACACAACTGGATCGACGAAAAACGAGTAAAAATGCGAATGGATGCCATTAATGCATGGGAAACTCTACTTCAAGAAGATAATAATACCACGGTGCTAAAGTTCTATTTACATTTATCCCATGAGCGTCAAGGAGAAAAGTTGCAAGAGCGGATAGATGATCCATCGAAAAACTACAAACATAACCCAGATGATTGGAAGCAGAGAGAGCATTGGGATTCTTACCGAAAGGCATACGAATATGCTATAAATGAAAGTGTAATACCATGGATTATTGCTCCTGTTGATTCAAGAACATATAGAAACTATTTCATTGCAAAGCATGTCCTGAAGACATTGCAGGATATGAATATGAAGCGTCCAACATTAGAAGATAGCTAGATATGGCAAAAGTTAGGGTAGACAAGTGGTTATGGAGCGTTAGGTTGTTTAAAACACGTTCAATTTCTACTACTATGTGTAAGAATGGCAAGATATCACTAGGTGAGCGTGTTTTAAAACCTTCACATCTCATTTCAGAAGGAGATGTGCTTGGCGTGAAGAAAGAAGGTTTTAATTTACAAATCAAAGTTATAAGGCTGATCGAGAAGAGAGTAGGGGCTCCGATAGCAGTTACTTGTTATGATAACTTGACTTCAGATGAAGAAATGAATAAGTATAAAGACTGGTTTATTGGTAAATCAAGACCTGAATTTAGAGAGAAAGGTACTGGACGACCAACTAAGCGAGAGCGTCGTGAACTGGATGAATTTAAGGACGACTATTTGTCGCAGTCTTTTTGGGATGAAGATGAAGATTAGAGTTATTTTCTCATCTTCGATCGCTTGACTAGATAGGCTCTCAATATCGGTGCAAAACCCTCTCGAATATCTGCTTCTACTAGATCAATCTTATACTGTAAACACTTTGTTTTAATCATCTTATTGTAAGATTCGATCTTTTCCTTGTACAAGTCCTTAACTTGATCAGACTGTAATCTAATGGTTTTACCCGATTCCATATCAATAAACTGGTATGGCCTATTTTCGAATTCAAACTCTAGTTCATGTTTATGGTCTAAAGTATGGAATAATACTACTTCGTGCTTGTTATATTTAAGATGCTGAAGTGCTGAAAAAAGCTTCTCACTATTGGAAGGATCATCTAGCATATCACTGAAGATTACGACCAAACTACGTCTATGGATACGATCAGCTATTGTATGTAATGCATCCGCTAAACTAGTAGTCTTTTGTGGAGTACTATCATGAATAAGCTTTTCAAGATAATTGAGAAGCAATCGATAATGTGTCGTGCTTGATTTTGCTTGAGTATGAATTTTAAGTTCTTGATCGAATAACGAAATGCCGAAAGCATCGCGTTGTTTCTTGAGTAAATTCATTAAAGATGCAGCAGCAAGTGCTGAGAATTGCAGCTTATTGATCTTCTGTTTCTTACTTGCTTGAGGAAAGTACATAGATGATGAAGTGTCAATTACTATTTGACATCGTAGGTTCGTCTCCTCTTCAAATCTCTTTGTGAATAACTTGTCGGTTCTAGCATAAACCTTCCAATCTATATTCTTTGTAGTGTCCCCTTGATTATAAATTCTATGTTCAGCAAATTCTACTGAAAAACCGTGAAACGGAGACTTGTGAAGACCTATAATAAAACCCTCTACTATTTGCTTAGCAAAAAGGTCCATATTCTCAATGGATTTGAGGTCAAAATCTTTAAAATAGTCCATAATGTATTTTGGATGTTAAGCTACAAGAATAGTAAACTTACTATATATTAAACGTATTAACAATTGAACAAGCATTTTGATTTACTTATTGTCCAACATAAAAAAAGCCCTTTCATATTGAGAGGGCTTTTGAATCTAAAGTCAGAAATTATCTCTTATGAGATTACTTATGAGCTTCTATCTTTTCAACTAACTTTGCTTTTGAAATTGTACCAACATGTTTGTCAACAATCTCACCATTTTTAATTAGTAAAATTGTAGGTATTGAACGTACTTGATACTTCATTGAAACATCGCCATTGTGGTCAACATTCAATTTACCTACGTTCACAGCACCATCGTATTCTTTAGCTACGTCTTCAATGATCGGAGTGATCATTCTACAAGGTCCACACCATTCTGCCCAAAAGTCAACAACTGATAATTTTCCACTATCTATTACCGTTTCTTGGAAGTTTGCATCTGTGAATTCTAAAGCCATCTTAATATATTATTTTGTAATTAGTAAATATCACTCTAGTGAATATATAGAGCATTCGTATTTTTGAACGCCATTTGATTCCTTAAAGTTGCAAATGTATGTATTATATTACGTTAATATGTTATTAATATTTGAATTCCTTCATCATAAGGCGGTAAACGTCTGATGTAATACAAATTAGTAAATGCAGCGTGCCAATCTGAAGTTTTTACGAAATAGTGTCATTCTCTTTTTGCTCATTTGGTGTATTCACCAGTTGTTTATCCTTTTTCCTTCTGTTTATGAAATTCTATATTTAAATGGATTATTCAAGATCATTCGAATTCTCTATGATTACGCACTAGGTTACTGGTTACCTATACCCATGGTAGTTATAGTCTTTCTGATCTTACTACTATACCTGTTCTATCCTCATAAATCAGAACGGACATTCATATCAGTTGTAATTAGACTCGTTTCAAAAATCTTCGTAGTCCTAAGTTTTTTCTACATTTTTTGGGGCTGGAATTACGCTCAAAAACCACTCAGCACTTCTTTAGGTCTAGAGGCAAGCTTGAAACCTGATTCTGTAAGACTAATGCAGGAAGCCTTTTGGGCGCAAGCCACAATAAACTCATTGAGATCTGAATTGTCAGAGGATACAATCAGTCTGTCTCTAAAAGATTTTAAGAAAAACATCGTCGAAAAAGAGATAAGAAACGAACTAAGATCTACGCTTTCTTCGATGAACTTACCTTCTACAGGCAGACCAAGAATAAGGGCCTTACGGCCAAAAGGTGCACTACTTCGATTCAAAACAGCTGGTATCTATGTACCTTATGCTTTTGAGGGACATATTGATGCGGGAATGATGAAAATTGAATGGCCATACACAATTGCTCATGAGATGTCTCACGGGTTTGGAGTAACTGACGAAGGAGCTTGCAACTTCATAGCGTTTATAGCTTGCATGGATTCTGAGAACACTATTTTTCAATATAGTGCGATGATAGATTATACTTTGTATGTACTAAGAGATGTTTATAGACTCGACAAAGCGCTTCATCGCAAGGTATATAATAAACTAAGTATGGGAGTAAAAGCTGATATACAAGCTATACGAGAAAATAATGATAAGTATCCTGATATTCTACCTGATATACGAGACTATGTATATGACACGTATTTGAAAAGCCATGGCGTTTCTGCTGGGCTAAAAAGCTATAGCCAATTAACGGGTCTAGTAATTCAATATAAGGAAAATAAGGGATGGAACCTAATTGAATAGATCCATGAGGCTATTGTTATCTTCTTTATTTTCGGGTTTAACTAAAGCTTCTAAGACATCGATAGTTCTCATACTAAGTTGATTTAGCGCCTGCTCAATGTCACCGTTTTGCTTGTCACCAGCTTCAATATATTTGGTTACAACTCTAAATTGAATTGTCTCAAGCTGCAACATTCTCGACGCGTAAAGAACAGCTCCCGCATCTAATGATACTATATCGACATGATATTTCCTCTCGAAGTTCTCAATACTCAAGTAGTGTCCAGGAAGTTTATTTACTGTGATAGCTGAACAAGTAGGTAAAAATGTAGGGTTATGAAGTTTTTTAGGAACCAAGGCTGATTTAAAATAGGGATATTGGTTGGGATCTACCCACTGAAGATCATGTAAATCTTGGAAATCTCCATTTGATCTTTCAAGACCCAAATCTCCAATTCTATCTTTTTCAATCAAATAGACTCGATTTAGATCCATGGTGCGGCTCAATGCTGCAGCTACACCAGGATTAACAAGTATATCATATTCCTCGATGTCTTGTTGACGCGCAACTGCAAAGGAAGCATGCATAGATCCAATACCTGTAACAAGGTGCGTTATTGAATGCTCTCCCTTTCGATAAGTGAAAAAATTCTCTTTCTCCCAATTTTCTTTAAGATAATCCAGTGTTTTCCCTATTTCTTCCGTCATCGATGCTACCAAAAGGATTCTCATATATGAGTATTTTGAGTTTTTATCGTCTTTAAATAATTGCTACTATTTTGCAAAACTAATTCCAGCACCAGAACTAAGACCCAGAGAGTTATGCACAGCTGTAGCGCCATGAATTCCTACATTTTCACCAGTGTAACTGATTCCAACGTGAAATTGATTCCCTTGCAACTGATAACCCGTTCGGATTGCTAACTGATCGATCACTTGGTATGAAATGCCAACGTTTAGTGTTACTGGCAACAATTGAAATTTCTGAACTTCAGCGAGAATCGATACTTTCTCCGACACACGGTAGGAAGCTCCCAAACGTACCAAGGTTTCACTATATGGATTACCTATAAGGGCCTTTCCAAAAGGATTAAAGACGTGAAAACCGACCGTCAAGTCATTTGTCGGCTTGATAATCGTACCTAATTCAACTGAGGGACTATAGATATTTCCGCTGATTTTCGATCTGTAAGAAAGTAAATCAAACTGGATACCTAGATGCCACCTATCTGTCAGTTTTCTACTATATGAAAGTCCAAGTAGTTGTTCATTTAATTCAGAATCTCCCAAGTACTTTAGGCTTAGGCCTATGACCCCATAATTACCCAACTTCTTTGTACTTGCAGCATAAAGTGAATTAAGTGAAGAGAATCCGTATAGATTTATTATTCCCGCGACAAAAGTCCACTCGTCATCAGTAGAAACTGCTGCTTGATTATTTAAAATTGCATGCTCGTCCATTACTGCAATTGAATTGTTTCCAGAACCGAAATTTACGATGCCACTACCGATCGAAGAGACGACTTGAGCGCCTAGAAAAAGGGGACTTAACAACAGGAACAAACAAACTAACAGCATTTTCATCTCAGAGGATAATTTAAGAACTTAAATATAGCTTTAGTTAAGTATCTCTAAAGTAACAAGACGTTAAAAGTATAAAAAAAGCCTATTTGAAAGCATTTAATCTGTTTTAATATATCTTAGCTTAAGATTGATGACTATGGATATTGGGAAATACAAGAATTTCAATTTTAGGACTATCCAAAAAGGTGACGAACAAACTGTACGCAGTATTATTTTTGATATTTTGCAGGACTATGAACTTATATTGGATATTGAGGGAGTAGATCATGATCTATTCAATATTGTTGAACACTACAAGTCAGGTTTATTTGCAGTAGTAGAGGATTCAGAAACAGAGAAAATTGTCGGAAGTTTTGCACTTTTTCCGCTTAATAGCGAACAGATCGAACTTAGAAAAATGTACCTTTTGAAGGAATGTCGTGGTAAAGGAGTGGGGAAGTGGATTATTGAATTTTGCATACAGAAAGCAAAGGATCTTGGCTATAGCACTATAACCCTAGAATCTGCTTCCGTTCTTAAAGAAGCATTACAACTTTACTTATCGAAAGGGTTCACTAGGGTAACAATTCCCAATCATACTGAAAGATGCGACGTTGTAATGGAATATGATTTAAACGGATAGAATATTATGGCAAAATTTAGGCAGAACCATACTAGAAATGGTGGATTAAAAGGAGCATCGATCGTCAAAATAATTTTAGTTATAGCAGTTTTTGTGGTTATACTATGGTTTCTTGGGCGTACCATCAATTCGATTCCTATTGTTTCTGAGGTAGATTCTGAAATGGATAAGGTTGCAGTCTTTGATTTTAGTAAAGACTCTGTGGAATCGTTACCTGATCAGATATATATTCCTGCTGGTTCAAATGGAGAAATAATCCATCATAAATATTATTCACTTTCATATGTTGAAGAGTATGAGCAATCGGAATGGGTTGCATACCCTCTAACGAAAGAGTTGATTAGAATGCCAAACGTACCTCGAGCAAAGCGATTTGAAGACGATTTATCAGTATCTACTGGCTCGGCAACATATTATGACTACAGAGGAAGTGGTTATAGTCGCGGACATCTCGCTCCAGCCGCAGATATGGCACACAACAGAGAGGCAATGGAAGCATCATTTCTAATGAGTAATATGTCTCCTCAAATTAGCAGTTTTAATGGTGGAATCTGGAATGAATTGGAGAACCTTGTCCGTGATTGGGCATATAAGTACGAAGAGGTTTTTGTCGTCACTGGGCCAATTTTGGATGCCAATTTGAAAGAATTCATTGGAAAAAATAAAGTTGCTGTTCCAGACAAATTTTACAAGGTCATTCTCGATATGAAAGGACCTGAAACTAAAGCAATTGGGTTTATTTTAGATAATCAAAAGAGCGTAGAAAGACTACAAAGTCTCGCTGTTACGGTCGATGAGGTAGAAAAAGCCACAGGACTTGACTTCTATACTTACCTATTACCGAGTGAAGACCAGGAAATACTTGAATCTAAGGTGAATGTCGGTAAGTGGAAATTTGATGAGAATCTTTACAGGAAACGTATCAATGTTTGGAATAATCGTTAGATGCTCTATGTTTTAATATTGTTTAGAATGAAATATTTCATACATATTATAATATCTTCGCATTTATAGGTTGAATACGATAATCTCTATGACAATACAAGTTTTACCATGCGTAGAGATCCGAGAAAATATAATCATATTAGATTCAAGATGAGTAAAGAAAAATTTAAAAAGATCGTTGACGAAGCGTACCGATTCAAAGGTGACTCGATTATCTTAGGTGGAGCAATGATTGATAAAGAATGCCTTCATGAAACTTTTGTCAGGTTACCCCTAAAAACATTTAACCGACACGGCTTAATAGCAGGTGCTACTGGGACAGGAAAAACTAAAACGCTACAAATTATCGCCGAGCAATTATCAAGTAAAGGAGTTCCTTCCTTGTTGATGGATATCAAAGGTGATCTTTCAGGTATTGCAGTTCCATCTGACGGACATCCGAAGATAGATGAAAGACATGAAAAAATTGGTTTTCCTTTCATACCTGGCAAATCATCTATTGAATTCCTTACTTTGAGCGATGAACCTGGAGTAAGATTAAGAGCTACTGTATCTGAATTTGGCCCTGTATTGTTCTCAAAAATGTTAGATCTGAATGAAACTCAATCAGGAATTATTGCAATTATTTTCAAATACTGCGATGACAATGATCTTCCGCTTCTCGATCTTAAAGACGTAAAGAAAGTAATACAATATGTAACTACAGACGGGAAAGCAGAGATTGAAGCTGAGTATGGTCGTATCAGCACTGCTTCTACGGGAGCTATTTTGAGACGTCTTATCGAATTAGATACTCAGGGAGCGGAAGTATTCTTTGGGGAGAAGTCCTTTGATGTATATGACTTAATCCGAAAGGATGAATATGGAGATGGTATTGTTTCAATTCTACGAGTTACCGACATACAGGATAGACCAAAACTCTTTTCAACTTTTATGCTGCAGATGTTAGCTGAGATATATGCTACACTGCCAGAACAAGGAGATGCAGATAAACCAAAGCTCGTTATTTTCATTGATGAAGCTCACTTGATTTTTGATGAGGCATCTAGCGCCCTGCAAGATCAAATTGAAGCAATTGTGAAATTGATTAGATCAAAAGGTGTAGGAATAATCTTCGTCACGCAAAATCCTACAGATATTCCAGATGATGTTCTATCTCAATTGGGTCTAAAGATTCAGCACGCATTAAGAGCTTTTACCGCTAAGGATAGAAAAGCAATCAAGCTTGTTGCTGAGAATTATCCACTAACTGAGTTCTACGACGTAGACCAGACCTTAACGGAACTAGGAATTGGTGAAGCATTTGTTACAGGACTGAATGAAAAGGGGATACCAACACCATTGGTGCACACTTATCTTCGGGCACCGCAATCCCGAATGGATATCTTAACGAATGGTGAGATCAGTTCAATCATACGACAGTCAGATCTAATTCCTGTTTACAATCAGGTTATAGATCGAGATTCGGCCTACGAAATATTAAATAGCAAAATAGAACGAGCTCACCAGGAAGATCATCGAGAGGTGATCAATAATCAACGCAGAAGGGCGAGGAGAGAGAAATCAACTTTGGAAAAGGTGCTTTCCTCTACAACGACGCGTCAAATAGGACGAACTGTAGCAAGGGAATTAACAAGAGGACTTTTAGGAGTTCTAGGTGTAGGAACAAGAAGTAGAAGAAGAAGATAACATGAGATTAATAGTATTTATTTGTTGTGCTCTATATTCCTTAGGAATGAATGGGCAAGTCAGTGATTTATTGCAAGCGGGACCTATGGTTGGCTATGCCGATTATAGAGAGGCACTGATTTGGGTTCAGACGACTGAATCCGCGAAAGTACAGATAGCTTTCTGGAATGATGAAGAAGAGCGTAGAATCACCGAATCTGTAATTACAGAAGAGGAAGATGCTTTTGTTGCAAAACTAATTCCTAGCAAGCTTACCTATGGAAAGGAATATAAGTATGAGCTGTTGATTAATGGAAAAGTAGTAATTAGACCGTATGAATTGTCCTTTCAAGCATTGGAGTATTGGCAATATAGGTCCGATCCTCCGGAAATTCAATTTGCACTTGGTTCTTGCTACTACAACAATGAACCCAAGGAAGACCGTCCTGGCAGACCATTTGGTGCTGAATTTGGAATTTTTGATAACATTCTTGCAAAGCAACCTGATTTTATGATGTGGCTAGGCGATAATACATACCTACGGACGCCAGACCTTTACAGCAGAGACGGGATTTTACATCGATACACGCGAGATAGATCAAATGCTCAGCTACAAGCGCTTTTAGGAAGTGTTCACAATTATGCAATTTGGGATGATCATGACTATGGGCCAAATGACTCAGATCGAACCTATGAACTAAAGAACCAGACCGAAGAAATTTTTAATCTCTTTTGGGGTAACCCAAATACCAATCAAATTGGTACAGGTGGAATTACGGGAAAATTTCACTGGGGAGATCTCGATTTCTTTCTTTTAGACAATAGATATCATCGAGATGCCAATAGAATGAAATCGGACGATAAGGAATTATTAGGTAGAGCTCAAATCGATTGGTTAATAAATTCAATGGTTTCAAGTAGGGCTCCATTCAAGTTTGTTTGTATCGGAGGACAGACAGTTAGTTCAGCAGCAGTGTATGAAAATTATGCTAATTACACTAAAGAGCGAGACTATCTGCTCCAACGTCTAGAAGAAGAGAAAATTGAAGGGGTGATCTTTCTTTCTGGTGATCGACATCACAGTGAAATTTCAAAGATGGATCGTCAGGATGCGTATCCACTTCACGACTTTACTTGCTCGCCATTAACTTCCGGCACACATAAATATAGAGATGAAGGAAATAAGTATGCTATAGAAGGTTTCACTTACAATGAAAAGAACTTTGGCTTTATTGAAGTAGTAGGACCTAGAAAAAAACGCAAATTAGTCTACACCTTGTACGATAATTTGGGGAATCAGATTTATCAATATAATCTGAAAGCAGCTGATTTACGCTACCCTGATTAACTAAATTTTATGCACAGATTTTCTAGTTATTCCATTGTTAGTCTGAATTTGGAAATAAAGCATTCCTGACGGAAATTGACTTAAGTCTATCTTTAGTGATTTAGAAGGTAAATCCGAAATGCAGTCGAGTTCCTGACCAATTTGATTATAGATACTTAGTTTAACGATTAATGTTTCAGAGTTAAGCCTTACAAAGTTCGAAGTAGGATTGGGGAATAGTTCGAAAGACTCATCAACAATCTCAGAAGTCTCTGAAGTAATATTGCGATCATAGCCTAATCCATAAGTGTAAGCATCATATTCTCCAAAACCGTAAGCATAGGCTTGAACACCTAAAGGAGCAGTAATACTGCTTGATTCTTCTTGAACTTCAACGATTGAATACTTATAGTCTGTCGAGTTGATTGAGTTCCATTGGATAGGAAGTTCATCTACCTCTACGGAGGATTCAGAAGCTGCCTCAGTTATTAGTGTTATATACCTGCTAGTAAAACCTGCAGAGTTACCTCCAAAACCTATAGAGTTGATCGCTCTACAGCGCTTATTGCTAAATTCAAGCGGATAAAGCTGTAGCATATTCGGGTCCCCATTTTTCGGATTACTACATTCAAACGAATAAGAAAATTGTGCAACAGAACAGTCTTCCGATGAACTGATAATGGAAGGCTCATTCAATTCAATGTCTAGATGTTCACCCTTTTCAAGAGTTTCAACATTACTACCTGATATCGATATTTGATTATTATCTTCCAGCGAAAGGATACGAAAATATCCTTTTGATTGATTTCCAAAAGGAATTGCTGCATAGTCATTTCCATGTAGCTCTCTTGGTAATTGTTGATCATACATATGACTATCTGCTGGGCCACAAGCAACATTCCCTTTAAGTGCCCCATTAAAAACTGCGATTTTTTCACCGTTCAATGCAATAATACTTGATCCCGTAAGTTCACCCTGAGATTGCACTTCGAATGTTTGCCCTGCATTTAGATCGACTATAAAAGGAACATCTTTGGGTCGAAATTCTGTGGTGTTTGCAGTGGGAGTAATTTCGATTTCAGTATCATCTTCTGTAGCTAAAACCACAAATGATGATGGCGAATCAACATTCTGGTCAAAATCCAGAAAACTAATAACATAATACTCACTTCCTAAACTTTCAATCGGCAAGACCTTTGTTGCTTCAGAGAAATAAATTCGATAATGAAAAGCTGTAAGTTCAATTGGTGTTGAAGTAGTTATTCTTAATCCTTTATTAGTGGCGACTTCACTACTTTCTGAATAATATAAACCTGCAGGCAGAATAACTTCTGTTATAGTTCCAGCATCGTACTCGTACTCATAGCTAAGACCAGTTGCAGGAAATTCAACTAACAACTCACCTGATGCTTCTGCATCGATATACAACGAGAATTGAGGATCTCCATTGAATAGTAAATCCAGATTTTCAAGATAAGTCAACCAAAATTCTGTTGATTCCGTGTTTTGATCTTGAGCTTTAACTGTAGAAAAAGAAACTAGTAGGATCGATAGCAATATAGCGGTTATTCGATTATTCATAGAGGTCCGTTTGGTTCCAAAGATAAAGCTTAATCAGAAAGAGTAGAAACAATATTGATGAGTGGATAAGAATTAGGGAAAGAAAAAGATCCTTATATACTTACGAGCAGCTCTAGAACTTATATCTTGAATTGAATACAAAAGTAAGATTCTATGCTAAAATCACCTATGACTTAGTCAATTACAAAAAGAGATTCTATTACTAATCAGAAATATGCATCAATTCAAAGCAAAATTGTCTTGAAGACAGCTCTAAATTTCTTGTTCTATGCATCTAATTGTCATAAAAACAGCTTTTTGTCGAAAGAATATGTGGTATTTGACAGCAAGTATTATCTTCGTGGAACTTATAGTAATATTTTTTAATATAACACCAATAACAATATACATGAATAAGATTTTGAGACTACTTTTTGTAGTGTTTATTTTTTCTAGTGGGCTACAGGCCCAAATGCTAAATAATCCTGATGCAAATCATGCCAACAAGTTTGAGCAATTAGATCCATTTTGGAGATCTCCAAATACTTATAGAACAGCTGACGGTGCACCTGGGCCAGAATATTGGCAGCAAAGAGCTGACTACAAGATCAAATGTACCATGGATACAAAGGAACAACGTTTGCACGGTAGTGAAACAATCACATATCATAACAATAGCCCAAGCGCCTTGAAATATCTTTGGTTACAGCTTGACGAAAATGAGCATGCAGAGGATGCCATGAAGCATAGAATGAATACCTCGTCGATAAGAGGGACTATGAGTGAACGTGCTTTGGTGGGGTTAGAAGTATGGAGAAACCAAGCTCCATACGGTGTAAATATTCTAAAAGTTACAGATAAATCAGGTGCTAAATTGGATTACACAATAAACGGAACGATGATGCGGGTTGAACTACCCAAGGAACTTAAGTCCGGCAAGAAATTCGTTTTTAATATTGATTGGAATTACAAGCTAATTGATCGGATGAGTAATCCAAGCTGGGGTAGAGGAGGGTATGAATTTTTCGAAGATCATGGAAACTATCTCTATACTGTTGTTCAGTGGTACCCTCGAATGTGTGTTTACAGTGATTTTGAAGGATGGCAAAATAAGCAATTCGTAGGCCGAGGTGAGTTTGCATTAACTTTTGGTGATTTCGATGTAGAAATCACAGTCCCTGCGGATCACATTGTTGGTGCGACGGGAGAGTGTCAAAACTACAAAAGCATGCTTACTAGCGACCAGTATAAAAGATGGGAGAAAGCACAAAAGTCTGATACCCCAATTGAGGTCGTTACGAAAGCTGAAGCATTGGAAAATGAAAAAAAGCCAATTTCTACAATGATGAAGACATGGAAATACAAGGCAGAGAATGTAAGAGACTTTGCATGGACAGCAAGTAAGAAATTTGTTTGGGACGCCATGGAACATAAAAACTCACTAGGTCAAAGTGTTATGGCAATGAGTTACTACGGTAAAGAAGCATATCCAATCTACAACAAGTACTCAACTAAAGTAGTAGATCACACATTGACAACGTATTCCAAGTATTCTATACCATATCCGTATCCTGTTGCCATCTCAGTGGAAGCTGCGAATGGAATGGAATATCCGATGATCTGCTTCAATCCAGGACGAGCTGAAGAAGATGGTACGTATACCGAAAGAGCTAAGAATGCTTGTATTTTAGTAACAATTCATGAAGTAGGTCACAACTACTTCCCCATGATCATCAATAGTGACGAAAGGCAATGGGCTTGGTTTGATGAAGGAATAAATAGCTTCATGCAGTTTATTACTGAACAAGAATTTGATAATAATTACCCTTCATCTGGAGGTCCTGCTCACCAAATTGCCAGATATATGGCGAGAGATAAAAAATCTCTAGAGCCTATCATGACAAACAGTGAGAATATCAAAGACTATGGAAATAATGCTTATAGCAAACCAGCGACAGCTTTGAATATACTCCGTGAAACGATTATGGGTAGGGAACTTTTTGATTATGCGTTCAAAGAGTATTGTGAAAGATGGGCATTTAAGCACCCGACACCTGAAGACTTTTTCAGAACAATGGAAGAGGCTAGCGCCATGGACCTTGACTGGTTTTGGAGAGGATGGTTCTACAGTACTGATGCTGTTGACGTTTCTTTAGATAGCATAAAATGGTATAAGGTAGATCTAGAAAATAATCCCGAAAGAAAAATTGATACATTTAGTAATAAATTAAAACCAAGAATTACGCATATAGCTCAAATTAGAAACAAAGAAGCAGGAATGCAATTTCCAGTTGATAAGGACCCAGCACTAAGAGATATCTACACGAATTATAGACCTTGGGAAACGGAAGATTCAATAAATGTTAGTGAGTTCATTCGCTATAATGAAGTATTTACCGAAGAGGAAAAGAAAGAAAAATTTGGTGACAATAATTATTATGAACTCTACTTTTCTAACAAAGGTGGACTTGTTATGCCAGTCATAATAGAATGGACTTTTAAAGATGGAACGAAAGAACTACAGAAGTTACCTGTAGAGATATGGAGGTTGAATGAAGATGAATTCACGAAAGTTTTTATTAAAGACAAAGAAGTAACTGGTATCGTTATTGATCCTTATTTAGAGACAGCAGATATTAATACAGCTAATAACAATTGGCCAGTTCAACAAGAGATGCCAGATCGTTTCAAAGTGTTCAAAGCCAATAAGATGAAGGATAAACTAAATCCTATGCAGAAAGCAGCTAGTAAAGCTGATAAAACGGAATAGTTGAGTAAGAAAAGGTAAACAAATGAGGCCCTTGAAGTTTTTCGAGGGCCTTTTTTCGTTGTATGAGGAAATACGCTTAATTAAGCGACTAGTTATTTCATGATGCTCTAGACTTTTAGAATTTGTCTTTGTATTTCTCTCATGTTATACGAAGCAATGGCCAATGATCGCATTCTACTTTTCTTTTTGCTGAGGTGTTTCTCCATCCGAATTAGGATATCAGATAAAGTCGATACAGCTTTATGTATATATCTACCATTGTTTAACATCACACATTCGGCTTTTGCACCAATAGAAGCATCAGAAACTTCAGTTCTTGATGCTATCCCAGTTTTGGTTAGATTTTCGTGCACTTGTGTCGCCCAAATTACCGGAATATGAGCTGCTTCACAAATCCACATAATTTGATCTTGAACTTCTGTGATTCGTTCGGCACCAAGCTCTATTGCAAGGTCCCCTCTTGAAATCAAGACCCCTATTTTGGGAAGTTGCATTGCCTTCATTAATAGCATCGGTAATCGTTCAAAAGCCTCTTTGTTCTCAATCTTAAGAACAATTCCTGGCATCTTTTTCTTCTTACTGCTTTGCAAAACTTCAATTAAATATTCGACATCATGCACATGTCTCACAAAAGAATAACCAATAATATCAGCGTACTCCAAAGCAAATGGGATGTTTACTGTATCTTTTTCTGTAAGTGATGGTAATGTAAGAACAGAATCAGGGAAATTTACTCCTTTATCTGATCGTAACTTCAGTCTTTTATCTGAATCGTTGATTACAATTGCTTTTACTTTTTGTTTTTTGATTTTCCGATTATTTTGGTTTCGATTTTACCGTTGTCGAAAAGGATTCGTTCTCCTACAGCTAAATCTTTAATTACTTGATCACTTGTAATGGAGATACTAGCGGCTTTAATCAGCTCACTCTTTTTGCCATACTTAGCAGAGTGACCAACAACTGCTGATTCGTGAACTACTATATGGTCTCCTTTTTTGATTGAAATATAGTTAATTTGCTTCTTCCTTTTCTTTGTACTTTGGATTTCACCTATTCTGATTTTAGGCCCAGATGAACCTTTCCTGCAATTTGATTTGCTATGAATTCATGATTAACCAAGTCTTGGTAAATCTTTTCTAATTCACGCTCAAGATTGTTCAGCTTCATAAGAACCTATTAAATTGTTTGAGAAAGGCGACCAGTATAGTAAAGATATATGACCCTGCTTTGAAGTAGTTTCTGCAATCCCCCAAGAAGTTTCTGTTGACTTTCCAAATACTTTGTTTCACGACTATTAAGAAGAAAAACGGAGCTCTCGCCAATATCAAACTTACGCCTTTCAGCTCTCAAGAGATTGAAATAGTTGTTAATATTAGTATTGAGTAAAACATTTTTTGCAATTGTCTGCTCTACAGTATTTTCATACGTATCTAAAAGCTGGATAATGGATTGTTCCTTGATCTTAGCATCCAATTGGGTCGTTTCTATTTTGATATTTGTCATTCTAATTTTTCCTCGTTCTTTTCTCAACAAGAGAGGGTAGGACAGACTCGCACCCCATTTATAATTGTTGGTATTATATGGTGCAAACAAGGATTGATCGTCCGTTGCAAGTAAAGGGTTGAACTGAACTCGCAGATCTGGTTTAAGCGATTCCCTTTGAAGACGATTGTCGATTTCAAGTGACTCTACTTTGGTGTCATAGAGAACCAATTCAGGATGCGAAGCTATAAGCTGCGCTCTTATAAGTGACAAGCTATCCATTTGTCTTTGCAGGAATGACTGATTCAGTGAATCTGGCTCAACACCTACTTCCAATTCCAATGGTATATATCCATCTCTCCAAAGTAAATTCTCAACCGCTAACCTTGCATTTTCAAGCTCTTGCAAGAATTCTATTCTTTGAGACTCTCGAGTGACGTAATTGATATATGATTCCAAGGTATCAATTGCTGGTTTATCTCCTTGAATAAAAGAGGACTTCGTATCCTTCCATCGATTAAAAGCTAAGTCAACACCATTTATAGCTAGTTTTAACAATTCCTGATTGTATTGCCAATCTATGTAGACATCAGCTGCTACTTGTAAGAGATCATTAAAAGCCAAAATCTGTTCTTGCTCAGTTGCTCTCGCAAATACTTTCGCCTGTCTTAAAGCTGCCCTCCTTTCATCAATAATAAAATTCTTTGCTAGTGGAACACTAATACCTGCGTTCCAGATACCCCTGTCAGGCAAGTTATCACTATTGTCTGTATAGATTCCATCGGCACTCTCAAAACCTGCGTTCAATTCTATTCCAAACCATGTTGGAACTTTTACTTTTGCTTGATTAAGCTGAAAGTAATTGGACCCTTCAAATCTTTTATTCTCAGAGCTAGCTTCAATTTTTGGATCAAATTGCCCTCTTGCCATCATGCGGTTCGCTTCAACATTCTTAGTCATCAAATTGACTTGTTGTGCGACAGGATGATTCTCTTTTACTAAGCCGATAAAATCATCAAACGATAGCACATCTTGTCCATATGCGCTACCAACAAAGGAGAAGGCTATCACAAACAGAGTTGTAGTTAGTTTCATAGGATATGCATATTTGAATATCAAAGAATCGATTTCCATATACTATTTGAATTTCCTTAATGGAGCCTTTGTTTTCAAAGCCTCTTCTTCCTCTTTCTCATAGAAGTCTGGAGGAAAACCGTTCAATTGTCTCCATATCTCATATCCTACACGCACGTCTTTTAAGAGTGTGATTGTATTAGCACCACCACCAACACGCAGTTGTTCAGGCCAAGCTTTGTCTTCTTCATCTGGAGCAACAAGAATTCGATACTTTCCATTTTTACTGACATCATTATCTATTGCGAAAATCTTCCCTCCAAACGTACCAGAACTATTATTTGGCCAACCGCTGAAAACAATTGCTGGCCATCCGTCAAATTGAATCCTGACTTTTTCCCCAATTGCCAAAAGCGGCATGTCGAATGCTTCTACATAAGTTTCTACTGCAAGCTGGTATTCTGTGGGAACTATATTTACTACCTTATCACCATTTTTGATAATCTCTCCAATACCATTCTGTAAAGATTCAGTTATCATACCATCAATCGGCGATGTAATGAAGTAGTTTTTCTGTCTTACCTCGTAAGCATTAAATTGTGATTTAAGTTTGTTTACGCTTGCGTCACTATCAAATTTGCTAGATAATGCAGACATCCTATCGGAACTACTTTTCGCAAGCTTATCAGCGTATTCGTTGATAATACCAAGCTTGTTGGCAACTAGATTGTCTAGTTCATTTCTGTGAGCGTTTATCTTATTAATCAAGGATGTAGCTTTAGCATTTGCCTCCTGTACACTCATGCGTTTTGCTTCCAAGTCCGTAAGAGACTTAATCCCATCATCATAAAGAGACTTGATACGGACCAATTGCTTTTCAGCAATTACTTGCTTTAGCTGGATCGCCACCAACTCCATGCTATCACTTTCAATTTTTAGCTTGGTAGTTTGAATTTTAATTTCATTTTGCGTCAACTTAATTTCTCTTCCTTTAAGTAAAGCTTGATACTGTTCTTCTAATCGTTGCGCTTTCTTTTCATATGAGTCAGCGGATCCAATCTTTGCATCAATCTGCCCTTGAGTTCGGTCCAACAATTCTGGATCTAAGTACTCTTCTTTGACCTCTGTAACTTTGAGGATAGTGTCACCAGCTTGAACAACTTGACCCTCTCTAATGTACCATTTTTCAATTTTACCCCCAATAAGAGCTTGAATAGTTTGAGGTCTTTGATCAGGAAGAAGCGTGGTTACATATCCTTTTGAACGAATATTCTGAGTCCATGGAAGAAACATGGCTGTCACAGCGACAAATCCCATAATCAACAGAATCTTAATTAATGCAGTTGAGTGCTTTTTGGCTCTAAGGGTATTGAAAGCAGAATAATTGTCTTGTACGACTTTACTCTCTATTGTGTTATTAGTGATATTAAGCATAGTCTAATTTATTTGACTTGATTTTTGGAATCCAAGTCTATTTCTCTAGGAATAAAATCCCTCCAAATCATATCAACTGAAGAAACGATAATCGACCAAGGATTACCTTCTTCAGTTAGCGCCTCAAGGATACTTCTTTTTTCATGCACTGGTACATGATCAAGAGGGTCCTCTAGAATTAATAGTTTTGGCTTGTTGATTATGGCTCGTGCCAAAACGATCTTGTTGCTCACACTTCTAGGTATTCGCTTTGCTTCAGGATCTAATTCAGTATCTAATCCATCTTTAAGACCAGCAACAAAATCTTCAAGATGGACAATCTTTATTGTTTTCATTATATTATCGTGGGCAATGTCATCTTTACCCATCGTGATATTCTCCAGTAACGATCCAAGAAAAATAGAATGATTACTAACAGCGTATCCAATATGCCTTTTGAGCGATTCAAAATCCAAAGATTGCATTGGAAAACCATTATACTTTATTACTCCATCAGTAGGCTCCAGTATACCTGAAAGCAATCCGATTAATGTAGACTTTCCACTTCCAGCAGGTCCTGAAATCAATACCGATTCTCCTTGCTCAATCTTAAGATTTACATTATGTAGAATTGAATGTCGAGAATCAGGATACTCGAAACACAAGTCACGTGCTTCTAAACTAAATTCTTCTACCTCTTCAGGAATACATATCCCATCATCTTTATCAAGCTTCATGTCTGTTACGTATCCAATTTTCTCTAAGGCAGTCAGAACATCGTAGATTGAATCAAGAGATTGAATTAGCTTTTCAACACTATTCATAATAAGCAAGATTATGATTTCAGCAGCTACAAATTGCCCAATGTTCATTTGTTGTTGAAATACTAAAAGACTACCTATAATTAGCAATCCTGCAGCGATAAGAACTTTAAAACCTACTAAAGCTATGAATTGACGTATTAGAATTCTAAAGTGATTTTCTCTTGATTTGAGATAACTCGAAACAAATTCATCAGTTTTCTTTAGTGAGATTTCCGGTCGGTGAGTAAGTTTAAAGGAAAGCTTTGTTCTGGCAATTTCTTCCAACCAGTGAGCGACTTGATATTTATATTTGGACTCTTGGAGACTCGTCTTCAGACCCAGAGGACCTGAAATAGCAATTATTGAGTATACCAAAACGATAAGTAACAGACCAAAGATCACGAAAAATGGATGATATAAACTTAGTACAATAAGCCCAACTAAAATTTGAAAAGCAGCCAATGAGAAGTCAATTAAAAGCTTAGGAAGACCTTTCTGAATTGTTATTGTATCAAAAAATCTATTAGCTAGTTCTGGAGCATAGTAGTTGTAGAGCTCTTTGAACTGAATTTTGGGAATCCGATAGGCAAATTCAAAAGACGCTCTGTTAAATATCTTTTGAGAAATATCCTCCACCAAACGTAGTTGAAGCATCTGTAATATTCCAGTAAACAAAACCCCAAGAATAACAAAACTTACTAGAACTATCCATGCTGTGGAAACTTCCGCCCCTTGTATAAGATTTATGATTGCTTGGATACCCAAGGGCATTGACAAATTGACAAGACCATTAAAGAGGGCATATATATATACTTGATAAATCTCTTTTTTATCAATTTGTATTAATCTGAAGAGTCTCTGAATCGGATTCAGTCTTTTTAATAATGTCATTGAGCTCAAATTATTTTACAAAACAATAAACAACTTTTATAAATAATAGTTTTACTATTGATATAAATATTTTTACTATGCCAAAGGTCAACATAAGTATAGAGGTAAATCCTTCAATTTCCCTTAAAAACCCAACAGAAACCTCACTTGGGAAAAAGATTATTTTCCATTCAATTTCGCTATTTAATAGACTAGGCTTTGAAGAATTCAATTTCAAAAAGTTAGCAAAAGAAATGGATTCTACCGAAGCTTCTGTCTATAGATACTTTGAAAATAAATACAAATTATTATCATACTTAGTTGCGTGGTACTGGGATTATATGCACTACATTTTGTTAATGGACAGTAGAAATGTCAAATTACCCATTGACAAGCTAGATATAATGATTACATCTTTGATTAATTCACTTGAAAATTCCAATGTTCCCGATTATATAGACCAAAGCGGTTTGCACAGACTCGTTGTTGAAAATGCTACCAAAGTATATCATCACAAAAAGGTGGATGATTTGAAAAACAATGGCTTTTACATGAATTATAAGAAACTTGTCCAGACTTTAAGTAAAGTTATTTCGGAGGTTGATGGTAGCTATAAGTACCCCATGGCTTTGGCAACAACAATAATGGATATGTCATTGAACAATGAATACTATCTGATTCACTTGCCAGAAGTAACAGATAATAAAGATTGTAAGGAAGGCGATGCGAGAGCATTAACAAATGATATGATCCAATACATGGTAAAAAAGCTACTCAATGTTACTGAAAACTAAAATGTCTAGCTATTTTCCAAGTAATTCTCAGAAAAACTTCTTTTCTAATTAAACCAATTGATCCACAAAAAGTCTATGATGTTGAAATGGTGGCCACCAAACTATTATCTTACAATCTAAATTTCAGTATTATGACAAGTAATTGGTTTAAATATTCCATGTATCTAATGTTTTCTGTTTTCATTCTTTCGTCATGTGAAAGATCGGTTAGTCTCGATGAAGCAGAAGAATATGCGGATAATACCACAAGTAATCTAGCAATAGAAACTAGATCCGGCCAAGGTGGCTGTTTTGAATTAATCTTTCCTGTAGATATTGAATATCCCGATGGAGAAATTGAATCTTATGAAACTAAAGAAGAGATAAGAGAAGCTATCAAAGAATGGCGACTTGAAAACCAAGGTAAAGGTAAAAGACCAAGGTTATCATATCCAGTTGAATTGTTAACACAAGATGGAGAGTTAGTAACTGTGGCAGACAGAAAGGAATTAAGAAGCTTTGTGCGAGAATGTAGAAAGGAAAATGGCCACATCAAGCCTTGTTTCAGATTAGTATACCCTATAACCATACTTTTTCCTGACGGAACATCTGAAGAAGTGCAACATCGGCGTGCAGTGAAAAAAGCCATAAGAGCTTGGAAAGTAGAGAATCCAGATACAACTGAACGACCTTCGATTGAATTTCCAATCACGATTACGTTTGCAGATGGTTCTACTCAAGAAATCAATTCAAAAGAGGAACTACTTGATGCAAAAGATTTATGTGAATAAGTATAGCATATTTATAAAACTATAGAAAAGAGACTGTCTCATAAGCAGACAGTCTCTTTTTTTTGTATTTAACTCCTCTTGGAAGTCATTGCATCGCAAGAGCCCTTGACCTTTAAACTTAATGTTCGTAGATTAGCAAAAATTCCCATATGAAATCAATTTTCGCTTTCTTTTTGATTATAATTACTTCTTTTGGCCTAGGTTATGGCCAATGCGATGTCGACAGCAACTCTGAGAAACATGATCTAGAAGATCTAGAGATTAGTCAGCGAATGGATATGACATTCTATTCCGATTCCGATTTTGAGTCAGGCTACATTCTCAAAGCTACTGATGGGAATACTTTGCCAGTAATATATTAAGGCGGTATTTGGATGGGTGGAATTGATGCCACTAATTCATTGAGGGTATCTGCAAAGCAATATTTGGATTTTGAAAATTATCAACCGGGATTGTTGAACGATGATGCAGGTTTGGTTGACGAAATTACTTGTGAAAATTGGAATCAAGGATTTACAGTCAAACGAGCGAATATAGATGATCATATTCTAGACTATGAAGCAGATGGACAAATAACTGAGTCTACTTCCGATGATATTATGTTTTATCCTGCAATAGGTAATCCTCATTTTGAACAAAAGTTTGGATTTGAATTACCCCAATCAAACCAGGGAGGCTTGGCTGAGTTTAAGGATCGAAACGGTAATGGCCAATACGAGCCACTAGAGGGCGGTTATCCGTTAATTCGAGGCACAGAGTCCACCTTCTGGGTTAGTAATGATATGCAAGAAGACAACGAAGACCCAATACAAATGGAATTTCTAGTCAACTCCAGTATAAATTCGGCTGCAATTGAGCTTGCATTTTCATCGATGATCGATATGAAGGCAATTTACCATGGTAAACAGTCTTTGTCAAACTTCTATTTTGGATTATGGATCGATGCAGATCTCGGGTGTGTTGTTAATGATCAAGTAGGTTGTCTGCCAGCTGAAAATTTGACATTTTACTATGGAACGGAAACCATAGAGTGTGAAGAAGGAAGTCCATTTTTAGCGGGTACAAGTCCGTTACTACTCTTTAAACATAAGCTTAACAATGATCAAAAAATGTCGAGCTTCATTAGTATAAATATGGAGTCCATTGGAAATCCTGAAAACGCTACGACAGGCATTTAATGAACTTCAGGTATATAATAAATTTGATGTAACATGCCTAGATGGTCAAAACTTTCACTTTGAAATCTTGGGTGTTACTTATTATGTAACGAATTTACATTTATTCCGCAGCGAACATGCGCAGGTAGGTCTTTAACAATCATACCTTGCTGAACGCTTTAAACGGGATAATAGAACTTTCCTCTCATCTTGCCCTTAGAATACAAAGCCTGTGGATGTTTTTCATTTCGGGTTGTACAT
>CBFHTK010000011.1:68428-116045 GCA_965658745.1 Saprospiraceae bacterium | reverse complement strand
TCTGAATAGTGCTTTTCCCAGAGAATGTTCAGTGATGTATCAAGTTTCACAAGTCGAGCTGTGAATTTGTTGCCGCTGACACGGTCCGTTACTAATACATAACGTGCATCTAAACTTCTAACTGAAGCGTTAGCAGCATTCGTAATACTATTCTGCAAAGGTTCAAAATGAATCAAGATTTCTTTACTTGTTAGTAAATTGTACTTCAATACAAAAGACTCTTGATTCAGCGCATTATAACCGCCACTTCCAACGATCAAAAGTTCATTTCCAGATAATTTACTTGCTCCTTGGAGTAAGGGGAAGTATTCCTTCAATGAATCAAGCTTTAACGCTTCCGAAGTCCCTACCTCTCCATCAAGCGAATATTTTGTGATATTTACTTTAGCTGGTAAAGGCAAATATGGAGGAACTGCAAAGCCAACTGTAATAATCGTATCACCTAGTATGAATAGATTAAAATGCTCTGTAGCTAGAAAATCATTTCTTGTCCGAATATTGAAGTTTTGGGCATCTAGATGTTGACAAATGCAAATTACAAGAAAAAATAGAATAGAATTACAATGCTTTTTCACTAGGTAGGGATATACGTTAAGAAAGGGGGAATCATCTTATTCCCCCTTTTAAATATAGAAAAAATTGTTCTTTAGATGAATAGTGGCGACAGTAGTAAACGCCTGCAGGCCATGCAGATATATCAACTGAAAATGACTGATTGCTCGCAGATATATCAAACTGTCTTTTTATCTGTCCAGAGGTATCCATTATGATTATTTTTCCGTGATTACCATACTTTGATACATTTTATTTTGAATTTACGAAGCTAAAGCATCGATGACACGGGGTTCACTGCTTCACCAGCTTCCCCACCGACTGCCCATTCACTCGAATATAATACACACCTGCAGGTAATCGAGATACATCAAGAACTTCCGCGGCTTTCTTCGGAAATCCAGATTGTACGATAACTCCTTGCTGATCATACAGCTCATATCGCTCCAGTATCTCTTCATCTTCCAGGCGGATACGGACGAGGTCTTGCGCTGGATTCGGAACAACCTGTACGCTTGCAGATGGAGATTCAGTAGGGATATCCCACTGACTCACTACCTGTCCTTTTTCATCCATGCGTACGAGCCATGCTTGTTGTGGAAAAGAATCTACATTAATTCCATAAGATGCTCCACATGCAACAAAGCCCCCAGATTCTAATTCTATAATATCGTAAAATCGATTCTCCGTAAATGGCAGATCTTCTCTGTAAAAGTCAATAGAACTCTTCCATAGTATATCTCCTGTTTGATCGATTTTTACAACCTGTCCGCAGTAGCAGTATTCTGACCCAAGACTATCATACACCATTCCCACGGCTAAATAATTGCCATCAGAAGTTTCTTTTAGATTATATAGCTCAGAGAAATAATCAATACCAGACACTTGATTATCCCACTCATAGTTCAGCTCTGAATCCAATTTGACAATTCTACTTTTAAACATAAAATTGCCATTATCATCCTTCTCCAGATGGATCCGATCTACAAACATATAGCCCCCATCAGCCGATTGGAGAATCTTGTTTGGGCCATACGTCCAGTTCTGTGCCCTAAAACTATCTATCAATTCACCTTCTTTATCCAGTTTCCAGACGATTGAATTAATGTTATCTTCTTCTGTAACTGTCCCTTTTATACTCTGTTGTAATCCCACAATCAAATTACTATCCTTGTCCATGATCATAGAAAATGGTGTGTAATTCCATTCTGGATCTGAATAGTGCTTTTCCCAGAGAATGTTCAGTGATGTATCAAGTTTCACAAGTCGAGCTGTGAATTTGTTGCCGCTTGATCTATCTAAAATAATGGAATACATAATAGAGTCCAAAAGGGCAATGTCCATTGCCCTTTGTGTAATAGAACTATTGACAGGTTCGAATTGTAGTGTTTCAACTTTATCTGTGAATCTATTCCACTTACTCAAAAAGCCGAAAAGGTTAAACCCCGAGGGACCTCCACCTCCTACAATGTAATGAGAACTGTTTGTTGTTGTCGCACTATACTGAGGGAATAGGCCATACCCCGAGCTATCAATCGAATAGGAAGATTCATAAAGGCCGCCTTCTAAACTGAATTTATTAATATTCAAATGTGGGTAAAATGGTGGAATAAAATCAGAGGCAAATCCAATCGTAATTATAGTGTCCGACTTTACCAATACATTAAAATACTCCATAGATGTATAATCTAGAATATATCGATTATTAAAAACTTGAGCATTACTCGTTGTAACTAGGATTGTTACTAAGATAAAGAGAATGTTAAGTCGATAGGATTTCATATCATAAATGAATTCTAAAACGTAAAGAAAGGGGGAATTAGACAATTCCCCCTTTCAATATAGAAAATATTATTGCTTTATAAAGGCTTTCGTTTGAAATTGTTCTTTTGAAGAATAGTGACGACAATAGTATACGCCAGAAGGCCATGTAGATATATCTACGGAAAATGACTGATTATCAGTAGATATATCAAACTGTCTTTTTATCTGTCCATAGGTATCTAGTATTATTATTTTTCCGTGATTACCATACTTCGATACATTTTCATACTGTATTCTGATTTGTTGCGAAGCAGGATTAGGACTAATGGTAATTGCACTTGTCCTAAGGCGTTTTTCAATCAATGATGTTCTTTCATTGTCTACTTGTTCTGAAGTGTTATCAGGTGAAACGCTTAATGATTGCATTGTGGTAGGATTGTCAAACGAGTAGTTATAGAAGAATTCTAGAATCCCTTTCGCCTTTTGACTAGAGAGATCATCAACAATTGTTAGTGAAACTAAATCGATTACTTCGAGTGAATCCATTTGATGAATTTCTCTATTGTCTTGATGAATATCAATTGTCAAATCGTATAGATCTTCAAGATGCTCATATTCGATAAGTACTGCTGATCCTGCCTCAAGACTATTTTCTATGTTCACAAATTCTATCGGAATCGACGTTTGTAAAGGAGATTCAAAGGACTGCTCTAGTACATAGTAACTAAGATCGAGCGAAGTATAGCTTTGTAAAACACTGTCAATCGTTGGATTATAGTTTATGGTAGATTGATCTTGTTGCGTTTCGCTTAAGCTCCTTAAGTATTTATGTCTTATATCATCCGCAATAGCATCAGCTGCCAGTACAACAGATTCCAGTTCTCCGCGAAGGCTAATGCTTTGTTTAGCTTGAGTAAGTTGTGCTTGTTCAGAAATGGATGGTGTAACAGCGCTTATAATCAATTGAATTACAGTATCAATTCTCAGGAGTTCAGGATTCGCACTCAAAATATCTATCAAATCAGAAGAGGGAAATTGACTATTAACAATTAAAAGCTCCGCTACCTCTTGAGTGAGGAATGGTGAAACAGACAGTAAATCCTGTTCCAAGGTTTTATTGTAAGCACTAGGATTTGCCACTCGGCTTGCCAGATTGAGCGTGGTATTCTTAACTAATTCGGTTTGTATTACTGTCTTCGTACTATCCCTTGTTAAAATGAAATCGTCTAATTCGTTCTTAATTTCAGTAAGATTTTTTTCAGGACCTCCTGGGTTTTCTTCTTCAAATTCAAAATAGTCAAAACATTCTGATGATTGATCATTGTTTGGAATATTAGTAACAGAACTAGAACTAACAGATGAGGGAATTTCATTACTGGCAAGTCCGTGATAATAATCCACATTATTCACTGCTGTATTAAAAATATTGAAGTCTGAAATAGAAGGAGTAAAGGTGTTTCCAGCAGGAAGCAACTGACCAAGCGCATTAATTGCGAGTTGCTCACGTTGAATTCCATATCCATTTTCTATATGAATATCAAAATTTCCGCTAGATTGATGATCGTTGCAGAGATAGCGAAGACCTTGTGGGAATCTATTTGTAGCATCATCATACTGTTCTGCATTATTCCCATCTGCAAGATTACCATGAGTCAGCCCCACAAGCGTATTGTTGTAGATTCTATCATTGACTTTCGACTTTTCGACGAGTGAATTACGGACAAGTATACCATAGGTTTGTTGTTGATTTTGATCTATGGAAGCAGTTACCGTATTCTGTTCTACAATGAAAGCGTTTGTTTGATCGAGAAAAATACCATATGCGCGTTTAGTCGCAGTTATCCCTGGTGGCAAATAACCTATTTCAAATTCATTATTCACAATAAAGGCATTAACTCCACCAGCAATCTGTACGCCCTTGTAGCAGTTTTCGAATCTATTTCCCGCAATATACGGAGCTCGATTGCCAAAGGCTTGCGAAAACCATACGCCGTATTTTAGATTGGTGAAAACATTTGGGTTCAAATCACAACAAGGATCTTCAAGAGGGCAGGTACCTGTGCAGCCATTTAACTTGAAGGATGCATCTTTTGCTTTAATTCCGTAACCAAGATCATTAAGCTGGTCAATTGATGCGACGTCATTGAAGAAAGAATTCCCATAGAACTTTACATTATCAACTGCCCACATGGTGACAAAGGCTGAGAATTTCTCACCATTGGGAAGAACATCATCCTGCAGAAAGTCACAATCTGTAAATGTGCCTTGGTTTTCCCATGTTATTGCTGGATTAGAAGGGTTGAAATTTCGATATTTCATATAAGCTACAGATCGCTTATTGTTGCGAAAAGTTGTATTAGTGCAGTTTACGATTCCTCCCGTGAAATTCAAGTCATCATCGCCGGCATAAATACCAATTCTCGCATTTTCGATTGTAGAGTTGGTACTTTGAAGGACTCCTTGCATACCAGAGCTTTGAGACTGATTAGCGACTCCTCGGACAACGATGCCGCCCCATAATGAGCTACATTGATTCGTGAGCATTGCGCCGTTCAGCGTCAGTTGCGCGCCTGGGGATACAATTATATTAGCGTCCTTAGCGATTCTGATTTCGGCATTTGTAATGTTCAGTGTAGCTCCAGATAGAATTCGAACTGTATTGTCTATCAACCTATCTTCATCCCATGTTTCATTTCCTGAAATATCTGTAATTAAAATTCGTTCAGGTAAGTCAGCTTCCCATATACCTCGACCATGCGTAGAAACCACAACTTTGTTATCACAGTTTCTTATTTCAACATCTGATATCATACACCGCGGCGTACCTTCTCCGTACATCGACCACATCTGATCGGTTCCTTCCATCATATCGTTGTCTGTGTAGTAAACACCATAATCTGTTCCGATTACCAGCCCATCTTTGCCTGTATTATGATACATGATTTTATTGACTGCAACATCAGGAAGGCACCCAGAAATATTGGTCCAGCTTATACCTCCGTTGGTTGTTTTGAAAACCCGTCTTTTCGTTTCATTTGGATCACTTGCATAACCGCTGAATGTCACCCATATGTGATCAATATTGGTAGGCGAAACAGCAACTCCTGATACAGGAAGAAGCGGAAAACTAGTTGCACCCGAAATTTTCACAACAGACCAATTATCATTATCACCGTTAATGCGTGTAGCTTTCATCAATTCACCGATCAAATCACCATTGTAATGATTAACTCCGTAGAATATTACATCTTGGTTTGATTCTGACATCGCTACGCATGAGGCTCTTCCGTTGGCATGGACACTAAGGTCTTGGATTAAGTCATGTTTGACTTCTGAACCAGTTGTTTCGGATATTTCTATTAATTGCACTCCTCCAAATATGGGAACAAATTTCTGCCTTTGATTCTGTGGATTTATGAATATTGGAGGGTAAGAAAATCTGTTATTAACGCTTAAATTAAACACGATAGGAAAACCTCCCGGAGGACTATTCTGTGCAATTTGTCCTGGGCCTGATTGATTAATTCTCTTACCTATAGCACTTTGGGTCTGCTGGTAAACGACCGGATCCATCTCAACATAGGCTATTCCTACGTCTCCATTATCACCATTAATTCTAGTTGTATAAACTATATCTCTATCGTAGACTCGATAGGAACCGTCTTGCCCTCCTACATACTTTATACCATCAAGGTGTTCAGAGATTCCGACACCATAATAATTTCCGCAAAGAATGCCATTTCCTGTGATATCTTGCCAGTTTGTCCCATCTTCAGTTTTCATGATTCCTCCATCTGTACCTATGTAGACAATATCATTTGTTCCATCTGAAGTACGCCCGAAGTAGGTAATATTTCTAATATCTTCGTGGTAATAACTTGCATTCTCATTGTAGTCAAAAGTTTGGCCAAAATCAGTTGTTTTAATTACTCTTCTAAAATCGTCCTTATTGGGTCCCCGATAAGACTCCAGATATATCGTTAAGCTATCATAGTGACTTACCGCAAAATAGTTTTCAAGATTACCAAGTCTATGTTCTTCTGTGAATTTACTTCCAGACCAGCTTACGCCACCATCAGATGTGCGGAAGAAATAGGACAACTCCTTACTTGTTGACTTGCAGTTTTGGTCAATTGGATAAAGAACTACATAAGCGAAAATCTGCCCAAGCATATTCTTAGCAAGCTTAGCATTATAGTAACCAGGATTGTTAAAAACTCCTGCAGGATTACAAGGTTTTGGTAAGTTTGATAAATCGGGGGAATAATCACCTGCCTCAATTGGGAAGTTATTGATCTTTGTGTGGAATCCATTATAATATTTATATACTCCGAGTGCATTACAATACCAGAAAATTCCACTATCATCTACTATCATGTCATGAAAGTTTACAAATCCGTTTCTAGGTCTAAAACCACTTATATAAGTAGGCTCCACATGCCAATCCCTTTCCCAAGGCTGGGTAGTAATACCGTTAATACTTCCACTATATTTATCGATTGTTCTCGGTGTACCTACGTAAATAGTTGTATTTAGTATAGTTGAATTTGGATCAATGGCAATCGAATAGAGTTCAGTGTGCTTATTATATCCATTCGTATAACTTGTTTGCTCCCATGTCTGACCATCGTCAAACGATACTAAAATGCCAATACCTATTTCTTCTCTTTCAAATTTACCAAATGTCGTAAAGTGATTCTTAGTTATCGCAATAATGATGTCTTCATCGTCAGGGTGTCTTACAAATTCTCTGACGCCTGCTACGGAAAGTCCATTCTGGTCGGTTACATTTTCCCAGTTAGCTCCACCATCTTCCGTTCTCCATATACCACCATTTGCGCCTCCGACCACGATAATATCAGAATTACTAGGTCTGATTGAAATGCCATCAATTCGACCATAATTTGGTCCCCTTTCTTGTACAGTATTATCTATGATCTGACCTACATTTTGCCACTCTGCTTCTCCGTAACTGTCACAGCCAAAATCAATTTGATAATCCAATGCTTCTATCATTTTGGCAGATGCTGTTTTTATACTACCGTTTTCATCTACTCGATTGGCATAGTATTGATTAAAGCGATGAAAATTGGCGACAAATCCGTCTTCGATGATAGAATCACTTCCACCATTAATTCCTTGACCATTTGATTGAACTGTATCAAGGTAAGTAGCTACCTTATCTCGAATAAGAAAGTATGTAGTATCGTTCTCATCTAGAATTTCAGTGAGCTCTTGAGCGTTTAGAAAGCTGGTAAAAATTAGGCTTATCAACAATGCATTAGTAAGGCTTAGTATTTTGTATAATTTGCTTTTCATGATATAAAATTCTAAGTTAATGTTTAAGTACCAAGCTAAGTATACAAATCAATTAATAAACCGAACGATAATTCACAAACTCTTGCTATTCTATGTCTTGAATAAGTCTTTGATTTTTTCTATTTCTAAAACACATATGCAGCAAAAGAATCAAGCCTTATTTTATAGGCAAATTGCAAAATGTCCTACAACAATCTTACAGCAATGAATCGGTGCAATTTAAAATGTAGACGTGGCTAGTAGAGTCTTCCATCACAAGGAGAAGTTTGTCTTTCTTTTACTGTATACATGTAGAGAAGTTGACTACTAGTAACAATAGATAGTGTATGGTGCTATTCTTCGACCACTCTCGAGATACAAATAAAAACAAAAGAATGACTGACGTGCTTCCCATTGGGCAAGCTACTTAACATAACTTAGTCGCACAATTAACATGCACTCATCCACACACTTTTTACCATTCCTCAATAAGCGCCATCCCTCCATACACCAAAACATAATTGATCAAGCTTGTGGTCTTGGCTATATCATTCTTTCAAGTAGAATAGATTACATCTGTTGCACCCTCATGCAAAATCAAAAAGGATGTTTACTTTTGCAAAAAAAATTAGTTTATGAGATACCTATTATTTTTTGGTCTGTTCCTTGGCTTATCGCTTTCATCTTGCAGTAAATCTGCAGAAGAAATCTTTGAGGAGGACACAATGGAGATCATTGACTATCTTAATGATAACGGTTTGTCAGATGAAGCACTTGTCACCACAACTGGAATTTATTATATTATTGAGGCTCCAGGAAACCAAGATAAAAAGCCAAACCTAAACAATAACGTTACTTGTAATTACAAAGGTTATTTTCCAGACGGTGAGGTTTTTGACGAAAATGACAATATCACCTTCATTCTTGGAAATACTATTGAAGGTTGGAGACAAGGGATCCGGCTCATTGGTGAAGGAGGTAGCATCAGATTATTTATTCCATCAGCTTTAGGATATGGGACACAAGGTGTCAACAGCATTCCGAAAAATCAAGTATTAATTTTTGAAGTAGACTTACTAAAAGTAAACTAATGGGAAGAGCATTTGAATTCCGTAAAGCCCGAAAATTTAAGCGGTGGGCAAAAATGGCGAAAACATTTACCCGAATAGGTAAAGATATTGTTATGGCCGTCAAGTCTGGCGGACCTGACCCTGAAACGAACGCTAGACTAAGAGCAGTCATGCAGAATGCCAAAGCTGCGAATATGCCAAAAGATAATGTTGAACGGGCTATCAAGCGTGCAACAGATAAGGACACGGCTGACTATAAGGAAATAACTTTTGAAGGCTATGGGCCTCATGGCATCGCGATCATGGTTGAAGCGGCAACTGATAATAACAATCGGACAGTAGCCAATGTACGATCATACTTTAATAAATGCAATGGAAGTCTAGGAACCACTGGTTCTGTCGAGTTTATGTTTATTCACCAATGTTTTTTCAAAATTGCAGATAACCCCGAACTCGATTTGGAGGAATTTGAATTTGAATTAATTGATTACGGCGCTGAGGAGGTTTTCAGAGAAGACGCGGATGAAGAGGCCGAGCCACCAACACCAGCAAGTATAACCATTTACGGACCTTTTGAAAGCTTTGGATCAATCCAAGGTTTCCTAGAAGAAAATGAATATGAGATATTGACTTCTGGCTTCGAACGTATTCCAACTCAGACTAAAGAACTATCGTCCGAAGAAGTTGCAGATATTGAAAAATTATTAGACAAATTTGACGAGGACGACGACGTTCAAAATGTGTATCATAATATGACTTAGTCAAAGTTCAAAAGTTTTGACTTAATTCAAGTGCCGCCTGTTAGGTCATTTTGTCTGAATCTTTTACATTTTTATCCAAGAAATGATTACTAAGAAAACCTTTCTTTGATCATGTTCGTTTAATAATGTACAGCGAAATAGACCAAAAGCATATTCAGTTGTGGTTTATAGCTCATAGTGTACCATGCACATCATCTAGAAAACTAATTTCATGTTTAGATCGATATATCGAGATTTAAAGGATCAGATAAATTTTGGTAACAACGTCACCAAATTGATTGTCATCAATGTCGTTGTTTTCATCTCGCTATACATCTTATTTGCATTTATTGGGTTATTTGCAGGTCCTGACTACAAAGCAGTTCAAGATACCGTCATGAAATTCTTGAGTGTTCCGAGTGACCCTTATGAATTGCTCAAAAAACCATGGACTATCATAACGCATATGTTTCTGCATAGAGGTCTTATGCATTTTGTGTGGAACATGCTATTGTTATATTGGTTTGGACGTATTTTCGGAGATCTTATGGGTGATCGGAGGGTCATTCCTTTATACCTTTTGGCAGGTCTGATGGGTGCCATGTTCTATTTCATTGGCGTCAATATGATTTTGCCAGGTGGAGGTACTGCTCACGGTGCATCTGCTGCAGTTTTAGGAATTCTTATCGCTACAGCATATGTTGCACCAGACTACATGATACACATGATCCTTCTAGGTCCTGTAAAATTGAAATGGATTGCACTTGCTGCCATTGTTCTCGACTTGATTGGAATTGCCAATCTTAGTAATACAGGTGGACATTTTGGGCACTTTGGGGGCATGTTTATGGGTTGGTTGTTTATCTCTTTGGTTAACGGAGGTAATGATCCTAGTCCTTGGTTTAATCGGGTTTTTGAGTGGTGGAAGAATTTGTTTACGGGTCAAGCCCAAAAGCCGAAGAGTCCATTGAAAGTTCGACACAAAGCTGCCGTTTCAGGAACTAGAAAAAGAACCTCTGCAAGCTCACGGAAATCAAGTATGAAGACCTCTGACAATCAAGACAAACTTGATCTTATTCTTGATAAGATATCAAAAAAAGGAATTGATAGCTTAACTAAAGAAGAAAAAGCTTTTCTAGACAGTGTAAGCAAAAAATAGGATATGAAATTCATAAAATATCCCTTGCTTATCATAAACGTGATACTGGTTTTGATCATGTTTATTTCTTACTTGTCATCCTTTATTTCTCCAGAGGCCAATCAAATCATACCCATATTTGGTTTGTTTTATCCTATTCTCTTTTTCTTACTCGTTGCATTTGCTATTTTTTGGTTATTTACGAAATGGACTTATAGTCTGATTTCTATAGCTGCACTTCTGATTGGATTTTCATCAGCTCAGCGTTTTATGAATTTCGGCACAGAAAAGGTTATAAAGTCAGAGCAGATAGTTCACGTGGCATCTTATAATCTAGCTTCAGGCTTATCAGTAAGAAGTAAAGATCGAGCGGATTTTTATAGCTTTCTAGAAAGTAATTTTGGCGAAGGTGTAGCCTTTTTTCAGGAGTCAAACTCCAAAATAGTTGAAGAACTCCGAAGCCGATTTCCAAAACACGAGATTATAAAGTTTAAGAACAAGCGGGCAATTCTGATGAGTAAATACCCTGTTGTCCGATCAGGATTCTTGAATTTCCAGAATAATTTCAACGTCGTAATTTGGGCTGATATAGATTTTAATGGAACTACTATCCGAGTCTACTCAGTACATTTACACTCAAACGGTGTTACATACCTAGCAGAGGACGTACGATCTTCTGGAGAAATTGGAGATCCCAAAACTTGGGACCGAGTTAAACAAATGATGAGCAAGTACTCTGACGCAACAATCAAGAGAAACCAACAATTACAAAGCCTACTTGAGGACATTGAAACGGTAGATTATCCGGTAATCGTCGGGGGAGATTTCAATGATGTTCCGCAGTCTTATTTGTATACAAGTATCAGCGACAAACTGCAAGATTCTTTTACCGAAAAGGGATTTGGACTTGGAACAAGTTTTAACGGATCAATACCTGCACTGAGAATTGATTATATCTTTTCAGACAAGTCATTGCAGGTTCTCAATTACAAAACACACCGTGTTCCATATTCAGACCACTTTCCTATTACTAGCGACATTCTAATTAGATAGTTGATTTATTGCTTAGGCTACAAGAACTGTGACAAAAGCTGCACAGACATTCCAAATTACATCTCTTCCAGTAGCACTCAACTGAAAATCCTCACCCTCCTCTGGATCTACTAAGGTATCTTCAATAAATGCAAGAGCATCTTCCTCATCACTAGCATCAAAAACAGTAGTAATACGATCTCTGAAAGGAGCCTTAATATTATCCTCGTACGACGACCACATCGACTCTTCAGCATCATAGAATTCATCCATTTCAAATATCTTTAGTGAATCATCTGCTTGTAAGAATGCTTCCAAAAGAATCGCATGAACAAAGTGCAGTAGATCACCTTCTTCTTCGCTTAATAAAGTATTGATTTCCTGATTCAGATAACTGACATACTCTTCATACATTGTTTCGAAACGCGATGTCAAGGTCTCTTGATACGCTTCGTCAGCTTGAAGTTGATCTAAGATCTTATCGATAGTCGCTTCAGTAATAATCATGATGTTGTTTCTTTAATCAGGAAAAACCCTTCTTCACCCTGTGTCTGATATAATGGCATCAATAAAAGACAATCTTCTTCTACGACAATAGGTCCATTAATATCATCTGCAATGATTTCCCCTGCAGATAGTCTCTGAAAGTTTTTAAAATTGGGTCTCATTTTGAATTGATCTTCTGGTGTAATATCATGTCGACGCAAGAGCTCAGAGACTTTTGGTAAGTTCTTAGAATATTCTATAAGTAACTTATTATGACGATTTTCAACATCTTCTACGCGCACGCTTCCTATAATCCGCATACAATTTGTAATTGCTGCTATAGCTCGATTGATTGAAAGTGGTTCATCATGCTGTCCGGATTCGAAGGTTAATGCCACAGTAGGAACCTTCGTGTTCTCTTCTTTGAAGTAATGCAGTGTTGTACCTCGGATACCCTTTAAGAAACCTTTGACCACTGGAGCTTGGAGATTTACTGCTATGTCAATACTTTCGTCGTCATTTGTAGTCAGACAAAAGATTCCTCCACGAGATGAGGTAGTATGTAGGTCAAGTATGTAAAGCTTTTCTGGCTTGTACGTTCTAATCTGGTCCTCAATAAATTCGAGTAATTCTCTCAGCTCTAGATCTTCATTTTCAAGCTCAGCTTTATCCTGCTGTCTGATCTTTTCGATGTTCATTTCACGGAACTGTCTATTCAGATCTTTCTCAAGAAACCGCTTCTTTTGGGCGTAAGCCTTCGTATTTCCAATTACTCCTACGATCTTCCCTCTATAGTGAAAACTTTCATTGACTATTGGCTCTACCTCTAGCATCTTGAACATCATTTCAAGTGCTTTCACTCCCGCTGGCTCGTTACCATGCATAGCGCCTATGCAAATTAACAACGGTCCTCTTTCTACCCCTTCGTATTCTCCAATGATTCGCTGACTCATATTTCCATCTCGTCCGGATTCTATCAAACCACTTATCTTTCGACCTTTAGTCTAATAAGCCAGCAAAAGTAACAAGAAAAGAGAGTTTGCCCATACTTTTGTTCGCTTGTTCTGTAATTTTTCACTTGCTAGCATTCCAAAAGTTTCTCAAGTATCCTTTAAACTATGCTTCTTAGGTTTTTGAGATATCATACCTTCGCAGCATGAAAGTCTTGATAATTCGTTTTAGTTCCATCGGAGATATCGTAATGACTACACCTGTCATTCGTTGTTTGCAGCGTCAGACTAGTGCAATAGTGCATGTCGTTACCAAAGCAAGTTTTGCTACAGTTTATCAAGATAATCCTTACATCAGTAAGCTTCATCTGTTCGATGACAGTTGGGACCAATTGGTGAAAGAGCTTCGTTCTGAGAAGTTTGACCACGTAATTGATCTACATAATAACTTGCGTTCAATCAAATTATGTATTGCCCTCGGAAAACGAGCACCTAGGTTAAACAAGCTTAGTCTACGAAAAGCACTTCTTATATATACTGGTATTAATACCTTACCAGACCTTCATGTTTCAGAAAGGGGAATGAAAACATTAAGACAATGGTCTGTAGAGAAAGACGGCAAAGGTATGGACTATTTTGTATCACAAAATGCTCAAGAATCGGTCAAGTTGAGTCCAGGCAGCTACGCTTGTTTGGCTTTGGGTACCGCACATGCAACTAAAAACATGCCACTTGATTTAATGAAATCAATTATCAAAGCAAGTCCCATACCATTAGTTCTACTTGGCGGACCATCAGAAGAAAAAACTGGGGCATTACTTTCCCTAGACTTTCCAAAGAAAACAACAAGTCTGGCAGGGAAAATATCCTTGGATGAAAGTGCTGCCTACTTAGAAAAATCTCATTTCTTAATCGCTGGGGACACTGGACTTCTGCATATGGCTGCTGCCCTCAAAAGACCAACGATTAGCATTTGGGGAGCTACAATTCCAGAATATGGTGTATTTCCTTACTACGGAAAAATTAATGTTCCTCACTTTATGCACCAAGTCAAGTTACCCTGCCGACCATGCTCAAAGCACGGATCAAATGCTTGCCCGAAAGGGCATTTCAATTGTATGAACTTACAAGATCTTACCTCCATTATTTTGCATATGAATGAGCTCAATGCTTTGCCTTATAATTCTTATCAAGAACCATCTTAGTTAATAGATTACTACTTCAAAAATATGGATCCAGCTGTACCGAATAAACAAATACTCATCGATCTCATTACCACAAAAATGCCTTTTGGCAAGTTTCAAGGTAGATTGATTGTAGATTTACCAGAATTCTACTTGGTTTGGTTTAAGAACAAAAGTTGGCCTCCAGGCAAAATCGGTTACTTAATGCAGAATTGCTACGAGATCAAGATTCAAGGAATGGAGCCAGTACTGAAAGAACTTAAGAAGGTCTACTATAGATAAAACAAAATAGCTTTTTGACTCGTTTTTAGATTAAGCCGAAAAATATTTTTAGATTGGTCTAAAATTTTATTGTATGCCGCTTACACAGACGGAAGAAAACTATCTTAAAGCAATTTTTACGATAGCAGATCGCGATGATTTGCCAATAAGGACAAACGACATAGCAAAGTTGCTTAGTACTAAAGCTTCGTCAGTAACTGATATGCTAAAAAAGCTGGCTGAAAAAGACCTCATTCTCTATGAGCGCTATAAGCCGATCACATTATCCGAAAGTGGAACAGAGGTCGCAACCCATTTGATTAGGAAGCATCGCTTGTGGGAAACATTTCTAGTAGAAAATTTAGGATTCAATTGGTCAGAAGTTCATCATATCGCAGAGCAATTGGAGCATATAAGAGCTCCTGAACTAGTTCAACGCTTGGCTGACTATCTTGACAATCCATTATATGATCCACATGGAGATCCGATACCGGATGCTTCTGGACATTTCCCTCAACGTGAACAAGTCCTTTTAGGTACTCTCAAACCTGGTGAATGTGGTCGACTGTGCTCTGTCGTAGAAGATGACGCTTCTTTCCTCGAAGTCTTAAATATGCTAGAAATCAAAATCGGTACTTTGCTAGAAATTGAAGGAATAATATCTTTTGACGATACGATGCAAGTAAGAATAGGACACAAACAATCCAAAATATTAAGTAATAAGATTTGCAATAATCTATTTGTAATACAAGCCTAAACAAGAAAATGAAACATATATATATCAGTTTTGTAATGCTCCTATTCAGCACTGCCGTTTGGGCGCAAGCCCCGTTGAAAATAATTACCTCAGCATCGATGTTTGAGGATATGACCGAGAACTTAATGACAGACGAATTCACTGTTCAATCCATCGTACCGATAGGAGGAGATCCACACAAGTATAAGGCGAAACCGAGTGATGCACGAAATGTCCAACAAGCTGATTTGATTCTTGTAAATGGATTAACTTTTGAAGGATGGATAACTGAATTGATCGAGAATTCTGGAACAGAAGCTAAAATAGTAAGAATCACTGAAGGTATAGATGTCATAGGCAGTTTAAAATATGAAAACTCTTCCGATCCGCATGCCTGGATGTCTGCTGCAAATGGTTTGATCTATATCGAAAACATCAAAAACGCGCTTATTGAATTGCGACCTTCCTCAAAAGAAGCTATCGAAGCAAACTATGAAACCTATAAGGCCAAGCTTGTTAAACTTGATCAAGACATAGAAGCAGCAATTAAGAAAATACCCGTCGATCAACGTGTTCTTATTACCTCGCATGACGCATTTCAATATTTTGGAGACCGATATAATGTGCGACTTGAAGCCATAATGGGAATAAGCACAGAGGCACAGGCTCAGACTTCTGACATAATCAGAGTGACCAAGGTTATTCAAGAGAATAAGGTACCTGCTGTATTTATTGAAAGTACTATTAATCCAAAGATGCTTCAACAGATCGCAAAAGACAATAAGGTCAAAATCGGAGGTGAATTATATGCTGATTCGCTAGGGGATGAAGCGAGCAGTGGCTCTACATATATCGATATGCTATGGCATAATACGACAACAATAGTGGATGCCCTTTCACAAAAATTACCCCTTCAAGAGAATACGGAAAATGAAAACAAAGAATCTGTGCCAAGTTTGACCGACGGACTGACAACAACAAGTAAAATTGTGTTGGCCTCTATACTCGTTCTGGCCATGCTTTCGGTTTTATTATTTAAACTTAAGAAACCATGACACCCTATCACTCTATAATACCAATTTCCGTCAAAGGACTAAGTGTTTCGTATGACCGTAAGAGAGTACTAACGAATATTTTCTTGGAGATACCTAAATCAACTATTTGCGGAGTGGTTGGGCCCAATGGAGCTGGCAAATCAACATTATTCAAAGCTATTTTGGGATTGATTACCACTAATTCTGGTACGGTGAAAATTCACGGACAAGAAATAGACGATGTGCGCAATCGCATTGCATATGTCCCTCAAAAAGACGATGTAGATTGGACATTTCCAGCGACAGTTGAGGATGTCGTGTTAATGGGCAGATATCCACATAAAAAGATTTTTCAGAGACTCGATAAAACTGATCATGCATTGGCCATTAAAGCAATGGAAGATCTCAGTATACTTGATCTTAAGAATAGACAAATTGGTGAATTATCTGGAGGACAACAGCAGCGTGTATTCATAGCTAGAGCACTTGCTCAACAGGCTGACATCTTCCTTTTAGACGAGCCCTTTGTAGGAGTCGATATGATGACCGAGGAAAAAATAATTGATATTCTAACTAGATTGCGCGAAGAGGAGAAAACGGTTTTAGTTGTCCATCACGATCTTTCCACTGTGGAATCATACTTCGATCATGTAATCTTACTAAATCAGCGACTCATTGCATTTGGTGAAACTGAATCAACTTATACGCGTGAAAATATAAGTATTGCTTTTGGTGCTCAATTAGACATTCTGCATAAATCAGGAATCGAAAAAAGCTAGTGCGACTATTTATGCTTTATGTACATACTTTATAGTTTTTTGGTTTCTTCAGGACTGAAAACAGCAGAATAGTACAAGAAAAAGGTATTTTTAACGTATAAGTGAGGCTATAATTAGTTAATCTTTGTAGTGTAGAAGATTCAGCTCAGCTACACTATTTGACAAATACTCATAAAAATTAACAACGATGACGCGACAAGTTTCTTGGCATGGTATATACCCAGCAGTAACAACCAAATTTCATGAAAATGGTGATTTGGATATTCCTATGTTTCTTAAGAATATCCACTTTCAAGTAGAATCAGGAGTGGATGGTATCATTATTGGTGGGTCACTAGGTGAAAGTAGTACAATTACACACGAGGACCGACTAGCCCTTTTAGACGCCACGCTCGAAGCAGTAGGCCATCAAGTGGATGTGCTATTAAATATAGCAGAAGGAAGTACGCGTTCAGCAATCGACCTTGCCAAAAAAGCAAAAGCCCATGGAGCTCATGGCTTAATGGTATTACCTCCGATGATGTACAAACCGACAGATCAAGAGGTAGCTGATTTTTTTATCGAAGTTGCGGATGCAACTGATTTGCCAATTATCGTATATAATAATCCTGTTGATTATAAGATTGATATTACCTTGGATATTTTCGATCAATTGCAGTATTATCCTACTATTCAAGCTGTCAAAGAAAGCACACGTGACGTTTCAAATGTTTCAAGAATGAAATCTCGTTTTGGAGATCGATTCAAAATCCTTTGTGGCGTCGACACCCTTGCTTTGGAAGAATTATTAATGGGTGCTGACGGATGGGTTGCGGGACTAGTTGACGCTTTTCCACAAGAAACCGTTGCAATTTATCGACTGGCTAAAGCAGGAAGAACAGACGAAGCAATTGCAATTTATCGGTGGTTTTTACCGATTTTGGAATTGGATATTAATCCTCAATTGGTTCAGAATATCAAACTTGCTGAAGTAATGACCGGGATAGGTACAGAACATGTCCGTAAACCACGTAAAAAACTGGTAGGAGAAGAACGTAAAAGAGTGATTCGAATCCTTGAAGAAGGATTAGCTAATAGACCAACTCTTCCTGATTATTTAAATATTGAATTAGCAACTGTATGATATTAGAAAACTTAATAGCCGGGCAAAAGAAAGCTGCTGGGCACCAAACTATTCAAGGTGTAAATCCAGTATCTAAAGAAAAACTAAGTGAGCACTTTCACGTAGCTATACCTTCTGAAATTGGAGAAGCGGCGGAGGCAGCTCATGATGCTTGGAAATCATTTAGATTTAGTTCTGGAGAGAAGCGTGCAACTTTTCTTGAAGCCATAGCCGAAGAAATCGAGGCCTGTGGTGATAACCTTGTTGAAAGAGCTATGGAAGAATCGGGATTACCTGAAGGACGTATCAGGGGAGAACGAGGTAGAACATGTGGTCAACTCCGTCTCTTTGCAGAGTTAGTGCGTGAAGGAAGTTGGGTTCAGGCGCGAATCGACGAAGCAATTCCAGATCGCAAACCTCTTCCAAGAGCTGACATTCGAAAAGCACTAGAGGCGATCGGGCCAGTTGCAGTATTTGGAGCGAGTAACTTCCCTTTAGCTTTCTCAACTGCAGGCGGTGACACTGCATCTGCATTTGCAGCAGGCTGTCCCGTAATTGTAAAAGGTCACCCTTCGCATCCTGGGACTCATACCTTGGTTTCCGAAGCGATTTCAAGAGCCGTTGAAAAGTCTGAATTATCAAAAGGAGTTTTCTCTGCGGTTCATGGAGGCATTCCAGCAAGTCAAGCGCTTGTTACACATCCAAGGATTAAAGCAGTAGGATTTACAGGTTCTTTACAAGGTGGTAAAGCTCTTATGAAATTAGCTTCCAAACGACCAGAACCAATACCTGTTTATGCGGAAATGGGAAGTGTTAATCCGCTATTCATTCTGCCTAGCGCCCTTAAAAATGATATTTCAAAATTGGCATCCACCCTTGCAAACTCCGTTAATCTCGGGGCTGGTCAATTCTGTACAAATCCTGGTTTGATGGTGTTCCAAAAATCACCTGAACTTGATTTACTTCTTGAAGAGTTAAGTAGTGCATTTTTGGGCCTCAACCCACAAACGATGCTTAACGAAGGAATCTACAAGCACTTTAAACACACAAAATCACAAATTCTCGCTGAGGCAGCTGTTACAACGATTGAAGCACAAGATGAAGAAGATTCATGGAGTGGGTATCCCGCAATAGGTCGCGTAGATGCAGCTGATTTTATCCAAAATGATACTTTACATCAAGAAGTTTTTGGTCCTTTTACGCTTGCGATTATCTGTGAGAATCAAGAAGAAATGAAAGCCGTAGCAGAAAGTATCGAAGGTCAATTGACAGGTACCGTTATGGGTAGTGAGCAAGAAATCGAGGCTGCAAGTGATTTAGTATGCATTATTGCAGAGCGAGTCGGAAGAATCATATTCAACGGAGTTCCTACCGGTGTCGAAGTTAGTCATGCGATGCATCACGGTGGCCCATTCCCCGCTTCTTCAAACGGAATGTATACATCTGTAGGCACTGATGCAATTCTTAGGTATGCGCGCCCTGTGTGCTACCAAAATGCACCGGATTCTATATTGCCTGATAGTCTCAAAAGATCAAATCCGCTTGGAATCTGGAGAAAAGTAAATGGCGAATTAACAAAAAAATGAGGAAAACATTTTTCTGCGTAGATGCACATACATGCGGCAATCCCGTGAGGCTTGTCGCTGACGGAGGTCCAATTCTTGAAGGTAAAAACATGATGGAAAAAAGACTGCATTTCCTCCGTTCGTATGATTGGATTCGTAAAGGACTGATGTTTGAACCTCGTGGTCACGATATGATGTCGGGCAGTATTTTATATCCACCTTCAGACCCTGCAAATGACATCGCAATTCTATTTATCGAAACATCAGGCTGTTTACCAATGTGTGGCCATGGAACCATTGGTACTGTTACTATCATGTTAGAAGAGGGGCTTGTCAGCCCAAAAATACCAGGCAAACTTCGCTTGGAAACTCCAGCTGGACTTATTCATGTGAGCTATAAAGAAGAAAATAACAAAGTCAAATCCGTAAGATTGACAAACATCCCATCTTTTCTTTACAAGGAGGGACTTGAGGTTGAGTGTCCAGAACTCGGAACCCTAAAAGTAGATGTCGCTTATGGGGGGAATTTTTACGCTATTGTAGATCCTCAGAAAAACTTCCAAGGTGTACAAAGTGTAACTGCAACGCAGCTTATCTCGTGGAGTCCTATAGTACGAAAAAGATTAAACGAAGCTTATGAATTCGTTCATCCTACCGAAGCAAACATAACTGGATTAAGTCATCTACTATGGACAGGAGATACAATATCTGAGGAAGCTGATGGCAGAAATGCCGTTTTTTACGGTGATAAAGCTATTGATCGATCTCCTTGTGGGACTGGAACATCAGCAAGAATGGCACAATGGCACGCGAAAGGAAAATTGAAAGTGGGCGATCGATTTATACATGAAAGTTATATAGGATCGAAATTTGTAGGTCGGGTCGAAAAAAGAGTGAAATGTGGACCATATGATGCAATAATTCCAAGTATAGAAGGATGGGCAAAGATTACTGGCCATAACAATATTATTATTGACGACGTAGATGACCCCTACGCTTATGGGTTCCAAGTAATATGAAAAAGCATATACATGTTATTGGCGGTGGAGTCGTGGGATTAAGTTCCGCATGGTACTTACAAGAAGCTGGCTTTCATGTCACCCTCATTGACCGAGGTAATTTTGAAGATAGCACATCAACTGGCAACGCAGGTATGATTGTTCCAAGCCACTTTATCCCGATGTCCTCACCTGGAGTCATACAACAAGGTATCAAATGGATGTTTGATAGCAAAAGTCCTTTTTATGTAAAGCCTAGACTCAATCTTGAACTAGCGCAGTGGCTTTGGAGATTTTACCGATCGTGCAACAAAGAACATGTCGTTAAGTCAATGCCTATTCTCTATCAATTCAACGAATGGTCCAAAGAACTTTATCAAAATTTTGCGCGAGACTCAAAATTCGACTTCTGTTTTGAAAAAAAGGGACTGTTGATGTTATACAAAACAGCTCATCAAGAACAAGAAGAGCTTGAAATGGCAGAGAAGGCGAAGCAACTTGGAGTTGATGTCGAAACGCTTGACGCGAAAAAGCTTAAAAAACTAGAACCTGAGATTGATTTAGATGTCCTAGGCGGCGTATATTTTCCTGGCGATGCGCATCTATATCCTAATTTATTTATCCAGCAACTTTATCGCAATCTTAAGGATAAAGGTGTTCAATTCCTAACAAATACTGAAGTAATTGATTTTGACTATACTGGTTCGAAGGTGAATTCAGTTAAACTGTCTAGTGGTAAAATCATCTTGATAGACGAACTACTAGTCACGGGAGGTTCTTGGACTTCTTCCCTACTCAAGAGACTAGGAATCAAAATGCTTTTGCAGGATGGAAAAGGTTATAGCTATACTCTTCAAAATCCTATCTTAAGACCTCGTATCCCAACCATTCTTACAGAGTCGAAAGTTGCCGTCACTCCTATGGGAGAAGACTTGCGAATTGGCGGAACACTTGAATTAGGCGGTATGTCTAACAAAGTAAATAAAAACCGTCTCTCTGGTATCGTTGAAAGTCTACCAAAATACTATCCACAAATGGACGCCAAAGGGCCAAGAATTGATAAAACGTGGATTGGTTATCGCCCTTGCACTCCCGATGGAATACCATATATTGGTCGAAGTAAATCAATTACAAACTTATCTGTGGCAACTGGTCACGGAATGATGGGAATGAGTATGGGCCCAGCTACCGGCAAATTGGTCAGCGAACTTTATCTTGGTATAGGGCCAAGCATCGATACGACAATGTTTGCTCTAGATCGGTTCAAGAGAAGGAATTAAGATCTTTGTTATATTGTTTTCACCCGCAAGTGTTTGATAACTAGTGAATAAACGAAAAGTCAATTAAGCTCAAGACATAAATTGATATTTTAGAACTAAATCCTAGCAATGTTAAGACCAATTAGTACCCAGTAATCTACACTAACAATTACTTCAATATTTGCTATCTTTCGCCTGTAACTAAATACATATGAAAATTAAGTTTTGCGGGGCCGCTCAATATGTTACCGGAAGCTGTCATTTGATCACATTGGATGATGGTTTTAAGATTTTGTTAGACTGCGGGCTTTTTCAAGGTAGAGGAAGGCACTTATGGGATTGGAACAATGAATGGTTATTTGATCCAGCAGAAATTGATTGTCTAGTTTTATCACACTCTCACATTGACCATTGTGGTCGATTGCCGCAGCTCGTTAAGGATGGATTTAGAGGGAATATATATGCTACGCACGCAACTCGTAGTTTGTGTAATATCATGCTGATGGACAGTGCTAAAATTCAAGAGCGTGATGTGCAATGGCACAATAAAAAAATTCTAAAAAAGCGAAAAAAGAAAAAGAGTGATGTTCTGAGAAGACCACTTTATACAGTTGATGACTTAGCGCCATGCCTTGAGAAATTCATCACAACAGGTTACGCACAGTGGGTATACATTAATGATCGCGTACAAGTCCTCTTCCAAGATGCAGGTCATATTCTAGGTAGCGCATCTGTTGCATTAAAAGTAAAAGAAAAGGGTGAATGGAGAACTGTCGGTTTTACCGCGGATATAGGGCGACCAGATCGACCGATCCTACGAGATCCACAACCAATGCCTGAAGTTGAAACGCTTATTTGTGAATCAACATATGGAAATCGAGAACATGAGTCCAAGCCAGAACAAAGCGAAGCACTTCTAGAAGTTATTCGTCATACTTGCGTAGAGAAAAAGGGTAAGTTGATTATTCCAGCATTTAGTGTTGGCCGAACACAAGAGATAGTTTATATGATGGACCAGATGGAAACGGCTGGAATTCTACCGCATTTTCCTGTGTATGTTGATTCGCCTTTGGCTGTAAATGCAACCGTTGTTTTTGGCTCTCATCCTGAATGTTACGATGAGAATTTGCATGAGTATATGCTTTTGGATGAAAATCCATTCGGATTCAATGCCCTCAAGTACGTAAAGGACGTTGCTACTTCAAAGTGGCTTAATGACTACGATGGTCCATGTATTATTGTAAGTTCGTCAGGAATGATGAACGCAGGAAGAGTCAAGCATCATTTATTTAACAGTATCGAAGATCCTAAAAATACATTTTTGATTGTTGGATATTGTTCTCCCGATACTCCTGGAGGTATGTTACGGGCAGGTATTGACCGTCTTAAACTATTTAGAGAGTGGAAAGAAGTCCGTGCGGAGGTAAGAGTTATGGATTCATTCTCAGCTCACGCCGACCGAAACGAAATTAAAGATTTTATAAAGAACCAAAAAACATCTGTCAAGAAATTATTCTTGGTGCATGGTGAAATTGAAGCACAAGAATCACTGCGTGATTTCCTAGTTGAAGATGGTTTTGTTAAAGCAGAAATCCCAGCAAAAGGGGATTCATACGAAGTATAAAAAAGTTATGAACATTAAACTACTAAAAGACATCTGTGAAAGGCCAGGTGCACCGGGTTACGAAAAACCGATTCGTACCTTGATTGAACAAGAAATCAAAGGACTAGCAGATGAAGTTCGCGTTGACAATATGGGCAACTTGATTGCAAAAGTGAATGGGCGCGCTAGTGATTCGAAGCGTGTACTAGTTGCAGCACACATGGATGAAATTTCATTTATGGTTACGCATATTGATGACGATGGCTTTATCCGTTTTCATGTTTTGGGTGGATTTGATCCAAAAACATTAACAGCACAACGTGTCATCATTCATAGCGAAAATGGAGATATTGTGGGTGTAATGGGCTGTAAACCGATTCATCTATTAAGTGCGGAAGAACGTGCAAAGCCACTTGCGATAAAGGACTACTTTATAGATACTGGGATGCCTAAAGCAGAAGTTGAAAAGCACATCGCCGTGGGAGATCCAATCACGAGAGAACGCGAATTGATTGAAATGGGAGACTGCGTCAACTCAAAATCTATAGACAACCGCGTATCTGTCTTCATCTTAGTTGAAACACTTAAGCAATTAAAAAAGACAAAGCCAGCTCATGATGTCTATGCTGTTTTCACTGTTCAGGAAGAGGTAGGCCTGAGAGGAGCTACTACAGCCGCCAGCGGAATCGACCCCGACTTTACAATAGCACTTGATACAACGATAGCAAATGACTTGCCAGGATTCGCAGCTCATGAACAAGTAACTAAACTTGGTAAAGGAGCTGCTATTAAGATTCTTGATGGAAGCGTACTTTGTGATTCCAGGATGATAAGATATATGAAGCATATTGCTGCCGAGAATACTATTCCTTATCAAATGGAAATTTTACCCGCGGGAGGAACAGATACAGGTGCTCTTCAACGATTTAGTAAAGGTGGTTCGATCGCTGGTGCTATTTCTATACCTACTCGATATCTACATCAAGTAATTGAAATGGCAAATAAGAATGACATACAGTATTGTATAGACCTTTTAACAGCTTGTCTAGTTGATCTTGATAAAGCATCATGGGAATTCTAGGAGCATTTATTCAAAATCGATTTTAAGCTCGTTATTTTGACCTTGAGTCCAAAGCGTGGATTCTAGCAATCGTATTGCTTCCTTGTCTAGTCCGTAGCCTAATCCAGAGATCACTTCGATCTTGATTGGCTTACCCTCATTATTGACATCGAAACTTAAACGAACAGATCCGCGAATATTATTGTCATCTGAGGCTTTGGTTCTCCTTATGTTGTCTTTGATGTACTTTTTGAAAGCATTAAAACCCATTTGGGGTTGTGAATTCTGAGATTCTGCGGTATTGCTCATTTGATTAGCTCTTGCAGAGATAGGGGAACTTTTCTTGGCCATCGGAGAAGCAGCTGCAGCACTTTCTGCTGGCGAATCCTCCATACTATATGAATCAGCATCCATTTCAAGCATTTCTTCTGCCAAATCTTCCTCTATTTTATCAGTTGAAGGTAAACTTTGAGTACCAAGTTCTTGCTTAGGAATTACCTCCTCGATTACAGATTCTGGTTCTTCTCTAGCAATATCTGCAGAAATGTCTCCAACTTCTTCAGAAGCAAGGTCCTTTTCTCTTTCTTTCTTCAATAACTGCTGATTTTCCTGCATTTTAGGCGTTGTCATGATTTCTTCTTGCTGAAAACCTTCGTCATCCTGAGCTTCTTCAGATAGAGCTGCAAGTTGTTCAGGTTGATCTTCACTTTTATCTTCAGCTTTATTTAGAACTTCGCTATACAATTCGCTTTCATTAGATTTTGAAACATCCGTCTCATTTCCCAATAAGAACACCGCTGCTAGAACAGCAACAATAGTCGCCGCAGCTGCTGGTACAAGCCAAATCCTACGTGTCTTTGCAGGCCTAACACGATCCTTGAGCTTTCGCTCCAATGATAATAAGCGACTTGAATCATTTGGCTGATTTGTTGCGTAACCCTCCATAGCTTCGAAGAGGAAATCGTCTTCTAGAGCTTCTACTTCTAAACGTTTGAGATCGCTTTCAGAAATTGTACCTTTCTGCCAGCTTTCAAACAAATTACGTTTCTCTTCCTGATTCATCATGTTCGTTTCTTTGATCAGTTCGATTCATTTTTCTCCATGCATTTCTTCATGTTCCTTCTGCCATTCTGAATGTAAGAGCGAGTCTGAGCCCAAGTTGCACCCAATTTCTTGGATACATCCTCATAACTCTGCTTTTTAAGATAAAACAGCTGAATCGACATCTTCTGTTTATCGTTTAGTTGCTCTAGGCACTTTTCCATTTTAGTAAGGACAGCTTCTTTTTCTTGAACTTCGTCAACTAACCAATCATCATTATGACGTTCATCTTTAACTGATTGCATAATCTGAACATCTTTAGCCAGAGTCCTTTGTTGCTTTCGCAAAATATCAAGACAGTGATTGGAAGCTAAGCGATATAGCCAAGCACTGAAGTTTTCTACTTGGTGATTTGGTAAACGCCTATGTAAGATCTCAAAAATCTCCATTACGGCATCTTCTGCAGCATCTTGATGATTCAAGTACTTGAGACAGAGACCCATCATCATAAGTAGATAGCGATTATAGAGGGATCCAAGGATCTCCATGTCCTTCTTATCTTGAACAAGAACTACCATTTCTTCGTCAGTCAGATCTGGATATCTGCGAAATTCGCTCTGCTTCATAGGGGTAAAAATAGGGATAATGACGCTATAAATAAGTTGGCGTAAAACAAGAAGAAAGAATAGGACTCAGTAGACTCTTATAAAATAGTTTTGCACCTCTTTCTTTTAGAGTCTTTCACTAAACCTATTGTATCATTTTTGTTATATTGTTGTCAACCATATTTCACAAATTTTATTCATCTTCAATATGGTATATACAGTCCTTTTTGAGAAATAAACGCCGACATTCGAAAGCAATGAACAAAAAAGAACCCCAGGACATAGTCGAAAAAACTTCAAGATTTGCATTTAAACTCCATGCATCTACTCAAGATAAGATTAGGCGATATGGGGATGTCACTGAGTATTGCTGCAATAGGATCTGCAATAGGAACAGGTATTGCTGGAATGGCTGCCATTGGTGCGTGGAAAAAAATGATCACTAATGGCCAAAAAGCTGCAACCGCTTTACTGATATTCGTAGGTGCACCGCTTTCACAAGTTATCTATGGAATGATATTGAAAAACGCAATCGCGGACGCCAACCTAGATGCTGATTCATACCTATGGCAGACATTAATCGGTCTTGCTGCTGGTGCGGCGATGGCTGGTTCAGCTATCTTCCAAGGAAAAGCTGGTGCTAGAGCTTGTGATGCAATCGGAGCAGGTGCCAGTTACTGCAAAATACATTATGATCATAGGGATCGTAGAAACGGTCGCACTCTTTGTGATGATATTTACGATGACTGGGTTACCTTCGTAAGTAGACTAGTGACATAAGATAATAACAATCAAAAAAAGGAAGAATCGCTAGAATCCGTAGCTTTCTCCCCTTTTTCAATATATAATTTCTACTTTTCAGAAGGTTTTCCAGACTTTAGCGCATCAAATTGCGCAAGTACGTATTCAAAGTTGATGTACTTGAAATTTTGAGATTCCATCTCCTCACCTTGGTAATTAAATCCATCTTGCGCCACCATTATTCCAGTAGGAAATTGTGGACTAAGGGAATCACTTACGATATCTATTCCGTCAGTTTCTTCGACGCCATCAATTTTATCAGATGCTTCAATCTTAAAACTGCCCAAATATTCATTATTCCCCGTTCGATCGAACACCGCATATGAAAAATTACCTTGACTACTGGCAACTAGGTAACCTTGACCATTCTGCTTATAAATACTTAGCCCTTCGATGTCGTAAACTATATTCGCATTTGAATTATCACTGTTCGCAAGAAGGAAAGTTGTGTCGCCTTTTGACACATCAATTGGTATCTTCCAGATTCCACCTCCTTCTTCACCAACATAAAGATGACCAAGCTCGCTGTCAGCAACCATCCCTTCTGTCTGAGATTCAAATTGAATAGATCTTCTGATTTCGAGCTGGATTTTTCCCCGTACATATATCATTTCAAATTGCTGGACTAATCCATTCTTACCATTTATCACACAATACGGTTTCTGATTTTCTCTATCAAAAGCAAAGCAGAATCCATAAATATCATCGATCAGTGAAGTGTCAACTCCTAGCAAGCCATCCGCGATATCCGTGAGTTCACCAGTTTCTTCGTTTATCTGAAACAAATCAACCGATTGGTCAGTACGATTACTACACCCCAAAACCGTAATTTCACTATCTCCTATCGAAAAGTCTTTTAGAATATCAACATTATTGACTTCGCCTAAAGGATAGTAGCCTACTTCCTTTCCATTTAAATCATACACTGCCAAACCTCCCTTCTTGTTGGAGCCAAAAACTAGGCTTTTAGAAGGATCTTTAGGATGTATCCAAATTGCAGGATCATCTGCAGCATCTTCTGTAGATTCTGCTTCTATGGGTTGTGTCTCCACAGATGGAAATAAACTCCTTTCAATCCTAGATTGTCCATTATAAGCAAATTCCAAAGCCAAAGAATCCTCTCTTGCTTCCAATATCCCAGTTGCATAATCGATGTCTTCGGAAGACTTGACTTCTGCCTCCTTACAGGATATAAAGAGAAGAAGGAATGTAATGATATATAGTAAATTATTCATAGTTCTACTTAAGTTCTTTGGGGTAGCAGGGGGGGGCTTATTTTACCAAATCAAACTTCACCCCAAGATCAAATCTAGCGTTATAGTATTCTGCTTGATATGTTCGATTTGACACTCCTTGGAAGTATCTAAGTGGTTGATTTAGCAAATTATTCGCATTGGCGTAAATAACTAGATTATCAGTAGCGCTATAGCTAAAATTTAAATCTAAAAAAGTAGCTTGATCATAGTGAATATCAGCAAATGATTCTCCTCCTACTTCATCAATAAAATCACTTGCATAGTTGACAGAAACTCTCGAAGTAAATTTTTTGCCTTCGTATGCTAAAGATGCATTCAAAGTATGACGAGGGGATCCAGGTAATTGAATCTCATCATCTTCTCGACCTTCAAAGTTGAAGTCAGTTACTTGTGAATTAATAAAGGTATAATTGAAATATACACCTACCCCTGAAAGTGCTGGCGTGATAAAATCGAGTTGACGCTGGAATGTAAATTCAGCACCAAGTAGAGCAGCGTTTCCACCATTGATTGGCTGAGAGAATGATTCCCATTCTTGACCTTCAAATGTATAGTCATCAAAAGTTTGGTTTACAATAAAATTGCTAATGTCTTTATAGAATACTCCACCTGAAAGAAGACCTACATTGCCAAAATAATGCTCCGCCATCAAATCCAAATTCATAGATGTTGTTGGCACTAAAGTTGGATTACCAATGGACAATTCAACCCCATCTTCAATTTCACGATATGGAACTAAATCAAAATAGCTAGGTCTTGCAAGCGTGTTGGTAAAAGCAAATCGAAGTAAGGTACGCGGAGACAAGTTGTACTTAGCATGTAGACCAGGTAGTACATTAATATAGTCACTCTGCACGGTTTCTGTTGCATCAAGCGTTTCCTGCTCATTATCGTATCGGAACCCTGCGTACTGCAAGTTGGTTTGCTCAACTCTTAGACCTGCTACTAAAAGTAAATTTTTGCCAATATTTTGTTCAACCATCGCATAACCACCAAGAATGACCTCTGATGCGTCAAAGTTACCAGCAAGTTCACTTAGATCTTGTTCCTTTTCAAAGTTTGAGTCATTTAAATCAAGGTCTCCTAAAAACTCCTTTGTTGTAAAAGATCCTATAGTATAGTCACCTGGTAAAAAGTTATCTTTTGAAAAGTCTTCTACATCGACAATACTACTATTGAATAAGTCATCGGTTGTCGGCGAATACTCAAAGAAATTATTAGATCTAGTCTTTGATTTTGTTCTTACTCTTCCTCCGAACTTTAGGATACTTTGATTATAACCATTAGCAAGTGGCAACTCAAAATCTATACGCCCATTGATGTCTTCATCTGATGTACTTTGAAACTCTTCAGTAAGCTCGCCGAGCTCCCACGCACTGCTTGGATTCTGATATAGCGGATCATTGGACGACACTTTTGGTCTTGTTGGATCAGAAAAGTCGACATCTAAAGGAACCGTTCCATCAGTAGCTATTTCGTAGTATCTTTCATTTGGTCGATCTTCCGAAGCTAGTGCATAGTTTGCTGACCAATCTACTTTTAGTTGTCCAAAAAGATGATCTCCTGAAAGTGCAAAATTCATCATTTGTTGATCTTCAAGGCGAGCATACTTTATATCTTCTGTACCTGACTTAGTTTCTCTCTGCAATTCGCCCACCCATTGATCTCCGTCTTGCTCAATGTCTGAATAAATCGCTCTATATCGATTCTCCCAATCCTTACGTCTGTTGTACATCCCTTTAAAGAAAATCGTATTGTTGGAGTTTAATTTATAATCTAAAGATAATGAATAGCTCTGGCGTATTCTCTGCAGGTAATACTGTCTAATCTGAACTTCCTCTGTCCAGAAATCCTCTCCTTCGTCAAATCGATCATTCTCATTAGTGTCATCGTAGATCCATTCCGCTTCAACATTATCAGATCCTAAGTTATTGTCAAAGTATGAGGCACTCAGGATAACACCCAACTTGTTGTTAGCATAACGATCTCCAAAAATTAGTGATCCATTGAATGTAGGCTCTTCCGCGAGAATATTATATCCACCTCCTAGTGTTCCTGAAATTCTTTGTTCAACAGGAGCCGCTCTGGTCACTAAATTTACAGATCCACCAATTGCGTCTGCATCCATATCAGGAGTAACAGCTTTGCTGACTTCTACCATCTGGATCATATCAGATGGAATAAGATCAAGTTGAATAGAACGATCTTCCGCCTCCGCGGAAGGGATTCTTTCACCATTAATGGTTACTGCATTCAATTGCGGTGAAGTACCACGGATATTTCCAAATCGTGCTTCACCTTGATCATATTGTACGTTTATACCTGAGACACGCTTCAATGCGTCTCCTATATTTTGATCTGGAAATCGACCTATCTGATCTGAAGCGATCACATTAGTTATATTATAGCTTGAAAACTGGTTACTCAATGCTCTTGCTTGCCCCCTTAATTGACTAGTTACAACTATTTCACTCAAATTCACTCCCGGTACTAATTCAAAATTAACTTGAGTATTTTCTCCAGCTATCACTGTAACACTTGACGCTAGGGTATTATATCCAATAAAAGAAATCTGTACAGTATAATCTCCTTCTGGAATATTTGTCATCAAATAGTTACCGTCTAGATCACTTACAGTTGCAGATACATCTTCAATAATGACTGTTGCTCCTGGTAATGGAAGATTAGATTCGTCAACAATGCGGCCACTCAATGCGCCTTTTTGGGCACTAAGCCCCAATGAAATCAACATAGCGATTAATAGTGTAAAAATATTTTTCATTTTGTTTTTTTTTGATAAGCAAACATATGACGCTAGTCTTAATACCATATGAAGCGAAACTTAACAAATTGAAAAGTGATTATTAATCCTATGTAAAGCAGATATTAACATCAGCTGAAAAGTACTATATGAGAGACCAATCTTTCATGTAGAATTGAATCCTAGCTTGATTGCTAATAATAGATATACCTTGAAGCTCAGAATCTAGATGAAATTGAAGAATGCACAGGCGCTATAGAAAAAAGTTGCTTCGATTAACGAAATTCTGGAAGGGGTACTTTAGTTTGAAGTTTCCGTAAAATAAGAGGAAAGAAGGGTTAATGATCGGAGAATAGCGGGAGCAACACCCATTATTTTTAGTTTTACATTTATTTAGGACAGCATTGGTTCGAGCTTACTGAAATTAAAAAAATCAAGAGTTTTGAATTTCGTAGGAGTTACACGCTATGAATGCCATCAGGCTTGATCAGAATGAGTTTTTGTTTGTAGAGATTTCCTATTGACTTTTTGAACATCTTCTTACTCATCCCGAACTCCTTCTGTAAAACTGCTGGATCCGACTTATCATTAAACGGAAGAAAACCGTCTGCTGCCTTTAGTCGCTCTAGAATCTGCATAGATGCTGGTTCTATTGGTTTTCTTTCCAAAGGAGTCAGACTCAGGTCAATTCTACCATCTTTCCGAATATATCGAATGAACCCTGTAACTGATTCGCCGATCTGCAACTTGCTTTCCACGTCTGATTTGTAGATCAATCCACCATAATATTGATCAACAACTGCTTTATATCCAATATCAGATTCTTCATAGATGATCAAATCTACTTTTCGTCCTATACTTAATTCTTCATTGGCTTCTAGCTCAAGAAAATTCTTCAACCGGGTACTTCCTACCAATCGATCTGTCACCTCATCGAGATAAAGATGCACTACACGAGATTGTCCAATTACCAATTCTTCTTCTTGATTTCGAAATGGTATAAACAGTTGCTTAGTGACGCCCCAATCACAAAAAGCGCCTACCCTATTAACATCCTCTACGGTCAAAGTGGCGTATTGTCCTAGTGTAAGGGAAGGTTTTTCTATAGTTGCTACAAACTTATCCTCACTGTCATTATAGATAAAGACGTTGATTTTGTCTCCAATCTTCATATCTTCCGAAATGAATTTCCTTGGAAAGAGTACCTCCTGTCCTTCATTGCATTCGAGATAAAAACCATGTGGTTTCTCTCGTACAATCGTAAGTGTTTGATATTGACCTATTCTGAGCATCCTACAAAGATAGAAGAATACATCAAGCAAGTACAATTAAGAATATATTAGCTAAATAATTTAGTGAAACACTAGTCGAAAACCGCTATCTTAAGTTTCGCGATAGCCATCGGCATAGCTTTTACTTCAATTCAAAATCTTCGAAGAAAGATACATACCTTTGGACCCATCCACTTTAAAAAACTAAACGGTGAAACATCTCAGCTGGAATATTGCGCTAATCATAAGTCTCATCTGGATTTTTTCTGCTTGCAAAAGCCAAGTCACCCGCCAAGAAACAACAACTTCAACCAAAGCTCCCAAACTTGGTCAGGAAGTGAGCAAAATAGACGACACAATCTGGGATATCTATCAAGATCAGCAATCCAATTATTGGTTCAGTAGTAAAGAAAAAGGTGTATTCAGATATGATGGTCAAAGCTTGACGCATTTTACCATGGAAGACGGACTTGAAAGCAATCAAATACGTGGAATTCAAGAAGACGCAGATGGAAACCTTTTCTTTGAAACCACAAGTGGTGTCAGTAAATATAATGGCATTTCTTTCGAAACATTGCAGATTCTTGAAGCAGAAGATTCCGCACATGAATGGAAACTCGAGCCAGGGGACTTATGGTTCCGACTCGGTTTCAACAAAAAAGGACCATATCGTTACGATGGGCAATTCCTTTATCCATTGGAATTTCCCACTTCACCCCAAGAAGCTATATTCTACGGTGTAGAATCACCACCCAATTATGAACCTTATGGAGTGTACAAAATCTATCAGGATAGTAAAGGAGTCATGTGGTTTGGAACTACTTCGCTCGGTATCTGTCGGTATGATGGTAGTACATTCCAGTGGCATTACGAAGAGCAATTGCAAAGGACACCAAGCGGAGGTGATTTCGGCTCAAGGTCCATTTTTGAAGATCGGGATGGTTATTTTTGGTTTAACAACACACGTTTTCGTTACGTGATACAGCCGAGTCTAGGCAGCGACTTAGATTTCAAGAAAGAAGATGGTTTATCAATCATAGACAAAGATGGACAAGTCGAATTTCCATTTTTTATGGATATCGAGCAAGACGACACGGGAGACCTCTGGATGGTTACTTATAGCGATGGTGTATGGAGAAACGATGGTGAGCAGTTGATCCATTATCCAATCAAGGAGGGGGACACGGAAGTTTTACTTTTTATCAATTACAAAGACAACGATGGGGTCATCTGGCTCGGAACACACAATGCAGGCGTGTATAATTACAATGGAAGATCCTTTGAAAAATTTAAGCTATAAGGATTCCGCGATCCAATTTACAAGTTTATAAATTTACTTACCCGTCTTATAGAATCCTTATAGATCGACAAAGCGAGATTCAAGTATAATATGAAAAGTGATGAACAAAACAGTTTTTGAAATCAGTCAAATGGATTGTCCTTCCGAAGAAAGTCTCATCCGAATGAAATTGGATGGTATTACTGGTGTTGCTCATCTAGATTTTGATATTCCAAACCGTAGGTTGACAGTATTTCACCAAGACACTATTGAACCAATCGAAGCGTCTTTACATACACTCAATTTGGGAACGAATAGATTGTCCACCGAAAGTACGGACCAGACTAATTTCGGAGAAGATGAGAATCAGCGCATTCTACTTTGGACTGTTCTTGCAATCAATTTTGCGTTCTTCCTTATCGAGATTACAACTGGCCTAATTTCCAAGTCGATAGGACTTGTCGCCGATAGCCTGGATATGCTTGCCGACAGTTTTGTGTATGGAATCAGTTTGTTTGCCGTTGGTGGGACAATAGTACGGAAAAAACGCATTGCGAAACTCGCCGGTTATTTTCAAATAACCTTGGCTATCATAGGATTCATCGAAGTACTAAGACGATTTCTAGGTACTGAAAGTCTGCCTGATTTTTCGACCATGATTGTGGTGTCATTCTTCGCACTAATTGCAAACACCATTTGTCTGTATATACTTCAAAAGTCCAAAAGCCAAAACGAAGCTCATATGAAGGCAAGTATGATTTTTACCTCAAATGATGTAATTATAAATGTAGGAGTAATTATAGCGGGAATACTCGTGCAATGGTTGGATTCCAATGAGCCAGACCTTATTATAGGGACTATTGTTTTTGCACTCGTTATTCAAGGAGCAATCCGAATATTACGACTAGGTCAGTAGAAAAACGTATGCTATTTTGAATAAATCTGCATGATTTTATTTCGAACCTGAAAGTGCAGCTACGGCAAACTTACTGCCCATTTCACTAGCTTTCTTCAAGTCACTGACATAACCATTTTTGCCAGCGTTCTTTTTGGAGCTTCCTAGGTGAAAATACATATCTTCTAGTGGAATAGTGTCTATACCTTCCTTCGTATCTATAGCTTCTTGGAAAATTGGAATAGCATCCGCAAATTTTTCTTGTTCGAAAAGTACTCGACCATAAAAATATAATGCGTGTCTTTTCCAACCATAATTGGGATCATCTTCATTGAACTTGCGCTTTGTGAAAAGCTTGAGATCAAACTGAGCTTTCTCATACTCCTCTACTTTGAAATGGCAATCAGCTTTCAATCTTCTCGCTTTCCAATAGATGGGCTGCAAGGCAAGAGATTTCTTACACACTATTTCGAGTTGGTCAATTGCTTCAGCAAAATCCTCTTTCAATATGTGCACCTTTGCCAGTCCAAAATATGCAAATGGATTACTATGGTCAATCGATATCGTTTTCTTAAAGTCACGAATTGCATCCGAATACTTCTTCAACTTCAAATTTACATTTCCTCTACGTTCATATGCTTGAGCATGTTGATCGTATTTTTCAATAGCTTTTGTTAATTGCGCAAAAGCTTCTTGTTGCATATCATCCTCCTTGCTGAGCTTTTTACCTTTTTGATATAGCTGAACAGCAACCTTGTCACTCTTTGGCTCAATATCAGCGTAATTTAGGACCTTACCACTGTCTGTTTGCCAAGCTTTAATCACTCCCATCATGGCAAATTGCGCACAATAATCAAGAAGCGAAACCGTATTCTTGAATGTCTTTTCAAATGCTTGCCCTACAAATCGAGGAATATCAAGCGTGTTTTCCTCATCGTTGAACACTTCGTCTGCTTCCTTAAAAAGTGAGTCCGATTTAAAGTAATTCTCTAGACGATACTGATACATCTTCTTCGCCTTATCGTAACTCCTCTGTGTACTAAAATCTAGTCTACCTTGAATTATAACTCTGTAAAGTGACATCTTTTAAAACGGTATTTTATGAACAAATAATAATTGACGGAACGCTACCTCCTAGGGGAGCAAGAACCATTCCACAATCGTAAGACTGCAGCTTCTCAAAAATTAAAGAACTAAAGGGATTGTTACAAATATACTTAATCCAACTCTATATCAAGGAGTTAGGACCAAGTATCAAAACATATTTTTTATCGTAATTTATTTCCACACCTCGCAACCCTCTGTGCAATTGGTACAGATATCAATTTGATCACGTCCCTTTAATAACGACGTTCGAAAGCTCTGATAGTTCTCATTTTGCCATATTTCTGAGAAACTTGCTTGCTTAAGATCTCCCAATCGATGATCCGCATCTTTATCAAAACAACATGGCACAACAAGCCCATCCCAAGTGATCACACACGAATGCCAAAGCTTCCAACAGTGATTAACCAAAGTGTGTTTGACGTGATACTTTCCATCAGAACCCTTCGTATAGCGTGCATATTTCTCGTTGTCAGGTATCAAAGGATTTCCATTCTCATAATCATACACTTGTGCTGTCTTAAGCTTCACTTCATCAATACCGATTTCTTTGGCCAACTTGTAAATTTCTGGTATCTGATGTTCGTTGGGTTTGACAACCAAAAATTGAAAAATGATATGAGGGGTTGATGACTTCAGCTTCTTTTTCCAACTTACTACATTTCGTGCTCCCTGCAGTACATGTTCCAACTTTCCTTCTTTTCTATACTGCTCGTACACTTCTTGAGTTGTTCCATCAACCGAAATGATCAGGCGATTCAAACCACTTTCGACTGTTCTTTTAGCATTTTTATCATTAAGAAAATGGCCATTAGTTGAAGTGATGGTGTATATACCTTTGTCGGAGGCATACTTTGCCATATCTAGAAAGTCTGGGTTGATATACGGTTCTCCTTGAAAGTAGAATATCAAATACATCAGATCTTTTGACAATTCATCCAATGACTTTGTAAAGAAATCCTTCTTGAGGTTACCAGTTTCACGCGTAAAAGAACGCAATCCGCTAGGGCATTCTGGACATCTTAGGTTACAGGCTGTCGTTGGTTCAAAAGAAATAGTAATTGGCTTCCCCCATTGAATCGGTTTGCCAGTCCACTTAGTGATATAGTAGGAGCTTAGAATTTTCACCGCATTCCATGCACGCCTCACTGTCATTTTCCTAATAAAATTCCAAGAATCCTGTAGATACATAAGCACAAATATAGTAAGTCCGAAATCATCCATTTTGGATTTAAGCAAATCGCTTTTCAAAAACTTCATGCAACTCGATTATATTTTCATATTTTCGCCGAAATTTATTACGCATGGCAGGTACTGTAACACCAATGTATAAGCGAATACTTTTGAAATTGAGCGGGGAAACTTTAATGGGTTCCAAATCTTATGGAATCGATCCCGACAAACTCCACTACTACGCATCGGAAATCAAGAAAATTACAGACATAGGTGTTGAAGTCGCCATTGTAATCGGTGGAGGTAATATTTTTCGTGGTCTACAAGCTGGGGACTCAGGTATTGAGCGTGTTACTGGCGATTATATGGGTATGCTTGCTACTTGCATTAACGGACTAGCACTTCAGAGCGGTCTTGAAAATCAAGGAGTTTACACGCGTCTTGTGACAGCGATCGAAATGCGTGAAATCGCTGAACCCTATATTCGACGTCGCGCTGTAAGGCATCTTGAAAAGGGTAGAGTTATCATATTTTCAGCAGGTACGGGTAGTCCATATTTTACAACTGATTCAGCAGCCGCATTGCGTGCCAATGAGATGAATGTCAATGTCTTGCTAAAAGGGACACGCGTTGACGGAATCTATACCGAAGATCCTGAGAAAAATCCTGAGGCAAAAAAATATGATGCAATATCATTTTCCGAAGTCATGGAGAAAAACCTAAGTGTGATGGATATGACAGCATTCACGCTTTGTCACGAGAATCGGCTACCTATAATTGTGTTTGATATCAATAAGCCAGACAATCTACTTCAAACTGTTCTTGGTCAAACAAAAGGTACTATTGTTCAATAAAGTCTTTAAAAATGGAAGGATTGGCATCGGTGTATTTTGATCTAGGTCTTGAGCATATTCTTGACATCAAAGGTTATGACCACATGCTTTTCTTACTTGCACTGTGTATTCCATTCACATTAAGGGATTGGAAAAAAGTGCTGATTTTAGCTACTGCTTTTACAATTGGACATAGTGTTACACTTGCACTTAGTACGCTAGATCTCGTCCGATTCCCGATGGACTGGATTGAGTTCTTAATTCCAGTTACTATTCTATTGACAGCTAGGTATGATTTACTTCGTGGAACTTCTATCAACCGCAATTTGCACTATGGGATGGCCCTGTTTTTTGGTCTCATTCACGGAATGGGTTTCAGTAATTTTCTTAGAGGAAGCATGTTTCCAGGAGAAGAAAGCAATTTGGTTTGGCAGCTTCTTTACTTTAACATAGGTATTGAGATAGGCCAGATATTTGTCGTGATAATATTCTTGATCATCTTGACTTTGCTGAATCGATTTTTATCTAGTAAGGAAGAAGGGGCTTCCGCCCAAAAAACGGCTCCATCTTGGTTCAACATCGAATGGAATTACCGATCTATATTATCCCTAGCAGTTGGTATTTGGGCTTTGCTACTTTGTATTCAGCGTATTCCGATGTAGCTCACAAAATAAGCAAATAGGCTTAGCAAGAACACCTTATCCATCCAACCAAAAACGATATAGTTTAACAAAGATGTCGCTCCGATGGAACTAAGAGACGACGTCCCAAGTCCTCGAGGCTTTAGCCTTGTACGTACAGGACGATGAGGACGCATGCAATGCGTCCCAGTGCAAATTCTATTTCAGTCTATTCTAATCAAAAAAGGTGTGACTACTTTGAAGCAATCACACCTTTATATTATTCTATTTATCCGCTAGACTATTTCTTTTCAAGTCTCGCGTTCATTTCTTGCACCATTTCTCCAAACTTCTCTAGACTAACTTCTTCTTCAACTATTGTAATATTATCAGCAACCCTTTGAAGTACTTTTTCAGAAGCTGCTTCTTGATAAGCTTGCTTAAATTGCTTTTCGTCCTTCATCAAGTTATCTACCAAAGGCTCTATGTCCATATTTGGCATTTGACCACCAAAGTATTGGGATATCTGAACCTTGATTTTTGCTCTTACATCTTCTGGTTTAACTTCAGCTTCATACATTTCCTTTACCTGATCTGAGATCAAATCCCATTTCATATTGGTAATGAATGCATCAATTTCCGAATCAATCTGCTCAGCTGTAACTTCCTCGTTATTACGTATTAACCATTTACGAATGAAATCCTTTGGCATTTCCATCGGGTTTTCATCAATAAGCTTGTCCATGATGTTACGGTGTAGGAAAGCAGTTGCTTGACCTGCGTAGTATTCACTTATATTCTCTCTGATCTTTTCCTTTGCTTCTTCTTCAGTTGAAACAACACCTTCTCCTAGGTACTTATCAAAAAACTCTTGATTTACTTCCGCTGGCTCGATTCTGTGAATCTCATTGATTTTTCCACGGAACATACGACCAATCTCCTTCTCCTCATTCTCATCTAGATTAAGTAAGTACTTCTTTACGTAATCTTCATCACGGTCCTTTTCCAGCTCGTAAATGTCAAAGTCAAACTCAAAATCTTTGTCTTTCCCAAGAAGCTGCTCCTTATACTCATCAATTAGTGTATTGACTAGTACTTGGAATCCAGTTTCCCATCCTTTTTTTACAAGTTTTCCTTTCTCGTCAATCTCATTTGCATGAATTGTAACTCGATCTTCATCGTTGATATCCTTCTCTCCAGAAACTTCAGTACCAAGACGCTTACGCACCATTTCAAATTCCTTGTTGACTATTTCATCATCAGCAATGATTTTGACGTGATTTATCGAACTTTCTTTATCAGCTCCTTGCAATGTAAAGTCAGGCTTCATTCCAACATCAAAAGTGAAAGCGTAATCCACCATGTTCTTTGTGTTGAAATCGTATTGCTCTTGATCTTCGGAAATGATTGGCGATAGGATCACACTCAACTCTTTCTCCTTGATAGCATCCCAAAGTTTCTCCTGTAGAATTTCGTTGATTGATTCCGCAAGAATGCCCTTTCCGTACATTTTTTCAATTACAGAACGCGGAGTCTTTCCTTGGCGGAATCCTTTCATTTGCGCTTTGCCTCTAACCTTCTTGAGCTCTTGCTCATATTTCTCGATATAATCTCCTTTCTCCAAGGTGATCTCGATAGATGCACTTAGTGGACCGTTTTCTTTATGTGATACTTTCATTGGTTGAAACGATTTAGTAAAGAGCCTTGTATCGATAGAAAAATAGGCTCAGAAATGTGTATAAACAAAAAAACATAGCAAAATGCTATGTTCTATTTTTTTAAAAAGAAGTGCGGGTGGAGGGAGTCGAACCCCCACGCCTCGCGGCACTAGATCCTAAGTCTAGCATGTCTACCAATTCCATCACACCCGCATTCGTAATAGCTAGTTAGCAAAAACATCGCACTTCTAGCTACCTAGTTCTTTCCCGCTTTTGGAAAAGTGACGCAAAGATAATACTTTCTTTTCGTGTCTGTCAATATTTTGCGTAACTTTTTTCATTATTGATATCGCTTCGAGCAACTTTTGATTTTGGACGTAAGTCCTTCCTTGTGAGAATATCAAAACAACACCTAAAATTTAGTACATTTTCTACTTGATTAAATCGTAGGATATTCCTATAAAATAGCCCAATTCGTAACGATCATTGGTTGGAATTCCGTTAATAGTGGATTCAATCACATCTCCAGGCATAAAGCCACTACTTAGCCTATTTACTTTGGCCCCCATCAAGCCACCTGAAATCAAAAACTTCTGCTGCTTTCCAAGGATAACAGTTGGTCCCAAAAAGAATGAAATGGTCTGTCCTGAAGTGCCTCCAAAAAGTGGGAATCCTATTCCAAAAGAACCACCCAAGTTTACATTTCTAGTCGTTTGCTTGTAAACATGAGCAAGGGAAGCGATTGTAGGGGTAAAAGCATCAAGTTCGTCAGCAACTATTACATTATCGATCAATGTGTAGGAGTAAGGAGTATTAACCAAAACACCAAAATTAAGAGCTAGTCCACCTGATACTTTCCAACCTCCGCTTACTGGTATTTTCTGAGATAGTCGCTTATACCTAGTTGGCCCAAACGAGTCATCAGACCTCAACACTTCTATGTCAACTTGGACTTCATCTCCTTCAGCTTGTACAGGGGGAAACTTGTATGTAAAAATATCACTTTGAATCTCCTCCCACACTTGCCTTAGCTTGGCCATCTTATCAACACTTTCACTAAATAATTCTCAGGATATTCTGCTTTTGTTGGCGCAGACAGGTACGCCTGAATATTCTTATTCATTGTGGTATTAATAGAATCAGTAGCGTTTTTTACAAAATTAAATTGAAGATCTTCTGTTACAGCTGGTAACATCTGTATAGCACTTCCAAAAAGCTGTTCTATATCAATCGTATTATTTTAAGATGTTCAAGCACATGTCGTCAGGCAAATCTTCTCTTTATTTCAAGATTTCTACGTGCGCTCGCAAGCCACAATCCAGTCGATAGCCTCTTGGTAGAGATTTTCCATGTTACTTATATCTTGGCCAGCGTATCGAGCAAGATTGATTTTGCGAACCATTTCACGCCACTGTTCCAATAAAGATGGGTCGAAATTTTCAGCATTCCAACGTTCTGTTATTTCTGCAATGGAATAAGAGCTAGTTCCGATTTCCAATTTATCTTCAACATAAATCTGAAGAGATTTCTCTAATGTTTCCCAATACTTACTCGTTTCTTGGTTGTCAAGAAGCTGTTTTGCTTCAGTTAGCTGTCGCTGAGCTACTAGCTTTGCTGCTTCTTCAGGAGTAATCTCCTCTTGCTCATCATTTTTCCCCTTCCTAAATAGAAATAAAACACCCATTCCTACTGCAAGTAGTGCAATACCCCAAAACCAATACTTCTTATAAAACGGGGTTTCTTCATCAGAACCAAGTGCATTGAGATTTTTTTCTGTTGCGTCTGTTAGAACTTGATCTGAACCTAAAACAACAATATCATTTATGGTCGCTGTGATTGTTTTATAAACTCCTTGACTTGGGTCAAAAAAACTTACGGGTACGTCTATTTGTGTAAAATCATTGCGCTCTGGAATAATCAAGTACTGATATGTTTTGGTGAAGATAATTTCACCATTTTTAATCTTTCGATTTTCATCAAGTAGTTTAGGATCAAAAACTTGCAAACCTTCTTGACTCCATTTCGGTGCAAAAACCTGATCGCTTACTCCATCTCCTTTCAACGTAATATTTATAAAATGCTCTGTCCCTACCTTCAACTGACGTGAATCAATTGCCGCATTTACCGATAGGCTTCCTACATTTCCAGTGAACGAACTCGGCGCATCCGGAGGTAGTGGCAATACTGTTAAGTTAAATGGCGGCGTACTAACAACTTTGGATTCATAGTTTCTGATGCTAAAAAAACCACGCCGTTTAGGAGCATTTGGATTTAATATATCTACTTGAAAGTTGACATCAGGTATTTCTATTTCTCCAGACCTTAATGGAAATATTGCCAACCGAGAATTTTGAACTTGATTCAGCATTTTTCCCTCATACATCACTTGCCTTCTAGTCAATCTAGTACCATCTTTAACTTGATTTACTAGGAACCGATCTCTTGGAAAATCACCTACCAGCGCACTTCCCTTTATATCGAGCTGACCGTAATACAAATAATGATCCAAATACACCTGTTGACCCACGTAAACAATGCTATCACTGAGCTCATCCTCCAGAAAAATCATGTTCCCTTGCATTGCATTCTCCTTACTCGCTTCAAGAACTTTGATCGTGAGAGAATTTGACCTTCTCTTCATGGTTCTAGTTGTCAGGGAAGCAGGTGCAATCTTATAGGTCCCGGGTTTATCCTGTTTCAAGCGATAAGTGTAGGTTTTACTTTCCGATCTTCGACCATTGACAATAGAAATACTACTACTGGTAAATGGCCCAGCTACTACTTGGAATGGATCGAAACTAGGTGGCGTAAATTCACCACCGCCACCTTCGATGGTGAAACTCACATCAAAAGCTTGCCTTGCAAAAACATCTTGAGCTGACGAACGTGCTGAAATTGACTGAGCAATACTCATCGAGAGACAAGCAAACCAAAAACAACAGATCAAAAGGCTTCGTTTCATAGTACAAATGTGCAAAAACTCTAAAGAATACCTGTTTTTATCAAACGTCAAGGAAATTAGATTTTTTTGATTTTGCGCTTACTACGTATGCGTCGCTCTTTTGCCTCATTACTCTCATAGCCGGCAATAACAACAATCTTTACAGGTTGATCCAATCTAGCACCACACAACTCTTGTGGTAATTCATATACACCTTCTTCGATCGGAGTTATAATGACTGAAAAGGAACTTTCAGCAGTTCGCTTTCCATTAACGATACTTATACTTCGTGAAATTGAAGGACCAGAAACAACTAGAAAATTATCAAACTTGAGGTCATTTCCTTTGCAAGACTTATCGACTCTATATTGTAACTGAACTGTCTCTTCCAAAGAAATTGTATCCTTATTCATTTCAATTGTAAGTGATTGGGAATAACCCCCAGTCACACTCAAGCAAAATATCACACATACTAGCAATTTGATATAGAAATTCTTCATCATTACCATTTCTTTTTCTTTTCTGTATTATCTGATTTTGACTGTTTTCTCATTTTTTCTTGGACCTCTTGATCTTCCTTCTCAACCATTTTCAAGATGTTTTCTATCTCTTTCTGGTCAATCTCTTCTCTTTCTTCTTGTTTGGCTTCCTGCTCCTGCTGTTCTTGCTGCTCTTGTTGTTGATTCTGCTGCTGCTCCTGATCTTGCTGATCTTCTTGCTCCTGTTGCTCTTGATCCTCTTGTTCCTGCTGTTCTTGCTGCTCCTGTTGCTGCTGCTGTTGTTCTTCTTGTTTCTGCATCATATCAAGTGTAATCTGAGCAGTTGCAAGATTATGCATGGCAGGTTGGTTGGATTTGTTATATCGAAGAGCTGATTTATAATATTCAATCGCTTGTTCAAGATTCTCTTTGGTTAGATTTTCTTGATCTTGCATGAGCGTATTTCCCATATTGTAGAATGCAACAGATCTTGCCTCGTCATTTTCAGCGTAGTTTATTGCTGATTCATAAGAAGCGATCGCGTCGTCTGTTAGCGATTGCTTCTCTTTTGTGACACCTAGATTATAAAGTGACTGAAAATCTGCTTCTACATCTGCGGATTGCTGATACATGTCGCTGGATTGCGCATAATTTTCGGTATCAAAATAGAAATCTCCTTCGATATTAAGCTTTTTCTTACTTTGAGCATGGCCGTAGAAGGGACTCATACCCAAAAGACAAACAAATACTCCAATCACAATCGTTTTCATCAATTGTTTCGATGCTTTCATACCGTCTGTTTATCAATTTTTGATGTTCTATAATAACTCCAAATCGGTTTTAAAAATTGCCATAAAACAAGAACTAGAAGTGGCAAAAGGAAGTACTGAAAAATAGAGTCATAACTCGTAAATCTTGCTACTTCACTGACTTGTTTCTCCATCTGAGATACATTATTTGCAATTGCTTGATCTATATTTCGTTCTTTACTCAGATTAAACGCACTTGCTCCTGTATCGTTGGCAATTTCTCTTAGCATAGCTTCATTCACTCTCGATACAACTGGTTTTCCGTCTTCGCCAAATAAGTAATTATCCCTACCTACTCCAGGCAAGTAAGCTCCTGCATCGGTACCGACTGCTACAGTAAAAATGAATACATTCTCATCCTTAGCTCTTGATACAGCATCGTCGATTGCTTGTTCGTGATCCTCTCCATCACTAATTATTACGATACTCTTTCCTGTCTCTGTGTCAGCATCAAATGACTGCATACTTAAATCAATAGCTGCCGCAATTGCTGTACCTTGAGTCGGAGCCATGTTGACATTGGCAGCTTGTATAAAATTAATTGCAGAAGATATATCGCTCGTCAAAGGCATAAACATATAAGCTTCACCAGCAAACAGAATTAAGCCGACACGATTACCTTCCAGCGCCTCAACGGTTTGCTGTGCTAAATTCTTAGCACGAGTCAGTCGATTTGGCTTCATATCATTTCCTAACATCGAATAGGATATATCAAGAGCAACAAATACATCACTGCTTTCAATTTCAACCTCTTGAGCTTCAGATGTGAATTGAGGATTACAAAGTGAAAAGACAGCCAAACAATAAACAATACCTACAACGGTAAACTGACTCCAACTTAGTTGGGGTAACCTCCCCGAAAGAAAGCTTTCAGAACGTCTATTTTGGGCGAAAGCCTCCCATTCTCTTTTCTGACGATTCATAAACCACCAGAATCCCCAAGCCAACAGCGGCAATGCTACCAACAACAATAAATATTCTATATGTTCTAATCTAAACACCTTTCTAATTAATCATTATGTTAAGTCGATATTGCGAAACCAGCTAATCGATAGCAAATAATAGACCGCAAACAATGCCAAACTAGCCAATAAAAACGGATAAAAGCGATCTTCTCTTCTCACCAAAGTCGTCGAATCAAAACTACTCTTTTCCAATTTATTGATCATATCATAGATTTCTTCCAGCTCCGTAACATTGGTAGCCCGAAAATAAGATCCTCCTGTATTGATAGCTATCTCTGTCAGTAGAGCCTCATCAATTTCAACATCGTAATATCGATAACTTGTTTTACCAAAAGCAGTTGACGGCATAAGTGCTTTGCCATTTGTTCCAACACCAATTGTGTAGACTTTTACTCCTAGTGTGGAAGCCATATCAGCCGCCTCTAGCGGATCAACAACTCCAGCGTTATTACTTCCGTCTGTGACCAGAATTACTATCTTGCTCTTTGCATCCGAATCTTTCAATCGATTGATCGACGTCGATAGTCCCATTCCTATTGCCGTACCATCCTTGAGTAATCCATAATTAAGATCAGCAATAAATTGCTTCAACACCTTGTGATCAAGAGTGGGTGGACTTGCGGTATATCCTTCTCCAGCAAAAACGGCCAAGCCTATTCGATCTGCAGGTCGATCCTCAATAAAATCAGTGATCACTTTTTTGGCAACTGTAAGTCTGTCTGGTTCAAAATCCTTTGCTAGCATACTTAGAGATAAGTCAATAGCCAACATAATATCAATACCTTCACTTGAAATCTTTTGTTTTTGAAACTTCTCTTGAGGTCTCGCCATCGCAAAAAGCAAGAGTATAAATGCCAGACTTTTCAACCATGGCATCGCTCTGAAAACAAGCGTTTTCCAATGTCTGAAAGAAAAGAACTCTGATTCAACATTTGGTAATCCCACAGAAAAGCCAGTTCCACCATTTTGCCGATATCGCAAGAAAAAGTACACAGGCAGTAAGCCTAGTAGAATGAACCACCAAGGATTTGCAAATTCTATATTGGACCAATTTCCCATCATAGCGTTTCCTCTTCTTCTTCTTTGGTTTCTTGTACTAAATCAATCGCTTCGTCTACAAATTCATCAAACATGTTTGCATCCGCTTGTGCTTTTGCAAATTTGATCAGATCCGAAACATTGAGTGTATTTTGCAACTTACCAATTTGCTTGGCTGAAAGGACTTCCTTTTTAAGAGCATCCGTAATCTCACTTGTAGTCATTTCAAGTGCTCGTACACCAAATCGATTCTCGATGTATTCTCTTATTATTTCTGTCAATTCACTAACAAAAGCCTTGTCCTTACCTTCGTAGCTTTGAGTTGTAGATCTGAGATTTGATAACTTTTCCAAAGCAATGATATGAGCAGGAATAACAGGCTCTGGTTCTGGCAACTCAGGTTCAGGTTCTGGAACAACCCTTTCTTGTCTCTTCTTGTACCATCTAAAACTCAAAATCAAAAGAATTACTAACCCAAAAATACCTAGTATCCACCATACATACTCCTTGAGCAAATCAACAAATGTATAAGTATCTCTTAGTATCGATTCAGATGGAGCTAGTTGTTCTACTTGTCCGAGAAGAGGGTCTTTGACATAGATATAGCGTGGTGCTAACTCGAAAGACTGTCCATTCTTTAGGGTAACTTTTGGTCCAGGAATTCCAAGAATACAGAGTTCCCAAACTGTCCACTCGAAATTATTATAAAAACTTGGTGGGCTACTTTGAACATCTTTTTCCCACTTCAATTCTTCTGAATCAAAACGATAGTCAGCCCCTTTGAAATTACCCAAACTAAGATCAAAGTCTATATCGTATAACTGAGAGTCAACTAGACTCCTGTGTTCAAGTAGATCTAGCGTATCCCAATCGATCGTTAAAATATCCTCTTCTGAGAAGCCAGAGAATTCAAGTTTGATGTTGAATGATTCCCCAATATTAACACTGTCTACCTCAGAATATAGATAGGCAGTCTGTGCGCTTATTGACTTACCAACTACACTTAGGGCTAAAACAAAACATACTATCAAAATCTTCCTGATCATGATGTGCGCTTTTTAAAAAATCCAAGTAGTGCTTTAATGTAATCTTCTTCTGTCGAAAGTTGGATAAGATCGCCTTTAATCTGACTAAAAACATCAATCAGTTTAGCGGTTCTTTCATCAAATTGTTGTCTATATGCTAGTCGATGGCTTGGCGAGCTAGTGTCAATTAGTTGTCTTGCTCCAGTTTCTTGGTCAAAGGTTTGGATTAACCCCATATTCGGCAATTCCCTTTCTGCTGGGTCAAAAACACGCAAACCGATAAGATCGTGCTTCCTTGAAATGATCTTAAGCGCATCTTCATACTGAGTATCAATAAAGTCAGAAAGAAGAAAAACAGTCGCTCTCTTCTTGGTTACATTCGTCAGGTACTTTAAAGCAACTTCAATATTTGTTCCTTCCTTATCATTTTGTTGATCTACCAATTCCCTGAT
>CBFHTK010000011.1:50514-68356 GCA_965658745.1 Saprospiraceae bacterium | reverse complement strand
ACCTACTTTATCATTGTTGTTAACCGCTGAAAAAGCTAATACAGCACACAGTTCTGTGATATAGTCAGACTTCAAATACTCATTTGTACCAAACAATGAAGATTTACTACAATCAATCAAGAACATAATATTAAGCTCTCGCTCCTCCTCAAAAACCTTAATATGTGGAAAGTTTGTTCTAGCTGTCACATTCCAATCAATGTGACGAATATCGTCACCATAGCTGTATTCTCTAACTTCACTGAAAGACATACCTCTTCCTTTGAAAGCACTGTGATATTCTCCAGAAAACAGATGCTGTGAGATACCTCTAGTCTTAATCTCAATCTTCTTAACCTTCTTGATAATTTCACTAGCTTCCATATCTATCTCCTCAGGTTTTTTAGTATGCTAGATCTTTTAAAAGATCCTCTAAACTCTGTTAGTGGAATTTCGATTTGTTCATAACCATAAATTCTATCAAAATCATTGCTAACAATCAAATGATAGTCTGAAACTGTAAGGTTAACAAAGTCATCCACATTTAGCGTAGGATTCATTTCTTTGCCGATTCCCTTCCATGAGTCAATCTCTTGTTGGACCATATTATTTAAATAATCCTGTGCATTGAAACCTTTTTTAAATTCATCAAGGATTGCAATCGACTCACCGTCTGTCAGATTATAAGTGAATGGTATGACCTCTTGCCCATTACTCCACGAATTACTGAAAACAATACGTCCACTTACTATTTCATCGGTAAGTAAATCTATTTCAGTCCAACCCAGCCATTTATACTTGAAATGCATCTCGGCTGGCGACAATTCCTGAAGTTTGACAGCTTCGTTGACTATCTTTCGAGTACTCTGCTTTCTCGCTTCGACAATTTCTTCTATCCAAGTATTGAAGTTCTGATCGTTGAGAACTGGAAAGTCTACGTCATAAATAAAATGATCATCTGCGTAAGCAATCTTCCGAAAGGTCACTTCATTTTCCAATGCAAAGTATGACATCCCATCTCCCAATGAACGTTTAAGCTTCCTTCCAATCTCTTCAAAAACAAACTGTTTTTTCCCAATTTGTATTTCAAACCGCAACGGTTTAACATCTTTTGCATCTACACGCTGCTTCCACGTTTCAGTTTGATTTCCATAGTGAACAAGTATCTGTTGCTCGTTAAGAATTTCAATAAGATAGTTTTCGTGCTTGGAGTCTTTCCCAATTCGATTAAAGCCTGAAAATTTCTTTACAAAAGGCTTACAAACCGACGGAGGGTAATCTGAATATGAACCTAGTTTTAGTTTAAATGGCAGAACATCAGAATGATCCAGATTGTACCAACTAGCTATCCTAGATGCATCTGCTTCTGCTTCTCGAAAATCACTTAAAATAAAAGATCCTACAATCTCATTTTCGTTATTATGTTCCGAGAGAACATAGTCATCATTCACGACTTCACCTTCAAGAAAGAATTTCTCTCCTGAACTAATTAACCTGTAATAGCCATTTACCTCTCCATCTCGCTCTCCAATAAAAAATTCAACGGGTTGACTTTCAAACATCAATCCTTTCCATACTTGTACTGGAATAAAAGCGTTTGGCTTAGAGAACATATCGCGTACCTCAAGATACTCCGCTTGCGCAAAAACGATTGAGGGGATAAAAAGTAACAAGCTTAATATGTAGTGTAGAATTCGCATTATGGAACTTGGACTGCATTCAAGATTTGATCGATAATATCCTCCTGAGTAATATTCTCTGCCTCTGCTTCGTAAGATATACCAATTCTATGACGCAAAATTTCTTTAGAAATAGAACGGATATCTTCGGGTATTACAAAAGCTCGTCTATTTAGGAAGGCAAGGGCTTTGGAAGCTTTGGCCAGATTGATGGTCGCTCTTGGTGACCCTCCAAATTCGATTAATGGCTTTATAGAATCGAGACCATACTTTTCTGGATATCTAGTCGCAAAAACAATATCCAAAATATAGTTTTCAATCTTTTCATCCATGTAGATCTTCTGTACAGATTCTTTCGCTTTGGAGACCACGTCTTTTGTCACAACAGCTTGTACTTTTCGTGAAAAGCTATTGTCTAAACTTCTTTGCATAACTAATCGCTCATCCTCTAAACTTGGATAATCTATTTTAATTTTAAGCATGAAGCGATCGGCTTGTGCTTCGGGAAGCGGATATGTTCCTTCTTGATCGATCGGATTCTGCGTTGCGAGAACTAGGAAAGGCTTCTCCAATTGAAATGTCTCTTTTCCTATTGTAACTTGCTTTTCCTGCATAGATTCAAGCAAAGCACTCTGAACTTTGGCAGGTGCTCTATTTATTTCATCAGCGAGAATAAAATTGGCGAAGATGGGCCCTTTCTGAACTGAGAATTGATTCGTCGCTGGATTAAATATCATAGTACCGATAATATCAGAAGGCAGCAAGTCAGGTGTGAACTGTATTCGCTGAAAACTGGCATCAATGGCTTTTGACAAAGTATTAACGGCTAGTGTCTTTGCAAGCCCAGGAAGGCCCTCAAGTAAAATATGGCCGTCGGCCAATAAGCCGATTAAGAGCTTGTCGATCATGTTGGTTTGTCCGACAACAAGCTGTGAAGTTTCCTCTCTAATATCATCTACAAAAGCACTATCAATCTGTATTTGCTGACTTAGTGCTTCTATGTCCAATGATGCCTTCATAATGTTAAATTATCAGTTTGTTTTATAATAAATAATCGGATAGTCAGGCAGGGGATACATATTGGTGATTTAGTTGTTAAGTATACCCTTTCCTACCGTCTCCAAAAACAAAAACAGAATTATCTCAACTCGTATTTTAACAACTCGTGATATTCTGTTTTTATACCTTTCTAAGGTACCATTTGATAGACTAGCTATCTTATTTTCTTTAGCAATGGTATTAGTTTACACTCCTAACATTGCCATGAACTGCAAGTTTACTATTTTTATTAGGTCTGTTGGAATCCCAACAAGATATTTTAACGATAGATTAACGCTCAAGGATAGCCTCAGCGATTGATTTTTATTCCGGTTCAAATCCTAGAATAATATTGAACTGTCCGTAATCTGTGAATGCTGCTCCAGTCTCTAAATCTTTATCGAAACCAATTCCATAATCAAATCCCATCAAACCGAACATTGGAAGGAATACTCTCAAACCAACTCCAGCACTTCGTTGAAGATCAAATGGATTGAAATCGCTAAAGCGATCCCAAGCATTAGCTGCTTGCGCAAAGGTGTGGAGGTAAATCGTAGAATTTGGATTGGTAGAAATTGGATAACGCAATTCAAGCGTGAATTTATTCCAGATTGAAGCTCCATCAATATTTCTTTGATTTACTTCCAATTCTTCTACTTCATATCCTCTCAATGACACAATATCTTTACCGTTGATACCTTGATTCTGATTATTCAATCCACTACCTCCCATCTCAGTTCTTTCAAAAGGAACGAGTCCTATCTCATCTCGGTAATAACCCATCAATCCAACTTTGGCTTGAGTCATTAAGACTAACTTGTCGACCAAATTGAAGTACCACTCTGAATCAAAACGCCATTTATGGTACTCGAGGAATCTAAACTTATTTGCTTGCTCAATATTGGAAATAAATAAATTCTCTTCTCCATCACTCATAGGATCTCCAGCTCCCCGAACCTTATTTTCGTTTTCAATTGCGCTCTGTCGTTCATTAGCTGATAGCTCAAAGGCATCAAGATCTCTAGAGAAGTAGTAAGGAGTAAATTGAACTGATAAACTCATTTTACTTCCTGATCTAGGGAATATAGGCTCATTCACAGAACTTCTCGTGATTGCTAGTTTAGTACTGATATTATAGAACTGGCCCGTGCTAATCGAGAATCCACGATTGGCAAAATCTTCCATGGTGATTCGCTCTAAGTTTAGCGTTCCATAAAATGAAAAGAAATCATCTGGCCACTTCAACTGAGTACCTAATCCAACAAATCCTCTTGTGATGTCAAGTGACCCATTACCTATTGAAGAGTAATCAAAAGCTGAGTTTACTAATCCAGCTGTCAATGAAGTTGGTCTTTTCCCTCCTAGCCATGGCTCAGTGAAAGAAGCATTAAATGACCTCCAAAACCTAGAGTTTGACTGTGCACGAAGACTTAACTTTTGTCCATCCCCTTGAGGAAAAGGATTCCAAGTCTCTCTTTTGTTAATATTCTGAAGTGAGAAGTTATTGAAGGTTACTCCAAGAGTACCAATTAGTCCATTAAATCCACCATAACCAGCAGAAAGCTCCAACTGATCAGAAGGTTTTTCCTCGACGGTGTATTCAATATCAACTGTTCCACGAGTTGGATTCACTGGTGTTTGAATATCAAGTGATTCAGGATTAAAGTATCCTAAATTAATTATCTGCCTTTGAGATCTAATAATGTCCGATCTTGAGAATTTCTTCCCTGGTCTTGTTCTGATTTCACGACGGATTACATTCTCATTTGTACGATCATTACCCTTAATGATCACTCTATCGATTGTTACTTGAGGTCCTTCGGTAATTCTAATCTCAATATCAATACTATCTCCTTCGATTGCCTTTTCAACAGGATCAACACGGAACATTAAATATCCATCATCCATATATAGAGAAGATACGTCACGACCGTCAAGACTAAAGGTCAAGCGTTTTTCCAGCAGGTCTTTGTTATAAACATCTCCTTTCTCGATTCCAAGAACTCGCTCTAGATACGCTTGATCATATATGGAATTTCCTTTCCAACTGATATCCCGGAAATAGAACTTATCACCTTCATCAACAAAAACCTTGATATGAATCTTGCCTTTCTCATCACGCCAGACAGAATCGCCCTCGATTTTTGCATCTCTAAAACCAATATTATTATAGTAGTTGATGATAGCATTCTTATCGGCATCAAAATCTTCCTGAATAAACTTTGACTTTTTGAGGATATTCAACTGCGTTTTAGTTTCAGCCAATTTTCTACGTAATCGCCAATCTTTTACATTGTCATTTCCTACAAAATCAATTTCCTTAATCTTAACTCTTTTCTTACGATCCACTTCAAATCTTAATTGAACCGCATTGGACTTTGAAGTATCAGGCATTTCGACTATACGGACTTCAGTGTCTTGAAAACCTTTTCCATAATAAAAATCAAGCAACTTTGTCCGAGCCAATTGCTTCATATCTTCGGTGACAATACCACCTTTCACCACAACATTTTCCAAGATTTCATTTAAATCATCATGCTTAGACTTCTTAACCCCTAGATAGCTAAATTTGGTCAATGTAGGTCGTTCGACCAATCTAATCTCCAAGAAAGCCACATCACCGATTGTTCTATCCAGAATAATCTCAATATCAGAAAAGAGTTGAAGCCTCAATAACTGTCGAATAGCAGAAGGTATTTCTTGTCCTGGGATCTTGATTTTCTTTCCTACTCTCAAGCCAGAAACCGCGATTATAGCTTTAGAATCACGGTACTTTAAACCCGTAACCTTAATACCACCGATTTCATAATCTTTTACAGTTTCGTAGTCGACTATTTCAAGACTATCCTTTTGGGCGAAAGCCCCTTGATGAGAAACACCCAGGATGATGTAAAAACAAAGCAGTATATTAAAAATTCTATTCATTCCTTTCTTCTATTCTTTATTCACATTTGACTTAACGACAAAATTTCGCACTGTGTTGCTTATCGATTTATAATTGGTCGCTAGTCTTTCCAAAACGTCGTTCCCGTTGCTGAAAATCAATAATAGCCTTGTAAAAGTCTTCCTCTCGGAAGTCTGGCCAATAAATGTCAACAAAATAAAGCTCGCTGTAAGCAATCTGCCAAAGTAAATAATTACTAATTCTATATTCTCCAGAGGTACGTATAAGTAGCTCTGGATCTGGGATTCCTGCTGTTGCTAAATGCTCTGAAAACACTTGATCAGACACTTCACTGGGACTCAGGACTCCGGCTTTAACCTTTTCAGCTATTGCCTTCGTGGCTTGGATAATCTCCCATCTTCCGCTGTAGTTAAGAGCAAGATTAAGAGTCATTCTATCATTGTTCTTTGTCTTCTCTACGCCCTCTAGGAGGGTGTCATATGTTCTACTAGGCAATTGAGACAGATCTCCTATAGCAGTTAATTTTATGTTATTTTTATTTAGAGTATTGATTTCAACTTTTAAAGTCTCAACTAAAAGACTCATTAATGCATTTACTTCTAATCTTGGACGATTCCAATTCTCTGTGGAAAATGCATATAGTGTAAGATAAGAAACTCCCAAATTAGCAGCTACTTCAGTTATTTCTCTCACCGCCTTAACCCCATTACGGTGACCGAAAACACGGGGTTTACCGTACTTTTTTGCCCACCTACCATTACCATCCATAATAATAGCAATGTGTGAAGGAATAACATCAGGATTGATCTGTGTCTTCAGATCCATGTTCTTACAGTTAAAATTTGGCTGCAAAAGTAGCAAAAAGTTGCAAGTAGCATGAGATAAAACCTTTCTATCTCATTCAAGTAGAAGACATAGTGATTCTTCAAAGTAATTCTACTGATGCAATTAAGATCAAAATCTTTTGATAATCTTTAGAATCGATTATTTAAATAATTTCTTTACTAATCGAGAATCATCAAACATTTGCCTTACTAGGATGAATACAATTTAAGTATGGATTGCTATTTTTGATAACTTAATTCAAGCATTCTTCTGAAAGCTAAATCAAGCAAAAGATTTTAGACCTTTAAACTTGACAATACAGTAACATGCGCAGAGTATTTAATAAATTCATAAGCCTCTACCTCGAAAGAAGGTATAAGCAGATTGAATACTTTATGCTTCACCCTATTGAAGTACAAGAACGCTTGTTTCGTGAACTCATTGATCAAGGACTAGAAACCAGCTATGGAAGAAGTCACGGAATAGATCGCGTTCAAGATCAAAGTGATTACGCAAAAATGATTCCTCTAGCTACTTACGATCAGCTTAAACCTCATATCGATCGAATGATGCATGGTGAGGCGGATGTGTTGTGGCCTGGGAAAATCAATTGGTTCTCAAAATCTTCGGGTACTACATCCGATAAAAGTAAGTTCATACCCGTTTCCCAGACAAATCTCAAAAATGGACATTTCAAGGGAAGCTGGGATGTCGTTACTCTTTTGTACCACAATAAGCCTGAAAGTCAAATATTCGCTGAAAAAAATCTAGTGATGGGGGGTGCATTAAGTCAATTTGCAGCTCATCCAGAGACAAGGTATGGAGACATTTCAGCTATTATGCTTGAAAATATGCCAGCAATAGGCCGGCCATTTTACACTCCAGATTTTGAAACCGCACTCCTGCCTAATTGGGATGAAAAGATAGAACGAATGGTTAAAATCTGTTCGAAAGAAAATATCACAATGTTCGGAGGAGTACCTACATGGACTATCGTGCTTTTTCGAAAAATTCTGGAATATACGGGTAAATCAAACATTTTGGAGGTTTGGCCAAATGTTCAGACCTATGTGCATGGTGGAGTTGCTTTTGGGCCATATCGTGAACAGTTCAAGAAATTTATTCCAACGGATGATTTCAACTACATAGAAGTATACAATGCATCAGAGGGATACTTTGCGATTCAAGATGACTTGGGAGTGAATGATATGCTTTTGCTATTGGATAATGGCAATTATTATGAGTTTATACCAATGAGCAACTTCAACGATGAAAATCCAAAGGCCATTTCATTGTCAGATGTAAAAACAGGCGTAAACTATGCACTCGTCGTAACAACTACAAGTGGTTTATGGCGATATCAACCTGGAGATACCATTATGTTTACTTCTACCAATCCATATAAGATCCGGATTACAGGCAGAACAAAACATTTTATTAACGTTTTTGGAGAAGAAATTATGGTCTCTAATACTGATAAAGCGCTGATGTTAGCTTGTCAGGAGAGTGGAGCAACAGTTGCAGACTATATGGTCGCTCCCGTCTTTATAGAAGGTGACGAAGGTAAAGGTGGTCATGAATGGGCCATCGAGTTTCTACAAAACCCTGCAGATTTAGAAGTTTTTGCCAAAAGATTAGATCTTCATCTTCAAAGTGTGAACTCTGACTATGAAGCAAAGCGTTATAAAGACATGGCGCTCCTTCAAATAAAAGTAAACGCTGTGCCGAGCGGTACATTTCAAAAATGGATGCGACAAAGAGGTAAAGTTGGAGGACAAAACAAAGTCCCAAGACTTTCCAATGAGCGAAAATATCTTGAACAAATACTCACAATGACATGATAGAACTCGAAAACCCGGATGTAGATCTTCTCATACCCGAGTCTTCAATCGATGATGAAAAAATGGTTGAGATTCTAGCGGAAAAAGTTCAAGCCTATTTGGACTACAATATTGGACTACTCATGAGTTACCTTTATCGACTTGACGTATCAGAGAAATCAATCAAGGACGCTCTACTAAATGCTGAAGAAGATGCTGGACATATAGCTATCGCTCGTTTAATATGGAAAAGACAAAAGCAGCGATTGAAAAGCAAAAATGAATACAAGATTGATCAGAATATTGACGAAGATTTAGCTTGGTAATATTCAAAGATGATTAAAACTAGAGGTATTGTTTTCAGGACGATGAAGTATCGAGAAAGCTCAATGATTCTTGATATTTATACAGAAGAGCTAGGTCTCCGATCCTACCTAGTCAATGGTGTCAGATCATCCAAATCAAAAAAATCAGCGAACATACTACAGCCAATGTCTCAGCTTGATCTGATAGTCTATGACACTAAAGGTGCAGGCCAACTTAATCGTATTTCAGAGTTTAAACTAGATCATTTCTATCGGAAGATACCCTTTGATGTTGTTCGAGGGATGATTGGTCAATGCATGATTGAAATTTTACGTAAAACAGTAAAAGATGATGAAGCAAATCCTGTAATGTATCGATTTATCCAATCTTGGTTCAGATTTCTCGATTCTACAACTGAATCTGTAAAAAACATCCTTATTGTGTTTATGGTCGAACTTGCATCAATGGTGGGCTTTGCTTTTGATTTGGAAAAAGGAAAGGACGACTATTTTGATCTGCAAGAAGGCGTATTCACAGCTGAAATCCCGTTACATATATATTACCTCGACCCTCAACTTTCGGAGTACCTTTATCAAGCGGTACACCTTGCCAAATCTGAGTGCCATGAATTAAATATGCCCAACAAGCAACGATCTATTCTGATTGATCAACTTGTGATTTTCTATAGACTACATGTTCCATCCTTCGGCGAATTAAGTACCTTAGATATTTTAAGAGGTATTCTTTCATAAGATTATACTTGATAACGGTTGTAAGATTGTAATTTTGTGAAAATTTTGATCTAAAATGCAATGTCAAGAAATATGAGACTGATTAATCCAACACTTGACCATACGACAGAGTCTTGTGTTTCAACACTTTGATCGAAACTATTAAACCTTCTATGCTTAAACACTGCAAGCACTTCCTCATTTTGTTGACCCTAAACATGCTGGCATTCTTACCATGCGTGAACGCACAATTCTATATTGAAAAACTAGATGAAAAGATAAATACGGAGGAATTTGACGAATTAGGTCCAGTACTTGATGTCAGTGGGCAAACCATGTATTTTACGCGTGTCGCTTCCCCAGACTTTATCCAAAAATTTGGAGACAATCTCGAAAGTAAAAATGATACGACTTTAGCTAATATATTTAGTGAAATTGCAGGTAAACAAATTGACGACATTTCAACTTCAGACTATAATCAAGACATCTGGATTGCAACTTTGAGTGATCAAGGAATGACAGAAAATCTTACTCACCCAGACTATCCAGTCAACAATGTCTATCCAAACTCAGTTTGTTCAACCTATCCTGAGGAAAATGCAATCATTGTAATTAACCAATTTCCAGTGGACGGTACTATCCTTGAGGGTTTCTCTAAGATATCAATCAACGAAGAAGAGGAATATGAACAACCTATACCATTATACGTATTCGATTATGAAGACACTGGAACAAGTGTAAACTTATGCATGAGTCAAGATGGGCAGCACCTTTTTATATCTTTGAAACGAGGAGATTCCCAAGGTCAGAATGACCTTTACGTCTCTATTAAGATCGGTAAAAATCTATGGTCCAACCCAGAAAGAATAGAAGGCATTAATTCTGAATTCAACGAAAGTTCACCCTTTATCACACCTGACAAAAAAGTGTTATATTTTTCCAGTAATCGACCGGGAGGCAAAGGAAAGCATGATTTATATTTCTGCAATAGACTAGACTACAGTTATAAAAATTGGTCAGAACCTCAGTTACTTGAGTATCCTATCAATACAGAGCATGATGAATTCCTGGCATTTCTAAGTCAAAATGAAAAGTATCTTTATTTCAGTTCCAATCGAGATGGCAGTAGTGATATCTTCAGAGTTGATCTAGAACGTCCAAAATTTCTGCCAGAAGACCTAACAATCAAACTTAAAATTATTAATGCAGAAACATTGGAAATCACTAGAGGAGAAATCCAATGGAAAACCAAGTATGAAGATGATTTTGAGGGATTTTTCAGGACTTATTCCGGAGAATTCGAGATGACCCTAACAAAAAACCAACCTTATCTTTTTCAGGTAGATAAACGCGGGTTTACAAGTGAGCAAGTAGAAATAGATCCCTGGAGTCTTATTTCGCAAAGTATTACGCAAAAAGAAATTGAAATATATATACATCCAGGCAAAAAAATCAAAGAAAAAAAAGAATATCCTTTCCCTTTCGGAAAGCAGCGAAGATTCACACTAGACCAGATTTACTTCCAAAAAGGATCGGATATTGTCCAACCAAAATCGATACCTGAAATAGATCGGTTATTTAAGGTTCTTGATGAGCATAAGAATATAAGTATCCAAATTGAAGGTCATACTGATAATGTGGGAGATAAACAGGCATTGATTGATCTTTCATTAAAGAGAGCAAAAGCCATTGGTGCTTATTTAGTGGCTAAAGGAATTGACAAAAAACGAATTAAAGTAAAAGGATACGGTGACACACTAGCGCTGAATGCAAATGCAACAGAACAGGAAAGAGAAAAAAATCGAAGAGTGGAAATAAGGATAATCAAGGAATGATGGAAGTATTGAAAGAAGATGGAGATAAGAACCTCAGTTGGGGTCGTAAAACACTTGCAGCCCTATCGCATCTTGTGTCAATCGTTTTTCACCCCATCTTTCTTATTAGCTATTTCTTTGTTTTTTTATACACCATCAACCCCTATATTTTCGCAGTTCAAACTGACAAGGATCTAGGAATTGTTATAATTTATGTTGTAATTATCTCGATAATCTTCCCAGCGATTCCGCTTGTGATGATGTACTTTCTCAGTCTGTCTGAAAGTATTCAACTGAAAGAAAGAAGTGAACGTACGATACCACTTGCATTGACAGGTATATTCTACTTGTGGCTATATATCAACATGCTCAACAACAGTGCGATACCTATGATGTACAGCAGTTTCTTACTGGGTTCAATTATCACACTATTTGGCTGTTTCTTTATCAATCTTTTTACGAAAATTAGTTTGCACGCAGCTGGTATTGGTGGCTTTATGACTGCTGTGTTTATCGCTGTTAATTACTTTTCGTATGAATACTCACACATAAGTTTATTGGAAACAATAAATTTACAAATCAAGAGTATTCTATTTTCAATTCTAGCAATTGCAATAGCAGGGATGGTAGGAACTGCAAGATTAATTCTAGGAGCACATAAAAGTGAAGACCTTTATGGGGGTTATCTACTCGGTATAATCTCACAAATTATTGCTATGCGAGTTTTACTATTTTAAACAAGAGTCAAGATATACAAACTAAAAAATGAAAGAACTACAACAGACGATCGAACTAGCCTGGGAAAATAGAGCAAAACTAAAAGAGGCTGAAACGAAAAAGGCTATCGAAGACGTTATCGAAAAGCTAGATAAAGGCGAATTACGAGTTGCCGAACCGATCGATGGTAGCTGGCAAGTTCATGAATGGATCAAGAAGGCAGTTATTCTCTATTTCCCAATTTGTAAAATGGAAACTATCGAGGTTGGGCCCTTTGAATTTCATGATAAAATTCCCCTCAAGACAGATTTCGCATCACAAGGTGTGCGAGTCGTACCACATGCAATTGCGCGTCATGGTTCATTTCTGGAACCTAATACAATCATGATGCCTAGCTATGTAAATATTGGTGCATATGTTGGCGAAGGAACGATGGTTGACACTTGGGCTACTGTCGGTTCGTGCGCTCAAATCGGGAAAAATGTGCACCTTTCAGGAGGAGTTGGAATAGGTGGTGTTCTTGAGCCTTTGCAAGCAACTCCGACTATTATTGAAGACAATTGCTTCATTGGCTCACGTGCAATAATTGTTGAGGGAGTAGTTGTTGAAAAAGAGGCTGTGATTGCAGCAAACGTTGTACTGACGCAATCTACTCACATCATTGACGTCAGTGGAGCAGAACCTGTAGAGTATAAAGGTAGAATTCCGGAACGTTCCGTTGTAATACCAGGAAGCTACACAAAAGAGTTTCCTGCAGGTTCTTATCAAGTTGCTTGCGCGCTCATTATAGGTAAACGCAAAGAGTCGACTGATAAAAAAGTAAGTCTGAATGATGCGCTACGTACATATAATATGTCCGTCTAGTTATGACTAGCGCTGTAAGCTAGAGAAAACGAATTGTTTTTATACTTTTACATGTAGTCCTTAGCAAAATACAGGTGGTTTGAGATTCCATTTTTACTAAAGACTTTCTATATATTTAACATAAGAATGAAACATAACAGCTACCTAATTTTTGCTTGCATATTATTATGCATGAGCATGAGTTTTGGGGGTCAAGCCCAAAAGGAGCTGTACTCTAGTGGACTTAGACATTTCGAAGCCAAACAGTACAATAAAGCACTAGAATACTTCTATGCTGACAAATATGGGGCCGGTAACAAAGATCTGCTTATTCGTCGAGTTATTTCCAATTACAAAATGGGTAAGCTTGATGCAGCCAAAAAAGACGTTTCAACCTTACTCGCTTTTGATGCTGTACCTGATGAAATATATCTATACATCGGTAAGATATTTCACGCGGAAGGCAATTACAGAAAAGCTGTAGAAAATTACAAGGTATATTTGCGCAAACTCTCTTCCAAAAGTGATCAAAGGAAAGAGATAATTCATTTAATCAAACAATGTGGTGAAGCGCTCAAGATCAAACATCAAGAACCAAAAGCATTTGTAGACAATTATGGTGAGGAGCTAAATACCATTTACGATGAATTTCGTTTGATTCAAAGCCCCAATTTTGAAAATAAGTACTATTTCACATCGGCAAGAGAATCAAGTACAGGAGGTAGAAGAAATAGAAAGGGACAGAAGGATAATGTCTATGGCTCTTTTAACTCAGACATGTATGCGATCGAATTAGTAGACGGCAAGTGCATGGAGGCAGAGAAACTAAACCCATTCATCAATACTAGTAGAGATGAAATTGCCCTAGGATTTTCATCTGACGGAGGCGTGCTATACTACATGAAAGGACCAGATTATAGTAAGGGAACAATATATCTAGATAGCTTTGCAATCAAACAGGAAAATACACTTTCACAAAGTAGATTTGAATCAAGTATCAGAGCAGAAATAGGGGATGTGTATCTTCAAGTTTTTACAGAAGATATCATCGTGTTTTCAAGCAATCGACCTGGAGGATACGGCGGTTACGATATTTATATGAGTTTCAAGGAAAATGGTAAATGGTCAAAAGCTATTAACCTTGGACCGAAAATCAACTCAAGATATGACGAAGTATCTCCTTTTTTAACCAATGACGGACTTTCAGTTTACTTCAGTTCCAATCGAATCAAATCTATAGGTGGCTTCGATGTCTTTCAATCTGATTACGACCTGCGAAATAAGTCTTGGAAGATTCCAACCAATTTGGGAGAGCCCATCAACTCATCCTGCGATGATCTCTATTTCTACGTTGCTGAAAACGGATTTACAGCAAATTTAACTTCGGACCGAAAACCCGGTTACGGAGGTTACGATCTTTTTGCAGTGTATTTTAAAGATCAAGAAAAACATCAATTAATCAAAGCAACTAATGTTGCCTTTCTTGAAGAGATTGATTTCGTTCCGGAGCAGCTTGCAAATAATGCAAAAAACAATCTTTCAACTACCTCTCAAAGAGGTAAAGAGAAAGCAAAGAAGAAGAGAAGACGTAAAAAGAAACGAAGATCAAAAGATGACTATGTTCAAGCAAAGCCGATTAAACCTAAAAATAACCAAGAAAACCTTGCGAAAGAATCAAATTCTTACACATCAAATGAAACTTCAACTTATGACAAGATAGAGGAGTACACCATCAATCCTTTATTCTACACATCTGATGAAAAAATACTATCCCCTGCCAATAAGAGAGAAGTAGACTTAATTCATCAATTACTTTCAACGTATCCAAGTTTAGATCTTACTATCAAGTCTCATACTATTGAGGATGGATTGGAAGCGTATGACCTATACTTTTCAATTAAACGAGCAGAAAAAATTGCCAAGTATCTAACTGAAAAAGGGATTTCACAAAATCGTATTTCCCTAAAGGGTTACGGTTCAAATTATCCAATAGCAAAAACACAGACAGGAGGCGAACCTAGTAAAATAGCATTGAAGCTTAATAGTCGGATAGAGTTTCAAATAACAATGAACAAACAAGCGCCATTAGAGATTACTGTGATAGAGCCTTATATCATAGAATATTTACGAGATCCTAGATGCGAAATATTTAAAAAATTGGAGAAAGAATTATCATATAGAGTGCAAATAGCTAGCGTCAGGAAAATGTATCAAAACCAAGTGCTTCTTATCTATTCCGACTCTATGATAGAAAAAGGAAGAGACACTGAAAACTACAGATACACCCTTGGACTTTTTGAAAGTCATTCAGATGCCAGAGCCTTGGTTAAAGACTTAGCAAATTATAAAATTAATGGCGCATTTATTGTGCCTTATGTCGATGGTCAGCGTATTCCAAAAGAGCGATTTATCGAATACGCAAAAAAATATCCAGACCTTCTCAACTTTATACAGTACAATGAATAATACCAACCAAAAACACATGGGAACGATAAAATTCTTCAAAGAGAGCGTCAAGAATCTTAAAACAGTAGGCACTATTACGAGAAGTTCAAAATACTTGTGCCAAGGAATGATTAAACCTGTTGACTTTGATAAGGCAAAAGTCATCGTTGAATTGGGTGCTGGTGACGGTGTTGTCACAAAGCATATTTTATCTAAAATGCGTTCCGATGCTATACTTCTAGCTTTTGAACTTAATTCGAAATTTTGCGATAATATGAGAGAGATTAAGGATGATAGACTAGTCGTCATCGAAGACGATGCACTGAAAGTTGAATCCTATCTAGAGCAACATGGCCATAAAGAAGCTGACTATATTATATCAGCACTTCCCTTTACTATTTTCCCTGAAGAATTATCCTATAAGATTATTCGTAAGTGTAAAGAGATTCTCAACCCAGCAGGTCTTTTTGTTCAAATTCACTACAGCCTTATTCTAAAAAAACTATACATGAATGTTTTCGGTAATGTAAAGCTGAATTTCGTTGCTATCAATGTACCACCTGCTTGGGTAATGGTTTGCCGGAAAGAAGTCAAGCAATAATTGACTAACTATTTAACCTGAGAGTCTACTAATTGTAATCCTACGAAATTTCCTGAAGAAATGAGCTCGTCTCCGCAATCAACTCTTCAGTGACAGGACTAGGAATCGCATGAGAAGTCATCACATGCCTGCCATTAGGAAAAGCTATCTGGCGCTTCTGATTATCTGGCGTCTGAATCATGTTATAAAAATCTAGCATCCGATCAACGGACACGATCGGATCTTTCTCTTGTTCATTCTTGTAATAATAAGCCATAAAAGTTGGCTGTGTAATTTCGTTAAATACTTCCGGAGTCATTGTATTCTGAATCATTGATTTCAAAGCCAACAATCCATTAACATGATATACTCCATACCAATACTTAGCCTGTTCTTCGGAATAAGATATCCGATTATACGAACCTCCCATAACTAACTTGATCATTTGCCTTCCCCATGGCCATAACAACAACTCATCAGATTCCCCTTCAATGTCAATATTTGGCGAGTAATGCAACATTGCAGCAATCTCAGGATCCCCTGCTGCAAGATAAATGCCAGATGTAGAGCCAGTAGAACACATCATCAATATTACACTGTCTCCAAGAGCTTTACCAACTTCAATTGCAAATTCAGTTGAGCTAATCAAATCTTGTGGTGTTAAGTTCTCAAAAGCATTTGTATCAACAAGACCATGTCCATCAAGTCTAGATAAGTATAGATTACATCCAAATTGCTTGGCAATAGTCTCGTGAACAGGCATACCCTCCTCATGACTAGCAGAAAAGCCATGTATGTAAACAATGCTATACGGAGTTTTCTGCCCTACAGTATCTGCCCAAATGATCTCAGCCTTGTTTCCTGGTCTCATGTTTTTTACGTGAGATTCTCGCTCTTGAACGAGTTGTTCAACCTCTTCAATGTCGATTGGCATTACAGTATTTTTCTGAAGATCAGTAAATTTTACTCGAGGTCCAGAAACAAATACCACAAATATCAAAGCAACCAGAAACATAAGTATTAGCAATATTCTCTTCATAAAAGTGAAGATACATAACTACAAGAGATTATTACAAAAAATAAATTTGAAAGCGTTTTGGCACGGTTTTGGATTCTGTAGTTGTGTTATGGATTTAGAAAAAATTAACCGCAGGCACTTAATGGAAACCGATATGTATTATCGAGTTGGCTATGGACTTTCATCGAAATTAATTGATTACAAAAATGGAATAGTTTTCATTGAAGTAACAATGGGTCGCAAATGGAAAAAAAGTTACAATGCAACAGCACACGAGTTGGCTTACTGCTGGAAAGATGCGCACAAAGAACTAGGCAAAGCAATAGCTTGTAAAGTCTTCATAATTGATACAAAAAAGAATCAGTATAAGCAATCACTCATACACAGTGGTATTACACCAGGCTACGATGCCAAAAAAGGTGTAATCTATGCTGAATATTATATGAACTAAAAAGATTAGATTCATTATTTAGTAGAAAAAGGCTCCCACTTGTGAAGGGGGCCTTTTCTGGTTCAATAGAAAATCAAAAACTTACCTGTTCCCGTTAAATGAATCTTGTGTACAGCTCTGGATCCCAATCGTAAACATTAAGACTGAATTGTCATATCGATTATGAGCAAAACTAATATTGAAATGCTATTTTTGTAACAATTTTCATTTTTGCCTAGTTCTCTGTCTAACACACGAATCAGGTTAAAATAAGTAATCTAAGCTTTTGGGCGAAAGCCCCATATTGAAAACACAAATTATATAGCTAGGCAGAATTTCTGCATATGAGCATTGAAAAATAATAATCCTATGAGCATCGTCGAAATGAAAGTACCCGTAATCGGTGAATCAATCAAAGAAGTAACTTTATCGCTATGGTTAGTAAAAAATGGTGACTACGTGAAACTAGATGAGCCGATCTGTGAGTTTGAGAGTGACAAAGCTACTTTGGAATTCCCTTCAGAGGCTGCAGGTAAACTAATCCATGTTGCTGCTGAAGACGAGGATTTAGAAATTGGAGCACTTGTTGCGAAAATAGACACATCAGTTGCAGCTCCATCTGGAAGCTCAGGGACGGACAAAGCCCCTATGGAAGCTAAGAAAGAAGCAGAAGAAACTGCCACAACATCTGAACCAGACCACGCTGCTGGAC
>CBFHTK010000011.1:37388-50350 GCA_965658745.1 Saprospiraceae bacterium | reverse complement strand
CAAGCATTCAGTCGTAAGCAGCGCACTGAAAAAATGAGTAGAATGCGCAGAACTATTGCCTCGCGATTGGTTTCTGCAAAGAACAACACGGCAATGCTAACAACTTTCAACGAAGTTGACCTGACAGAGGTAATGGCAATGCGTAAGAAGTATCAAGAAAAGTTCGTTGCGAAGTACGGTGTTAAATTGGGATTCATGTCAATCTTCGCAAAAGCTTGTGCCAAGGTACTTATGGAAATGCCAAATGTAAATGCACAGATTTCAGGAAATGAACTTATCTATCATGATTTCGTCGATATATCGATAGCAATCTCGACGCCGACAGGATTAGTTGTGCCACCAGTGAAAAATGTTGAATCAATGAACTTTGCAGATATAGAGAAGCAAATTGCTTACCTAGCATCTAAAGCAAGAGACGGTTCGTTGACTCTAGATGAAATGAAAGGTGGAACATTTACGATCACTAACGGAGGTATCTTCGGATCTATGCTAAGTACTCCGATAATTAACGAACCACAAAGTGCGATATTAGGGATGCATAATATAATTCAGCGTCCGATGGCAATCAACGGTGAGGTGAAAATCAGGCCGATGATGTACTTAGCGCTTTCTTATGATCACAGAGTAATCGACGGAAGTACGAGTGTTACTTTCTTGGTAAAGGTCAAAGAGCTTTTGGAAGATCCAATCACTCTATTTCTAGATATCTAAAGTCGATTTACACGCAAGGTATTCTAGAAGATTTAGTTGTCTTTGGTATTCAACTTTGTGTGAGAAACAAGGAAAACATATGACTTTACAGCAGTTTTTTGATCTGTTATCGGCTAATCCAACAATCGTGCTGTTTTACTTCATTGCACTTCCGTTAACTGCCTTTTTGAGTGGAATCTTGGACAGAGGAGAAGGACATAAAAGCCCTTGGAAATATGCTTACTGTGCCTTATTAAATATGGCTGCTGTTCCAGGGATATTTGCGGTATTTCTCAATGTGTATTTTTTCTTATTTGAGCGACAGAGTATTCTACAGGCGAATATTTATACCCAATTTTTACCGATAGTAGCCATGTTTGTTACATTCCTGATCATTCGGAGAAACGTTGACTTTGCTACAATTCCAGGATTTGATAAACTATCAGGTTTGATTATGATAGTGACAGCTCTTATGGCTGGAATGTGGGTTCTGGACAGGACACATATCATTGCTATAACATTTTTGCCATTTCAATATGTAATTCTAATCATTATTGCATTACTTGTGTTAATACGTGTAGGTTGGAAAAGATTAGCGAATTAGACATTTTGATCAATAAGACTTAAGCTGTATAATTAAATAAGGAAATCATCCGTTCTTGGATGAATGGTGGATAAAAGAAGTATGAAGAATCGTTTAATCATAGGAGTATTTTGCATGATGTTCGCTTTTTGGGGTCAAGCCCAAAAAGGATGGGAAGTAGGTCCTTGGATTGGCGTATCCAACTACTTTGGTGATCTAAATACTAATTACCGTTTGACAGATCTTGGACCAGCTGCAGGAATTGGAGCACGTTATAATTTCGGTCATAGAATTTGTGTAAAAGGATCGCTAAACTATGGCTACGTGTATGCAAGCGACAGCGATAGTCCCAATAATTTCGAAAAAGCGCGAAACTTAGACTTCCAGTCTAACATCTTCGATTTTACAGGAACTGGTGAATTTAACTTTCTTCCTTATACACACGGAAGTAGATATGAAAACTTTACTCCTTATATGATATTGGGGTTCTCTGTTTTCTATTATGAACCCTATACCTTTTTTGAAAATGAACGCTATTTCTTAAGACCTCTCGGTACTGAGGGTCAAAGAAGGACGGACGAGTACAGCTTTATAAGTGCTGGTATTACATACGGAGGTGGTTTCAAATGGGACATCAACTATGACTATAGTATAAATATCGAATTCACTTTTCGCCAGTTGTTTACAGATTATCTCGATGATGTAAGTACACTGTACCCACAAGCAGCTCTACTAGAAGCTGATCGAGGAGAAATTGCTCGTGAACTCAGCGATCGTTCAGGAGAGCCAAAAATTGGTCAATTCGGACGACAAAGAGGAGATAGTACCCGTAACGATCAATACAATTTTCTAGGTATTTCTATTATGAAGTATTTCGGAAATGTACAATGTCCTAAAATCTCTAGTAAGACCGCGGCTAGTTGGTTGTAAGTAGTGTACATAATCTCTAGAAAGTTTCCAAAAAACTAGTACTTGAAATAGACAGTTACACCTCCATCATTGTTTGTTGGAAATATGCTAACTTTTTCTGGAATACCCTCAATCATGTGCATTGTTTCCATTCTCAAAGTACCGGTACCTTTTCCATGAATAATATGCACTTTGGGAGCTCTTAATCTGACAGCATTGTCTAGAAATTCTCTCAACTTTCGAAGTTGGAATTCAAGAATTGCAACTGGTTTGTCGTTCTTCTTGCTAGGTTGCAATGCCCCAATGTGGAGATCTATTTCAGGATTGAAAGAATAACTCTCTTGAAAAAAGGACTTTTGAGTGGATTCTTTTGGCTCAGACTTTGACTCAGTTTCAGCACTTCTTTGAAACTTCTTTTCAGGCGCTAGCCGAAGTCCACTAGGTAGCACGAGTAATACTTTATCCTTTATTTGGACTCGAGCTTTACCCTTGTTCGTTCCCAAAAATTTTCCAATTCTTCCAGATCTTATGATTTCAACCTGATCTCCAATCCACAAATCACCTAGATTCATCCTTTCTGCTCTTGATCAATCTCACTATCTGGAATACTAAGACGGATAGTCTCAATTTTAGTGTCACTTGCTTTTTCGATCGTAAAAAGATAACCGTTAAGCTCTATTTCCTCTCCTTGATCAGGGATATTTCCCGCAGTCATGACAATGTAGCCAGAGAGAGTATGATACTCACCAGCTGGAATGTCAATATGGTCATACTTCTCATTGATTGTATCTAGCTCCATACGGCCTGAAAATATATACTCATTCTTAGAAATCTCAAACTCTAATAGGTCTTCAGAATCATGCTCATCTTCAATCTCCCCAAAAATTTCTTCCAGTATATCTTCCAAGGTAATTATTCCCGCTGTACCTCCAAATTCATTTACAACACAGGCCAAATTGATATTCCCTCTCACAAATCGAGACAGCAAATCTTGCACATTCATAGCTTCTGGTACGTATGCGATAGCCATCATGATCTTTGCAACTGTTGTTGGATTTCTCATCAGCTGTAAATGATGCACATAGCCAACTACATTTTCAATACCATCTTCACAAACCAATAATCGAGAATGTTCAGAACGTAAGAACTCCGCTGTTAGGTCTTCGATAGAATCTGTCTTCTCAATGAATGCAATCTCATTCCGTGGAATCATACAGTCTCTTACCTTGATTTCTTTCAGATTCAGAGCATTCTTAAATAACTCCGTTTCTATTTCATCTGTAGACGAATCTGTAGTTGTATCAATAAAATTCTCAAGATCAAGACGCGTAATTGGATTCTCAACTTGCTCCACGGGAGCTCTTAAAATATACTTCAGAACTAAACCTGAAGTGACTGTCATAAACCAAGTGGGAATCCCAAGTATATACTTGAAAAACGCAAGTGGATATGTCATAAGATTAATGAATGTATTAGCAAATATCCGTGCAATTGTTTTGGGTAGAAATTCACCAAAAAGCAAAACAACAATTGTTATGATCAATGTGCTTGCCAGCAAAAACCATAGACCAGTACCCATCATTGGTGCTAGGAAAGGCTCAATAGCTGTAGTCATCAAGGATGTAAATATTACCAAGGCTATATTATTTCCGACCAACATAGTTCCGAGAAAATTCCTATGATTGTCATAGAAATTGGTCAGAATACGACTCTTATGAGATCCCTTCTTCTTTTGTATTTCAATCGAAAGTTTATTCGCACTGATAAATGCAATTTCGCTCGCGGAAAACATAGCCGAAAGAAGTAAAAAGAATATGATTAGAAAGACCAAGGCCAAGTATTTTGATACAAAATTAAGCAATTTACATCAATGGGAATATCACATATATTCCAGTATTTTATTGAGTTCGATTTACGATGCTAATAATAGTTTCTTTGTCTTTGACTACAATTCTCATTACTCTCAACATATATTTGGTGGATATCGGTTACTTTTGTTGTAATTTTTAGAAAGGATTATTGAGCTATGGTAGATAAATTAGAAGAAATAAAGCACCGGTATGAAAATATTCGTGAGCAATTATATGATCCAGAGGTTGCTAGTGATCCAAAAAGATTTAATAAACTCAATAAAGAGTTCAAAGGATTAGAAGAAATAGTTAATGCCTATGATCTGTACTTACAGATACAAGGAAATATAGAGACGGCAGAAGAAATGCTTGATGATCCTGATCCTGATATGAAGGAGATGGCCAAAGCTGAATTGAATGAACTCAAGCCAGCTTTAGAAAAGTTAGAAGAAGATATCAAGACGCTTTTGATTCCGAAAGATCCTGAAGATTCTAAAGATGTAATAATAGAGATCCGGTCAGGGACCGGTGGAGATGAAGCGAGTATATTTGCTGGTGACCTATTCAGAATGTATTCCAAATATTTTGAAAAACAAGGCTGGAAAGTAGAGGTTCTAGATGTCAATGAAGGTAGCTCAGGTGGTTACAATAAGATTGTTGCTGAAGTTTACGGTGAGAATGTATTTAACCGATTAAAATTTGAATCGGGAGCTCATCGAGTTCAAAGGGTTCCCAAAACCGAAACGCAAGGACGTGTACATACAAGTGCCGCTACGGTTGCCATCATGCCCAAGTTTGAAATTGAAGACATCGAAATCAACAAATCAGATTTGAAAACCGATACCTTTCGGGCTTCTGGAGCAGGAGGGCAACACGTAAACAAGACAGAGTCAGGTGTGCGATTTACACACTTACCTACCGGTCTTGTAGCGGAAAGTACTGACGCACGATCTCAGATCAAAAACCGCGAGATTGCGATCCAAAGACTTTATGTCAAAATTAATGAAGCAGAGCGGCAACGTCAGATGTCTGCTGTGTCAGCTGAGCGAAGATCACTTGTTGGTTCGGGAGATAGATCCGATAAAATCAGAACCTACAATTATCCTCAGAATAGAGTAACTGACCACCGTATTGGGTTAACTCTGTATAGTCTCGATAAAGTTATGGAAGGTGCTCTTGAAGATATCATAGGAGCATTGCACATACATGAGAATGCTGAGAAGCTCAAAGCAGGAGATTCTGTTTAAAAATGAAATGATTTCCCCAAAGTAATCGTTCATTAAGTGAAATTACAGCTATGAAAATCTACTTTTTGTGTGTCTTTAGCTTTTTGATGGTCGCATTTCCCACCACGAAAGCGATAGAGCCAACACCCATACAAGCACTCAACAACTACGCTTCCTTCGTCAATGAAAGCATACATGGTATGGTCATAGTGCATAGACTGCTTGAGAACTACAATCAAGAGCTTAATAAATATGTCGACCTTGAAGGGTATCAAATTAATAATTTCGGGAATTCTGATCTACCAAGAAACATATTTGAAGACCCTGATGATTGGTTTTATGCGATCTCTCCTTTGGAATGGTATGAAATTGCAAAGAATGGATCATCTGTACTGCCTGAAACAGAAGCAGCAAGTCTAAACAAAAAAATGACTTCCTTGAGGAGCATGCTTTTCGAAATTAATCAAATTCGATTTGATATTGACGAATTCTTGAAAAACAATGACCTTACTGAAGAGAAAAACACCAAAGAAGTCTATAAATTCTTGGAAAAAGGCACTGATCTATTTGATAACTTCTATGATACCCAAACCGAAATGGAAGTTCAATTAATCAAACTTGCACGCCAATATGGGAAACCCGATGCTGTAAGTTTAGACATAATAGAATCATTTGACAAAGCTTGGTTTGCTTCTAAAAACATACTTCGTTCCGTTCGAGAGAAAAAAGATGAAAATCTGCCAGGTCAGATTTCTACTTTAGATAGAGCGTACGTAAAAATGCGAGATATTGACATTGCCGTTCATCCCTTGGTGAGTATCAATAGTCGAAAGAATATCAGGTCATGGAATCAGACCTTGAAAAAACTTCAAGAAATCTCAAGTAAAACCAAATTGCTCATTGAAACTGCTGAAGTTCCAGAGGAATATAAGTTCTATGGTAAATTCTACTACTACCACAATGCCGTATTAGTAAACTATATGAATAGATATGGCAGCGGTTTTGCGCATGAGATGAACAAGATAATCCGGGATATGGATTTTCCGATCTTGCTTAGAATAGAAGAGCCGCATTTCTACCAAATAATCTATCCTGAGAAATTGGTAAAAGAGAAAGTAATTGCAAGTTCCGATGATGTGATCGTTCAAGTTCCAACTAAGTTAAAAGACCGTGAAATCGTCAAATCAACGCGTGTGATACAAGTTGATTCATCCCTTTTTGAAATTAATTTGTATGACTACAAAATTCAAGACGGCGATATTGTATCCATCAACTTTAATGGTGATTGGATTCTTGAAAATCACTCACTAGAAGGAAGTCCAAAAACTCTCAAAGTAAAGCTCAATGAAGAAGGAAAGAACTACCTACTTCTGCATGCAATCAACGAAGGCCGTAATCCTCCAAATACAATGGCAGTGTCATACAAATACAAAGGAGAAAAGCAAACTATTACTCTAAGTTCAAACTTGGCGGAAAGTGCGATGATTGAGATCAAATACGATCAAAAGTAGTACAGTTAAAATTATAGAAATCTCTATTCAATAGTTTCCATTTTTCTTTCCCCTAACAAAATACCCCATTTCAAACCTAGCGGAAACTCTATTTGCTGATGCGTACCGTACTGTTCGTATCCCGGACTAATATTATATCGAAAACCAAGATCCACTTGCAGAAAGCTTCGTTTCTTACTTTGCCATTTTATATATGGGGCATAAGAAACTCCAAATGACCCCAATGATCGTTGTTGAAAAAGTGCAAGTCCTGGATGCAGAGATGTAAGTCCCCCGATTGTGATGGATCTTTTTTCAAAATAATCCGCCTTAAATGCCAAAACCAATCCCAGATGATTTCCCCAATCAATACTCCTGATTTCAGCTCCTAGCACCACGGCATGCTTCTTCAGGTTTTTTGTATAACTGATATCCAAACCTAAATCATTGCTTTTGGCAAATGTGAGGTAGTTGGCGAAACCAACATTTAATTCCTGAGACCTAGCCTGAGTGGAAAATAGTATAATTAATAAAACAATCGAAATAACTCTATACATCAAAACCATTATTACGCATTAATATCGTTAAAACTTCAAATAACTCTTGCTGCTGTTCTTCCTTGCTAATCGTTGCTTCGCCATCACCAGCCTGTTGACCATAGTTTCCAAATTGACCATGATTTCCACCTCTAATCGTATAGTAGATTGTATTCCCACGTGTATCACCAAGACTATCAAGCTCTGAAAAGTCAGCGTATATAGCTTCAGGAAGGTTTCTTCTATTGTTTTCAACGCTCTCAAGATCAGTAAGTCCATCATTTTCGGCCAAGATCATAAATACAGGTTGATCCCAATCTCCAATATCAGCCGTGGAATAAGCTCCCAGGAAAAAAAGTCCTTCGTACTCATCTCTATTATTGTTCACGGTCATACCCGCAACAACACCACCGAGCGAATGCCCACCAATGATCCACTTATCTCCCTCAAAGTCCTTTCGAACTCTTTCGGCCTGCCTCATATTGAATACTGCTAGATTACTTCGAACTTTTAAAATTAGTACCTTCTGATTATTGGTTCTGACAAACTCCAAAAACGTAGAGATATATGCATGAGCATCCACTAATCCTCCGGGTATAAAAAGTATACCCTCTTCACTTTGATCTCCAACTGGCTCAATCAAGATGTAGTCTCCAGTCTCACTGATCTCATACTCTGTCGATAAAGGAATAGCTTCCTCGGGCAGATATGAACAACCCACAAAGACAAATAGTACAATTGATAATATCACTCTAAATTGCATAAGAAACCTTTTTATTTAGGATAAATTAACATGCTCTATATTCTAAATGTTTTGAGCATTTAAACTTATAGAATCTCGACAAATCAAAGACTATCTAGTTAGATACTTCCTTTAAATTCAACTTTAGATCATCTAGCAGCAATATTAGTTTCTCAATAGTGACATGATCCATAATGACAATCTTATACCAATGAGGTACTGAGTGATTATCAGGCACTAATCCAAATTTTGAAGCAGTAGAAATATCCACATGACTACTTCTAATTGTTACTATATTAGATCGGTCATGTCTATAATACTTGATATTTAGCTGGTGAAGTTCATTGCAAAACCATTCCGTTCTTTTCTGTAAAATAAAGACTTTCTCTTGCCAACCAAAAGGACCATTTTTTACAAGAATCATCCATACCGCAATTGCATTTGCTCCGGATCTACTTCCTATTAAAGTATAATCTTCTCCTTCAACATAACTAGCTTCACTAGTATTAACATTTTGAATATAACCCTTCCTAATAAGAAAAATTCCGGTTCCGTACGGAGCTTGTGCCATCTTATGGGCATCAAGTGTGACAGAAGTAACATATTGATTTTGGAAGGTTAATTTACTTTCTTCTTCTCTAAAAGGGTAGAAAAACCCACCATATGCGCCATCTACGTGAAGTCTAAAACTACACGATAATTCCAGCAACACCTTCGTATAACTTTCAATGTTATCGACAGATCCAAACATAGTAGTCATCATATTACATACTACAATGAAGTGCTTTTTACCTTGACCTTGTGATCTTGCGATAACTTCTCTTACATCCTTTTCACTAACTTGTCTAGTGCTTTTATCCACTGAAACTTTGACAAGATCAACGGATAGTAAGTTAGCTGCCTTATCCATTGAATAATGACTATCTTCACTACAAACAATACAGATCGAAGATCTCACTGCTGAATAATCCTTCATGAACAGATTTCGATATATCCATATGGCTTGAATATTTGCTTCAGTTCCTCCTGAAGCTACATATCCATCTTGCTCGCCAACCTTACCTTTAAGTATATCTACCGCACAAATTTCTATTAACTCTTTTTCAATTTCTTGCGTTCCTTAAAAAAAAAGTTCAGAATGTCCCAAAGTATGGCATCCAATATGATTCGGATTCTGAATAAGGCTAGAAATAAAGGGGGCTTCCTTTACAAATGAAGCATCTTGACTAAAAACTTTGTCGTCAAGGTAGGATGCAGGAATACCTAAAATACTCTGTGTATGATAATTTATATTTTGCTTCAAAGCTTTGAATACTCGCTCTCTTATCTCGTCTTCAGACTTTTTCTTCCAGAAATTGTACATTGCTTTGTTTTATAATTGTGAAAGGTTGCAATTCACTTTCTTCCAAGCTTCCTTTCAAGGATCTTGTATGCCATCAACGCATCAATCTTTCAAAGTGATCCTAATTATTCAACAATAAAATGACTCGTGTTTCACTTTTTCCTATCCTTGGGGAAACTTTTTCGAGATTATTTTCGATTAAAGCTTTAGTAAGCATCCCAGATTAAACACTTGAATTGCTAATTTCACTTTTTAGAATCAGATTATTCAAAACAAAAAATAACCTTATGAAAGTAATCACTTCATTAGCTATGTTTTTCTTGATGGCATTTTCATTGTCAGCGCAAGGGATTACAGGTATTTGGGAGACTATTGATGATGTATCAGGAGATCCGAAATCTCACGTAGAAGTATATGAAAAAGATGGTAAGTTCTTTGGAAAAGTTGTTAAGCTACTTCCTGCCGCAGTGACCACTACCTGCGATGGTTGCCCTGGAGATATGAACGGAAAAAGTTTATTGGAACTTGATATAATCAAAGACATTGTTCCTTATAAAGACTATTACAGCTATGGGACAATCACTGACCCTGTTGGTGGAAAGCAATACAAATGCAATATTTCACGAGTAGGAGATAAACTTGAAGTACGCGGCTACGTTGGCTTTTCCCTTCTGGGAAGAACACAAGTTTGGAACTTAGTAAAATAAGTTGATAGCCTTACAATAAATGACAGATGTAGATTGTTATAGGAAAGTAAATCCTTTTATTCATCCGTACATGTTTTAAAGAATAAAAGATGTACACTAACACTGAGTATGACGTACAACTACACTGAAAATGACATAGTTAAATTTATTTACAGAGACATGGAGGCGGTTGATTATTGTGAGTTACTTTTTTCATTGGATGACAATCCTGAACTGAAATCAACTTACGAACAACTTGTTGGAGAAAAAAACACACTTCCTGAAGTGAGCTATCTTCCTTCTCAAGATTCAATGCACATGATAATAGCTTATAGTAAGCTATAAAAAGTAGATAAATAGACTTTTAGAAAAAGAGGCTGGTTCAATTAGTGAGCAAGCCTCTTTTTACGTTAATACGTAATTGAAACTGTCATCTGCTTCCACTATATTCAGTTCGTATGTTTATCTTTACCATAGTATTTGAAAGGGTAAAAGATATCTGTTTAATTGACTAATAGACATAGGAAACAGCCTTAAGTCTTTCTTAGTTTTTCAATTAAAATGGATTCAGATAAACTCCTTTTGAATACACCTGAACATATAATTAATTAGACCCAAATTATGAGAAACATCATTCTATTTGATGATGAAAACAGAGATCAATTCCTACCACTTGTTTACACTAAACCTGTCTGCGAGCTTCGCTGTGGTATTTTGACTATCCGCGAAAAATGGGAAATCTACTTGAGTTCCAAGAGTTCATTCATTACACAGGATTATTTAGTGGGCAAGTATCCAATTTCTGTATCCAACGATAACTATATAATCAATGGGGCATTATTACCTAATTCTCGTCTTGTTAAACTTATTCTAGCGCTGGAAATGAATGAGGCGATACTAAGTGAAGGCGAACTTCTTGCAGCAAGGCTAGACTACGCGCAATTTGATCTACTAAACAACGATAAGCCCATCGAAGAGATCTCTGGAATCGAGCTACCTAAAGGAAATAGTTACTCCAAGATTAGCCAATTATCCGACTTATTCAGATTAAATGGTCGACAGATCGAAGCAGATTTTGATCTGATTACTAAAAATCGAGAAAGCGAAGAAATATCTAGTTCCAATACCATTTTGGGATCTCATCCCGTGTTCGTAGAAAAAGGGGCCAGTATAGAATGTGCAGTTCTGAACTCAACGGAAGGTCCAATCTATATTGGAAGAGATGCGACAGTTATGGAAGGAAGTATGATTCGCGGACCATTTGCAATGAATGCTAAAAGTGTCTTGAAAATGGGTTCAAAAGTCTATGAAGATTGTACTCTAGGACCATACTGCAAAGTTGGAGGTGAAATCAACAATGTGATTTTCACAGGGTTTTCTTCTAAATCACACGATGGATTCCTAGGAAACTCAGTAATTGGTGAGTGGTGCAATTTTGGAGCTGACTCCAATAATTCGAATCTAAAGAACAACTATACCACGGTCAAGCTTTGGAATTATCCCACGCAACGGTTTAAATCAACCAATTTACAGTTTTGTGGCCTGATAATGGGCGATCATTCAAAGTGTGGTATTAATACGATGTTCAACACAGGTACCGTCGTTGGCTTTAGTGCCAATATTTTCGGGTCTGGATTTCCTAGAAATTTTGTTCCTTCCTTTTCATGGGGTGGAGCAAGTGGATACTCGACTTACGCTTTCAACAAAGCCATGGATACCGTTGAAAAGGTCATGGTGCGAAGAGATCAGTCTTTAACTGAGGTCGATCGAGCGATTTTCAAACATGTATTTGATAATACGGCCGAATACAGACCATGGGAAAAATCATGACAAATCAATGATTTTCAGCGTGTAACAAGAGACAATAAGTCAGTCAGGTTGGTTTTATCTGTCAATTTTTCATTCGCATATACCTTGGTCAGATTATTGATATATAGATACTGGTTGAAGGCTGAAGCTACCGGTTGAAGCTTTCAAAAACAACATTATATCAAGGTTAATTGAATAAATATGACATACGATAATTTCACAATAAAATCGCAAGAAGCGATATTAAAAGCCCAGCAAATAGCAGGTGCCCTTGATCAGCAAGTTGTAGATACGGTTCACTTACTAAGAGCAATTTCTGAAATCGATGAGAGTGTTTTTGAATTTCTATTCAAAAAAATCGACGTAGATACAGATGCCCTAATTAGCAAAGTAAACAACGAGCTGATTCGACTGCCAAAGGTAGAAGGGGAAGCAAAACAATATCTAAGCAACGATGCCAACAGTTCACTTTCAAGAGCAAAAAAGCAACTGAAGAATTTTGGTGATGAGTTTATTTCATTGGAACTTATTATTCTTGGAATTATCCAAGGTAAAGATGCCGCAGCAAGAATCATCAAGGAACTTGGAGGAACAGAGAAGGCACTTAAGGAGGCTATTAAAAGTCTGAGAAAAGGAAGAAAAGTTGACAATCAAAGCTCCGATAGTGAGTACAATGCTCTGTCAAAATATGCGGTAAATCTCAACGAGCGTGCCGAAAGTGGTAAACTTGACCCGATAATCGGAAGAGACGAAGAAATTCGACGTATCCTACATATATTATCTAGACGTAAAAAGAATAACCCAATTCTAATTGGTGAAGCGGGAGTTGGTAAAACAGCCATTGTTGAAGGTATTGCATGGAGGATTGTAAAACAAGATGTTCCCGACAATCTAAGAAGTAAGCAAATTTTTACGCTTGATATGGCTTCTCTAGTAGCTGGTGCAAAATATAAGGGAGAATTTGAAGAGCGCCTAAAGGCTGTTATCAAAGAAGTTCATAATGCAGATGGAGAAGTTATACTCTTTATTGATGAGATTCATACCTTGATCGGAACTGGTGGAGGTAACGGAGCGATGGATGCTGCCAATATTCTAAAGC
>CBFHTK010000011.1:19289-37069 GCA_965658745.1 Saprospiraceae bacterium | reverse complement strand
CGTACCCGAGGAAATTGATGAAATGCAACGTAAGGTACGCCAACTCGAAATCGAGCGTGAGGCAATCAAGCGTGAAGGAACTGCCAAGAAACTCAAAGCAATTAACGAACAGATTGCAAATGCTAGGGAAAAACTCGATTCTATAAATGCTGCTTGGCAAAGTGAAAAGCAGATTGTAGATGAAATGCAAAAAATCAAAGAGGAAATAGAAAACCTCGAACATCTTGCCGATAAGGCTGAAAGAGAAAGTGATTACGAAACGGTAGCAAAAATCCGCTACGGCGATCTCAAGAAAGCGGAAGCCGATCTTGTCGAGAAAGAAAAAGAACTTGAAGCTCTACCAGAGGAAACACGTTTCACAAATGAAGAAGTGACAGCAAATGATATTGCTGAAATAATTTCTAAATGGACAGGTATTCCTCTTCAGAAGATGATGAAAAGTGAACGTGATCGATTACTTAATCTAGAAGCTGAAATTGGAAAGCGATTAATTGGTCAACGAGAAGCTGTAGTTGCTGTTTCCGATGCTGTAAGACGATCTAGAGCTGGATTACAAGATTCTAGAAAGCCAATTGGCTCATTCATTTTCTTGGGTCCAACTGGGGTTGGTAAGACCGAACTTGCCAAAGCACTTGCAGAAGTACTTTTCGATGACGAAAAAGCGATAACGCGTATCGATATGAGTGAATATCAAGAAAAACACTCAGTTTCGAGATTGGTAGGAGCGCCTCCGGGATATGTAGGATACGATGAGGGTGGACAACTGACAGAAGCAGTCAGAAGAAGACCTTATTCGATTGTGCTTTTGGATGAAATCGAAAAAGCACACCCAGACACGTTTAATATTTTGTTACAAGTTCTTGACGATGGCCGTTTGACAGATAATAAGGGGCGTGAAGCAAACTTCAAGAATACGATAATCATCATGACATCCAATATGGGCGCTGAAACTATATTGGAGAATTTTGATGATTTGGATGCGCTTGGAGACGCTCATAAAGCAGATATCATTGAGACAACAAAAGTTGAAGTATTTGATCTATTGAAAGACAATCTAAGACCTGAATTTCTCAATCGAATTGATGAGAAGATTATGTTCACACCGCTTTCAAAAGAAGAAATTAAGAAGATAGCTGGCCTGATGCTGAAAGGAGTTCATAAGAATCTTGGTAAACAAGAACTTAAAATGGAAGTATCAGAATCTGCTTTGAATTTAATTGCAGATCTAGGGTATGATCCTCAGTTTGGAGCGAGACCACTTAAGCGCGTTATTCAAAAAGAGCTTATCAACGAATTATCGAAACAAGTTCTTAGCGGTGCATTTGTAGCTGGAGAAACGATCTATATAGGAACTGATGCCAAAGGCTTCACATTTAGTGAGGAAGCACCAGACGGAACAGGAACGAATGCTCCTACAGTAAAAACTAAAAAGGCTGAAAAGCGAAAAAAAGCGGTCGATGATGTTCTTAAAGCAACCGAGGAACTGAATGATGCTATCGATGATATCGCTAAGTCAGAAAATGGTGTTAAGGACAAGAAGAAGAAAAAGGATGACGAAGCTGATAAAAAGTAAGTGTCCTAATCTATAGAATAACGAACGGGTTTTCTCCATTGGAGTTAACCCGTTTTTGTTTTAATGATTTATCGAAAACAAGATAACTATACCAAGTGCGCACCAGTCATATTGATCGGAGAGACATAAACTTTATGTTTCATCATTTGCGATTTATAAACTTTTGACATTTCCACTGCTGCTTTTTCTGCTAGCAAAGAATTGGCAAAGAGCGCGAAAATTGCGGGTCCAGCTCCACTAATACTACAACCCAAAGCATCATGATCAAATGCAGCTTGTTGAACTTCGTAAAAATATGGAATCAAATGTGCTCGTTGTGGCTCAATAATAATATCTCGCATCGATCTTCTAACCAATTCTAAATCGCTGTTTGAAAAACCTATAATCATTGAAGCTAAATTAGCACTTTGTTGCACATGTTGTTCAAGAGTAACACTAGCAGTCAAAATATCTCTTGCATCTTTTGTGAGCACTTGAATCTCCGGATAAATAACAACTGCGTGTAAACCTGCTGGCAGAAAAATACGGTGCGCTTCGGCAAGCTTTGCATCTCTGACCAATACCATTCCTCCCATCAAACTCGGGGCTACATTATCACCATGAACTGCACCATCAGCAACCTGTTCAGCAGCAATTGCAAACTTTAGAAGTTCGCGCTTCTTAAATGGTCTTCTTAGTAGCTCATTTACCGCCACAACTCCAGCTACAGCACTCGCAGAACTGCTACCTAAGCCAGTTCCGAAGGGCATCTTCTTGTACAATTTCATTTGGATTCCAGGACCATTGTAGCCTACTTCATCGAGTAACATCTGAGCTGATACACCAGCTGTGTTTTTATTAATCTCATAGGGCAACTGATGTTCTGGATCACCGTGAATTGACACAATTTGCAAGCCTTCAAATTCCTCAGTTTCTCGAACCACAACTTCATCCCCAGGCTCATTAATAGCAAAACCTAAGACATCGTATCCACAGGCAACATTCCCCACTGCTGCAGGAGCAAAAACCCGTAATCCTCTCAATTTTGTCATTTCCTACTTCATTTTATTACGAAAGCATATGGTGTCTCCATAAACCTTCATTACTAATTTACTTTTGGACTCAAAGTCCATCAAAGTTCTAGCTAAATTGACCTATGATCGCCTCTATTATAGAATCGAGCATTCATCCAAACATCGCCTTTTGGATGTAAATCCGCCTCTCCCAAAAGTACAATTTTTCTATGCACCTAATATCTATTTCAAACTAGATATCCAATATTCAAATCGGCCACATCAAAGGGATTTGCTAAGCTCACTTAATGACTATTTGAATAAAATTCAAAATAATCTCTACTCCATTTATGTAATTTCAAAAATTGCAACATCCTATTACTGAGATTTCGAAGTCCCGTATTCCTCAACATTAAAACTTAAATTATGAAGTCCAAGATATTTTCCTTCTCAATTCTACTTTTTATAGCTCTATTTTATATTTCTCCCAAATCAAATCTGTCAGAAATTGAAGTAAAGGGTATAGTGCAAGATGAACTCGGTACTCCCTTGATCGGTGTATCCATAAATGAACAAGGAAGTCAGAAATCAACAATTTCTACCTTAAATGGAGCATTTTCAATCAAGGTTTCCAACGCAAATACAAAACTCGAATTTACATCCGTCGGATATGAAAAAAAGACTGTTTCTCTGGATAAAAAAGATCTTTCGCAATCGTTGAAGGTAATACTAAAATTAAACACTAAGCTTCAAGAAGTCGAAGTCACAATGCCTTCTAAAAGTGTGAAAAAAGATGAATACACGACAAATGACTCCGAGGAACTAGCTATGTACGCTGACCAATCAGTAGGCCGAATGACACCGATCATAAATGTACATGAAGAACGTCCACCAGAGGATGGAAACTACACCAAAATCAGAGAACAGTCATTCTATGACCCTCGAGACGAACCATTATCTACACTAAGTATTGACGTCGACAGGGCATCTTATAGTAATGTTAGAAGATTCCTACAGCAAGGTATGTTGCCAAATCCAGATGCGGTGCGGATTGAAGAAATGATTAATTACTTTAACTATGATTATGCTCAACCAATCAAGAGAAGCAAGCAACCTTTTGCTATTCAAACGACCTTAACAGACTGCCCTTGGAACCAACAGCATCAGCTGCTTCATGTCGGCATGCAAGCAAAAAAAATGGATCGGGATGAAATTCCTCCTTCAAATTTTGTTTTCCTAATAGACGTTTCAGGAAGTATGTCATCCACCAATAAACTGCCTCTTCTAAAGTCTGCATTCAAGCTACTCGTTAATCAATTAACCGAAGAAGATCGAATTGCAATCGTGGTATATGCAGGAGCGGCAGGTTGTGTGCTTGAGTCAACACCAGGTTCGGAAAAAGAAAAAATCCTAGACGCACTCAATAATCTAAAATCAGGAGGTAGCACTGCTGGTGCGGCAGGTATTCAACTAGCTTATAAAATCGCACAAAAGAACTTAATTAAAGATGGAAATAACCGAATTATACTTGCTACTGATGGAGACTTCAACGTGGGTACAAAAGGTGATGAATCGCTAGTTAGGTTGATCGAAAAAGAGCGTAATAACGGTGTTTTTCTATCTATTATGGGATTTGGCGTAGGTAACTATCAAGATGGGAAAATGCAGAAAATCGCCGACGCAGGTAATGGGAATCATAGCTACATTGACAATATGCAAGAAGCTAAGAAGGTACTAATGGATGAATTTGCTGGAACCTTATTTACACTCGCAAAAGATGTAAAAATTCAAATCGAATTTAATCCAGAATTAGTCAGTTCATATAGAATGATAGGTTACGAAAATCGGGTACTTACTGCTCGAGATTTCAATGACGATACTAAAGATGCAGGCGAACTCGGTGCTGGACATTCAGTCACCGTACTTTATGAAATAATACCTGCAGGTTCTTCAAGTAGCTTTCAAGTATCAATTGACAAACTGAAATATCAAACTGATATACCAAGAAGAAAAGATCCTCAACTTGATACGACGGAAATAGGTACGATCAAGTCAAGATTCAAACTACCTGATTCAGATGTTTCAACTAGAAATGAGCAATTAATCAATAATGAGCGAGTCAAATGGAACCAAGTTTCATCGGATATAAAATGGGCTGCCAGTGTTGCAGAATGGGGTATGCAATTACGAGACTCCAAATATTTAAATGATCGAGAATACGCAGAATTAATTGATCAAATGAAATTGCTAACCATAAATGAATCTGACCCCTATAAGAAAAGCTGTTTGGACCTAGTTGAAATAGCTGCAGCACTTAAAAAGTAATACCAACAATAAATGCAAAAGCCCTTTGCAATGATGCAAAGGGCTTTTTCGATATGTTCAAAGAATTTGAATTATTCTGGAATTATCAACAATGGAATAGTTGTTTCTGCGAGTTCTAAACTCGTGTGATCTCGCACAAAAATTTTGTGTATTAGCCCATGAGTTCGCTTGATCATAATAAGCAACTCAACATTGTTTTCTTTAGTATAGTTATGAATCTCATCAAGAGGGTCGTTTCCTTTAATCAAGACGACTTCTCCCATCGCATCACCTAAATAAGAAGCAATAAACGGATCAAACGGGATATCCTCTTGATCTTTTTCGATATGTAAAATTTCGATCTTGCGACCTGTTGCCTTACTTAGACCTGTAAGAACTTTGAAAGCGGGATTAGCATCGACGATCTGGTTATCCACAGCTAAAACATATTTTGGATCTCCTGGACCATATCTTAGACCTGATGGTACAGCCAAAACAGGTATCTCAAGTTGATTTAGCAACTTAACTGCAGTACTTCCAAAAAGAACGTTCTCAATGCTATTTGCACCTTGTGTTCCCATTACCACTAGATCGATATCGTTATTTCTAATATAGATATTAATTGAAGAAACGGTTGAACCTTCTAGCACTTCAAACTTAGCAACATGATCCGTTGTGATTAATTGCTGTAGTCCCGCAGTGAGATATTTCATTTCACGTTCATGATTTTCCCGAATCGCTCTCTTCATCGATTTCATGGCGCCTGTCGCACGTACGTCAACAAAAGAAGTAATAAAATGCATTTCTGCGTTCAACTCGTTACCCAACATCACCGCATGTTGCATGGCTAATTTAGCATGATCTGAAAAATCGGTAGGACATAATATTTTAATCATAGGGATATTTTTTATTTAATCTTCAGGAATAATCAAAACAGGTAAGTGAAAATCGTGACCTAATTTGATAGACATAGATCCATTGAATATTCGATGAATTATTGATTTTTCGCGGTGCATCATCACTAATAAATCTGCTTTCGCAAAAAGGCAATAATCCATGATATCTTGCTTAGGACTCTTTCCTGAAATTGCTTTTATTTCAAAGGAAAAGGCTGGATCATGGTCTTCAAAAAGATGTTCGACAATCTCCTCTTCTGTCGCTACCAAATTATTGATTTTTTTCTCATTTACATGAATAAACTCCGTATAAGCTCGCCATTTCTTATTAAAATCGTAATAAGACTCAAGCGCATCTTCCATTTCTCCTTCATCGTCTATTGCAAAAACAGCCTTTTGAGGGACATTGAATCTTGTGTTTTCATGTATCAATAATACAGGGCATGGTGCCTCATGAATGGTATTAGAGGTGGTAGAACCTAGTAGCCTTGCCATCACACTGTGCTTATCCATAGTTCCCATGATAATCAAATCAACATCATGATCATCTGCAAAACTTGAAATCGAGAAACCTGGTGCACCTGTAATTACTTTGGTATCGAAATCAATATTAGGAAGTTGAATATCTTGTTCTTTCGCATAGGTCTCTGTAAAATAGGAAACCTGCTTTTCTGCATTGTCTACCAACATCTGACCATAATAGTCGATATACATCTCGTGTGTAGAAAGCGAGCCATTCACAATGTGAAGTACCGTAACTTGTGCATCTGATACTTGAGCCAATTGGAGACCATAGTAAAATGCTGAAAACGATGCTTTTGTAAATGATATAGGAATTAGAATTTTCATAGTTATTATTTTAAAAGTGATTCAGGAGTATATGCAGCTACAAGTAAGTCGTACGTTGTAACTAAACCAACAAGTCTAGCATTGGAAACAACAGGTAGTGCTCTGAAACGATTCTCTTTAAAAATTGAAGCACATTGAGCAAGAGTATATGTTGGTGGAACCGTTACAAGATTGGCAGACATGATATCCTGTGCTAGATTGCTCCTCAAAAGATTGCGATTAATCTTCTCACTGACTTTAAGGTTGAGTCGAGTTCCCCAATCCTTCAAAAGGAGCATATCTCCTTGACTAATCATCCCAACTACCTCGCTATTCTTCATAACGGGTAAGTGGTGAATATCATTTGCCTGAAAGATATGATCAACAACCTCAAGACTATGATCAACATTCACTGTAATCACGTCTTGTGTCATCACATCTCTCACTGGTAAGTTCAGAAAGTCTTGTGTCATCATTTGGCTTCTTTCTTTAGTGATTTTAAAATATCATAGGTTGTAACTAGACCTACCAATGCGTTATCTTCAACAATTGGTAATGCATTGATACGTCGAGACAACATTAAATCCAAGGCTTCAGAAAGCGTCTGATCATGTTTCATACAAATCACAGGACTTGTCATAACCTCTTCTACCGCATCAATCGAAAGTTTACGCTCACGAAGAAAATCCTGAAAACTATTTGTAATGTAACTTTTACTCGCAAAAAGTATATCACCTTTCGATATTATGCCAACTACTTTATTCATCACAACTATGGGTATATGATGGATCTCTAAGTCATCAAAAAAATCTATAGCACGTTGAATCTTATCTTTCGGGTGGAGTGTCAATGGGTTCTTGGTCATGATCTCCGACAGCTTTCTATTTAGAAGGTCCATAGGTCTCTTTTGCTGTAAAGATAATTTGTAGGTGCCATCAATGGACTTGACCTAAGTCATTGTAAGTCATGATTTTAATCAGAAACAAGCGATTGAGACAGATCATCATTGACAATGACCGTAATCAGTACTTCCAACTTGCCTTCTACCTTAACTTTGAAGTAAAGTTTGTATGATTTGTTTCCTGAATATTGAATTCAGGTATTGAACATCCGGCAGACATATCTCTTATAGCAAAACGCTGGATGACAAAAAAGGAATCTCAACTCAACGGAGCTAAGATTCCTTTTCTTTTATTGTGCAACCACTCTAAGGCAACGATTTACATTAATATCAATAAAAAACAACTAACATGAAATCTCAAAATAGCGTTTCTATTAAAGCAGACAAGACCATTGAACAATTCAGACAAGAATTTCGGCAAACGTTTCCAAAATTGGACATTAGATTTTACCAGCATGCGCACGAAAAGAAGGAAGGTTCTTCTGCAGATGATGTATATGATTCATCGCTTAAGTTTTCTGAAATTGGTCTAAAATCTGTATCAGGAGCTATTGATATTTCTCCTGACCATACAGTTGCTGAAGTTGAATCAGATATCGAAAAACTCTACGGACTTCATGCTCAAGTATTCCGTAAATCTGGAAGTGCGTGGTTACAAACTACAAGTACTGATGGATGGACACTAGCAAAACAGGTTCAGAAAGCGAATCAAAGCGAAATTGATTTGTCAACTGACGACTAGTGTGGAATACACTTAGTTTAGTCTTTCTTCTACTTGCTTTACTGGCTGAAGTGATAGGAACTGTTGGAGGGTTTGGTTCGTCCGTTTTTTTCGTTCCGCTTGCCAATTTTTTCTTCGATTTCCAAACAGTTCTTGGTATGACAGCGTTGTTCCACCTTTCTAGTAACCTTAGTAAGATTGCGCTATTTAAGAAAGGTATAGATTCACGTCTTGTTTTATATCTCGGTATTCCAGCAATCGTTTTTGTAGTCATTGGTGGACTACTTAGCGCATATGTATCAACCAAATATCTGGAGATTGCGCTCGGAATATTCCTAGTTATCCTCAGTTTGATATTCTTAATATTCAAAAAACTAAAAATTAAGGATGGAAATTGTGAAGCGCTAGCAGGTGGTGTTCTTTCTGGATTTGTAGCAGGATTGCTGGGAACAGGTGGTGCTGTAAGAGGTATTACCATGGCCGCATTCAATCTCGAGAAAAATGCATTTATAGCCACTTCTGCAATTATCGACTTCGGCGTAGATTTCAGTCGTACGATCGTCTATTTCTTCAATGGCTATATCACTAAAACAGCCTTAATTTATGTTCCGGCATTGCTTATAATTGGTTTTATAGGTACCTACGCTGGCAAAGCTATAGTCAACAAAATGAGTCAGAACAGATTCCGAAGTATATCTTTGGGACTTATTTTGATTATTGGAATAGTTACAATTATTCAGGTACTCAGCAAGAGCTAATCTCTTCTTTGTGCGATTTTGCTTAGCTCAACGTAATACTACCGAGTCATTTAGAGGGTAGTAGGACTTTCGTCCAAAAGTATCTATTTCAATCAAACAGTTTTTATGCTTCGCAATACACTATATTTTCTTTGTCTCTTGACAGTTGTGCTTTCATGTAAATCTGAAACAAACCCGGCAGATCAGACAAACTCTGAAGCTAGAGTTTTTGAGAACCTTTCAGAAATAGAACTATATCAAAATTATTCTGCCGCTCCTCAAGATCAGCGCCAAATTGATCAGAATGCTATCATTGATTATCTAGCTGAAAATGGCCTGACAGTCCATCGTTTACCATCAGGAGTTTACCGTTCAGTCGATAGCTTGGGTCAAGGAGAAGAAGTACTCTACAATAAACCTGTCACTATTCACTATCGCGGCTATACCCTGAATGGTCAAGAATTTGATAATTCGTTCAAGAAAGGGCGTCCGATGCGTACCAAACTAAGTGAAGTAATCGATGGTTGGCGAAGAGGACTTCTTGGATTACGAGAAGGTGACAAAGCACATCTATATATTCCTTCGCAGCAGGCTTACGGTGAGCGAGGACTTCTTGATATTATCGAACCAAACGAAGTGCTGATTTTCGAGGTAGAAGTTTTGAAAGCTAGGTAAGCATTCAAGAACCTTTGCGTTAAAACTTCATGATAGACGATCTGCTGTTCCCCAGCTCTGCTTGCGATATTGACTTGGTGAAAGTCCTTTGTATTTCTTGAACTGTCTATTGAAATGTGAGATGTTTTGAAAGCCAACTTCATAGCATATTTGTTCGATCCTTGTTCGCTCTGTCAAAAGCAAACTACAAGCAGTTTCTATGCGCAGGTCATTGACGAATTGAATGTAGCTTTTCCCAGTATGCAGTTTGAAATATCGACTAAATTGAGATTTACTCAAATTGGCAACGGCAGCTACATCGGAAATAGATAATGGCTCCTTTATCGATTTAAACGTAAAAGACAAAACATCACTAAGTCGTTTTCCGATTTTCTCATCAACTGTGATTCGATAGGATGGAGGGTTTATGGTGTTTTTTTCGATTTGATAGAGCTTTTGCAATATTTGGAGCAATGCAATAATCAGTGCTTCATCTTTCAACTGGCTCGCATTCAAAATGTCCTCAAAGATGTCTTGATTATTCAGAAAGTATCCCCTTTTGGCTGCAGCCAGCATTTCCTGAACATGTCTCATTTCCTTCAATTGAAAAAAGGATGAACCAAAAGCGTTCCAATCAAAAAATAGGGATATACTCTCCACTCCAGGGCTTTCGTCGGTATAGTGGATCGGTGTGTTCTTAAACCAATGGGGAAGATGCTCACCAAATAGAAAAATGTGTCCTTCCTCAAACTGGACCATGTTATTTCCAGCGTAAAGAATGCCTTTCCCTTTGAGCATAATGGTGATCTGAAATTCTTGATGATCATGCAGTCGATCGTAGAAATATCGACCCTTGTCATGCTGTACAAAAACCGCTTGACTTCTGTCTTTTGATATCTTAAATGGTATTGGTTTTAGCATGATTGTATTAAGCAATGAATGCCCCAAATATCGAATAAAAAGAGTGCTATAAACACTACACTGACTCTGGCTGAGTAATTGTAGCCCTTCAGGACAAAACTAGAATGGATTGCTATATCTTGGGTCCGTTTGCAAGGTTTCGTCAGATAAAGTCTTCATGAAATTTACTAGATCAACCTTGTCCTGAGCAGTTAGTTTTAGTCCTCCATCAACAGCTACCTGAATAAGTGTCGGATCAAGTGTGCTTGACATTTTTACGTGTAAATCATAGTGGTCAACTACTTCTTCCAAAGTCTGAAATCGTCCATCATGCATATACGGAGGAGTAAGCGCTATATTTCTCAGAGAAGGAACTTTGAACTTTCCCTTATCTGCTGGATCAAGTGTCACAGCCTCGTAGCCAATATCATCCATCTTACCATCAGCATCAAGACCATTATTCATGTATTGGTCATTTTCAAAATTGGCGCCACCGTGGCAATGCGCGCAATCTGCACCTGACACCTCGGGAAAAAATGGATTGTATTCCGCCTCAAAAAGAATTCTTCCTCGTTCTTCACTTTCTGTTAATTCTACTTCCCCTACAAGCGATTGATCATACTTAGAATTGTAACTTACAATACTCATCATAAACTGTTCAAGTGCTAAAGCTATCTTATCAGCATTGATCTCATCAGTCCCAAAAGCTCGAATGAACTGATCTGTGTACTGCTCGCTATCACTTAGTTTTGCAATGACATTATCTAGTGTTTCATTCATCTCCAATGGATCTTCAATAGGCTTTAATGATTGGTGCCTTAGCAATTCAGAGCGTCCGTCCCAAAAGAACCGATTACTATGCCAAGCCATATTAAATATGGACATAGCCTGTCGATTTCCAGGAAGAAGTTCAACTCCTAGCGAAAACCGATTAATGTCAGAAAAAGCATCTTCTTGTTTGTGACAACTTGCGCAAGCTTGCGTACCATCTTTTGATAACATCTTTTCATAGAAAAGCATTCTTCCAAGTTGGACGCCTTGTTGAGTAAGTACATTATCTTCTGGAAGATCAGGAGCAGATAGATTGCCATATTCGAAAACATAAGGCGTTTCGTCCAGCACGGCTATATCTTTTGGTTCTTCTTCTCCGCATGCCCAAAGCAATAAGAATGAAGCGGAAATGAAAAGTATGAAAATGGCTTTACGCATGCATATATGTTTTGTCAAAAATAGTGAATTTCAAATAAAGCTGTATTTCTTCGTGAAATCAACGATTAAACTAGGACATTTAATCAATAATAGAGGTACTAGACTAAAATATACTTAACTCCGAGTGTGTCGTTACATTCTCCAGCAACTTCATTCCTTTGTAAGAATTCCCGGTCGCATTTAATCGAGGGCTCCAAACAGCGATTGTGTAGTTGTTTGGATAGAGTGCCACAATTCCACCACCCACGCCGCTCTTTCCTGGCAACCCGACTCTAAAAGCAAACTCCCCAGACTCGTCGTAAAAACCGCATGTCAGCATGAGCGCGTTAATCCTTTTGGATTGTTTCTTGCTGACAATTTGCTGGTTCGTTGTCAAAGATCGGCCACCGTTAGCAAGGAATGAAAAGGTCTGCGAAAGTTGGTGGCAGCTCATTTCGACTGAACACATGTCAAAATAAAAATCAAGTACTTCTTCCGGCTCATTTTCAATATTTCCAAATGACTTAATGAAGTTACACAAAGCAGCATTTCTATATCCATGAGCCTTTTCGGAATCGGCGATCTTATCAGAATACTCCAGATTGGGTATTCTGCTTAAATCTCTTAGGAATTCCAGAAAAGCCATTTTAGCATCATCCAAATGCGAAATCAAAATATCACAGATAACCAGTGCCCCAGCATTCACAAACGGATTTCTGGGCATTCCTTTATTGGTTTCAAGAAGTAATAGTGAATCAAATCTTGTACCTGTAGGTTCTACATCGATGCGATCCCACAGTTTTTCACCAATAATCTTGTATGCCAAGGTTAATGACAAAACCTTAGAAACACACTGAATGGAGAATTTTTCTTGGTTATCTCCAAAGCCAAAATTACTGCCATCAATATTCATCACATGCACGCCAAATTTCGTCTCATTTACATTTGCCAACTCTGGAATATAAGTAGCCAACTGCCCTGTATCCTTAAGTAGCTTCACCTCTTTGAATGATTCAGCAATTATATCCTTGTAAGTCGATTCCATAGTCTCTTTCTTCTTTGCAAAAGTGGTAAAAAAAGGAGACTAGTAAAGATCGTTCTTTTAACTGCTATTATTTTATCTGGATGCAGGATCAGCTTTCTAGTCACATATGCAAATTCCGACTTCAAAAAACTAATAAAATTTGAAATTGACTCGCTTTTACGATTATGAGAGGTTGAAGGATACTACGATTTTTTTCAGAGATAGGAAGTGTTATGATTATGCTACGTTTTCTGGACATATAGTTTTCGACGATGTTGCGCTGCACTGAGCGTAGTCGAAGTGAAAACGTCGAAGTGAAGGAACCGCAATCTTATCGTAGGCTGAGCGTAGTCGAAGCCTGATGTTGCGGACGGGTGGCTGTGCGAGTCCTAGTGAAATATATATTTTGTGATCGAACCATAAAAAAGGCCTCACTGAAATTACTCAGCAAGGCTTCTTCTATGTTGACCCACTAGGACTCGAACCTAGAATGACGGTACCAAAAACCGTAGTGTTACCATTACACCATGGGTCAATCCGTTAAAACGATCGCAAAAGTAAGCGTTTTTATCCTAAAGCAAAAGACTTTCATATCTATTTTTTTCTCTTCCTCCTCGATTTTTGTCGACGAATCAGGAATTCTTGGTTCTGTAAGTATCGTGTACAAGGTCTCGTGAAATTCAGGAAACTCGGGAAGGTCATTGTGATGTCCCCCCTTGATCGAATGAAACTCAACCTTTTCTGGAAACTCTTGGGCCAATAACTTTCCATGTGCATATGGAATCAAGTTGTCCTTCGTACCGTGAATTATGTGTATCGGACAAGTCGCTACTTTCAAAAACTGATTCGTGGGAATAATATATCGTAGCAACCAACGTAGGGGTAATATGAATCCATGACGCTTAAGCAACTTTTTGAAACTATAATATGGAGAGTCTAATATGAGCATAGTTGGTTGATTCCAACTAGCAACACGAGCAGCAACTCCACTCCCAAAAGATCTACCGAGAACCACCATTTTGTCTTCTCCGTATCTATTTGCTAACCATTTATGTATGTGCTGAGCATCTTGGTAAAGTATCTGCTCGGAGCGCTTGCCTTTGCTCTTTCCAAAACCTCGATAGTCAACCATAAAGAAATCATAGCCTTTTCCCAGAAAGTCTCTTGCAAACTTGCCCCATCCCTTCACACTTTTTGAATTACCTTTCAAATAGTAAACCAATCCGAGTGAATTTGGAACTTCAAAGTATATCCCATTGACAGTACCACCATCTTCCATCTCAAAATAAACCTCTTCAAATGGAAAAGGATATTTGTATTGAAAGTTCTTGGGGAGCTTTTCGGGTCGAAAGAAAAAGAAATCTTGAAGGAAATAAAACAGCAAGCACAATCCTACATAAACCAGTAAGACAACCGTGATACCGAGAGATACAGGCCACCAAGCAAGTAGCTATGCTGCTATGATTAACATGTGACTAAGATACGAGAATCTTTGGACATACAAAGACTGGCAAAATCCACACTAGCTCATCTAAAACATTACATCGCAATGTGCTCACAGCTTTTTGAAGTTTGCAACTTCATACCAATATCCTTTTATTTCTAGAAACAAATAAAAAGCTTACAATATCTAAATGTTATACTTCTCAAGCGTTTTGATCAGAAAAAGTCAGACAGAAATAGATACTTTTTAGCGTGAGCATATCCATAGAAAAGTTAGAAACTTCTCAGTACACACGACGTCTGATATATTCATTTTAATAAGGGTCTGAAGTTAGAACCTTCAGACAACGGGGTTTTCTAGGTGGTTAGTGCTTTGGCCTGTTGCTCTTACTTTTTTTGTCCGTCAAAAAAAGTAACAAAAAAACCTCTCTCACTAGAAAACTCGTCCCAGTCACTTTCCCATTGGTCTGGACTCTTGTGAACTTGTACTTCCAGCCTACGCGATTCTCCCCGCTATATCCACGTCCCTGTAGCAACGAATCGCTATATAGTGCATCTCAGACAATTCTAGTTCGACTTCTAAAATATTGAGTACGAATCCAAATATTTGAAGCTCCTGCCTAGAATTAAAGTAATTGATAAGACGTGTGCTAAGCGTAGTCTAGGCACAACCTTGATTTTTGCTCCACTCTGTGTCAAGAAAAAGTGGTAAAAACCAAACTTAAACAACTAATCTATCTAAAACCGCTGTTTGAAGTTTGTAACTTCAAACCAAATTCCTTTTATTTCTAAAAACAAATAAAAAGCTTAGAATAGCTAAATGTTGCACTTCAGAAGCGTTTTGATCAGGAAAAGTCAGACAGAAATAGATACTTTTTAGAGTGAGCATATCCAGAGAGAAGTTAGAAACTTCTCAGTATGCATACGATCTTTTCTATTCATCTCTATATGGGTCTGTAGTTACAAACTTCAGACAGCAGATTGATCTAAAATAGCGCTTCTCAAATACTCCCGGCAGCTTTTCCTATCGTCTACACCCGCTCTGCCTCAATCTGCACTGAAAAGTCTTCTTGTAAATCAATAATCTCTGAGCTCATACCATCCACTAAGTTGATCGAATCAGCCAAAGTTTCATCTTGGATATACTTTCCAAAATTTTCTAGAACTGCATCTAATCGATCATCCTTCGAAATCTTAACATGGATTCTATCCGTAACGTCAAAGTCATTATTCTTTCGGATATTTTGAATTCGATTAACTAATTCTCTAGCAAAACCTTCTTGAATCAGTTCGTCTGAGAGAGTCGTATCCAAAGCCACTGTCAAATTGCGATCAACTGCTACTTGCCAACCTGGAATATCTTCAGAAACTACTTCAAAATCCTCAATCGTCAAATTATGTGTTCGATCTTCAATCACAAGGTTATAAACACCTGCTTTCTCTATCCGAGCAATATCATCTTGATCCATCGCTGTGATGATACCAACTGCAGCTTTCATATCCTTGCCCAATTTTCTACCTAAGGTCTTGAAATTTGGCTTGATCTTCTTCTTGATTACTCCGCTAGCATCATGCACATATTCTAGACGCTTAATATTTACCTCTGCAAGAATTAAATCTTTAACTTGCTCAACTTGCATTTCAAAGTCCTCGTCCAAAATAGGAAGCAGAATCCGCTCAAGTGGTTGTCTTACACGAAGACGATCTTTCTTACGTAAAGATAACACCAGGGAAGAAATACGCTGAGCATAATCCATGCGTTGTTCCAATTTAGCATCAATCTTCGTGTGATCTGCTTCAGGGAAATTGGCCAAATGTACACTCAAGTGATTATCTCGTCCTGTGACAGAATTAAGGTTTTGAAACATCCAGTCGCTAAAGAAAGGAGCTACAGGTGCCATCAATTTCGTTACTGTTTCAAGGCATGTGTACAATGTCTGATAAGCAGCTATCTTATTAGTAGTGTATTCTCCTTTCCAGAAACGACGACGACATAACCGGACGTACCAGTTGGACAAGTGATCTTCAACAAAAGTCTGAATCATACGACTCGCCTTTGTTGGTTCATAATCAGCATATGCAGCTTCTACATCCTCAACCAATGAATTCAGCAAAGAAATAACCCACTTGTCGATTTCTTGAAGATCATCATTTTCAAGAGTTTTTTCCGCATATGAGAAGCCGTCAATGTTTGCATACAATGCAAAGAAAGAATACGTATTATATAATGTACCGAAGAACTTACGCTTTACTTCTTCGATTCCGCTCATGTCAAATTTCAAGTTATCCCAAGGATTGGAATTACTCATCATGTACCATCTTGTAGCATCGGCTCCGTGCTTTTCAATCGTCTCAAATGGATCAATTACATTCCCTTTCGACTTAGACATCTTGACACCATTGGAATCAAGAACCAATCCATTGGACACTACATTCTTATAGGCAACTTGATCAAAAATCATCGTTGAAATAGCATGCAAAGTATAAAACCATCCACGTGTCTGATCAACTCCTTCAGCTATGAAGTCAGCTGGGAAGTTATTCTCAAATTTTTCTTTATTCTCAAATGGATAATGCCACTGTGCATAAGGCATCGAACCACTATCAAACCATACATCAATCAAATCAAGCTCACGAGTCATTGGCTTTCCAGAATCGTCAACCAATGTTACATCATCAATGTATGGACGGTGAAGATCTTTTGGTACTTCCTGAGATAAACCAAGTGCTTTATTTGCTTTCTCAATTTCATTACCCAACATTTCAATCGAAGTAATACAGATTTCAGAAGTTGCATCTTCATTTCTCCATATTGGCAAAGGTATTCCCCAGTATCTTGAACGAGATAAGTTCCAATCTAGCAGATTATCAAGCCAAGCACCAAAACGACCTGTTCCAGTTGACTCCGGTTTCCAATTAATAGTCTTGTTAAGCTCAGCCATTCGCTCCTTTTGGGCAGAAGCCTTCACAAACCATGAATCAAGCGGATAGTACAAAACCGGCTTATCAGTTCTCCAACAATGCGGATAATTGTGTTCGTATTTTTGAACATTGAAAGCCTTATTTTCAGTCTTCAACTTAATTGTAATATCAATATCAACAGCTCGATAATTCTCTTCTTCTTTATAATCCTTGACGTATCTGCCAGCAAAATCAGTGACCTCATCCACAAACTTTCCTTGCTTATCTACCAAGGTCAATGAACCGATGCCATTCTGCTTCGCTACGCGCATATCATCTGCACCGAAAGAAGGTGCTAAATGTACAATACCAGTACCATCTTCCGTAGAAACGAAATCACCCAATAAAACTCGGAAAGCATCACCATCCTCTGGTTGAGCATACTGGAGCAATTGCTCATATCGAATACCATCGAAGTCTTTTCCCGTAAAAGTCGCCTCTACTCGGAAAGGAATCAATTTGTCTTCTGGTTTGAAAGCATCAAAATCTAGTTCTGCAGCCTCAGACTTGAACCACTTAGACATCAATTCCTTGGCCAAAACCACGTTTACACGCTCTTTGGTGTAAGGATTATATGTAGCAACTAGTTGGTACTCTATTTTATGTCCAACCGCCAAGGCAGTATTGGAAGGTAGCGTCCAAGGTGTTGTCGTCCACG
>CBFHTK010000011.1:0-19191 GCA_965658745.1 Saprospiraceae bacterium | reverse complement strand
GCAATGAAGTAAACATCGCCATCACTGACAGCATCGTATAGTGCAGCACTCTCTGCGTTTTTGATAAGTTTGAACTGTGCAACTGCTGACGTATCTTTTACATTCTTATAGCATCCTGGCAAGTTTAATTCATGCGAACTAAGTCCAGTTCCTGCCGCTGGTGAATAAGGTTGAACGGTGTAGCCTTTGTACATCAGATCCTTATTATACATCTGACCTAGCAGGTACCACACAGATTCTATATACTCATTATCGAACGTAATATAAGGATGATCTAGATCTACCCAATATCCCATTTTTCGTGTAATGTCATCCCACAAATCTTTATATCTCATGACAGTTTCACGGCAAGCCTTATTATAATCGTCGACAGAAATTTTGGTCCCGATATCTTCTTTCGTAATTCCTAGCTCCTTCTCCACTTTCAATTCGACAGGAAGTCCATGCGTATCCCAGCCACCTTTTCGTTCAACTCGCTTACCTTTCATAGTATGGAAACGGCAGAACAAGTCTTTTACGGTACGTGCCATCACGTGATGAATACCAGGCATCCCATTGGCAGAAGGTGGACCTTCATAAAAAACAAATGAGTTTTCTTCCGATCGATTCTCGATACTTTTCTTGAAGATCTCCTTTTCGTTCCAAAAAGCCGCGATTTCACGATCTATTTCAGGTAGATTCAGTGACTTATACGTTCTATATTGTGCCATAACTATAATTACTTCTATTGTGGAAAACTTACGCCAAAAGCGTCGCTCAATATCTCCTTCATTTATTCAGAGCGCAAAGATACGAGTTGAGCAACAACTGAGCAATTATCATTCATTTAAGCAGGCTGAGTCCTACTGATAGTTTGTGGGCGAATCCATTTCGCCACTGAAGTAAGCTTCAGTAGTGAAACGGTCGGAGTCCGCCGGAGTCCGCTTTGCTCCGTCCTCCCCTGTTGGGTCGGACCAGCCAAAGGCTGTCCTCTGGGTTCCTTTCGCAAGAATATCAGTGCAAATTCCTGACAATATCTTGTAAACTATCTAGTAGAAAACATCGTTAAAGAGTGCATGAAACCAAATTCAAGTAACACGCAAGAAGAATATTAAACCCGCATTATGCATTAGATCTTTGTAATGAGAGCTAAAAGGTCAATAAAATAAGGGATTTTGCGAAGGAGCAATAGTCACCACTATGGTGAGTAAGCAAAATGCAGCTTGCGCCTTATTTTGCAGACGTTTTTGGTCGGAATAGATTATCTAATGCTTAATGTGGGTTAGAACATTTGCATTTTTTTAACAAGATGTAAAACAACAAATAACAATGAAAAAGCATTAATGCTATACCTATATCAAATCATATAGTTAGCAGGATTCACATGCTAAAAAAGTCAGAAATCATTTTTGGCTTGATTATTGCACAAACTAATACATATCAGAGAATTATACTTAGCGAAGATTCATAATTTATAATAGCTTGACAGTCTATAAAAATTAGTGTAACTTTGCGTTCGCAAAATATAAATGGAATGTATTTTTTAGATTTAAAAAATAAAATTCTGGATATACAGAGCAATAATACAATAAATTTTGAATATATCAGACCCCAACACTGATTTATAAAGCATAAACCCAATGAACAAAATATTATCTTATTGCATGACGATATGCCTACTTATCGTATTGCAAAATTCAAGCTTAGAGGGACGTGATCCCAGGTCCATGATGGACATGTTAGACGACCCAGCAGTCGAACAGCAGGTGCTTGGTATGACGGATATTTTTGAACTAAAATACTCCGAAGAAATCAAAAGACTGATTCTCGACTACACAACTAATGGAAGAAGAAGTAGTGAAGTAATCCTAAATCGAGCAAACTACTATTTCCCGATTTTTGAACGAATCATTGCTGAGCAGAACTTACCGCAGGAATTGAAGTATCTTTCTGTTATTGAATCGGCATTGAGACCAACTGTGAAATCGAAAGCCGGGGCTGTCGGATTGTGGCAATTCATGAGTTCTACTGCAAGAATGTATGATCTGCAAGTCGTAGGTTCTAACGATGAAAGAAAAGATGTCGCAAAATCCACGCAAGCTGCATTATTGTATCTTACTGATCTATACAATAGATATGATGACTGGGCACTTGCCCTAGCTGCATACAATTGTGGTCCAGGTAACGTCAACAAGGCAATCAGAAGAGCTGGTGGTGTTAAAAATTACTGGAAAATCAGAAGATTCTTGCCAAGAGAAACGAGAAGGTATCTGCCTAAGATGATTGCAACCATGTATGTGATGCAATATTCTCAGGATCTTGGACTAGAAAAAACTGGTCGTGATTTTTCTGAGCACAAATCTTTTGGAATAGCATATATCAATGATAAGACGAGTTTTAAGAAAATCGCAGAATTGTCTGGTATATCAGTAAAAGAAATTGCAAAGCACAACCCTTCATATGCTTATGGATATATTCCATCTAGCATAAAAGGTAACTCGCTTATTTTGCCTGAAGCATATCTACTGAAGTACTTGCATAATACGCAACAAATGGAGAATTTGAGCCTCGTATTCTATTTGAAAGATGCGTTGTCCATTAAAGAAGAAGAGATGGAGCTACCTGCTGAAACGATTATCGCTGAGTCAACTCGTATAGTTTCAATTGATCCCTTACTTCAATTAGACCTGATGGAACAATTTGTTGTCACAGATCCACTGAAAAGTGACCTCACAATCAAACCAAATACATTGGTCTGGCAACCACAACTCAATGTTGTAAGACTTGGAAAAAGACAATCATTGAAAGATATGAAAGCCCTTAAGCATTTAAGACCTGAAGACATAAAATCTATTTCTACCAGCGGGATTTTGATACACAGATAGTATCCTCAAAACATAAAAAAGGCCCTTTTACACTTGCTGTGAAAGGGCTTTTTTGGTGGCAAATAAGGGGTTTACTATATTCGGAATGCAAGCGATAGCAAAGTATTCCGAGATCGCAGCTTTTTATGTTTTGGAATTAATTTTGTAATTGGTTCCAGCTCCCTGACCATTTCTTGATTCGTGTTTAGTATTTGAAAGTAAATGAATAATGTCCATGGCTTGTGGTTACTATTTTATTAAATTATATCTTCAATTGCTAATAATATAGCTTTGTTCAAAATGGAACCCTCTTACTTTTGTATGCTACACAACTTAAGATAATACTTCTATATTTGATATGAAATTGCTCATACATTTGAGTTACCTTACATTCTACAATACAAGATCTGGAATTAATTTATTCGGCTAACGAAAAATTAGAATTCATGGTCAAATTTAAATTAAGGTGTCATTTGTCTATCAATATTCAAATCGAAACAAGAAAGACTTAAGCTCGGAATATTAAAGCACATTACATTTTTATATAATGGTAAAAGTTAAAAATAACTATAGAATTAATTGTGAAAATTAACAAAAATAAAAGCTAAATATTATGAAAATTCTATTACAAATCCTTCTAATAATATTTCAGGTTCAATGGATCAATGCACAAGAAGTCGCTCCAAATTTCATCTTAACTGACATTGATGGTGAGACCCACGAACTGTACGAATATCTGGATCAAGGCAAATCAGTTGTTCTGGATTTCTATGCAGTATGGTGCGGTCCGTGTCAACAAAATGCTGCTGGTGTTGAAGCCGTTTGGGAAACGCTTGGCCTTAACGGAACAAATGAAGTGATGATCCTCGGAATAGAAGCCGACGATACTTCTACTGATCAGGAAGTAATAGATTATGCTGTTGATTGGAATTGCAATAATCCTCAAATTAATACAACAGGTGACGTTCCGGATATATATGGCATTGAATATTATCCTACTTACTTTATCGTTTGTCCTGATAGAACCTACCTCGAATATTCAGGTGGGCCAAATGAAATCGAATCAATACTTACCGACGGTATCGGAACATGTGCATCAGCTGGAAACTCGGTCGTTGATGCAAGGATATTTGATTATAATAGTACTACTATGATTTGTTCAAATGAAACAACTCCAAACATTACATTGATGAATATGGGGCAACAAAGTCTTACTTCAGTTGAGATTAAAACTTACTTGAACGGAAATTTACAAAGCGAAATCAACTGGAATGGTGATTTGGTGCTTTATGAATTCACAGATGTTTCATTGCCACCAATAAATATAGAAGGAGTTTCTGCTCCTGAAATTTCTGTTGTATTAGAAAATCCAAATAATATGATTGATTCAAATCTTCAGGATAATACTATTTCAGTTGAAATAGAAGGCGGGGGTGCCACTTATATAACAGATTCAATTCATTTTCAATTATACTTCGATAACTTTCCACAAGAGACAGAGTGGGAGATTTTAAATTCCATAGGTGAAGTAATTATTGGTGGGGATGATTATGTTGGTTTTCCTGATTTTTCTGCCCCTATTGACACTTTTTTAGCCTTAACCCCGGGAGACTGTTATACTTTCAATATTTATGATTCAGCTGGCGATGGAATCTGTTGCAGTTTTGCTGATCCTGATGAAGGATTCTGGAAAATATTTACTGACAGTGAAGAACTGATTGCAGAGGGAGGTACTTTTACATATCAGGAATCCGCGTTATTTGGAATTGAACAATTAGTCGGGCATTTCTTTCCAATAAACGAAACATTTAACCCAATCATTTACCCTAATCCTGCTAATTTACAAATCACTATTGAAAACGTAAAGGAAGATTATCAATGGGAGATATTGAGTGTTGACGGCCGTACATGTTTAAATGGCTTGTCTTTTTCAGAGAGCTCAAAAACGATTAATGTTGCTGATCTTTCGTCAGGTGGGATTTACATTCTTAAGATTGAAACAGAAACACAATCTTCTTGTCAGAAATTGATTATAGAATAATATGGTAGCTAGAATGAATGTAAAGTTCTATCTTGATAATCCAAATACGCAATAAAAAACGGAAGCTAAGAAGGTACATAAGTCCATAGCTACAAAAACACAGCTACGGCACATGCACAGACTTTCAAGAAATTAAATTTTCCATTATAAAAATTAGATCGCCAATTTTTTTTTGAGTAAAGCTGAAAGTTTGGTAATTTGTTCCCCAGTTTTGAACTCGCCAGATTTCTGACAGCTAACGGTCTGGCGATAAGCGGAGCCCCGCACCGATAGGTCGGGGTTCCGTCTTCATCGCTTGTTATCATCGGTTACTCATGAACAAGCTGTCCAGTCGTTCTCGTTTTGTCTAAACAAGACCGTGTTGCATCCTGCTTACTTGCTGACTCTCTTTTTCCAAATAAAGTCATACGTTAATCCCAGCATCAAATTAAACCCAGATGTATCAGTATAACTTATTGCCCTTTCTTGAAATACACCATTGATGTAATAGTCACCTTCTAGAATCATATTCGGTCGGTAACCAAATAAATGAGAATATTCTACTTTTATTCCTAAGGCCTTCTGGGCCGATCTCACTCATGAATGTGAGTACAGTGCTGTGGCTCACACCTGGTATAGCAAGAAGGTCCACACCATCAAAATACTGGTATGCGATGACATTCAGATCCACTCCTTTTATGCTATTCTTATTTTGTCTCTTATATGGTTTCTTGCTTGGCAAGTCATCTACAACATCTAGCTTTGTATCAATGAAATTTTGAAGGAATTCTGCTATTTCTTTATCGCATTCCTCTATCATTTCTTTATAAAATCTATATCGTCGGTACTCTTGCTTGAGACCGAATAGATAATCTCTTCGCTCATTTGAAATTAGAGCCTTTGCAATTTCCTCTTCGGATTTTCTGCAATTATAGTGCCTGTGCTTTGCCAATGATTCAGGATTGAGATCTCCACAGCATATGGCATCTATGATCTTGATTCCCGTCAACCCTGTCACGTCACGAACAACGACATCCAATCTAAAATTCAGCCACTTGAGGTACTTCTGCATCTTATGTGATGTATCAGCTTTTTGTGCTATCATCTTCGCCCTATGTCGACAAAGAGTACGTAGCTTTTCAGTAGTCTCATCAGGTAAGAAACTGGATGGCAATAGGCCTAAAGAATGCATCTTTTGTATCCACTGGCAATCCATCACATCAGTCTTCTTTCTGTTGATGTTTTTGGTAAACTTTCCATTGGTCAGAATCACTTCCAATCCAGAATTCATAAGTGCTACAAATAGATTCTGCCAGTATTGACCTGTAGATTCCATGGCTACGGTGATGATGCCATTGGTATGAAGCCACTTTGCCATTTCGGCTAAGTCAACGGCATACACCCCAAACTCCTTCACATCTTTGTCACCCTGTCCAATCGCAACAAAATGACTCCGACTACCCACATCGATTCCTGCAGAGTGAGGATTTACAACTTGCATAGAAATTTTCTTGTTTTCCATTTTTTATAGATTTAGATCATAAAAAAGGCTCTAACAAGAAGTATCTTTATAATTGAAAATTATTCTGATCGGGGTCCTCTGTCTATGACGGGCCACCATTGAAATTTATCAACTGTCCCTAACTCGGAATTAGGGACTTTTTACTTCTCGTACCAGAATGACGCTGGGACTTGTCCACCAGCTGGCAGACAGAGATACCATTTAAAAAACCGGTCTCAGATAGAGCCGATCTAAAGATACGATCATTGTATCATCGTTAGCAAGGGAAATTAATTTGCCGAGGAAAAATTTCTATTTTTTACTTGAAATTTTGGCCGGCCGAATCTGGGGAATGAAGCACAACGGTTAGCATAGCCGCAGGCTGCCCGTTTAGGGCAGGTTGACGGCTATGCATTGTTGTAGGTCGTGTTTCTTTATCTTTAACAAGAAACCTTTATTATTCTCCTTTCACCAATTCAATATTTATTCCCAGTAAATATTATCTATAAAAACATCTACAGCTGGAAATTCTCCACTTGAATCTGTTGGGTTCCAGAAAGCAAATGGGATTTTGATTGCACTAAGATCTAGTCCACTAAAATCTGATATGGGAATAGTATATTGTACATAATCACTAGCAACAGGAGTGGGTGTATAATCTATTAAAAAGACAGCAGCAGAGTTGCTAACCGCTTCGAGTTTAACTTCTACATCCGCTAATGCTCCAGATTGTTGAATTGAAAAAACAAGGTTACCATTTGCAAAGGCACTCATATCAACAGGCGTATCCATTTCAAACCAGCCACCTCCCCAATTACCTCCAGGGTAGCTAAATAATAATGCGCTATCACCTTCAATTGCCATTTCTGAACTTGAGATAACAGGCTCACCTCCACCACCAAAAGATTTTAAACCGATTTCTGGAAATTGTCCAAAGGTACTGTTAAAAGCATGCTGAGCCTGATCAGGTGGGGTGATAACACCAATAGTTTCTTCATCAATATCAAGTACAGGAGCTGCGGGAGCTGTAAAATCATCTTTGCTGTAGGCACGAATATAATCGACATACATTTTTTGAGGGAAGCTTGTTGTAGCATCGGGAGAGCCCGGCCAACTACCACCGACAGCAATATTTAAAATTAAATAAAATGATCTTTGAAATTCTTTCATATCGCTTTCTAAAGTTACGGTATGATAAGGCATTTCATCAAGACTAAATATCAACTCTGTAGGTGTCCAGTCTATTCTATAATCATGGTAAGCATCACTTAGGTTTCCAGATGGAATCATATCTGAGTCACCAATACTATTGTGTAGATTTTCAGAAGTAGTATAATGGACTGTACCATGAACGGTATTAGGCTCAAAACCAACCATTTCCATAATGTCAATTTCACCACAACCTGGCCAATCTACATCTGTAATATTATCGCCCAACATCCAGAACGCTGGCCACATACCTTCACCAAAAGGCATTTTCATTCTTGCCTCTATTCTTCCATATCTAAAACTTTGTAATCCTTGTGTTGTAAGTTTGGCCGAAGTATAATTTCCAGGGGAATCTTCATTAGCAGATATTACCAAGGCAGAAACATCATCAGCATCTGTTTCAATATAAGAATTTGCAGCAGCATCAGTATAGATTTGTAACTCATCATTTCCCCAGCCAGGAGGAAGTCCATAATCAGTTCCATCTCCAAGTTCGTAGGTCCAATTTAAATTATTGATTGTAGATGCATCAAATTCATCACTCCAGATTAAGGTATATCCTTCATATCCTGTAGTTGGAGCAGGTAAATCATCATCGTCATTACAAGCAATAATTGTCACAATAAGTAAAGCAAATAACAAACACTTTTTCATAATTAAAATTTTTGATTAAAAATTAAAAAGGAATCAATATTCCAATTGTCAATAGCTAATCCCTTTAGATGTAAAATTTCATTAGCTGTAAACCATTCGAGTAGTTACCAGCCAAATTATTTAGCAAATAAGGAGTACAAGAGAAAAAATGTCGTCCAAGACCGTGAATTTGGACTGTTTTTTTGTAATAATTACAGCTTCTTAGGCTTTTTTTTGAGCGGATAGCTATTTATCAGTATTTCTAAATGCTGTGGGAGTAAGTCCTGTCTGTTTTTTAAAAACTGCATTGAAGGTGGATTTAGAGTTAAAGCCGACCTTATAGCAAACTTCCAAAATTGTTTTGTAATCCGTTTCCTTATCTTTTAGCAAAGATTTAGCTTCCTCAATTCTTAATGTATTGATGTAATCACAAAAGTTCTGATTATGTATTTCATTAATCACTTGAGATAGGAATTTGGAATGAATGTCAAGCTTTTGTGATAAGTGTTTAATCGTAAGATTAGGCGTTTGATAATATTTTTGGTCAATGACCAATCTGTCTAACTTCTCTGAAATGTCATTTTTGTGCTCCTTTGATAGGGTAGAATTCTTATACCTTTTTTTGACTTCCGAAATATTCTGATAAGCGGCATCTCCCAAATTTATTCCAGATAATTCTACTGGAAGCTTTAAGCCTAAAAACAAGAATATGTTGACTGAGGAAAGAGTGATGAACTCGAGGAAGGGGTTCAGAATCGTAGGCTTAAAGTCGAATAGAATTCGAATAATATTTCCCGAGAATCCTAGCACGAGTATAAAGATAAATGCCTTTAACATAAGCCGAATGACATTTACTTCCAATAAATAATTCTGTGTCACATGGTTCTTGATTTCAACCTGGTAATTCTTGTATCTCCGATATGCTAAAACAAAGAAAATGGTAGCATGGCTGTAAAAATTGATACCAAGAAATGTGTGAAACTGCATCCCGTATGTATCCCATAGGTGTTGAGGCAGAAACAAGAACACAAGTCCAATGATAAAAGGGATCAACAAAAGGAATGACTTAGCGTTATATTGAATTTTCTGTTGTGTTGCTTTCACAATAAACATATAGAACAAAGGGCTTATAGCGTACTCAACTACAACTGTCAAAAACCTAAATAATAAGGTATCTACAATGATTCCATAATGCCACTTTAGTGTAAAAAAGGTTAAAGTGACACAGAGTGTAAATAATAGTGCTGACAGCCAATTGTGATAGTCCTTTTTTGCGCTCGTAGTAAAAATGAACAAGCAGAAGAAGCCTGTCTGAAAAGATGTGATAACATATAAAGGCTTTAAGAAGGCATATAACGTCTCTATCATAAGGGATGCGTAAAATACTATTTTAGGCTATAAATCTTGCTATTTTTTTCTCGTTCTAATTTGTGAATCTGGACAGGAATAAAAGATTAAAAAAGAAATTAATATTCCCACTTTCTCTTCTTATTAAAGAACAGTTTTAGCCTAATACATTTATATTTTAATTTCATGACCTGCAACTGACTTGTAACCGACACTAATTTGCACCTTTAGGTGCGGAAAAACTCAATTTTTCATTCAAAACTGCACCTCTAGTCGTTTATAACGGTTAAATACGGTTAATCCTCTACATGAAGTTTTATACGTATTTTTCAGCTTTCGCTCAGTCTCACATACAAAAATAGCGAAATTCTTGACGTTCTTTTCGCTCACTGGCAAATTCTTGAAATTGCTATTCCAGTGTGGTAGTTTCGTTTCCACCTTGTTGAAGTGCTGGATACAAGTTATGTTTGTAGCTCAATCAAGTATTTCATTATGAACTTATTTTCCACTACCACCTACACTGATCGTCGAGCAGCTTTACTTCGAAATCTAAATGCTCAAAATGATTCACTTGGCTCTTCCCTTATACTCATCACGGGAAATACGGAATCCCCGATGAATTATCGTGATAATATCTACAGATTCCGTCAAGACAGTAATTTCAGATATTATTTTGGAATCAACTTACCAAATCTGCACGCTGTGATAGACTGCTCTACCGGAGAAACTATTCTTTTTGGTAATGAATACTCAATGGAAGATATCATTTGGGTAGGACAACAAGAATCATTGAACTCACTGGCTGAAAAAGTTGGAATTAAGGACATTCGTCCACTTAACGATCTCCACAAATACATAAAAGACTCAGATCGCAAGGTGCTCTTTACTCCTCCTTATCGACACGATAATATCATATTACTAGGGAGTCTTTTGGGCGAAAGCCCTCAAATAATTCCTAGTCTAGTATCAGTAGACTTAATCAAAGCTATTGTAGCTCAACGTTCCATCAAAACAGAAGAAGAGATTGTCCAAATGGAAGATGCTGTCAATATAACAAGATCCATGCATCTTAGGGCTATGCAGTCAACTGCTCCAGAGCTTTATGAATATGAGGTTGTGGGCGCAATACATCAGAGCTTGCATGCATCACATGCAGAACTATCATATCCGATCATCTTTTCGATAAATGGACAAACTCTGCATAATCACCATCACGAAAATCTTATGAATTCTGGAGATCTTGCATTAAATGATTCAGGAGCAGAAAATCGGTATGGTTACTCAGGAGATATTACGCGAACCTTTCCGGTAAATGGGAAATTCAACAGCCAACAAAAAGAAATCTATGAACTAGTCCTCAAAATGGAAAAAGACTGTATTGCGGCCTGTTCAGTAGGTGTACCATATAGAGACATACATATTCTAGCTAATCGTATTCTACTGGATGGAATGAAGAGCTTGGGACTGCTGAAAGGTTCGGTAGAGGACATGTTACAGGCCAATGTTGCTGGTATGTTTATGCCACATGGTCTTGGACATATGATCGGAATGGATGTGCATGACATGGAAGATTTAGGCGAGCAATATGTAGGTTATTCACCAAATATTGAACGCAGTACAGTAATGGGTTTAAAATCACTTCGCCTTGCAAGGCCACTGGAGGCTGGTTTTGTGATTACCGTTGAGCCAGGAATTTACTTCATTCCTCAACTGATAGACAAAATGAAAGCTGAAAAGCAACATACGGACTTTGTCAACTACAACAAACTCGAAAATTACAAGTCTTTTGGTGGTGTCAGAATTGAAGATGATGTACATATTACAAATAAGGGAGCAAAAGTCCTAGGAGAATACATACCCAAAGAAGTCAATGAGATAGAAGAAATAATGTCTTAACTTCACGAAAATATCATTTCTTAAGCTTTAAGTATTAGCTTTTGTTACAGAATTACTTAATACACTAATCAAATAATTTAATGGGAAATACATTACAGAATTTCGTCGCAGGACAATGGGTTAATGGAACTGGAGATACTAAAGAACTTCTGGACGCCTCTACGGGTGAAGTTGTAGCTTTAACAACATCGAAAGGGGTTGATTTTGAAAAGATGCTTTATTACGGTCGTAGCGTAGGCAACAAGCATTTACGAAAAATGACCTTTCGGGAACGTGGACTTATGTTGAAGAAATTGGCTCTATACTTAAATGAAAGAAGAGAAACGTATTATCCCATTAGTTACAAAACTGGAGCGACCCGAGTCGATTCATGGATTGATATTGAAGGTGGGATAGGGAATTTATTTGCCAATGCAAGTCTACGTCGAAAACTAGGAGACCAACCATATTATGTAGAAGGTGAACCCGTAGGCCTTTCTAGAGGTGGAACGTTCATGGGGCATCACTTAATGGTTCCTAAAACTGGCGTTGCTGTTCATATTAATGCATTTAACTTCCCGATTTGGGGGATGTTAGAAAAGTGTGCCGTAAATTGGTTAGCAGGAGTTCCAGCAATTGTAAAACCTGCTACCTTGACTTCTTATCTCACAGAAGCCATGGTTCGTGACATCATAGATTCTGGAATTTTACCGGACGGAGCTCTGCAACTGATCTGTGGATCTGCTAACGGTGTGCTTGATTTTGTAAAAACGGGAGATACCGTAACTTTCACAGGCTCAGCTACCACAGGGCAGATGCTTAAGTCACATCCAAAATTAATTGAGGAATCAGTTTCATTTAATATGGAAGCGGATTCTCTTAACTGTGCTATTCTGGGTGCTGATGCAGTTCCTGGAACCAAGGAGTTTGATCTATTTGTGAAGGAGGTTCGAAAAGAAATGACGGTAAAATGTGGACAGAAATGTACTGCCATCAGAAGAATCATCGTACCAGAAAATCTTGTTGAAGATGTTCAACTTGCCTTGTCTGCCCAACTTGCAAAAACAACCATTGGGGATCCTAGAGTTGAAGGTGTCAGAATGGGAGCCCTTGCGGGACATGCTCAGGTACGTGAAGTTCGTGAACGCATTGCAGAATTGCGTCAGCAAGCGTCAATAGTTTATGGGGATCCAGATAAACTAGACCTTCCAGGTGTTGACCAAAAAGGTGCTTTCATGGCGCCTGTTCTCATGGTTACTAATGACCCATGGAAATCAGAAGGGGTTCATGAAATCGAAGCATTTGGACCAGTGAGTACAATAATACCGTATAAGAATCTTGATGAAGCCATCGAATTAGCTAATCGCGGTAAAGGTTCTTTGGTCAGTTCTATTACTACTTACGATAATCAAATCGCAAAAGATTACATTATGGGTTCTGCCACACATCACGGTAGAATTCTTGTACTCAACCGTGACTGCGCGAAAGAAAGCACGGGACACGGGTCACCTATGCCAATGCTTGTACATGGCGGACCTGGACGTGCTGGTGGAGGAGAAGAAATGGGTGGCATGAGAGGTGTAAAACACTATCTACAGCGTTGCGCAATTCAAGGTTCTCCTACAACTATGACGGAGGTAACACAGCAATATCAATATGGCGGTGACTACAAATTGTCTGAAGTGCACCCATTCCGTAAATACTTCGAAGATCTAGAGATTGGTGATACGATCATTACGCACAAAAGAACAATCACGGAAGCTGATATCATCAATTTCGCAAATGTTAGTTGGGACCATTTCTATGCACATACAGATGTGACCTCGCTGGAAGGAACTACTTTCGAACAACGAGTTGCTCATGGTTATTTTATCCTTTCTGCAGCAGCGGGATTATTTGTGGATCCAGGCAAAGGGCCAGTTTTATTGAACTACGGACTAGATGAATGTCGCTTCTTAAAGCCAATCTATGCAGGCGCAACAATTGGAGTTCGATTTACGGTTAAAGAAAAACTTGGCCAAGAGAAAAAGGATGAAGATGATATCAAAAAAGGAATTGTAAAATTCCTTGTTGATGTCTACGATGAAACGGGAGAAACAGTAGCCTTAGCTACTATTTTGACAATGATTAAAAACCGTACTGACTAATCTCTATTAGATCTATAAAACAGCAGACACTAATCTAGTGCTACTTCCGAACTGACTTGATTTACCCTTTAACCCGCTATCTGAAGTTTCTAGATAGTGACTGGGATTTCAGATCAATATGACATTTCGTAAAGCTTACCATTATTATTTTCAAACTTTAAACTACGAGTCAAAAGGATTCTTTCCGTTAGAGAGTGAGTTTGAAATATCCAAAAGTCGAACTAGACTTGTTTGAGATGCACTTTGCAGTGATTCGGGGGGCTTGGGACGCGGATATCGAGGGGAGAATCACGAAGACTGAAAGTACAAAGGCGAGTAGGCTAGACTGGAAATGAAGGGACTGGGACGAGTTTGTCTAGTGAGAGAGGTTTTTTTGTTACTTTTTTTGACGGACAAAAAAAGTAAAACAACTAGCCCAAGATATCAACCAAAATGGAATACAAATACCCGCTATCTGAAGTTTCCTGACAAGATTAGGGACAAGTTTCACTTCAGATCAATATCAAACAAAGTTTGTAAAGCTTTTCACAGTTAACCTGTTTGCACTTTCAAGTAATTATCACAAACTAAGAAACAAAGACTAGCTCTAATTGTCAGATATTCCTCGCGTTTTTTCGCAAGCACCTTTGCATTTTCCGTAGAGGTCAAGGTTATGGTGTGTTATATCGAAATGGAGCATTTCTCCCATCATGTTTTTGATTTGCTGTATTCTAGGATCGCAGAATTCGACCACCTTACCGCAGTCTTCGCAGATTAGATGGTCATGTTGCTTGCTACCGTATGATTTTTCATACTGAGTTACATTCTTTCCAAACTGGTGTTTAGCAATCAGGTCACATGCGACCAATAATTCAAGTGTATTGTAAACTGTCGCACGACTTACTCGGTATTCTTGAGTTTTCATATGAATAAAAAGTGCTTCTGCATCGAAGTGATCCGTTCGCTTATAAATCTCTTCTAATATGGCAAATCGTTCAGGAGTTTTACGCAGATTGTTACTCTCCATATATTCCGTAAATATATCTTTAGCCTCGCTAAATAGCTGCTCATTAAATCCTCCTACTGATACTTCCATCTTATTCTGTCTTTTCGATTCGGACTACATTGGAAATCCCTTCGATTTCTCTTAACGCTTTGATAGCTTGGTTAAGTTGATCTGTATTCATAACCACTACACCAATCTTTCCTTCAAAGTAACCTTCATCTCCTGCAATACTAAATGAGCGAATATTGATGCCAAGCTGAACAGAAATTCGCTCTGTTATTTTCTGTATAACTCCGATGCCGGAATCTACTCCAATAACAACTAAGTCAACGACAAAGTTGTTTTTCATGTCTCCTACCCATTCTGCTTTCAGTACTCTATATCCGTAATTGGCCAATAGGTTGGTTGCATTCTTACAGTTTGTTCGATGAATCTTCAACCCCGCTCCATTGGTTAGGTAGGCAAAAATCGAGTCGCCTTCAACCGGATTACAGCAATGGCCAAAAGAATAACCGTACGTATCAGCCGGCTCGCCATTGACCAGAATCTTAGCATTGGTTTTACGTATTCTACGCTCAAGCGCTGCTTTCGTATCTTCTGGATCTCCCTGCTGAATCGGTTTCTCTGGATTTAACTCCTCCTTGAGTACCAACTGATGATCTACTACTTTGAAGATCTTAAGATCTGTTGAAGGATTGATCTCTTCCATTGCTATGGCGTAAAAGAGCTCAGGCCTTGATGTTGTATCGAAATGCTTGACAAGTATATCCACATTATCTTCAAAAGGAGCTTTCATACTTTTGAGCTTGCGCATCAATGCTTCTTTTCCAAGTTCCCCTTGCTTTCGTCGCTCTTCTTTCATTGAGCTCCTAATCTTTGATCGCGCTTTTCCAGTAACAACAATTTTCAACCAATCCTCTGTTGGCTTTTGATTTTTACTAGTTGTTACAGAAACTTGATCTCCGTTCTGCAACTCGTATCCCATAGGGACTAGCTTGTTATTTACTTTGAGTGCTGTCGCGTGATACCCGACTTCACTGTGAATGTCAAATGCAAAATCTAAAGCTGTTGCTCCCTGTGGTAGGATTCTCATATCTCCTTTTGGAGTGAAAACATACACTTCTTCACTGAATAGATTAGTCTTGAAGTCATTTACAAATTCAAGAGCATCACTATTGGATGTGTCCAAAATATCTCGAACATTATCAAGCCAAATGTCAAAAACACTGCTTTGTGACTTCACACCTTTATACTTCCAGTGAGCAGCAAAACCTCGTTCTGCAATTTCGTCCATTCGTTCGGTTCGTATCTGCACTTCAACATACTTTCCTTTTGGACCGATAACGGTTGTATGCAGTGATTCGTAACCATTTCCCTTTGGAGTAGTAATCCAGTCCTTAAGTCTCTCTGGTATTGGTCGATAGACGTCTGTTATGATTGAGTAAAACTGCCAACAGGCTGTTTTTTCTCTAGCACTTTCGACATCCAAAATGACACGCACTGCAAACAAGTCATATATCTCCTCGAAAGGTACTTTCTTAGTTTGAATCTTATTATAGATCGATGAGATACTTTTGGGTCGACCCAAAACACGGAAACTTACTCCCGTTTCATCTAAAGTCTCTTTTAATGGCGAGATGAACTCCTTTATGTATTTATTCCTTTGTCTTTCTGTCGCCTCCAACTTACTCTGAAGTTCTTCGTAAACCTCAGGCTCTTGGATCCGCATGATGATATCCTGAAATTCAGTCTTGAGCTTGTAAAGACCAAGCCTATGCGCTAGAGGAGCGTAGATATATTCCGTTTCAGCTGCAATTTTGAGTTGCTTGTGACGAGGCATTGCTCCGAGTGTTCGCATATTATGAACTCGGTCTGCCATCTTTATGAGCACAACTCTCACGTCTTCAACTAGCGTTGAAATTACCTTCTTAAAATTCTCTGCTTGAGGACTTTCAGAATTATTATACATTCCGTCCAGCTTCGTAAGACCATCAACGATCAAACCAATTTTCGGACCAAAATTCTTGACAATCTGCTCCAAAGTATAAGGAGTATCTTCTACAACATCATGTAAAATAGCACAGACGATAGCAGTTGGTCCAAGGCCGATTTCTTCGTAACAAATTCTTGCAACTTCGAGAGGATGGAATAGGTATGGTTCTCCGGACTTTCGTCTCTGCATCGCGTGCCCCTCGTAAGCAACTTTGTAAGCTAGATTTATTTTCTCAATATCATCTCCAGTGCACGATGGTGCAATTGACCTCTTCAGTCTTCTAAAAACAGTATTCAGCTGTTTTTTTTCAATATCATTTATTGCAGTATTTGAAACTGGCATAAGAGAGATTTATAGAAAGTATAAACACCAAGTAAACAAAAATAATTCTTAATCAGCGAATCCGATCAAATATCCTGCTTATAATTATCCGAAACAGACTATTATCATAACTTCGCCCTGTGGAAATGACGGACTATATCATCGTATTATTAGGTGGATTTTTTGCGGGAGCAATTAATTCGCTTGCTGGATATGGTTCAATCATTACCTTAACAATATTGATGGATATCGTTGGTCTATCTCCAAACGTTGCCAATGGAACCAATCGTGTCAACGTAATGGCCAATGCCTTTGCGGGTTCTCTAGGTTATTATAGACAGGGCAAAATGCGCCTTAATCGAGTTTGGTTGATTGTCTTTCTAGTCTTAATCGGTGCAATCACTGGAGTGTACGTTGCTACTATTATCAGTAATGAAGGATTCAGAAACCTTTATAGGGTACTTGTCTTTCTTTTGGCAATTCTCATTCTTACGAAGCCCAAAAACTGGCTCATTAAAGAAAGCTCACAGGAGAAGCTTAATCTATGGATCGCTATTCCGGTGTTTGTTTCGATTGGTTTTTATGCAGGATTAATACAAGCTGGTTCAGGACTTTTTATGCTCGCAGCTCTTGTTCTACTTGCAAAGAAGGAACTGTTGGAAGCCAATGCGATCAAGATGTTCATTATTTTATTCTACTCAGTGATTGTCATCGCCATCTTTCACTACAAAGGTCTTATTGATTGGAAGGCTGGAGCAATTCTAGCTGTTGCTCAGGCTGCAGGCTCATATCTCACAGCTACTTATGCAAGTAGGCTGCCTAACGCCAATCTATGGGCTTATCGATTGCTCATAATTATCATCCTTGTAATAATCATTCGAGAAGGATGGATGTTGTTGGGGTTTTAGTTGGGCTCGTAGGCCCAAAAAGCTGATAAGATGTGGCATTCATTTAGCCTGCTTTATGCAGGAAAACTTCGAGTTATTCGTATGCTTAGGCTGATCAACATCATAATCAGTATCCAAAGTCTTGGATCTCTGTTAAACAGACGTTTGGGAAAACGTCCTTGAAAAAAATTCGTCATTTAATCTTCGTCTTTTGTCCTTGAAAGGAAAAACCCAACACACGCTGAGTTAATGCGTGTGTTGTAGTTCATGAGTTTCAAAAACTGATGACAGAACATGCAAAAGTCATTTTTGTGATCGCTTGAAACGCGTTTACTGTTTTTGGGGCGATCTAACTCATACATATCCCATCATCGATTGAGTAATGTATTATCGTCTTATGCATTACTATATGCCAATAAAAGTGCCAGAAAACAGCAGAAAATAGATCTATACCAGAGATAGTGTAGACCTTATATAATCATATTCATTTATATAACTTTTTAATCATTTATACTTCTCTAGTAATGATGATAAAGTATATGTTCATAAAATACAGATTATGAAAAATGCTTACTTGAAGATTTTAAAGAAAATTGTTTGGGATTTCGCCAGATAGCAAATGAGCGTGAAAATCTATGCTTTAATCAAGCCGAAACACTATATCAGTTCCATAAAGAAACCAAGGATGCCGCTAAATAAGCTTATGCATATTAGCTGGGAAGGGCTACAATGGAAAAACAACTTGAAGACATTACTTTTCGTTACCGTAGCTTATTTCTGTTTTACCGTGAGGGCTCGGCAATCCTTCGTCATCTAGATTTACAAAAACTAGTCTTTCGATCGTAAGAATAGCATCTTTTGTGATCTTGTTACGAACCTCACATCGTAAGGTTAGAGACGTGCGGCCAAAATGAATTGGCACCAGACCAATCTCGACGATATCGCCTTGTTTGGGGGCTGCAATGAAATTTATTTCTGAAATGAACTTGGTAACAATATGTCGATTTTCCAATTGGATCATTGTATACAATGCCGCTTCTTCGTCGATCCATTGAAGCAGTCTACCTCCGAACAAAGTATTGTTTGGATTCAAATCCTCAGGTTTTACCCATTTTCTAGTATGAAATTTCATATTGTATTTCTTTTCTATTAAACATACAGAATATCTAAAAAGATACAATAAGTCGACAATTAATTGAGAGCATTTAGTCAAGAGGTTTCGATGTAATCAATCGGATTTAAAAAATCGCTAAACACGTTATCGAGGCTTTAGCCTCGTGATAACATTACGCTGGTTTCGATCCTAGGACATCGAGATTTAGTCAACTATCTCCATTGATTGATTTCGACTAAAAGTAAAGGACTATGAGGATGAATGCAATGCGTCCCAACGTAGAATTTCAAACGAACAGTAAATGTGGTGCGAACAG
>CBFHTK010000010.1:0-121301 GCA_965658745.1 Saprospiraceae bacterium | reverse complement strand
TGTCGGCTCGTCACATCCTGGGGCTGGAGAAGGTCCCAAGGGTTGGGCTGTTCGCCCATTAAAGTGGCACGCGAGCTGGGTTCAGAACGTCGCAAGACAGTTCGGTCTCTATCTGTTGTGGGCGTAGGAATATTGAGGAGTGCTGACACTAGTACGAGAGGACCGTGTTGGACGTACCTCTGGTGTATCTGTTGTGACGCCAGTTGCAGTGCAGAGTAGCTACGTACGGAATGGATAAGTGCTGAAAGCATCTAAGCACGAAGCCATCTCCAAGATGAGTATTCCATTGGACTTCGGTCCTAAAAGGATCCCCAAAGATTATGGGGTTGATAGGCTATAGATGGAAGGCATGTGAATGCTGGAGTCGAGTAGTACTAATTATCCGAATGCTTCCTTTTTTTATTTATTTTCTCCAATATTAATAATTTAATTTTTCAATCTTTCCACCTGTTTTTTTAATTTTCGATTGATAATCTAAGACATAGAAGCTCCTAGTGAGCCTTCAAAAGACTTAGGTGGTTATAGCGAAAGGGACCCACCTCTTACCATTCCGAACAGAGAAGTTAAGCCTTTCAGCGCCGATGGTACTTGGTTAACCCCTGGGAGAGTAGGTCGCCGCCTTTTTTTTATTTTTTTCTAAGCCTGATAAGTAACCATTCTTGTCAGGCTTTTTTTATTCCCCCAACTAACCCAACCCAACCCGCTTTATCACCTATTCCTTAGCTCTTCTTTAGCTTTTGTTTCGTACCTTTATCTCCTCATCGCATTAAGTATAAATCATGAGTAATTTCGTTGTTTCTGCTAGAAAATATCGTCCAAAAACTTTCGATGAAGTGGTTGGGCAACAACATGTGTCAGATACACTCAAAAAAGCGTTGCAATCATCAAAGATTGCTCATGCTTACCTATTCTGTGGGCCGAGAGGTGTAGGAAAGACTACATGTGCTAGAATATTGGCAAAGGTAGTTAACTGTGAGAATCCCACCGATAAGCATACACCCTGTGGAGTATGTAGTTCATGTCAGTCTTTTGAAGACAACGGATCTTTCAATATTCTTGAATTAGATGCTGCTTCTAATAACTCTGTGGAAAATATTCGGTCGTTGATTGATCAGGTACGAATACAGCCTCAGTCAGGAAAGTATAAGATATTTATTATTGATGAGGTGCACATGCTCTCTCAATCAGCTTTTAATGCCTTCTTGAAAACCTTGGAGGAGCCGCCACCCTATGTTATTTTTATAATGGCGACTACCGAGAAGCACAAGATTCTCCCTACAATACTATCGAGATGCCAGATATATGATTTCAAAAGAATTCAGCCTTCTGATATTGTACCTCAACTACAGTATATTCTAGATAAAGAAAACAAAACCGCTGATTTTGAAGCTTTGCATATAATAGGTCAGAAAGCTGATGGAGCAATGAGAGATGCGCTTTCGATTTTTGATAGAATCGCCAGCTCTACAGGATCGCATATTTCATATAAAGATGTAGTAGAGAATCTTAATATCTTAGATTACGACTACTTTTTTCGTGTAACAGACAACCTTATACTAGAACGATTAGGAGATGTTCTATTGGATTTAGATGACGTAATGCATAAGGGATTTGAGGCAGATCAATTTATGCATGGTCTTGCTGAGCATTTTAGAAATCTACTAATGCTTTCAATTCCTGAAACCATTACTTTGTTGGATGTTGGTGAAACGCTGAAAAGCAGATATCTCGAACAAGCAAATCTTCTACGCCGAGCCACTTTGATGAGTTTTTTAAATATCGCCAATGAATGTGATATTCATTATCCAATGGCAAGAAACAAAAGATTGCATGTTGAGGTAGCTTTGAGTAAAATGACCTACGCGTCAAGGCTGATTCAAAGTTCAGACACTTCTTTAGAGGAAAAAAAAACTATACTAGCCAACGAATCTAGTGATTCACAAGCTAGTGAGTCCAGCTCTTCCAAAACGGAATTGACTACAGAATTAAAAAAGTTAGATCAAGCACCTTCAAAAGAGAATAAGAAAACACAGTCGCAGCCGGAATCGGGAGATTCTGAATCGTTGAAGCAGCCTGAAACGAAGAAGGGGGATTCAGCCGTTGATGAAAATCCGCTTTCCGAAAGTTCCTTGTTACAAGGCATGGATGGGAATGAGGAACCCAAAACTCAGCTCGATATTGCTAAAAGTCCCAAGAAAGCATTGAATAAGATCGCGGCAATGGGCGATATGCCAATTCTTTCTTCAAATATGTTTGATAGTCTTGAAGCAAAGATTCGTAAGGAGGAGAAGCTGAACGAAGCTAGTGTCCCGATAAATAAAGAAACTGTATCTGAGGTGGTTCAGGAGTATGCAGATCAACATGATTCAAATAGTATACAGCAGATATTAAAGATGATGGATGTCGAGGCTGATGACGATGCTATAACTTTCTACGTTCCCTCTGTTATTGCAAAAGAGTCAGTTTCACAACAGAGTATCCTTATGGATCTTTTAAGGGAAAAGTTTAGTCGTAGAGATATTGCAATTCCTGTAGTTATAGATAAGGATAGGTTCCCAGACTATGTGGCTCCGGTCATTCAAGCAAAGCTGACTGATAGAGAAAAATATGTACAAATGATAGAAAAGAATCCAAATCTATCGACACTACAGGAAAAGTTTAATTTGGAGCCTAATTAGAGTGTTTATAAGACTTTTTAGTTTTTTTTGAGTTTTTTCTCTCTTGATTTAGTGATATTAGCTTCTTGATTCATTGTATAGGCAACCTGTTAATTGTTTCTTGCATAAACTATAAAAGAATAGTTTGTGTTTAAATTCTGATTAGCTGGATTTAAATCTAAATCATTTTATCATGGGAGCAGCTAGAAATTATTACTCGTTCAATGTTAATAGTCAATCGATGGATCAATCAAAAATCTGGTATCTCGAAAATGTGGATCTGACAACCCTACTTTGCCCCAAAAAACTTGGTGATGCCTTAGATACTCATAAGCACTCAGGGTATAAGAAAGGTGATTACATCTATATGCCAGAACAAGATTCTGATAAGGTTTTCTTTTTGTCAGCAGGAAGAGTAAAGATTGGAACCTATAGCAATAACGGAAAAGAAATAACGAAGGCTATTTTGGAGGCAGGTCAAGTATTTGGAGAACTTGCGCTAGTTGGAGAAGAGAATCGTAGGGACTTTGCTTTTGCTATGGAAGACGTCGAGGTTTGTGCTCTTACAGTCGAGGAAATGAAGGGGTTGATCAAGGATCATAGTTCATTGAGTTTATTGATGATGCGGATTATGGGTAATCGTGTTTTGGAAATGGAAGAGCGACTGGAATCTCTTGTTTTTAAGGATTCAAGAACGAGAATTGTGGAGTTTTTAGTAGATCTTACTAACAAGAAAGGCGAGAGAGTTGGTTATGAGCATGTTGTCAGAAGATTTATTACACACCAAGAAATAGCTAATCTTACTGCGACCTCTAGACAAACAGTTACAACCGTACTCAATGAGCTACGTACTAAGAATTTGATAGCTTTTAACCGAAAAAGACTCTTAGTTCGCGATCTTGAAAAGCTTAAACTTGAGGCAACTGCAAATTCAAATTAGAAATCAAATAATTTTTGGTAGTAGAGACTATCTGCAAGAGTATTTTTATTCCAATAGTCGATTACTTCTGAATTCTCTATTATAGCTTTTGTTGTGAGTGACTTGCCATTATAGCTGCTATACTCCTCTTCCCATCCATATATTTTGTATGGGAATTGCTTTCCAAAATAAATTTTCAAGACTCGATTAAGTTGTTTGTATTGAACTTTATATTCTGTAAGGGCAATTCCATCAATTGTGGTATCTCCGATTTCAGCAGAAGCTGAATATGCGCGTAAGTCTTGGTGAGCGAAATTGACATATACGAGGGACGGAATGCACTCAATTTCTCCTGTTGGAAGACCTTTGGGATTGATTCGGATTAGGTTAAGTATTTCATCTTCCAATAAAGCGCTCTGTATTGTTTTTTTAGCATCACCTTCAGATTCAAAGTAAGAGAATGACTGTATATCATATTTAGCATTTTTCTTGTTCAATTGGGTCAAAACTTGTCCACACCATTCTTGTACTGAATTTGTCACTTTCAAACTACTTGTTGGAGCTGAAATGTCTACTGGGGTAAAGGTTGAAGTCAATGTTGAGTAAGGATAAATACCTGTTGTAAATTTGCGCGTTTGATTAAGTTTCAAAGCGCTAACTACATTTGGTGACATCGCATTGTTTGATTTTACGTGCTTTGAACTATTGAAAGGTTCAGTTACGAAGATCAACGTTGCTATGCCCTCATGAATTTCACCATACCTTGCTTGTTCTAATCGATAGCTTGATATTTCTGCTTTAGAATTATACCAATATCCGTCAAACGATTCTGTTTTAGATGGGCCCTCTATGATTGGACTATTTGTTTGACTAGAACTACAGCTCGAGAGACTAAAAAACAGTAGTAAAACCATGAAGTTAGAATAGGACATTTTGAAAACATTTATTTAGATACTATACCAACTAAGAGGAATTTAGTTCTTGGGAAAAGAGCAAAATGACTAAAAAAATAAATATTAGTTAAAACAGCGGACAATTATCTTCGCATTCGCTAAGTTTTACATTTCTTTATTGTAATTAATCTCTTAGATGTTTGACTAGTCTTCATGCTTCATGGATATTTACATCTTAATTCAAAACTAAGCTCTTATGCCAAAATTGGCTTCCTCGACAATCGAGTATTCTTCTGGCCGGTTGTCACAAAAGGTACTCAAGCAATTATATACTGGAATGCTTCGCCCTCGACTAATAGAGGAAAAGATGTTAATCCTTCTTAGACAGGGGAAAATTTCTAAATGGTTCTCCGGCATTGGTCAAGAAGCGATATCGGTAGGGTGCACGGTAGCCTTGGACAAGGATGAAGTTATCTTTCCAATGCATAGAAACCTTGGTGTGTTTACGACAAGGCAAATTCCCTTGCTAAATCTTTTCTGTCAATGGCAGGGAAAATTGCCTGGTTTTACAAAAGGAAGAGATCGATCTTTTCATTTTGGTGCAATGGATTATAATATTGTAGGCATGATTAGTCATTTAGGGCCACAGCTGTCCTTAGCTGCAGGAGTAGGACTATCACATTTATTAAACAAAGAGAAAAAGGTATCCTTGGCTTTTACAGGTGAAGGTGGCACGAGTCAGGGAGAATTTCACGAAGCATTGAACGTAGCTTCTGTTTGGAATCTACCTACGATTTTTGTAATTGAGAATAATGGATACGGACTGTCAACCCCTTCTTCGGATCAATATAATTGTGAGAATTTAGCAGATAAAGGCATTGGCTATGGAATAGAGTCATATCAAATTGATGGTAATAACATCCTTGAGGTATATAAAACAATATCAAAAATTGCCAAGGATTTACGCAAAAAGCCAAGGCCTGTTCTGATTGAATGCATGACTTTTAGAATGAGAGGTCATGAAGAGGCTTCAGGTACAAAATACGTTCCGCAAGATTTGATGGATGAGTGGGGAAAGCGAGATCCTTTAGTGAATTTCGAGAAGTATCTTTTGGACGAACGTATCATTAATGAAAACGATATTTTAGAATATAGAAAAGAGATAAAGGAGGAGATAAATGCAGCATTAGCTGAAGCAGAGAAAATTCCCAGCAGAGCAGCAGATTTAGAACTGGAGAAGCGAGACCTATTTAAAGAATATACTTACAATGAGTATGCTATTTCAAAAGAAAGTGAAGATTTACGAATGATCGATGCAATCTCTGAAGGCCTTGATCAAGCGATGGAGAAACACAGCGATTTGGTCTTGATGGGACAAGATATTGCAGAGTATGGTGGGGTTTTTAAGATCACAGATGGATTTCTTGAAAAGTATGGAAAGGATAGGGTCAGAAATACGCCACTTTGTGAAAGTGCTATTCTGGGAATAGGGGTAGGATTAAGCATCAAGGGTATGCGCTCAATGGTAGAAATGCAGTTTGCCGATTTCGTAACTTGCGGGTTCAATCAAATAGTAAATAATGCCGCTAAGTTACATTATCGATGGGGACAGTCAGTCAATATGGTTGTAAGAATGCCTTGCGGAGGAGGAGTTGGAGCTGGACCATTTCATTCACAAACCAATGAAGCTTGGTTTACGCACACACCTGGTCTAAAAGTAGTGTACCCATCGAATCCTCATGATGCAAAAGGATTATTATTAGCATCTTTTGAGGATCCGAATCCAGTATTATTTTTTGAGCATAAGGGTATGTACAGGAATATATCTGCAAGTGTGCCTTCTGATTATTATACTGTAGAAATTGGTAAAGCAAGTGTTGTAAACGAAGGTAATGCAGCTACGATCATCACTTACGGAATGGGTGTACAATGGGCAATGGACTTCGTTAAGACTAAGAATCAGGATATTGAGGTTATCGATCTACGGTCATTAGCTCCTATAGATTACGATGCAATTAGCAATTCCGTAAAGAAGACCAACAAGGTTCTCATTTTACATGAAGATAGTCTTGTTGGGGGAATAGGAGGAGAAATATCCGCTTACATCAGTGAGCACCTTTTTGAATACCTCGATGGACCAGTTTTGAGATGTGCTTCTCTAGACACACCGGTTCCTTTTGCCAAAGAATTAGAAAAAGAGTACCTAGCTAGTTTTAGGTTAGAAGATCAGATAGAAAAATTATTATCATATTAAAAAAAATATTCTCAAACATGTGGGAAAAGAAATTTGAAAAGTACGTTGCTGTTACTGGTATGCCAGGTATCTACAAGATCGGTGCAACTAGAAATAACGGTTTGTTGATTAAGAGTATGGATACGGGTAAAACTAAGTTTATCTCAATGAGAAAGCATCAGCTTACACCGCTGGGAACTGTTTCAATCTACACCAATGATGATACAGAAGAACTTAGCAAGGTATTTAGAAATATGTTGGATCAATACGAGGATAATCCACCACCTTCTATTAAGGCGGCTGCAAGTGACTTGTTTGAATACTTCGAAGATGTTCTACCTAATTTTGATAAAGACCAAGTATTTCTTGGAGACATCAAAAAGATAATTAAGTGGTTTAACTACTTAAAAGATCGTGATTTCTTTATAACAGGAGATGACGACGAAGATGAAGAAGAATAGTGATTAACTCTAAAAGTTATAAATTGAATTTTAGAAGCTATTTCAAACTAAACCCAACGATTTATCGTTGGGTTTAGTATTATACCACAAGTCTACGCATCTGCGAAAGGGAAGTTATTATTTTGGGTCAGCTTTATTAGTTTACACTTTTGTATTAAGTTTAGGATATATGTTGCAACGTACTTTTATATTACATCCTAAGAAACTTGATAAGAGTCATGTTTACGATTTCGATTTTCAATTCAAGGAAATTAATTTTCCAACTGAGGATGGACTAGTAAACGCCATCCATGCAAAGACTGAAAATGAATCCAAAGGAGTAGTACTATATTTTCACGGAAATGCTGACAATCTAAAAAGATGGGGAAAAGTAAGTTCTGATTTTTTGGATCGTGACTACGACGTAATCATGCTAGATTACAGAGGATTTGGTAAATCTGATGGTAAGGCGACCGAAGAGAACATGTATGAGGATGCCCTTGCTATGTATCATTATGCCTTAGAATACTACGATACTGATGAGTTGTTTATCTATGGTAGATCAATTGGAAGTGGAGTAGCATCGGCACTTGCAGCAAGAGTTGAGGCGAAAGAATTGCTCTTGGAAACACCTTTCTATTCTTTGCCAGACGTTGTTAAAGAGAAATATCCTTTTGTCCTTTTGGTTTTTAGATTAGACTTCCATTTTCCAAATCACGAGCATCTTGAAACACTTGATATGCCAGTCCACATTTTTCACGGTACAAAGGACAAAGTTGTTCCATATGAATCTGCTGAGAAACTTCGAAAGTACTTAAAGCACTACGACAGTTTCTTGACAATACCCGGTGGGGGACATAAAGATCTACCTACATTCTCTGTATATCAATCAAGGTTGACTGAAATTCTGGGATAATTCCAAGAAGGATTCATAGTATGCTTACTCATGAATATATATTATTATTTTTGGGCATAAAAAGACTATGTCCCAGATAAAGGAATTTAATGACTACAGAGAGCGTATGAATGAAGTCATTCTTGCTCAGAAGAATAAAAGTCTTACTCGATTTTTCTCACTTGATCATCAAACCTATTCAGAAGGTGCTCTTTCCGTTAAAACAAAGGAATTGTTGGGATTGGTAGCGTCAATGGTTTTGCGTTGCGACGACTGCATAAAGTACCATCTAGGTACAGCACATGAAGTTGGGGTAACAACAGAAGAGGTCTATGAGGTGTTCGCAATTGCAAATCTAGTGGGAGGAAGTATCTGCATACCTCATACGAGAAGAGCTGCTGAATATTGGGAAGAACTAAATGCACAATAGCTTGGTGGAAGTTAAAAACAATAAATCCATTATTGAGAGATTTGCTATTTGGATATCAGTCACTTTTTCAGTGCTTATATTTCATAGTAAATTAGGTCTTGGGCGTTTATTGCCAGGAGATAATCATTGGCTTCTCACTCGCCATAGTGATTGGACGCCCGACTACGTAGCTTGGCTATACTATAAGCAGTCTCCTTGGCGTTTTCCAATTGGATTATTTGATGGCTATAGTTTTCCTGAAACAGTGAGCATTGGCTTAACTGGAGGAATTCCTCTACTAGCCATTCCATTTAAAATAATTGCACCGCTTCTTTCTGATGACTTTCACTATTTTGGATGGTGGATGCTACTCTGCTTTGTATTGCAAGCTGTTTTTAGTTTCAAATTATTAAAAGCTATAGGCGTTAAGGATATATACCTGCAGATACTAGGATCTTGTTTGTTTGTGCTAAGCTATACTTTCTTGGACCGTATCGGACATATCAATTTATGTGCACACTGGATTCTGTTAGCAGGCATGTACATTTACTTTAGTTCGAAATCATGGAACCGTATGGTTTTTGGGCAAAGTCTGACGATTATAGCAAGTGTACTTATTCATCCATATTTAATCGTTTTTGCTATTCTGCTAGCAGGAGCTAATGCATTGAATATGCTGTATCTCAAACAAATCAAGTTACTTGGCTTTGTTTCAGCGGTTGTAGTTTTTGGGTTGGTACTCATGGCTACTTGGATGGGATTGGGTAATCATGTGCTAGAATCAAGTAAAGCTGTTGCGGAAGGATTTGGATTATTTAGCAGTAATCTGAACACTTTTTGGTCACCTCATACAGCTACTCCATTGGTTTCTCCTATGGATTTAGTTTTTAGAGAGCAATATGAAGGTGCTGCATATTTGGGACTTGGAGTATTGAGTTTCGTGCTCGTACTTCCATATTTTTGGTTAAAAAAACAACTCAAGCCAGTTTGGGAAAAACAATTCATCGTTTTTCTCTTGCTAGCATTTAGTCTGGCAGCTCTTGCAGTTACGCACATTGTGACCTTTAATCATCATATTCTATTTGAAGTGCCTCTTCCACAAAGAGTACTTGATAAGCTGGCAATATTGCGTGCGTCTGGAAGATATATTTGGCTTCTACATTATTTCATTCTTGCATATTATTTATTATTGGTGGACAGACTGGAGGTCCAGAAATGGATTAAGTATGCGATTGTTGTTTTTGCCATTGCAATCAATGTGGTTGATTTTTATGATTTGATCCGACGTAATGATTACGTAAAGACCTACTACAAGCCAATAGAGCCTTTTGACGACAGTCAGTGGAACAAGATTTTTGAGGGTTCCGAACAACTACGAATGTATCCATCTCATTTAACAGCTTATCAACATAAGTCGGATCAGATGGGTTTTTCATATTTAGCTAGTCAATACGGATTGTCAATCAACACAGGACATTTGGCTAGGTTTGATGCTGATAAGCGACGAGCATACGGAGAGACACTGAAAGACAGTATCTTCAATCATCCTTTGGGCTTGACCCACTATACTTTCATTACAAGACAGAAAGATCTAAAAGAATTTATTCACTTAGTGGAAACTGATAATCATAGTTTAATCGAGCAAGACGGCTATTACGTCTTTCTTCCAAAAAGCCACGCTTTTCTCAATGAGGTCAAAAACGAACGGCAGATTACAAAAGTTGCTGTACCTCGCTTGGAGTCTCTGGATGCATTTGTTGATCGACATAGGGGTGCAACATTTTTAGTTGCGGTAATGGATGAAGGTAGTGCAAAATTACAGACATGTAGTGAGTTTCTAAGTAAAATGGATTCGATAGAAAGTAAGATTGGAGATCTAAAATTTAGAGAGTCTTACGTTGGAATTTTTAACGAAAGTCAACTCTATGAAGAGAAATTCGGGAGCACCGCAAATGAGGATGGAATTGCGAACTTAGCGACTACCTTGAAATTTGCTGACGGTATTGAAAAAAATATTGAATTATCTTCTGCTGGTATGGATAATGGTAATATGGCCCGTATCTTTGTAGAAGGTCGTGATCAGTCTCTGAATGAACGCGGTCTCAATGTAGTAGTCCTCGACCGGAATGGTCAGGTGGTAGAACGCACCGTATTTGACACCTTTCTATCGTGTCAACATCTTACAGAAAACTCAGAGTTATTTTACGATATATGGACGGAAAAGTAGCGAAAAGCAATTATCTCGATGAGTTAAATGAAATTCAACGACAGGCAGTTACAGCTGGTAGCGGACCTGTGATGGTTATCGCAGGACCTGGTTCTGGAAAGACCCGAGTACTAACTTATCGAATAGCTCACTTGATCCAACAAGGTGTTCCTCCACATAAAATTCTTGCCTTAACTTTTACAAATAAGGCCGCTAAGGAGATGAAGGCCCGAATTGAAAAAGTGATTGGACCTGTGGCAAATAGAGTGCTCGCTGGTACATTTCACTCAATTTTTGCAAGATTTTTAAGATATGACGCACATTTGATTGGCTATCCAAATGACTTCACAATTTACGATACCGATGATACCAAAAGCGTGGTCAAGGAGATCATAAAAAAAATGTCTCTTGATCCAAAGGTATATCAACCCAACATCATCAGGTCACGAATCTCGATGGCTAAGAGTAACCTTATAACTCCTAAGCTGTATGGTTCAAATGAAGACTTATTAAGTCAAGATCGGATCAATCGCAGGCCGATGACGCAGATGATTTATGGCAAGTATATGGAGCAATTGATGCGTTCTGGAGCCATGGACTTTGATGACTTACTATTACAGATGTTTCGTTTATTGTACGAAAATCACGACAACGTAAAAGAGAAGTATCAGAATAAATTTGAATATGTACTTGTTGATGAGTTTCAGGATACAAACTTCCTTCAATACCAAATTATTAGACAATTGGTGGTATATGATGGGTCTCCAAATAATGTAAATATTGTAGGAGATGATGCACAGAGTATATATTCTTTTCGTGGTGCGACGATTGAGAACATATTGAAGTTTGAAGCTGATTTTCCAAAAGTGCAGACTTTTAAACTTGAGCAGAATTATCGTTCAACGAGTTATATTGTGAATGCTGCGAATGATGTTATTTCTTTCAACAAGAAGCAAATTCAGAAGAAGATTTGGACGGACATAGATGAAGGCGAAAAGATAAAAGTTGAACGATGTCTGACAGATACGGAAGAAGGTAGAAAAGTTGCTTCGTTGATTACGGAACAACGAAATCGCTATCATCTTAAGTACAATGACATTGCTATTCTATACAGAACTAATGCGCAATCAAGGGTATTTGAAGAGCATCTGCGACGGCACAATATACCTTATAGAATTTATGGAGGCTTGAGTTTCTATTCCAGGAAAGAAATCAAAGACGTTGTTGCATATCTGCGCCTGACAGTAAACTATCGCGATAACGAAGCATTCAAAAGAATAATAAATTACCCGAAACGTGGACTAGGAAATACGACGATTGGGAAGATCACAAAGTACGCTGACGATAACCAAATCAGTATGTGGGAGGCAATAGGAATGGTGCCATTGAGTGGTAGAGCGAAGAATACCTTGTTGAACTTTGGTATGATGATCAAGGATTTTCAAGAGCGAGCAAAAACTCAAGATGCATATACAATTGCTTCGTATATTGTAAAAAAGAGTGGTATACTTGATTTGTTAAAAGTCGATAACACACCGGAAGGTATAAGTCGGGTAGAGAATGTGAGTTCATTACTAGATGGTATCAAAGAGTTTATAGATACTGATGAAATTCAAGAAGGTCAGACTTTAGAGATGGTAGATAATAAGTCTCTTGCGACATATCTCCAGAATATTGCCTTGATTACCGATCAAGATGAAACTGATCCTTCATTGGAGCACGTGACTTTAATGTCTGTTCATGCTGCCAAAGGACTTGAATTTCCATCCGTTTTTGTTGTTGGGCTTGAAGAGAATCTATTTCCTAGTTACTTATCGCAAGGTGATCCAGCACAGTTGGATGAAGAACGTCGGCTGTTCTACGTAGCAATAACGCGTGCCGAAAAGTACCTGACCTTGACATGTGCGGGCTCTAGATATCATTATGGACAGGTTCGCAATAATGACATGAGTAGATTTATGGAGGAAATCGGAGGAGACAATGTTGATTCCGTTATCAGTGTAGGAAATACGACTGCTTCTTTCGGGTCTGCAAGAGCTACTAGAGCTAGTATTTCTGGTAATTTCAAAAAACTAGCTCCTATCAAGAAGGTAGATATTGGGATTGATCCCTCTGACTTCAAAGCTAGTCCTTCGTCAGCTATAGAAGAAGGAATGAAAGTATTGCATTTGAAGTTTGGAGAAGGAGAAGTCATCTCAATCGATGGGGCAAGAGATAATCGAGTGGCATCCATTCGTTTTGATCAGATGGACAATTCGGAACGAAGAATCATGTTAAGATTTGCAAAGCTTCAAATTCTTGATAGCTAGTAACAGATACCCATGAACAAGCAACTACTGCAACGTCAAGTTGAAAAGCTAGCTCTTGATCAGGGGTTTGCTCAAGTTGGTTTTGCCCGAGCTGAACATATGGATGACGAAGCGCGAAAACTTGAATCTTGGCTTTCTAACGGTAATCATGGAACGATGGATTATCTAGAGGATGTCTTTGATAAAAGGGTAGATCCTACCAAATTAGTTCCAGGTGCAAAATCTGTTATTTCATTACTTTTTAATTACGCTCCAGAAGAGGTTTTGCCAACGGATGATCGATACAAAATCGCAAGCTACGCGTATGGAAAAGATTACCACAGGTTTATTAAGAAGAAACTGATTCGCTTTAAGAATCAAATTGAGGAGCTACTGGGTACTTCGATATTGGCAAGACTGTTTGTTGATTCTGCGCCTATACTTGAGCGAGATTGGGCCAAAAGATCAGGTTTGGGATGGATAGGGAAGAATACGCTACTGATCAATAAGCAAAAAGGATCCAACTTTTTTCTTGCTGAAATGGTTACAGATCTTGAGTTCGATTACAATCATCCGATTAAGGATTATTGCGGTAGTTGTACCAAATGTATCGATGCTTGTCCTACGGATGCAATTTCTGAGAGTGGATATGTTTTAGATTCTAGTCGATGCATTTCTTACTTGACAATAGAACTAAAAGAAGGTATACCTGAAGAATTTGGAAGTCAGATGGAGGATTGGATTTTTGGATGCGACATCTGCCAAGACGTATGTCCATGGAATCGATTTGCCGAGCCCAATAAGGAGCATAGACTTACGCCCAAAGAGGAATTAAAGTACTTGAAAAAGAGGGACTGGGAAGAGATGACAGAAATAACATTTAATCATGTATTTGCTGGGTCACCATTGAAACGAGCTCAGTATGAGGGTATAAAGCGAAATGTAAAGTTTATTAAATCACATAGTTGATCTAAACAAATAAAGTAAACCATAGTATGGAAAATATTGACATTGCGAAATCATTCAACCTACTAGGAAAATTGATGGAACTGCACGGAGAGAATCCGTTCAAAGTTCGCTCGTATTATAATGCCTACAATGTTTTGCGAAAGCAAGAGCGGCCGCTAACAGACATGAGTGAAGATGAAATCGGAGCAATTCCTGGTTTAGGTACAGCTATAGTTGGTAAGATTGGAGAGTTGAACTCTAAAGGAGAGATGGATACACTAGAGCGTTATAAGTCGATGACTCCTCCAGGTGTTATTGATATGATTCAGGTAAGGGGCTTTGGGCCCAAAAAAGTTTCTGCAATTTGGAATCAACTTGAGATTGATACGATTGGAGAACTTTTACAAGCGTGTGAAGAAAATAGGTTAGTTGCGTTAAAAGGTTTTGGACTGAAAACGCAAGATGATCTAAAGAAGAAACTTCAGTATTATCAATCTTCAAAAGGTTTTGTACATTTCGCTACGGCTGAGAACGAGATCGAAGAAATTCAAAGTGAAATAGATGAAAACTTTAGCCAGGATGCTGCTATTGTTGGCGATGCAGCCAAACAAAATCAGATAATTGAAGGTATTCAGATTTTAGTTACGGAGGATCGATTGGAAGAAGTAGAACGGTTTATTCAGGCTAAGGCTAGCAGTGATGTTGCTGGGTTGAATTACAAATCTATCCCAGTACACATTATTGATTGTGCAGCTAGTGATTTTGCGGCTGAACAGCTCAGTCTGAACAGCAGTGAAGACTATATTTCTTACCTCGAAGAGGAATATGGTTTAGCGCTCGAAGAATTTCCAGATGAATTGAACGAAGAAGCAATTTTGGAAGCTTTGGAGATTCCTTATTTGTCGCCTCCTCAGCGTGAACTTTGGGATGAGAACAAGAATAATTTGTCAGAAGAGGAGCTTATTCAAGTTTCCGATATCAAAGGCTTAGTACATTGCCACTCTACATATAGTGATGGATTGCATAGTCTAGCTGATATGGCGGCCTATGCGAAGTCACAAGGAATGGAATATATGTTGATCACGGACCATTCACAGTCAGCATTTTATGCCGATGGATTGAAACCTGATCGCGTTTTGGAGCAGTGGAAGGAAATTGACGAATTGAATGCCAAAATGGATGATTTCCACATTTTCAAAGGAATCGAGAGTGATATTCTGAATGATGGATCTTTGGATTATGATAAAGGCATGTTGGAGGGCTTCGATGTAATTATTGCCTCGATTCATAGTAATCTCAATATGGATGAAGCGAAGGCGACAGCTAGACTAATTGCTGCGATTAAGAACCCATTAACTCGTATTTTGGGTCATCCCACAGGAAGATTACTGCTGTCCAGAGCGGGTTATCCAATTGATCACGGAAGTGTAATTGATGCTTGTGCAGAAAACAATGTTGTGATCGAATTGAACGCCCATCCTAGTCGGCTTGATTTCGATTATCACTGGATTTGCTACGCACTAGAGAAAGGCGTCAAGATCAGTATCAATCCAGATGCGCATTCAAAAGAAGCACTTCATCTAGTGAAACATGGCGTCCGTGTGGCAAGAAAAGCATGGGTTCGAGCAGAAGATAATCTGAGTTCGTATACCTTGAAGGAGTTTAAGGAGTGGATAGCGGAGAAGAAGTAGTTCCGTTAACTAGGCTGTAGCCTTGTGTCTGGGTGTTGAATACTACTATCGTGGAGGTCAAAGATTGTAAGTATCCAAAAATCTTTGTTTAGGGAATGGAATTCAATCATGTGATAAAAAGGTGTCACTCCTACGGAGTTGATGGAGCTTGTTGTCACGATATGGTGAAGAAAGACACATAGCAATGCGTCTGTGCATAAATTTCAAGTAGAATGGATATATAGAATTAGTGAAGCTCAGTAGGTGCGGCACCTTTAAAGTATTGAAATGTAAGTTAGTATCGGCCGGGAGGCCGACACGTAGTACCGCATACGACCTGGAGGTCGTAGCGAACGGCGATGTATTATTGCCTTGAATAAACGTTGAGGAGAGATTTTTCCCATTCATTTTAATGAGTTTACCTTTTGTAATGAGCTGTCCCTTAGCTGACTAGCTTCTCTTTTGTTTTATTAATTGTACATTTTTGCAGGCTCTTTAACTGTCGCGTGCTGTATATTTACTAGAGGTACAATTTGTACCTTTCATGTAGGCATCTTTACACCAATACTGGTCACAACACGAAAACGCAATCCAATGAAACGAATCAATCCCTTAATATTTCTTTGTCTTGGCTTGATACTCAGCATAAGTTCATGTGAGGATGATCAGTTTGAGAACGATAATGCGGATCCTTCAACAGTGACACTTGTAACCTCCTCCGTGAGAGGAGTCATAACGAATGAAAATGATGAACCCTTGTCAGGAGTATTAGTGAAGATCGGGACGGTTGAGGTGGAAACGGATGTCAATGGAATTTTCAGAGTTCAAGATCGAAAGTTTGATCAGAATGGTACTGTTATTAGTGCAAGTAGACTAGGTTACTATGAAGGAATTAAAATTTTCAATCCTAGCGAAGGAAAAGAATCTTTTGTTGCGCTCCAACTCTTGATTAAGCAAAAAGTAGGAGCTTTTCTGGCTTCGAGTGGCGGAGTAGTTGTAGTATCAACTGATGATGGAGTAAGCATTGAGTTTGAAAAAAATTCAATAGTATTGGAAGATAATACCACTTATGACGGAGAAGTTACTGTTTTTGCAAGATGGATAGACCCTACAGGAGATTTATTATACGAACAAATGCCCGGTAATTTGGGAGGCATCGATGCTGAAGGTAATCCTGTTCAACTAGCCACATATGGTATGGTCGCAGTAGAGCTTGAGAGCTCGACAGGTTCGTCCTTGCAGTTGATTGATGGAGAATCTGCAATATTAACTATGCCGGTACCTTCCTAAATTCTGGGACTAGCACCACCTACTATTCCTTTATGGTCAATGGATGAAACTACTGGTAATTGGGTAGAAGAATCAACAGCGACTTTACATGGAGATAAGTACGTAGGAGAAGTTTCTCACTTTTCTTTTTGGAATTGCGATGCTCCATTTCCGTTAATAGAACTAGAAGGGAAAATAATAGATTCAGAAGGCAACCCGCTAGTTTGGACCAAGATCACGATTTACAATGATGCAGTTGGAGTTGGTTCCGCATATTCCAATGAAAATGGAGTTTTTAAAGGGTATGTACCAGCAAATCTAGCATTAACATTACTCGTTCATAGTCAGTGTTTGGAGCCTATCTACGAAACAGTGATTGGACCTTTTAGCAGTGACGTAGTAGTTGAACCTATCATCTTTCCTACATCTTTTTTTACTTCAATAACGGGATCTCTTAATGACTGTGACGGCAATCCTTTAAGTAATGGATATTGTCTAGTTGAAGGAGGTCCGCAATTATTAGTAATTCATGCAGATGAGAATGGTGATATAAAGTGGAATGGTTTCTTATGCCCAAATCTTCCTTACACATTAAAAGGTTATGACGTGGATGATCAATTTGTTAGCGAATCCGTTAATGTTTTGATTCAGCAACAAGCAGAAGCATTAGATATTGGAAATATTGATGTTTGTAAGGAAGTTGTCGAATACATTAATATTCAAATCCCAGCGTTAGATTATCAAAGAAATATAGTTTATTTTCTAGCAAATGATTATATCGAGCAAAATGACGAAATATGGTTGCAATCACAAGAAGACAATATTCAACTCTCAATGGGATTTAAAGATATATCTCCAAATCAAGTCGGTAGCCTTGAAATTAAATTCTTATTTCGAGACCCTACGAGTGTTCTAACAGACAGGTATTTTAGATGTATAGATTATGAATTCGATTGGCTAAATGAACCCTGTGTTAATACTACCATATATAAGAACGAAGGAGCTGGAGGTCGGTTTGAGGGACACATTGATACAATTGTAAGGACAACTGGATTGGTTACGTTTGAAGATTATCAGATACTCGTAGATTTTCAAGTTACGCTAGAATAACTATGTTATGTAACCGAGACAGCGGACCAAAGACTATTATTTAAGAATATACTTTTGGATTTGATTGCCGCCTTATCCTAGTCTTAGGTTCTAAGAAGAAAACTAAATATCAAGGAGGTGTTGTTATAGGTTATTCCTCTACCTCCCATTCTGCTTCTTGGAAATTAGAAGTATTAGAAAGTGAGGAAATCGGTGCTTGTAAGCGAATACGATAGGATTTAATATTTAAGTTGACTTCCCATCTTTGACCATCAAGGAAAAGTCCCTTTATCTGTACAATGTCGTCAGCAGGATCTGTGATTACAGCGTTAAATTGCAGATAAGTGTTCTTAAAGTCCTCGGGTAAGCTCAAACTGATTTTGTGCACTTCTTTGAGATATTCAAGTAGCACACTAGTGTATGGTTCATGCGCAAAGAAAATGATCATTCCTGAAATATCGCTCTGGGTATAAATATCTGCGGATATCAGTTCCTTAATGAAAGGGGTAACGGTGAGGTCGAATCGAATCTTACCTAGATTTACAATTTCTGAGGAATTGCGAAGAAACAACATCTCATTGGCTATCTGGACATGCTGCATATCAGTTTCTATAATGAACTGTTCATTTGAGATCTCGATATTAGTCGTTCGTTGGTCTTTTGTGTTGAATCGATTGTAATCATAGTTAACATCAGGACTCTCTTTTTTCAATCTTGCTTCTTCTATTCTTAGTTTTTCTGAGTGATTCCGATGAATAAGGTAGGCTGTAAGGATCGAAGAGACGCCAGCTAGAATCCACCAAATTATGATTGGACTATCCATTTATGTAGTTTGTTATTTGGAAGATACTCATAGTTTTCAAATCTAGGTAAAAGTAAAACTGTAGAGTGTGGAGTCAGATTTATTGGTGCAGAAATTTTAGTTTATTTTTAAAGTAACGCAGCAATGTTTCTATTGGGTGTATAAACACTGTGAAGGCATGAAAATGCTACTTAATTATTACAAAATAAAAATACAATTATGAAACAAGTAAGATTTTTAGGATGGGCGTCTATATTAATTTTACTATTTATCAGTTCATGTCGAGAAGATATAATTGATGTTGATACGAAAACAAATAATCCGTATCCTGAGATTCAAGTTGAAGCAGCGGTAAGAGGTTTGGTTACGGATGAAGATAACATTCCGGTAGCTTCTGCACTTGTGAAAGTAGGTACGGAAGAAACTACTACTGATGAAAATGGGTTTTTCAGATTTGAAAAAGAAGAATTTAATCAAAATGGTACGCTTTTACGAGTTGAGAAGCAAGGTTACTATTTAGGTGTTAAGTTATTTAATCCTACAGTTGGAAAAGAGTCATTCGTGGCAGTTCAATTACTTCGAAAGGAATTGGTAGGAACGTTTACATCCACGACTGGTGGATTGGTAAGTACTGATGATGGAGCTTCTGTATCTTTTGCAGCTAATTCGATCCAGTATGAAAATGGAACAGCATTTACAGGTGAGGTTCAAGTTTATGCTAAATGGATTGATCCAACAGCAGATTTACTTTTGGAGCAAATGCCAGGTGATTTAAGAGCTGTCGATAAAGAAGGTAATCCAGTACAACTTGCGACTTTCGGAATGGTTGCTGTTGAGCTTGAAACAGCTTCAGGAACAGCGTTGCAACTTGTTGAAGGATCACCTGCAACCTTGACCATGCCAGTTCCTGCAGAGATTTTGGGTCAAGCTCCGGCAAGCATTCCGCTTTGGTCAATGGATGAGACGACAGGTAATTGGGTAGAAGAGTCTACTGCGACTTTACAGGGAGACAAATACGTAGGTGAAGTTCCTCACTTTTCATTTTGGAATTGTGACGCACCGTTTCCGCTGATTCAACTTGAAGGTCAGATCATAGATGCTGAAGGAAATCCAATACATTGGGCTAAAATAACGATTCACAACGATGCTGTCGGAACGGGTGGTGGATATACGAATGAAGAAGGTGTGTTTAGTGGTAAAGTGCCAAAAGACCTTCCATTGACTATCGCGGTTTATAACCAATGTTGGGAAATTGAATATGAGGCAGAAATAGGCCCATATAGTGATGATGTGGTATTGGATCCGATTGTAGCTTCTAGCAATGCAACATCTTCTTTAAATGGCGTACTCGTCGACTGTGACGGGGCAGCGGTAGAAAATGGATATGTGTACGTAACAGGAGGACCATATTTGTTGGTTTTAGATACAGATGAAAATGGCGTGTTCAATTGGACGGGTCTTTTATGTCAAGAAGTTGATTTGACTCTGAAAGGATTTGATCTAGATGCTTCGTTAGCTAGTGATCCAATTAATCTAAATATTCCAGAAGAAGGAGCAGATGTAGATTTGGGGAACGTTGAAGTATGTAATGCGATTACAGAATTAATACATATTGAAATCCCAGAATTAGGTTATGAAAAGGATATGATCATTTATGTGGCTTCTTACAATACTGCAAATGGAGCTTTGTCAGTTTTTTCTGATGTAGATTCTACTTATTTACAAATGGAATTTGAGGCAACGCCTAATCAGATTGGTGATGTTGACATGAATAACTTTAATTTCTGGGATCCTAACGATCCAGCTGTTCAAAATCTCTACTTCTTCTGTCAAGGACCAAATGGAGGAAACTTTGGTTGTCCAGTTGCAGATGTAACAACAAACGAAGGTACAGGAGGACTATTTGAAGGAAGTTTTGACGCGATGATTGGAACTGAAGGGCAAGGTGGTGTCGATGAATACCAAGTGATTGTTGAATTTAGCGTACTGCTACAGTAGATATAGAATAAAATATATGGATGCCCAATGGGGAGGGGACTTAGTCTTCTCCCCTCCATTTAAAAATGTGTCGGCAAAATCCATATCTTTAAGAAGTATTCTCACACTTGAATTATTCAAAATATCCAACTTGACTGAAAATCAAATTATACAAGGTTGCTTGCGCAAAAAGCCAGAAGCTCAAAAAGCATTAGTGGCAAAATATGCGGGCTATTTGTATACAGTCAGTAGAAGATATATGCCGGATGATGAAAGCGCTCGAGATATCCTGCAAGAGGGCTACATCAAGATCTTTTCCAAAATGCATCAGTTTCGCAACGAAGCTGGAAAACTTAAAAGTTGGATGAGTCGAATTGTCGCAAACGAGGCGCTGAGAAGACGAAAAAAATATCTCGATTATAGTCAATCAGCAGATCCCGAAGCAATGATAATCAAAGTTCAGCCAAATGTGTTGGGCGAATTGATGGAGGAAGATCTACTTGTGATTATAAGAGAATTGCCAGAAATGTATGGTGCTGTTTTCAATCTGTATGTTTTGGAGCATTATTCACATGATGAAATAAGTAATTTACTAGGAATAACTGCTTCGACTTCGAGATCGAATCTAGCACGAGCAAAAGCGATTCTTAGAAAGCGAATTTTAGCAATTGAAAAAGAAACCCAATGGGAAAAGATAAAATAGAGCAAATTGTAAATGAGAAGTTGGGTTCTTATGAATCTAGTATCGATGCAGATGCATTGTGGAACTCAATACATGGCGTGGGAGGTGCAAGTGCTACGAGTAAAACTGCCGTTGTTGGTGGTGCAGCTTTAGTAAAGTGGCTTGGACTGGGAGCAGTTGTAATTGGTGCAATAGCTATCGGTTATTGGTACGGCGTTTCTCAAAATCAAAGTGATTTAGAAATTACTCAAAGGAATGAAGCTGCGAGTATCTTGCAAAAAGACAATCTTGATAAAACCTTATCTAATAGTTCTGAAGCAACCACTATAAGTGTAGTAGATCAAGAAGAGAATGAAAGCGGGGAAGATTTAGTGAAAACGACACAGATTCTTACAGTGGAATCTACTAATAATTCTAAAGAAGCATCAGAAAATTTGAACGATGGTGTAATAACTGATCCAACGGTTCAAATAACTAATAACGAGCTTGCATCTGAAGAATCGCCTTTTGGACGTAAGTCCTCTACAATTCCTCCTATTTCTGAGGAAATTGAGAATGATGTATCTCAGGAAGATCCTGAATCCCTCACTGCGAAATTTGCTAGTAAGCAAGATGGTATGCAAGAATCGACTAGCAGCGAGATAGCTTCTAATGCGTTTAGTAGCCAAAATAGAGCAACGATAAATGAAGATTTTTTGGTTAACGAAATCAGCGACCTAGAATACGATATTAACTTTGATACCAAGTTTGAGTTACCTAAGAAAGTGGTCTGCCCAACATTTGGCGGATCTTCTAATAGAGGTTACTTTATGCCTGAACTACAGGTTATTCCATTTTATGCGAATCCAATTTATACTACAACGAATGAAGCAGGTGATGAATGGGTAGCGCGCAGGAAAGCAACAGAATCTTACCTGGAGGCTTTTCAAGTTAATCTTATCGGGCGGTATCAGTTTAATAGCGGCTTCTATCTGCAAGGGGGAGTCGGGTACGGTCAAATAGATGAGAAATTCATGTTATTTTCAGAAGATATCCAAGTTACGGATGACGAGGTTCCTGTGATAATTATTTTGAGACCAAATGGTGTTTCTGATACAATCAGAGGAAATCAACAAATAGAAACTATTACGACATTACAAGCGGAAACATTCAACTACCATAGGATGTTTGAACTGCCTTTTGCGATTGGATATGAATATGGTTGGGGTACAAACCTTGGACTGTATGTTGACATGGGAGGATCTGTAAATTTAACAACGTTCAGAAAAGGGTTTATGGTGATTGATGATGTCGATTACGTGTCTTTTGATGATGAAACGCGTCCGATCTACAGAGCTTCAACAGGCTTCAAAGTGCAAGGAAGTGCAGGCCTAAGGTGCTATATGTCTAATGGACTCCATTTTTCTGCTGGTCCTGATATCCGATATCATACAGGAAATTGGATCAGAGATGAACATCCTTTTCAGCAACGATACTTCGATGTTGGATTACGACTTGCAATGGGTGTAAGATTTTAAAAGCAACTAACTAAGCATAAAGGCCAATAATATTGAAATATATGTTATTGGCCTTTTTTATGTGACTAAGGAATGCGGAGAATATGGGGAACTCGATGTTTCGCTTGTTGGTTGATTAAAAAAATAGTAAGATGGCTTCAGGTTCGATGGCAGGTGCTAATAAATCGCTCAAAAATAATCGAGCGTTAAGACGCAAGAATTCCTTGTTTAAAGGGAATACTAAGAAGCTTTTGCTAACGAGTGATCAAGAAACAGAATCGGGAAAGGACTTTTCAGAATCAGGTAAAACTATGAATCGAAGACTTAAAAATAGCACGGTGACTCGACGAACACCATTACTCAAAAGACTCTGGGATTTTTTGAAGTAGCAAAGTCAGTATCCATTCATTTGTCGATCAATTTTTCAAATCATTTTTCATCTCTTAGTCGAGTTAGTTTCTTATCTTGAAGTTCAATTAACTTCAGACTAACTTTATGGCCGAACATACCATTGTTGAGTCCTTTACCCCACTGTGGTGGATAAGTACATTTGTCGCTCTTTTAGTACTATGGCTATCACTGAGATATTTATCAACCTTACCATGGAGTAAGCTGCGAAAAGTTGAGATTGGATTAGTTTGGTTTGTTATACTAAGAGAACTCGCTTGGCAGATTTACTATATCTATGTAGGAAGTTGGGATATTCGTTACTGTTTGCCACTTCAATTGTGTGGAATCTCACAAATAGTAGGAGCTATTCTACTAGTTCGATTTCATCAAGGATGGTATGAATTTCTGCTTTTGTTGGGCTTGGGAGGTGCCGTTCAGAGCTTTTTAACACCGGAGATTACGACAATTTATAATTGGCTCACTCACATTGACTTTTACGTAGCTCACGGATTAATTTGGTTTTTCGCACTTTATCAGCTGGTCGTCAAAAAGCGAACCATTCGACCAAATGCCTGGCTCACTGCCTTCCTCCTTGGATTAGGCACGCTAGGAGTAATGGCAATATTCAATAAAATAATAGATGGGAATTATATATTTCTTTGCCAAAGACCTATTGTTGAGAATCCATTGATCATGGGTGATTGGCCTTATTATCTGCTGAGTTTTCTTGGATTTGGATTGACAAATATTGTCTTATTTCATTTTTTCTTCAGGTGGCAGGGGAAGAGGATCAGTCCAGATTTCAAAGCTTCATAACTTACCGTTCAAAATAGTGTCTTACTCATAATTCTCCTGGGGTAATAAAAAAAAGCCTCTGACACAAAGTCAAAGGTTTTCAAATTTGTAGAGTGAGAGAGACCTGAACTCCCGACCTCCCTACGGGCGCTCTGTTCTTAAATATCCGTTTGAATCATGTCATAAATAAAAAGCCTCTGACACAAAGTCAAAGGCTTTTACTCTGTAGCGTGAGGGAGACTTGAACTCCCGACCTCAGGATTATGAATCCTGCGCTCTAACCAGCTGAGCTACCACGCCATGCTTTTTGCTTTTTTGAAAACAGATTCAGATAAACTGGCAAATCTTTTCTCTAAAAGCGGCGCAAATATAATGATATATTATTTTATTAAGCTTGATGGAGATAGATAATTTGAGAAAAAATCACTTATACGTTTAAATCATTGTAGATGAAATCGCGCATTCTAGTTTTAATCACAAGCCGTCATATCATATGTTTGCCACCTTTGTAAAAGACGATTAGTAAACCGTATTTTTGCGCCATGTTTAAAAGACTGGTATTTATTGTATGGTTGATGATCTTTGCGTGCTTGCAGCTTGAGGCGCAAAGCGTCGAAATTCCGAGACTTCCTGAACCAATCCAGTTTGATGGAAAGCTCGAGGAAATGTTTTGGAAGCAAATGCCCTTGTTTCCCACTACACAACATGTGCCGTATAATGGAGAAAAACCAAGTGAAGACGAGCGAATTTACCTAGCGTACGACGATCAGTATTTGTATCTGGCGGCCGAAATTCAAGGAGCAAATATTCAATCACCAAGTCGAAAGCGAGACGAATTTTCACTTAAGCCAGATTACATAGGATTGATCATTGATTCATATCACGACAAAGAGAATGCCTTGGGGTTTCTGACTACTCCTGCAGCTTTGAGGTCAGATTTTACAGTTGTGGAGGATGCAGTAGGTGGCTATCCAATAAATAATGACTGGAATACTTTCTGGGATGTAAAGACGGAAGTTGGAACCAGTAGTTGGACAGTTGAAATGCGTATTCCATTTTCTTCTCTGCAATTCCAAGACAAAGATGGAGATGTCGAAATGGGCTTGATCGTCATGCGATTAATCGCATCCAAAAATGAATTTGATACGTGGCCGGAAATTGAAAATGCATGGGGAGACTGGAGTCCTTTCAAGCCCTCCGTTGCAGCAACTGTCACGTTGAAAGGGGTAAAGGCTAAGAAACCTGTTTATGTGACACCTTATTTGCTGGCAGGTGCTAGCAGAGTTGTTGATGATAAAGCTCCATTTGAAGCCATGAATCGGTCAGAGATAAATGCAGGTCTTGACGTTAAATATAATGTGACGAGTAATCTCACAATGGATTTAACGCTCAATACAGATTTTGCGCAGGTAGAGGCGGACGATGCTCAGATTAATCTAGATCGTTTTAACCTTTTCTTTCCTGAAAAGAGACAGTTCTTTCAAGAAAGGTCAGCCATTTTTGATTTACGAGTAGGAGGATCAAGTCGTATCTTTTATAGTAGACGCATAGGCATCGATGATAATGGACGACTAGAGAAAATATGGGGTGGAGCACGATTGACAGGTCGAGTCGGAGACTATGATGTTGGAGCGATTAATATGACGACTAGAGATGATAATTGGAATCCACAAACTAATTTTTCTGTACTGCGATTGCGTAAAAAAGTTGTAAATGATAATTCATATGTAGGAGTTATCGGGACTAACAAGATCGGGCAGAACGGTGATTATAATTCGGTTTATGCCTTGGATGGAACATTTCGATTAAAGGGAAACAATATTTTTCAGGTCAGATGGGCACAATCTTTCACTGATGGCTATGAGAATAACCCTTTAAGCATGCGACCATCTCGTTTCTTGATTAATCTTGAAAAATTTCAATTCTCTGGATTCACTTATGACCTCGCTGTTGGTCGAATGGGGCAGGATTATAATCCAGAGATGGGTTTTGAAGAGCGGGGGAATTATACTTCATTGTTTGGGATTCTAGGTTACGGATGGCAAAGCGCTCCAAGTAGTCGAATTTTGCAGCGCAATGTCAGAATGTACAATTTTACTTATTTGAACAACGATACTGGTCTAGATGAAACAACCAATATTGGAGCAGAGTATGTTGTTTCATGGAGGTCGGGACATTACTTCACAGCCTTCTCATATTTTAGGCGAGAGCGACTTTTTGAAGATATTGAAATATTGAGTGGTCTGACGATTCAAGAAGGCTTGTACTCCCTTGGAGTTTATTCCCTTGAATTTGGAACACCTGAGGTAAATCAAATTGATTATAATTTGCAAGTGCGAGGAGGTGATTATTTCAATCACAGATTTCTTGCTGTAGAACAAGGAGTAAATTGGGTGGTTTTTCCAGATCTTACACTAGGACTTGATTATAATTTTAATCCGATATTTATTGAAGATGGTTTATCCAATAGTATACGATATGTTCAGTTGGCTAGACTTCGATTTCTGTATACACTCAGCACCGAACTATCTTTAAGTGGATTTTTACAAGCAAGTAGTGAAGGAAATGTTGGATTGGGAAATATTCGTTTTAGATATAATCCTCGAGAAGGGGTTGATCTTTTTTTAGTGTACAATAATCGAGCGGATCTTGAGATCATTGTTGATCAAGCTGATTTCAATCGAGGAGTTCCAGAGCAGGTATTTATCGCTAAGTTTAGTTATACTTTTAGACTGTAATATGCTGAGTTTTCTATATAATATTAGCAAGATCGCTATCATTCTAATCTTACCTTTCTGTTTGCTGATTAGAGGAGCGGTATTCATGCATTTCAATCAAGGTTATTCTAGCTATATTTCGTTACTTTTTTCAAGTATTGCCACTGCAGTCCTTCTGTTTATTTACTTCTCAGTTGTCTATGGTAGATTCACTAAAGGAAGGGCGAGCAGCTTGAAGTACTTGAGACGCAGATTTGCTGTTGCATTTGTTTTTGTCGGGGGCTTTGTACTATATGGTATAGTCTTTCTATCCACTTCCAATTCTAAAACTACAGAGGTCAATCAAGAGTTCTATTCGCTTCAACCGATTTTAAGACTAGGAAGCAGCACGCTTTTTCTGCTTGACAGAAAAGCGATTGTAACTGATGCATCGCGCATGCCTGAAGATTATTCTAAAATGGGATTGAAAACAAATGCACGATCTCTACATTTTAAGCAAAAGGATGGATTTGCGTATGCGCATGATCTAAGGACGAAGGGTCGTTCAGAACTCCGAAATTCCCTTTTGAGAGGATATTATTGGTTGATGGGATTTAAGACGATTCGTCATGTCGGTACGGCCGATCATTTACATGTTTATATGCCCTGTAGATATCGTTAGAATCATTAATCTGTTCATTTTGGTTAATAATTAATTCTTTTTGGCTATTTAAGGTCTTAATTTTTCAATGTTTTAAGTTTTGCCAAAATGATATTGATTAAATTTTAATTGTAAGTAGTCACGTGTTTCGAAAGAAGATTTTGCGAACAGTCTCCAGACCTAAGATTGTTTTATCGTACTTATAAGATGATAATTGGAAGATTTAATTTAATCGGCCTATAGGTCTTTGAAGGTGAGGATGTTAACCTAACTTTGCGCTTCAAAATAAAAGAATTCTTGAATGAATAAGTATCTAAATTTATTTGACTTCAGTCAAAAAGTAAACTATAGAACAGAGGTGCTATCTGGACTAACGGTAGCATTGGCATTAGTGCCTGAGGCAATAGCCTTTGCATTGATTCCTGGCTTTTCTCCTTTAACTGGACTCTATGCAGCCTTTGTATTAGCCTTGATCACTTCGATTTTTGGAGGAAGACCTGGTATGATATCTGGAGCAACAGGAGCTGTAGCGGTCATTTTCGTTGGTTTGATTTTGGAATTGAAGAGAAATTTTCCGGGGATCGAGCCAGAAGTAATATTAAACTATGTCTTCGCTACCGTAATTATTGCAGGTATGTTACAGATAGGTGCAGGATTGCTTCGCTTAGGTAAGTTTATAAGACTTGTCCCGCATCCAGTAATGTTTGGATTTGTGAATGGATTAGCGATTATTATTTTCATGGCTCAGTTCCCGAATTTCTATGAGAAGTCTACCGGAGCATTGATGACAGGCAGTTCTCTCTATATTATGCTAGGATTGACATTATTGACGATGGTGATTATTTGGGGTTTACCCAAGTTAACAAAAGCAGTGCCTTCGTCACTTGTGGCGATCGTCGTAGCATCTACTTTGGTGATTGGATTGGGAATTGATACACTTACTGTAGCAGACACAATGAAGGCGGGAGAATCGATAAAAGGTGGGTTCCCTCCCTTGTCTATACCTCAGATTCCGTTGACTTTACAATCTTTCAAAATCATATTCCCCTATGCGGCAATCGTTGCAGGAGTTGGACTGATTGAAAGTCTTTTGACTTTGAACATAATTGACGAGATCACTGAAACACGTGGACGCAGTAATAAGGAGTGTGTGGCTCAAGGAACAGCAAATATTCTATCTGGCTTTCTATCTGGTATGGGAGGTTGCGCGATGATTGGTCAGAGTTTGATCAATACTTCTTCGGGAGCAAGAGCGAGACTTTCGGGTATCACAGCAGCAGTGATGCTTCTTGTATTTATCATGTTTGGATCGAGTTTGATCGAACAATTACCGATGGCAGCTTTAGTTGGCTTGATGTTTATGGTGGCGATTGGTACGTTTGAATGGGCTAGTTTTAAGACATTCCGAAAGATGCCGAATTCAGACGTTATTGTAATGGTCCTTGTAACTTTGATTACAGCAATTACACATAACCTTGCAGTTGCGGTTCTACTTGGAGTAATAATTTCAGCTTTAGCTTACTCTTGGGAGAATGCAAAGAGAATACGTGCTAGAAAGCGAATTGATGAGGACGGAGTTAAGCACTATGAAATATATGGGCCATTGTTTTTTGGATCCACGACAGCTTTTAGTGAGAAGTTTGATGTGCCAAATGATCCCGAGGAGGTGATTATCGATTTTGCTGAAAGTAGAATTGTAGACATGTCGGCCATAGAGGCAGTAAATAAGATAACAGAGCGTTACAAGAAACTGAATAAGGTTGTACACCTTAAGCACTTGAGTGCGGATTGTCGAAAACTTCTAGCTAGTGCAGATGCGATTATCGACGTCAATGTAATGGAAGATCCTACGTATAAATTGGTGGTAGATAAAGTGTAATTACCTGCAATCGTAGCATGGTAATATCGCAGGTAAAGATGTATTGCTCTTCGTCTACGTTTTACCCACCTAAGTGTACCGTCGGCAAGATACCATGAGCATTATAACGCATTTCAATGCATTTATGCATTGATACTCGCTTGCTTGATAAACTAAAAGAATTGCACTGATCGTTCAGTGCGTTACACTAAAAAAAGCGACGTTCTGGAATGACCAAAACGTCGCTTTTTTTTATTAGGTATTTTATTGATTGTATAGCTAGCTAGTAGCTTTACTCAATTTCTTACTTAGGCATATTACTTGGTGCCAAAAGATCATAAAACTGATCCAACTGTGGCATCAAAACGATTCTTGTACGTCTGTTTTTTGTACGACCTTCTTTAGTTTCATTGTCAGCAACTGGATTAGTTTCTCCTCTACCTGCAGCGATCAAACGAGATGGATTAACACCGTATTTAGTTTCCAAAGCTCTTACTACTGAAGTAGCTCTTTTAGCACTAAGATCCCAGTTGTCTTCCATACAATCAGTACTGATTGACTTGTCGTCTGTGTAACCTTCTACCATAACCTCTAGGTCAGGACGCTCAACAATGATTGAAGCAATTTTTGCAAGTACATCTTCAGCATCATTAGAAATCTTTGCACTTCCAGATCGGTAAAGCATTTTATCACTCAAGTTGATGAAGACAACTGTTTTGTCAACACTTACTTCGATATCTGAATCATTGATACCTTCAGCAAGATTTTGCTTCAAGTTAACAGCCAAAGCCAAATTCATACTATCGGCTTTTGTCTTAGCACGTTGCAACATGCTGATGTACTGATCTTTACCTTCGAGCTGCTTCAAAGTGTTTGTGATATTGTCATTTGCAGTCTTGCTCAAAGCAGTTAAGTCACCAACACGATTCAACTGAGAATCACGAGTTTTCTGCAAATCAGCAATCTGAGCTTTAAGCGTTGAAACTAGCTCTTCTTTTGCGTCAAGCATACCTTGTTTTTGATTAACATCTTTCGTCATATCAGCAATGGCTTGCTTATCAACTCCATTTTTCTTGATACAGTCATCAAGTTCTTTGTTGGTCTTGAAAAGCTCTTCTTGCTTCATTTCAAGCTGTGAATTTAGATCTGTAAATTTCTTCTTACTTACACACGAAGACAACGCAAGTGAAATCAGTGCGATAAATAATATAAATGTGTTTTTGCGCATAGTTTGATTGATATTTTATTTATAAATGGTTTAATATAATAGTTATAGTATTTTACCTCTTTCAAAAATTATTCCAGTTTGCAAATTACAAAGTTTCATTTGTACTATTACATGCCTGGTATAGAATTTCAACTGGATGATATGCTTTTTTGTTCAGACCATCTTTAATTTGATGACGGCAACTTGTTCCAGTAGCTGCAATAATAGTACTTTCGTTAGTTTTCCGCAAACTTGGAAATAGACTTTGTTCTGCTACTTGTTGACTAATGTCAAAATGCTCTTTCTCGAATCCAAAAGATCCAGCCATGCCACAACATCCTGTATCTAGGTATTGAACATGATAATTTGTCGGAAGACTCAGGGCCCAAAGGGCTGAATCGCTTGAGGCTAAAGCTTTTTGATGGCAATGACCGTGTAAGACTATCTGTTTTTTTTCATCATGAAATGAAGCACTTGTTATGTTACCCAATTTGATTTCTTGTGCTAAAAATTCGTCAATCAAAAGGCAGTTCTGAGCAAGATTTGCTGCAGTTGATTTTAGTGACTGTTCAACAATTTTTGGATATTCATCTCTAAATGTCAAAAGAGCGCTAGGTTCTAAACCGATTAATTGATGTTTATTCGAAATTAATTTGCTAAAGATATTGACATTTTGGGTAGCCTTACTCTTAGCCATCTTCAAAAGTCCTTTTGAAATCGCTGCTCTTCCACTTTCAGCATGATCTACAAGCTCAACTTCATAGCCCAAGGCCATTACTAGTTGAATTGCTTTAATTCCAATATTGCTATCTTGATAGTTTGTGAATTCATCGCAGAAGAAATATACTGACTTGATTGGCTTGGAGGGCTGGTGAAAATTTGCATTGGCTGTGTACCAGTCAATAGTAGAAAGCTTTTCGATACGTGGAATACTACGTTTTTTTGCGATACCAATTACGGATTTAAACAGTGATGATATCAACGGTTGCTGAGTGGTCAAGTGATAAGCCCATCGAGCTTTGTAGGCAAATTTTTGGAGCGTATTGATGTTTGCAAATACACGCGATCGCAAGGGTATTCTATTGGTTTGATAATACTGATGTAAAACTTCGGCCTTAAGGCTTGCCATATCCACGTTGGAAGGACATTCAGACGCACAGGCTTTACATGATAAGCACAAGTCCATGACTTCATGCAGGACTTTTTGTTCAAATGCTTTGGTGTTATGATGAGTCGACAAAATCTCGCGTAATGTATTTGCTCTTGCTCGCGTCGTATCTTTCTCATTTTTGGTAGCATGATAACTAGGACACATTGTTCCACCAGCGCTAGGCAGTTTTCGACAATCTCCCGACCCGTTGCACTGCTCAGCCGCACCTAGAAGCCCTCCTTGATGAGTGAAGTCAAGCATTGTTACCCATTTTTTATCCTGAACCACTTCCTGTCTTAACGCAGACTGCATGGCAGGGGCGTCAACTATTTTACCTGGGTTGAAAATGTGATGAGGATCAAAGCAGAGTTTTATTTCTTGAAAAAGTTTGTAGATATCTTCACCTACCATAATTGGAATAAACTCTGCTCTCACTCGTCCATCTCCATGTTCTCCACTTAAAGATCCTCGATACTTTTTAACCAGTTTGGCAACCTCTAAGGTTATGTCGTGAAAGTCTTGGACATCCTCGGCCTTTTTTAGATCAAGGATCGGTCGAAGATGAATCTCGCCTGCTCCAGCATGTGCATAATAAACGGACCGTTGATTGAATCTTTCCATCAAACTTGTAAAATCGTCGATATAGTCTGGTAAATCTTCAAGAGCAACTGCTGTATCTTCAATACATGCTACTGCCTTTTTACCTCCTTTTATATTTGCCAGAAGACCAAGTCCAGCACTCCTCAGCTTCCAAAGACTAGTAGTTTTACTCCCGTAAATCACGGGATTTGCATAGCTTTCGGTGTTTGTAAGTAAATCTTGTAATAGAGAGTCCACAAGTTCGTCGAGCTCCTTCTTTGTGGTTGCTCTCAATTCGACCATCAAAATTGCAGCAGGGTCAGCTTGTACAAAGTCCCTGTATTTTTCATAAAGCAAGTGCCCTTTGGTACAATCCAAAATGATCTTATCCATTAATTCACAAGCATAGGGCTCATGCTGCATTGCAACCTGTGTTGCTTTCATGCTGTCGTTAATAGTGTTAAAATGAGCTGCTACGACAGCAACCTCAGGCGGTGAAAGAGGATCTAGAGCTAGTTTGACTTCAGAGATCAATGCAAGTGTTCCTTCTGACCCAGCGATCAGAGCTGACATGTTAAACATCTGATCTTTATCGGTAAATACTTGATTGTTAATTAGTGCGTCTAGAGCATATCCTGTATTTCGGCGATGAATGGAAGGCTTCGGAAAAGATTCAATGATTTCAGATTGTTTTTCTTTTGATTTTAGTTGCTCGTAGATAAATTGATAAATCTTTCCTTCTAAAGTTTCTAAGTGAGTCTTTTGGATAAATTTTCCTTTGTCTATGTTCTCAAACTTACAAGTGCTTCCGTCAGAAAGAATACAGTCCAATTCTAGAATCTTATCTCTTGTGCAACCATACTTGATCGAAGTGGTACCTGACGAATTATTTCCGACCATCCCACCGATCATTGCACGATTTGCTGTCGAGGTTATAGGGCTAAAGAACAAGCCAAATGGCTCTAAGTAGTCGTTCAATTGATCGCGGATTACGCCAGGTTGAACTCGAACCCATTTCTCTTCGACATTTAGCTCAATTATTTCAGTAAAATGTCTTGAAATATCCACGACAAGTCCCTCACCAACACATTGTCCTGCCAAGGATGTTCCGGCTGCACGTGGAATTATTGGATATCTATGCGAGTTGGCAAATTCGACAATTTTGACAAGATCTTTTTGCGTTTTTGGAAGTGCAACTGCTGTTGGGATGACTCTGTAGACCGATGCATCTGTTGCGTAGATTATTTTGCTTAATTCGTCATCGAGAATCTCGCCTTCTATTTGACTATCTAAATATGCTAGATCCTTTTGCTCCATTTCTAAAACCCGGTTGAATTGATAAAATTACGAAAGATGTGTTGATCATGTTGGTTTTGAGAGCTAAGATCTCATGACCAGCATTAGAATTATGAAAGTACGGAATTCAAGAAACAAGTAGAAACCGAGTATTAGCTTGAGTTGTAGACATAAAAAAAGAGCCAAAGTAGAAACTTTGACTCTCTTGTGGGCGATACAAGATTCGAACTTGTGACCCCTTGGGTGTAAACCAAGTGCTCTGAACCAGCTGAGCTAATCGCCCGATTTCTCTATTCGGAGCGCAAATATAGAGTTAGGTATTCTTTAGTGCAATATTTTTTTGATCTTTTTTTATTTTTTTTGTTCCTGTGCACATGGTCAGATCAAATGATCTCGAGATTACTATAACCTTGAGCATTTTTGTTTACTCTGATTTGAGTATGAATGCGCTCTTTAAGAGATTCAACATGTGATATTATACCGATCTTTTTTCCACTTTTATGTTGCAGATTTTCAAGTGTACCCATTGCTACATCGAGTGTCTCTTGATCTAGAGTTCCGAAGCCTTCATCAATAAATAAACTATCGAGTTGGACTTTGTGCGAGGCAAAATCACTTAAACTCAAAGCAAGAGCAAGAGACAATAGGAAAGTTTCGCCTCCGCTGAGCGTCTTAACTGCACGGACTGTATCACCTTGATATTGATCGATAACCAGAAGATCTTCTTCACCTGATTTAAAGCTTAGTTGATATCGGTCAGAAAGCGTGGCCAGTCTTGCATTCGCTCGGACTAATAAATGCATCAACGTAAGGTCTTGAGCATAATTAGAAAATTTCTTTCCTTGACTATCACCAATCATGCTATTTAGTAGCATCCAGTTCTTATTCGTTTCAAGGAGTCTTTTCTTTTCTTTTTCCAGTATTCTTATCTGTTTCAGTCGATTCTTATCCTCTGACAGTTGTGTTTGAATAGATCCAATTTTCTGATTTGCATCCTTAAGTGTGCTTGAAATGCGATCTTGTTTTTCCAAAATCTGGCTTAATGGACTATTTAGCAAAAGTAGTTCAGATTCTTCATGGATTTTGAGTGCTTCATTGTGTTTTCTCTCACTATCGTAAACGGACTTTTCTAGTGTTTTGATTTCGGTTGTATCATTTGAAATTTTCTCTTTGGTTGAAAGAATTCTTTTGTATTCTTCCAAGGGTAGAAGTAGATCACGGCATTGATCCGAACTGTCGAGTGAGTACTCTTTTTGGAGAGGAATTAGTTCTTTGATTGCAGTTTGAAGCTTGACGTTTTCTTGCTGCAATTGAAGATTTAGCTTTTCACCTTGAGTCTGTAAGTTTTCTATAGCTGTTTTTGCGCTGGTGAATTGATTTTGAATTTTGTCAGTGTCAGATGTAATTGATTTACCTTCGTACTTGGAATTTCTTTTATCGCTGATAGTTTTATATTCCTCAGTGACTGAGACAAATTGTTCGTATTCATCTTTAAGGTTAACTAGATATTTTTGCTCTTCAAATTCTATAAGTTTCTTGTTAATCCGATCTAGTTCAGCCTGATGATTTTCGATTTCCTGATTCCAAGTTTCAGGAGCGATGTTAAGAATCCATTTGTGCTGTTTATGTTGTTCTTCTGCAGTCTTGGAATACTCAACTAATTCTTGTTTTAGTTTTTTAATTTCATGTTCAAGTTGTTCATGTTGAGCGATGTATTGATAGTGGTTTTTTTCAATCTGACTAAGCTCTCTTTTTTCGTTTTCAAAAGATGCTTTAAGTTGTTCTATTTCCATTGTGATTTTGCCTAAATCACTGAACACTTTCTCATGTGCATACGGATGATGAATAGATCCACATAGTGGACAAGGTTTGTCATCTTCTAGAAGGTCTCGTTGCTCGGTAAAACTAGCTTCAGATTTCAGTTGCTCAAAGTCTTTGTTCTTCGATCGAATACTTTCCTCAGTATTTGCTAGTTTTTCTTTTTCCTTCTCGATCGCATGAAAAGCACTATCTTTTTTTTCAACTACTAAGTCTTGCTTTTTCTCTGCTTGTTTTAGTCTATGACGAATTTCCTCGATTCTATATTGAACATCACTGTAAGACTTTAATACTTGATTTTTTTGGTGAAGCGTATTTAGCAGTTCTCTCAGATTGGCGGCTCGATCTTCTTTTGACAGTGATAGTTTGTGGAGTTTTTTATCAATCAAATCGAGAGCTGTGTTTCCAGACATTTTATTATTAAAATCACTAGAAAACTCCTTCTGTTGAGCATGAATTCTGTCGATACGGCTTCGTAATTTCGCACCCTCTTCTTTGATCCGATCTATCTGCTTATCATATTCTAGAATTTCAGTTTCAAAGGAAGTCAATGTTTCATAGAAACTATTTTCAGTTACTTCGTTTCTGGTTAGTTGCGAAAGTCTATTGAGAGCTTCTTGCCTCATTTTGTCAGCTTCCGATTGCTTGCCTTTATTTTCCTTTATTTCTGAGTTAAGGTGTGAAATTTGATTTTTGGAAGCTGTCAATTGTTGAATATGTACTTCGTACTTTTTTGCTTCATTATGACGCTCAAGTTTCTTTGCTTCATCTGAGAACCTTGCTTTTTCTTCCTCTAGTTGCTGTTTTTTGATATCGACAACCTTTTTTTGGTTTTCGATATATTCTGCTTCCTCCTTTCTTTGTCGCAAGCTTTGAATTAGAGACAATTTATCTTGAAGTTGCAGAGATTTTTCTTGCAATTCGGACAGCTCTTGATTGAGTTTGTCTAGTTGTTCTTTATCGAGAACGTAGACAGCCTCAATTTGAGAAGAAATCTGACTGACTTCTACTTGCTTGTCTTTCGTCAGTTCAAAAGCTAGACTTCCTAATTTGCGATAGATTGAAGTACCTGTAATTTCTTCAAGTAACTTGGTTCTTTCATCTTTTCTGGCTTGTAGGAATCTAGAGAAGTCACCTTGAGAAAGTAGGATTGACTTCATAAACTGATCGTAAGTTAAACCGATTAACTCCTTATTTTTTGCTGGTACTTCGCTCTTTTTTAATGCCAGCGCTTGCTCCGCAGGTAACTCTACTATTTCCATATCGTAGTCTTTTAGATTGCCTGTTCTAGCAAAAGCAATTGACCATCGACTACGGAACCTTTTATTATTACTCGTATACTCAACTTCAGCCCAAGCCTCAGTCGTGTAGTGTGTCACGATCGACCCCATATTTTCTATCGTAGACCTACTTATCTTTCCAAGGCGTGGCACTTGATTATAAAGGGCTAGCGTGATAACATCCAAAAGGGTTGATTTACCTGAACCGGTTGGACCTGTAATTGCAAATAGGCCTGCATCATTCAAAGGATATGCATCAAAGTTTATAAAATGCGTCCCCTTGAGACTATTTATATTGTGGAAATTAAGTGAGTGAATTTTCATATTATTCTTGAAGTTGTAATTCCCATTTTTCTAGGAGTTCAAGAAAAAGTTTTTCTAATGCGTCTTTTTGCGTTTCATCGATAAGCTCATCTTCTAGTTTAGAGCGAAAAACATCAATAGGTTTAAGTTCTTCGATCGTTGATTTGGAACGAGTAGTCATTAAGTGATCTCGCTTCTCAATAAATCTAATTTTGTTGTGAACAACTTCATATTCTTCGTTTTTTAGCGAAGCAATTTCTTGTAGCTCAAGAATCTTTGTTTGATCGTTGGAGATTTCTTCAACATGTAATTCAACAAGTGCTTTTAAAGGTGCTGAGTTTTTAAAAGTCGAAAGCTTAGCTTTAATTTCATCTAAAGAACCTGAAAATCTAATTAGTTTACGATATGCGCTGAGTTTGATATGCTTTGTCAAGATATTTTGATTGGAGTCAAGCTCCAAAAGCACGACTCTTTTTTGATCTTTTCGTTCACTAAAACTTAGAGCAATAGGTGAGCCACTATACTGTATTGTAGCTTGCTTGTTGAGTACTTGTGGTCGATGAATATGTCCTAGGGCAACGTAATCGTAACCCAAATTGAAAGATTCCACAGAAATCCCTCCGAGGTTTCCGATGGGAATATCTCGCTCTGAATCTGAAGTTGACGCCCCTTGCATATGAAGATGGCCCATGGCGATCGAAGGAACTCCCGGGTGCTTGTCTTGGATTATATCATAAATATTTTGGTAGTGTTGCACGATTCCGCCCGCTAGGTTTTTTGCTTTTACAGACACTGATTCCCCAGCTTGTGATGTTCTGACGTCTCTATCGCGCAGAAATGGAACTGCGGCTATAACGATTTCATTTCGCCCTTTTGGGCCGCGACCCAAATCCAAATGAACTACTTGTTTTTCGAGATCTGTACCTTGCCCAACTAAGTGAATATTAAGGTTTTTCATCAGTGTCGCTGGGGCTTCAATCATACGTGCGCTGTCGTGATTTCCTGCAGTGATTACTACGTGAACTTGCACCTTAAGGAGATCTGCAAGGAATTGATAGTAGAGTTCTTTATCCTTATTGGAAGGGTTGGCAAGATCAAAAATGTCTCCAGAAATTAGTAAAACGTCAACCTCTTCCTCGCGAATGATTGTCAACAAGTCTTGAAAAAATAAGCCTATATCATCGTAGAGATCATATTTGTATAGGGATTTCCCAATGTGCCAATCAGCAGTGTGCAGAATTTTCATACCTACAAATGTAAGCAATGGTGTTCTCAAAGCGATGCACGAAAAGTGATGAAGTAGGAAAAAGTCGCTAGAGGTAAATATTTACTTTTTTCGATCAATAGAGTATGCAACAAGTTGTTCAAGTGCAAGAGTAGAATCGTTCTGAGGAATGGTTTTTAGTATATCTAGCGCCATATTTTTATAAGTATGCATCTTGGCTGTAGCGTATTCGAGTCCTCCCTGATCTTTGACGTATTGTATTAGCTCGTTGACCTTCTGCTTGTCCTTATGATGTCTCTTTACGATGTTTTTTGCCCAACGCTTCTGTGTTCGATTGGATTTTTCTAAAACATGTATCAGAGGTAAGGTCATTTTTTGCTCCTTGATATCGATACCAAGTGGTTTTCCCACATCTGTGGTTCCATAGTCAAAAAGATCATCCTTAATCTGAAAAGCAATTCCTGCATATTCACCAAAAAGTCTGAATTGTTCGACTATCTCATTGTCTTCAGTAACCGATGCTACACCTGCACTACAAGCGGCAGCTATCAATGAGGCCGTTTTTTGACGTATTATTTCAAAATAAACTTTCTCTTCAATATCGAGCTTTCTCGCTTTTTCGATTTGCATTAATTCTCCTTCCGCAATTTCGCGAACTGCGTTACTGATAATATGCAGACCTCTGTAGTTCTTGTTGTCTAATGAAAGAAGTAAACCCTTGGATAAAAAGTAGTCACCTACTAAAACAGAAATCTTGTTTTTCCACAAGGCATTAATGGAGAAGAATCCACGTCTTTTGTATGACTCGTCAACCACGTCGTCGTGCACTAGACTTGCGGTATGGAGTAGTTCTATAAGTGAAGCAGAATTGTACGTTGTATCGTTAATTTCGCCAATAGATTTTGCCGATAGAAAAACAAACATAGGACGAATTTGCTTCCCTTTGCTCTGGACGATGTAGTAGGTGATTTTTTCCAATAAGCCGACATTGCTCTTCATCGCATGCTTAAAGTGCTTATCAAACTGATCCAATTCAGATTGAATCACCGATTTTATATTGTCTAATGCTTTTGACATGCAAGCTTTTTACTGAAGATCAAATCCTTTCCCCTTAGCGTTTCAGCGGCCAAATATACTTGATTATAAATACTATTGCACCATGAAACTCTGATTTCGCATTTCCAAGATTGCATTAGTATCATAACTTTATTTCCTATCGCAATCCACAAAAATACCTACTTTTGCAAGGCACTTTATGAGTAGACTAAAAGTCTTGCGAAACAGTATAACAAGCGTATTATGATACAGTTCTTTAGACAGAACAATTTCTTCACTACACTGATGTTAATCCCATACACGTTTATCGTGCGTATGGCCTGTTTCTATTTATATCAAGCTCCAGAGAAAATGAAAACTGCAGGTGTCCTGTACAGTTTGTTCTTGGAGTCTTTTGAAGATCGTGTCTTGTTGTCATTGATCGTTATCAACTTTATTATTGCTTTTACTGCGATTTTAGTCAATCGAATTGTAATAAAGCATCGCCTCTCAAGGTATCAAACCTTACTTCCTGGCTTGTTTTATATTATTATAGTGAGTTGGCTGGAAGTTTTTCTCAATTTCTCCGCAATCCACATTGCCAACTTCTTTGTGATGATAGGATTGCTATCGGTATTTAAGTTTGATAGTAAGAACACTAGGAGTATTGTGATTTTGGATGGAGGCTTCTATTTCGCTTTATCAGCGCTTTTCTATACTCCTTATTATATATATATATTACCTGCTTTTTTAGGTTTTATTTCGCTTTATTCATTCAAGATGCGAGAGTTTACAAACCTGATTGTCGGTTTTGCCTTGCCTTATTTTGTCGTAATTGGTTTCTTATACTATCTAGGAGTAGATTTCAATATTTTTGACGGATATGAGGTGAATCGTAGTATTTTCACCTGGTTCTCTGACCTCAGTCTGATCGATATCATTCCATTATTTGTTTATGGAGCTATAATAATAACAGCTATTTTCTTTTATGCTCGGATGCGATCTAAGAAAACACTGCAAGTGCAAAAGAAGATTAATATCCTGTACTGGTTTTTACTGACGTCTTTCTTCACAATATTTTTTATTAACGAACGAAATACAACCAATCTATTGATACTAGCCATGCCTCTATCGATTATTGTTGGGATTGTGATTGAATGGATTAAAGCGCCATATGTTGAGGAATTTGTACATGTAGTGATTTTAGGAGGTGTTCTTTACTTACACTTCAATAATGCTGTTAATATTTTGATGTAAACTCCGTATTTGGCTAGTAGTACGTTAATATTCATTTAATTATTGGCTTATGATATTTAAGCTTACTAAAGGGTAGTAATTTTACGTTCGATCCAAACTTGAGATCAAGACCTTATAAATTGATTTTATGAAATATACACATTTCGCATACGTTTGTCTTTTCGTCTTTTTTATCTCTGGCTTAACGAGTTTGCGTGCTCAGCAAAGCATGATTGATCCCGTGAAATGGTCCGCAGATCTTACCATGGTAGAAGAAGGTAAATATCGACTAGGCGTTACCGCTGAAACAGAACCAGGTTGGGTGATTTACTCTCAATTTATAGACGACGACGGTCCGATTCCTACATCATTCGAGGTAGAGCTTCCTGAGGGGGCACAACTCATTGGTGATTTCAAAGAACCTGAAAATGGTATCAAGAAAATGGATGAAATGTTTGGAATGGAATTAACAAAATACAAGGGTCCTGCGACCTTTAATCAGGACTTAGTATCGCAGAATACTTTGAGTAATGTAACTGGAACAGTTATGTATATGACTTGTAACGATATCAAATGTTTGCCTCCAAAGGAGATTAGTTTTCAGGCCAAGCTTTCAAATTGATCCTTTAACCCATCTCACTAAATTCAAGAATAGTTTTATCTTGCGTTCCGAAATAATTTAGCTTTATGAAATTGCCCTTTTCGAATACGATATATAGATCAACATTAGGAATTCTTTTGTTCTTTTTATTAGGTTCTCAGATGAGTTTTGCTCAGATTCTCGAACCTGTAAAATGGGAAACTAGCTTCAATAAGATTAGTGATTCAGATTACGAATTAATCTTTACAGCGGAGATAGATGATGAATGGAATGTTTATTCTCAGTTTACTGGAGAAGGTGGGCCTGTTCCTACGGCTATATATTATGATTCAATTAAGGGCGCTGAGTTAATAGGAGATGCAGAAGAGTTTGGACATAGAAAAGAAGGTCCTGATCCCTTATTTGAGGGAACAAATGTTATTAAATTCTTAGGAGATGAAGCATTTGTAATCAAGCAGAAGATTAAGGTAACTGATATTAGTGAGCCAATTATTGGTGCGGTAGAGTTTATGACGTGTGATGATACGAGATGTTTACCTCCAACTTTTGTTGATTTCGTAATTACCCTTGATGGTTCAGACGCTACAGCAGCCATCATAGAAGGGGAGGCGCTTGATCAACGAAATATGAATATCATTAACTCGTTGCAAGATCCAGTGGGAGATTGCGGTGAAGTGACTGAAATAAGCCAGAATTTCTTCTATACTTTCTTATTTGGATTTCTAGGTGGTCTTTTGGCGCTACTAACACCGTGTGTTTTCCCTATGATTCCACTGACAGTATCATTTTTCACAAAAGATACGAAACGAAGTGGATTAGTTAACGGGTTGATATATGGTGGTTCTATCATCGTAATTTATGTTTTATTAGGACTTTTGATTACGGGTGTTTTTGGTGCAGAAGCGCTGAATAGGTTGTCTACGAATTGGATTGCAAACACTATATTTTTTGCAGTATTCATAATCTTTGCATTTTCCTTTTTTGGATATTACGAAATCACCTTACCTAGCTCATGGTCAAGCAAAAGTGATAAGATGGCAGACAAAGGTGGTTTGCTAGGAATATTCTTTATGGCTTTCACTTTGGCACTAGTTTCATTTTCATGTACAGGACCTATCATTGGTTCCGCCATTGTTCAAGCGGCCTCCTCGGGTAGTTATTTGGGGCCAGCCATTGTCATGTTAGGGTTTTCACTTGCATTGGCGATTCCATTTGGACTTTTTGCGGCATTTCCATCTTGGCTGAATAGTCTGCCACGAAGTGGATCTTGGATGAATAGTGTGAAGGTAGTTTTAGGATTTTTAGAATTGGCGTTGGCATTTAAATTCTTGAGTGTGGCAGATATGACAAATCATTGGGGTTTCTTAAAGTATGAACTCTTCCTTGGACTTTGGGTCTTGGTTGCTATTGGAATGACTCTATATCTATTTGGATTGATAAAATTTCCACACGATAGTCCGATAAAGAAACTTAGCCCAGTTAGACTCGGATTTGCAGGTATTTCTTTGGTGACCTTGGTCTATCTGGTAAGTGGTTTTTTCATAAATCAGAAAACGGAAACATACCGAGGATTAAGTCTATTCAGTGGAATTTTGCCACCAGCTGGATACAACTTCTTTTTGAAGCCACCTGCGCTTGATCCGGCAATTAAACAAGAATTTCCATCATATACCCTTTGTGCAAACAATATTCCTTGTTTCAAAGAATACGATGAAGGTTTGGCTTACGCCAAAAAAGTAAATAAACCTATATTCCTCGATTTTACTGGGTATGGATGTGTAAATTGCCGTAAAACTGAGGACAAAATTTGGGTAAAGGATGAGATATATTCTGCACTCAAAAATGATTGGGTTTTACTTTCTTTGTATTGCGATGATGACAAAAAGTTAGACAAGCAGTATGTTTCAGTCTCTAGAAATACAAAAATTAAGAACGTAGGTAATAAATGGGCAGATTTTCAGATAGTCAATTTTGAGAAAAATGCGCAACCTCTTTATGTGATGATGTCAAACGATGAAGAGATTCTCGGGCATCCTAGAGGGTACTATGAAGATGCCAAGGCCTACAAGGAATTCATGGAATGTGGTATGGCTGCCAATGAGGCTCAATAAACTGTAGGGTTCTTTCCACTTAAAATTGTACATCTCATATTGCAGAATCTGTTTTAGACGACAAAAGCTAAACATTTCAGACTTTTCCTAGTTTGAAGTGAGTATCAACTTGTTTCTTTGGCTAATGTTAAATTACACAGTTTTACTCACTAAAAATAAGATCTGTCCAATGGTAATACGTTTACTTTCCTCATTATTTCTGATAGCTTCATTATTGTTCACAGTCTCTATGCATGCGCAGTGGGAATCAGTTGCGTCTCTGCCGATGGATGAGAGACATCACCCTGTAACTTTTTCTATCGATGGTATAGGATATGTATTGACAGGTTCTACACCGAGTACTTTTGCAACCAATGATTTTGCAAGATATATTCCTGACATGGATGCATGGGAAACAATGGACGATTTTCCCGGTCCCGCAAGAAGTTTTTCTTATGGAATAGCATACGAAGGAAAAGGCTATGTCGGATTTGGTAGAAATCTTGACCAGCATTTGAATGATATGTGGTCTTTTGACCCTCAGACAGGTGAATGGAACGAACTTGCCGTCTGTCCATGTCAAGGTAGAACGCATCCAGCATTCTTGGAAGCTGGCGGAGTTATCTATGTGGGTTTAGGAAATAACAATGGAGACCTTAAAGATTGGTGGGCTTACACAATTGCAAATGATTCTTGGAAAGAGATAGCTGAATTTCCTGGACCTCAAAGACATCATCCATACCAATTTACCATAGACGATGTTCCTTATGCAGGTTTCGGACACCACCAGTCTGATATTTACAATACATTTTACAGATACAATGTTGAGGACGATACTTGGACTCAAATGAATGATTTTCCGGGAGAAGGACGAGTTGCAGGAACGCAATTTAGCTACAATGGAAAAGGTTATGTTTTGAGCGGTCAGGGAGAAGATCATACAAATTTCGAGGTTGGCGAGTTTTGGGAATATGACCCGCTCACAGACTCTTGGGAAGTTATGCCTTCGCATCCTGGAAGTGGAAGATGGGCTCCAGGTTCTTTTCTGATAGAAAATGAAGTCTACTTTCTTGCTGGACGAGCTGATGAAGGAGATAAGAATGACATGATGCGTTATATACTCCCTCTTAGTCCAACTTCGGTTTTTGAGGTAGAGGCAGAGGAGATTAATATCTATCCAAATCCAGTATCAAATGAATTCAGTATTTCGGGTAACGATCAAGAAGTCAAAAGTCTTGAAATTAGAAATACAGTGGGACAAGTTGTGCTATCTCTTTCAAACCCTGGAAAGACAGTATATACTGCAGATTTATCGTCTGGAACTTATTTTGTTAGTATGGTGATGGAAGATGACAGCCTTTCTGTTGGTCGATTCATCAAAAAGTAGGACTTGTCTAGTGAAAGGGTATTATTAAACTAAATATAAAGAATGCAATACCTCATATCCTTCTTAATGTTAATCATTATGCACATTCCTCTGGAATTGACTGATATGAATTACAGCATACTTTCTCCATCATCGACATTTTCGGACAATGATAGAATCGATGGAGTAACTTTGGTTGCTCCCCCTAGAGCATTTCCTTCAGATCCGATGAAGGAAATCAATAGCACTGGAGCGGAATGGATATCAACTGTCCCTTATGGCTTTTTCAGGCTTGGAAAACCTAGTATACGATACAATATGAATCGTCAGTGGTGGGGCGAAAAGGCGGAAGGGATTGTTTCCACGATAGCTTACGCAAAATCACATGACATTAGCGTAATGCTCAAACCGCAAATTTGGTCTCCAGATGGTTGGATAGGGGACCAAAAGTTCGATACAGAAGAAGAGTGGGAAGAATGGGAAGATTCGTATCGAGAATTCATTCTCTTTTACACTCAATTGGCAGCTGAGAATGAAGTTGAAATGCTATGCATAGGTACAGAACTCAAAGCACATATAGCTGCTCGACCTGATTATTTTCCTGAGTTAATATCGGAGATTCGTGAAATCTACTGTGGAAAATTGATTTATTCTGCAAATTGGGATTCATTCGAAGATGTAAGCTTCTGGAGCGATTTAGACTATATAGGTCTCTCAGCATATTTCCCTTTGGACGAAAGTCCTCTTCCAAAAACGAAAGAACTACGAAAAGCATGGAAGCCTATCTGCTCTAGATTGAGCAAATTATCTCAACAGCACGATCGTAAAATCGTTTTTACAGAGTTCGGATACCTCAGCGTTGATGGAGCAGGTGGAGAAACCTGGAAATTGGAAAAAAATGTTCGCTCACTTCAAATTAATGAAAAAGCGCAATCCAATTGTTATCAAGCGCTTTTTGAAGTATTCCATAAAGAGCCATATTGGGCAGGAGGTTTTCTATGGAAATGGTTCCCTTTTGGACAAGGAGGGGAAGGTTACAATGAACGAGATTATACGCCACAGAATAAACTGGCACAATCTGTGTTGACTGAATGGTATACCAAATGGTAAATACATGAAGTTTATTAAATCGCAGGTCGAGTTAGATGAAGTGCTCGATGCCTTAAGATCGGATGGAAAAACGATCGGTTTCGTACCTACCTTAGGAGCACTGCACGAAGGACATGGGTCCCTGATATCAAGAAGTAAGCGACAAACAGATTTTACAGTATGTAGCATTTTTGTCAATCCTACTCAGTTTAATGAGTCTACGGACTTGGCAAAATACCCTCGAACACTAGATGCTGACAAAGCGTTACTTGAAGAGCTTGACTGTGATTTGCTTTTTTATCCTGATGTTGAGACTGTGTATCCAAATGGATTTAGCGATCGACCAGATATTGATCTACGAGGCTTAGATGAGGTATTGGAAGGCGCTTTTCGACCAGGTCATTTTGATGGAGTTGTTCAAGTAGTTAAGCGACTGCTCGAACTTGTGAAGCCAAGCCATTTATATATGGGGCAGAAGGATTTTCAACAGTTTTCTATTGTCCAATTCATGATCGATCATTATGAAATTCCTACACAGTTAGTTGTATGTCCTATTAAACGCGAAAAGTCTGGCCTTGCAATGAGTTCTAGGAATATGAGGCTTACGCCCAAAAATCGAGAACGCGCTGTCATCATCAAAAGGACTTTGGATTATGCACAGAGAAGATTGAAAAAGCATGCTGTGAAAGAAGTGAAAGATTATGCGTTTAATCGAATGAAGATCGATGGCTTTAGACCTGAATATTTTGAAATTGTGGATGGAAGAACTTTGAAGGCGGTTGAATCTATGGATGAATCGGACTACATTGTAGCTTGTACGGCTGTTTGGGCAGGTGAGATTCGACTGATTGACAATAAAATTTATAAAAATCCGAAAACGAAATAGACGTTTTGATCTATTAGGGAGTCTTGTATGTAGTCTGAGCGACTATCGGTTAATTTTTAGTACATAGTACATTACCAGTTACTAGTCAAAATTGACCGTTTACTAAATTTTCTGCTAGAAAATGGATTAATGTTGCTATATTGAGGATGTTAGTAGCTATATTAAATATTCTTTAAACAATTTTTAAAAGTACTGATTCCGAGATAAATAGGATTAGCCATTGAAATTGTTTTTGTTGAAAATAATCTGATAAATTTTTATGATGAGAAAATATACATTTTTTGCGTTTCTCTTGTTTGTCGCCTCGGGCCTATCGGCGCAGTTGATCAATGATGGAGGGACCATTGTCATTCAGCAAAATGCGACTCTGGTCGTAGAAGGTGATATTGACAATAGTAATGCAGGTACGATCACCAATAATGGGATTTTAAAAGTTAAGGATAATTTCAATAATACTGCGACGCTTGTTTCAGGTGCTGCTTCAGAGATTATTTTTACTGGTGGTGCGAATAGCGAATTCACGACTAATGGAGCTTCACTTGCCATCGTGAAAAACGAGAAGACAGCTGGAGATGTAGTTCTTATGGATGACATGGAAGTGACAGAGGCGGTTAATTTCGTCGGAACTTCAAATATTGTTCTTGGAGCACATTCAGTTTCATTAGCCGATGGTGCTACTACTGACGGTACTGGTTCTACAGGTTGGTTCGTGACAGATGATATTGGTGTAGTTGAGAAATTTACCGATGCAGCTGGAACAGCATCATTTGATGTTGGAGATGCAAGTAATTTTACTCCTTTATCAGTTGTGCATTCAGGTACTTATTCTCAGGGATTGTCTAAAATTTCTGCAAGTGTTACAAATACGGATCATCCAAATCTCCTAACTGACGCAGATTCGTATATCTCTAGATATTGGACAGTTAATGCTTCGGATATCACAGGATACTCCGGAGACATGGAAGGAACTTTTATTAATACGGCTGAAGATGTAAATGGAACACTAGCTGATATTGTAGGTGCAAGATATGAGGCCAACGAATGGGAATTTGCTACAGGAGCTGCTACTGCTACGACAGTAACTGCAACTTCTAGTAATAACGCAAGTGATTTGACCGGAAAGAATTTTTATGGGAAGGCTGATTTAGCTGTGTTTTTACAAGGACCTTATTCTGGAGGAGTGATGACTGAGAATTTGACTCTTCCTTTAACATCGCCGTATACAGATGCACCACTAACAGTTTCTGCAGTTCCTGCAGGAGCGGTTGATTGGATTAAAGTGGAGGCGAGAGATGTGACAACACCATCAACAGTCTTGGGAAAAACAAGTGCTTTTCTACTTTCAGATGGATCAATTGTAGATGAAAATGGTCAAAATCCGGCGATAAAAGATGCAACACCTAGTTCAATTGTAGCGATTTTTCATAGAAATCATTTACCAATGAGATCGGCTGTTGGCTTAGATTTGGAAAACCCAAGCTTTTATGATTTTTCTTCAGGATTGCCCCAAGCATATGACAATCCAGCACTAAGTAATGACGCTATGATAGATTTAGGTAGTGGTGTCTATGGCATGTTTAGAGCGAATGTAAATGGCGATACAAATATTAATGTAGCGGATTTCTTCCTCACAAAACAAAACTCTGCTCCTAGTCAAGCGGGTGTCTACAATGCATTCGATATCAACATGGATGGAAACGTAAATGTTGGTGATTTCTTTCTTGCTAAGGTAAGCACAGTACCATCAAAGGTGGCTCATTTATAAAATAAAATTTACTATGAAATATATATACTCATTATTGCTAGTTATTTGTTTTCTTGCAACTAACATCAATGCGCAGAATATTGCTTTTTCGTTTCAAATTGACGAAATCAACTCAACTCCTGAGAATATGATTGTTGAGGTATACGCTCGATCTACCGCTGCTGACGAGACAATGGTCGCGTTAACTGTAGTGAATTACTACAATTCTCTAGAATCTACTTTTTTGTCTTCTGATTTTAGTGAGCTTTCAGATCTTGGATGGAATACGTCTGGAAATATTATTGAATCTAGTCAAGTCACTGGACAAAATAACGGAGCAGTTGCTATTATCCATGACAGCAGATACGAAGTTCAAGTTTTTGATGGAGGTGGCGCCGGTACCCTTTTTACAGCAGCTCCAATTAAAATTGGTGAAATCTTCTACGATAATCTGAATGCGGGAGATGCGAATATCGGTAGTGACGTGTTTTTCGGAACAACAGTCACAGATCCAGCCATTGTATACTTAGATGGGAATTCTAATAGCCAGTCAATCGTTGTTGAAGGTCCAGTAAGTGTATTACTCCCTGTCGAACTAACCTATTTTGAAGCATCACGTTACAACGATAACAGCGCAACGCTAGAATGGGAAACTGCTTCTGAGCTAGACTTCTCACATTTCGAGATTGAGCGTTCAATGGACGGAAGAACATGGAATAATATTTCAAAGGTACAAGGTCAAGCTTTAAATACTTTAGGAGCTGAATACAGCTATCTTGATATGAATATCCCTTTGCCAAGAGCAACGGCTAGCACGGTGTATTATCGATTGAAAATGGTAGATAATGACGGAGTCTATGAATATTCAGATATCAGAACGGTAGGTTTCGAAAGTCAAGGAGTGGAGGTTGAAGTTTATCCAAATCCGACAGCTAATACAATTACTGTAAACTCGGAGTTTCCAGTTACTCATGTGTCCGTTTTTGATGTGGACGGAAAGTTAGTAATCGATCAAGATTATCTCGATGCTGAAATTGATTTGAAGCAGATGAATTCTGGCCTTTATAGAGTTGTAATTACAACAGAAGCAGGACAGTTTGTTAAGTCGATTATAAAAATCGAGTAAAAATTATCTCAGGTATCAATTATGTCAATTGATGAAGCCTTCTCATTTATTTGAGAGGGCTTTTTTTATATTTGCTGCATGTTGAGTTTTAACATGGTATGGATGCGAATAATAATAATCTCTACGTTTAATGCTCAGCTATATTAATCAAGAATAAATGAATTTGAATATGCTATATAAAGAACGATCCATTTCAAGATTTACGAATAGTATCAACGCTTTCAACTTAAATATTGGAAGAGTCTTACTATACGGAATTGTTCTAGTGATGCTTGGTTCAGCTTGTGATTCTCCAGCATCTGAACTACAAGAGTTGGATTTAATGAGTGAAGGGATTCCTATTAAAATTAAAGCTCCAGCTGAGGCCAAAGTAAAGAAGAAAGATATGGGCCTCTTTCAAGATATCACAATCAAAGATGGTGAAGACTTTTATGTCCAAATTACAGCGGGGCAGCTCTACAATAATGATGCTCAGGCTAGAAAGACTGAAGAACTGCAAGCAATCAAGCAATTGATTTCTTTTTCTCGTATCATAAAAGAAGATGAGCAAGGGTTTATTTTTGAAAGAAAAAAGGGAGACGAACTCACCTATGATTTTCGTAGAATAAAGATTCAAGGCGAAACTGAGTATCTATTTCAAACTGGCCTTGTTGGGAACTTTGATCTAGAGTCAGTAGAACTTATGTACGACGCTGTTAAGTAATTCCTATCTGACACTAAAGTAAATCGTAATACCGATAAGAACAACGAAGGCGATACCTAGAACAAGTGCAAGCGTATTGTAGTTTTTTTGCTCAGCGTTCCTCAGTTTATTGAGCGGCGTATTGACTGTGTTATTTATTTTCAATTCGTAGCTAAAACTTGCATCCTCATTCTTATTGAGGAACAATTCAAAGAATTCCTCTCCTACATAGAATGAGTACTTTTTCTGCTCAAGGATATTGAAATCTATTAGTACAATACTATCGTTGCAATATACCATCACGTGACCAGTATCGAGTCCGTGGTAAAGACCTATATTGTATATAGTGTTAAGAGGATCCGTATATGTCCAGGTATATTGCATAGATCTTTTATTCAATAACTGCTATCCAAAGTAGACTTTTATATACTTCTAATCTATTCCAAATGGAAAAGTTTAATATACTAGCTAATTACAGTCAATATGTAGATTAAGTCTAAGGTAATAAGCTAAGCGTTTTATTGATGATCATCATCAATGTATTAATGATCTTTTACAGAATAAATTATGCGTCTGCAATTATTTATATTTGTAAGGAATGAATTAAGCGTGAAAGCATAATGACAAAGAATGAACGAGCAAGTCTCAAGGAAAGGATTTTAATCTTAATTTCTGAAGGTGAGAAAGAGATTGCTATGCTAGAAGAGCATACAAAGCCTGTGAGCCCTGAAAATTCGTTGGGTCGAATCAGTAGAATGGATGCTATTAATAATAAGAGTGTAGCCGATGCTTCTATGCGGAGTAAGAAAGCTAAGTTGACCAAACTGAAAATTGCCTTGACACATATTGATAATGAAGATTTTGGAGTATGCAAGATGTGTAATAATACGATTCAAGCGGCTCGATTAATGTATATGCCCGAAAGTACTAGATGTGTACGATGTGCTTCTCGATAGAGTTTATAAGTCCGATTTTGTAATAGACAGATCGAAGAATACGCGCTGCTCATCGGATAATGGATTTATTAAAAACCTAAAAAGCGAATACAAGGTTATAATTGTAAATAAGAAGTATAATGATACAAGGAAATAATAGAGGTAGTACAACTGGAACAGTCGTGAGTGTTGTGATTTTAATCGTGTTTACGGTTATCATGTTTTATGTGCTCAAGGGGTTCTGGGCATTCGCAACACTATTTGCTTGGGTGTTTCTGATTGTGGCTGCCATAGCTAATTATAAAGTGATTGTCGATTATGTAAAGAATACCTTTTCCTTACTGAAAAGGAATCCATTGTATGGGGTGGGGGCAATTGCGTTTTCAGTATTTCTTTATCCAATTGTCTTCTTCATTTTGATGATGCGCGCATTGTTCGGCCGTATGGCCAAATCAGCAGGTTTTGATTTAGGTCAACAGGTACAACGAGAGCAAGAAACCTTTGTAGAGTATGAGGTTTTGGAAGAAGAGAATCTCGAGCTACGAGAAATGGAGAAAAGAAACAGGGAACGGAGATAGTGATATACATTCTATTTCTTCTCAGTCTAGGCATTACAATTGCCTACATTTTTCTGATTATGTCCTATCTAGATGGATGGAATGCGACAACTGCTATTCCCGACATTGAGTCAGCTGAAGTTCCGTCCGTCAGTGTAGTAATAGCTGCATATAATGAGGAGCTTGTTATTCGAGCATGTGTTGAATCTGTTTTGAAAGCTGACTATCCTCATGATAAACTTCAATTAGTTGTAGTTGATAACGGTTCGACAGATAAAACGCATGAGATTCTGAGTAGCCTTTCTGATGATAGGCTTGTCGTACTTCAAGAGCCCAAAGGCTTTAAGAAAGAGGCGCTGGAAGCTGGTTTTTCTAAAGCTACAGGTAGTGTAATTCTATGTACCGATAGCGATTGTATTGTTCCTGAGTCATGGATTCGTTCAATGGTGAGTCCTTTTCAGACAAAAGCAGCCAATATGGTGCTTGGCCCTGTCAAGATTGGTAAGTACCGTAATCTCGTGGATCGTTTTCAAGCATTTGATATGCTCGCGATGATGGGTGTTACTGCTGGAGGTTTGAAGGCAGATCGAAGTTATTTAGCCAATGGAGCAAATATGGCTTTCGCCCAAAAGGCGTACCGTGAAATAGGAGAGATTCCTCGAAAAGACCTCGCAAGTGGCGATGACGTGTTCTTATTACATCAATTTATTGCGATGGATAAGTCCAAAGTACATTTCCAAAAAGACAGCGATGCAGTTATCTCCACTCAAGCAGTTTCTGGCTGGAAAAATTTGATACAGCAAAGAAGAAGATGGGCATCAAAAGCTACAGCCTACGTCTCGTCCAAAGATCGATTTGCATCCGCATTTATATTTGTACTTGTTGCCTCTATTTTTTTGAACCTCTTCCTAAGTCCATTTACAGGAGGATTATCGTTTTTTATTGCTTTATTTCAGTTGTTCATAAAAGGAACGATAGACTACGCCTTTTTGACGCAAGTGAATCTCTTTTTTAAGCAAAAACACTTACTGAGATACTTTATCCCATCTTTTTTGGTGCATGCTATTTATATTCTCTTTGCAGGAGTTTCTGGTTTAATCGGTCGTCCGTACAATTGGCGTGGAAGGAGAACAACATAGAAACAAAAAAGCCACCTCTTTTCAAAGGTGGCTCGTTGATACATTCATTAGTCTTGTTGTTATCTATTACTTAAGTTTTGCTAGCTCTCCTTTCAAGTAATCAATAACATCTACTTCGATACTATCGACTCCGTGAAGTTCACTTAGGTACCACGATATCCAGTCGCCAAAGTGTACAAGATACATAGCCTTTTCTACTAGGTCATTACCTTTGCTATAAATCTCTATGATTGTATCCGCGTAACTACTGATAATCTCTTTATTGATATCTATACGCTTGGCATTTCGGTCGTAATCGTCCTCGTTTCTCAAATAAACAACTGCCCATTTATCGCTCTTGTCTTTCCATCCCACTAATTCATTATGATTCATTTCAGGAATCACATGATGCCAACAAAGCATTTTCGCGTTCTCATTTATTTGTTGTCTAAGACGAACAGCAACAGATTCCATTCGGTCTGTCGTGTAGATAATTGGAATCTTTTTATCTAGTACTTGCGCTATTTTACGAGCTTCAACTTTGATATCGTCCATTTCTCGCTCAATAAGACCGATTGATTTCTCAATACTTTTAGTATAGGAATCACCTGTTAATTCCAATTTTTCTAGGATAAATAGTTGTTGTACTAGGGAGAATCCCAAACAAGCCCTAGGTGAAGGCCAATCACCTGGAAGTTGAATGTAATCGTAGCCTTTTTCTTTTGCTATTTCCATAAGCTTGCCACCTGATGTGACAATGATGATTTTAGCGCCTGTTGTTTCTATTTGATGATAAGACTCAAGTGTCTCTTCAGTATTTCCAGAGTAAGAAGAACAGATTGCCAAGGTGTTTTTTCCAACTGACGCTGGAACCTGATAGCCTTTCCCGATTGTAAAAGGTACAGTACACTCATTCTTTACAAACTCGTGTACGAAATCAGCTCCAATTCCTGATCCTCCCAATCCAGCGACATAGATATTTCTAATTTCGTGTTCAGGTGCGTTAATTTTTGCTGCTCTTCCTATTTCCAAAGCTTCTTTAAGCTGAGCTGGAAATCGAGCAATTAGTTGATTCATCATAGTATTATGTTTGTGATTTATGGTCTAAATAAATAGCGATTAGTCAATGTTTAATTTTACCATCGCTTAAAAATCCTCAAATATACATATTAAACTATTCTTCATACATGAAGAAATTATTACCATTTTGATAGGTCGTGTGATTTTGTGAGGTACTACTATTTTAGCTCTTCGGGATTAATATCGTAGTCAGGTGTTGATTCAACGGCAGATTTGATCAGCTTATAGTAGTTTTTGCGATGCTTCAGGACTGGATTTTTTATAAAATATAGCATGGCTCGATCAAATGCCGAATTTCCTCTGATATCCTCTTTGATATGCAGCTTTGTTCTGAGATAGCTTGGTGTGAAATAAATATTTGTGGTTGTGGTAAATCTCGATGCTACAGTTTTGAGCGAAAGCTCATGTAAGGAATCTATCTTTAAGATTTCTTCAGTAAAGCATTTTAAATCTTCGTCTCCATAACAGACTTTCGATGTATTGCCTTCTTCATAATCTTCGATAATAGTTCCATCGGCTGTAATATCTCGATAAAGTAGTGGCTTTAATTCATGACTGGCTATGTTTTTAAAAGCTTTCTCGATAGGTGCCTGGATTGTGATTTTGTGTTCGAACTTTGTACTTTCAAGCATATACCCTAATGCGAATATGCCCAAAAGTAAGATTACGAAAACTAGTGCAGCATAAAGTGAAATTCGTTTCATACAATTAGATTTTACTAAGAGCTCGATCTAGATCATTAATTAAATCGTCAGGGTCTTCAACTCCGACGCTTAGTCTGATAAGTGAATCCGTCAAACCCACTTTGAGTCTTTCCTCTTTAGGTATTGACGCGTGCGTCATGCTAGCTGGATGTCCAATAAGTGACTCGACACCGCCTAGGGATTCAGCAAGGGTGAAATATTTGGTATTGCTAAGAACTTTGAAAGAAGCTTCTTGCGTATTTACTTTCAAGTCAAAACTAAGCATACCTCCAAAATCGCGCATTTGTCTTTTTGCTACTTCATGTCCCTTGTGATCTGTAAATCCTGGGTAGAATACTTTTGATACTTTATCATGTGCTTCTAAATGTGATGCAATGAGTCTTGCAGAATCACAGGCGCGTTGCACTCGAAGATGTAATGTCTTTATGCCTCTTAGTATAAGAAAGCAGTCCTGTGGTCCTGGAATTGCTCCGCAGGAATTTTGAATGAAGCGAATTTGCTTGTGTAGTTCTTGATCATTGACAATGATTGCGCCGTTGACTACGTCGCTATGACCACCTAGATATTTAGTAGCTGAATGGAGCACTATATCGGCTCCTAGATTCAATGGGTTTTGTAAATACGGCGAAGAAAAGGTATTGTCAACTAGTGATAAGACACCATTTGCTCTTGCTATTTTAGTTATTGCTTCAATATCAACAATGCTGAGCATCGGATTGGTGGGCGTTTCAAGCCAGATTAGTTTGGTGTGAGCATTGATATGAGATTGGATATTTTGTGGATCATCCATATTTACGAAATGGAACTTGATACCATATTTAGCATAGACTTTCATCATTTGGCGGTAGGTTCCGCCGTAGAGATCGCTGGTAGAAATGACTTCGTCGCCTGGACTTAAAGTTTTCATAACCGCATCTTGTGCTGCTAACCCTGACCCAAAGGATATAGCGTGATTTCCATTTTCTAGCGCTGCAAGATTGTTTTCTAAAGCTTCACGCGTAGGATTTTTAGATCTTGCATAGGCATACCCTTTGTGGACACCGGGACTTTCTTGAGCAAAAGTGGATGTCTGATAGATTGGCGTCATTACCGCGCCAGTCAGGGGATCAGGTTTTAAACCTCCGTGAATGACTTTTGTAGCAAATTTCATATGATACTTTTAGTATTCATGATTGGATTTCTGTTTTCTTATGTGACTTTACTCTACAAAAAAGGATAGCCTAAATAGACTATCCTTTTTGTATTGAAATATTTTGCCATTGGCTTACACGTCAATGTTCGCATATTTTGCATGAGATTCAATAAAAGCTCTTCGTGGAGGAACTTCATCACCCATGAGCACAGAAAATATACGATCAGCTCCTATATCATTTTCTATAGTCACTTTTTTAAGAATCCTCGTTTCCGGATCCATCGTTGTTTCCCATAATTGGTCGGCGTTCATTTCACCTAAACCTTTATATCGTTGGATTTTGATGCCTCCACCTCCGCTAAGGCCATCTTCAGTTTTTCCTCCTCCATAGGCTTCGATTGCTTCCGTTCGTTCTTCTTCGCTCCAACAATATCTAAACTGCTTTCCTTTCCGCACTTGATAGAGTGGAGGAGCAGCGATGTAAACAAAGCCTTGTTCTACAAGTGGGTTCATGTATCTGAAGAAGAAGGTCAATATAAGTGTTACAATGTGACTACCATCAATATCGGCATCACACATGATAACAATCTTGTGATATCTTAATTTATCAATGTTAAGTACTCGTTCACCATCTTTCTCTTCAATCGAAACTCCGAGGGCAGTAAAGAGATTCTTTATTTCCTCGTTCTCATAGATCTTATGTTCAAGAGCTTTTTCAACATTTAGGATTTTACCTCTTAGTGGTAAAATCGCTTGAAAATGACGATCACGTCCTTGCTTGGCTGTTCCACCTGCTGAATCTCCCTCAACGAGGAATATCTCTGATTCGTCAGGATTCTTACTTGAACAATCGCTTAATTTTCCAGGTAATCCGCTTCCCGTTAGTACATTTTTACGTTGTACCATTTCACGCGCTTTACGAGCGGCATGTCTAGCAGTCGCAGCAAGAATAACTTTGTTGATTATTTTCTTGGCTTGATTTGGATTTTCCTCTAGGTAATGCTTTAACACATCTCCTACACATCTAGATACAATCCCAGTAACTTCACTATTGCCTAATTCCCCTTTAGTCTGTCCCTTAAATTGAGGTTCAGGCACCTTTACAGAAATAATTGCAGTGAGTCCTTCCCTGAAATCCTCTCCGGACACAGCAAATTTTAACTTGCTGAAGAAGCCTTCATCTTCGCCGTATTGCTTGAATATTCGTGACAAGGCTCTACGGAATCCGTTCACGTGAGTTCCTCCTTCTCGTGTATTAATGTTATTAACGAACGAATAGATGTTTTCTTTGAAACTGGTGTTATATTGCAAAGCAACTTCTACCTCAACATTCTCTTCTTTGCCGATTACGTGAATAGGAGTATCGATTAGTGGAGTTCGACTTTCGTCCAAATAGACAACAAACTCTTTTAGACCACCTTCCGAGAAGAACTCTTCGTATCTCGGTTTGCCATCCTCAATATCCCGCATGTCTGTCAAAGTCAACAGAAGACCAGAGTTCAGATAACAAAGTTCTTTTAGCCTTGTTGCTAAAACATCGTATTTATACTCTGCGACTTCGAATATTTCAGAGTCTGGTAGAAAGGTTATTGTCGTTCCAGTTTTGTCAGTTTCTCCAACAATCTCGACTTCTGTCTGTGGTTTACCTTTGCTGTATGTTTGACTGTAAATCTTACCCTCTCTGTGCACTTCAGCTTTCATCATAATTGAAAGTGCGTTAACACAAGAAACACCCACACCGTGCAAACCACCAGATACTTTGTACGTATCCTTATCGAACTTACCACCAGCATGGAGTACAGTCATTACAACCTCAAGGGCACTTTTCTGGAGCTTCTCATGCATACCTGTCGGTATACCTCGACCGTCATCTCGTACTGAGATGGAGTTATCTTCGTGGATAATAGTATGAATTGACTTACAATGACCTGCTAGGTGCTCATCAATTGAGTTATCGACGACTTCCCAAACAAGGTGATGAAGACCTTTAGTATCGGTACTCCCGATATACATTCCTGGCCTTTTTCGAACCGCTTCGAGACCCTCTAATGCGGTGATGTTACTCGCATCGTAATTCCCTTTATTTTCACTCATATTTTGCAATTAATTTAATGCGCAAATATAATAAAAAAGAAGGATTTCGCAGAGGTAAGAAATGCTTTTTCACAAATTTGTAATTTGTTAGAAATCAAATACTTATGCGTATTTAGATGGTGAATTCTGTTAATAGTTGTTCCCGTCAGAAAAAAAGCTAAAATGTGGAGGTGAATAAAGGGAACAATTGAGAGAATTATACAAACATAATTTAGCTGTATTTAGCGACAATTTGATCGCAAGCCTGATTGATCATTTCGAAGACGCTCTCGAAGCCTCCTTCATAATAAGGGTCTGGTACTGCTCTATTTTGATCGGGATAAAGGAAGTTGAGAATAAGGTGTACTTTGGAACGTTGCTCCTCATTTTTAGCAAGTTTGATGATATCAGCATAATTTGATGTATCCATTGCCAGAATTAGATCAAATTCTGCCAAATCTTGAGCCTTGAGCTTACGAGATCTTTGATTTGTAATGTCTATTTGATGGTTGTGAGCAACTTCAATCGACCTGCTGTCGGGTAATTCGCCGTTATGAAAGCCTGATGTGCCGCAGCTGTCTATTTCCCAGTCTAATTGCAAGCGGTCTATTTTCGATTGTAAAATACCTTCTGCAAGTGGTGATCTACAAATATTTCCTAGACAAACCATTAGTACTTTCATGAAATTACTTTTCGTTAAACGAAGGGTGCGGTTTTAGTCTTGATCCTTAATCTTATTCCAAGTGTTAAACAAAACCTCTTGATTAGGTTTATCTTTTGGAGCTTCTCTCAACGGTTTTACTTCTTTTAGGCTTGTATGACAGTCTTCTGGCAATGTTTGATAAAGCTGTGTACCTTTTGTCTTCCAAGCAATCATCTTGTCTGAAACGGTCTTTATGACTCTTCCAGGATTTCCAACTACCAGCGAGCGAGGAGGTATAATTTCGTTTCCCTTTATAAAACTTAAAGCACCTACGATAGATTCGGTACCTAGTTCTACATTATCCATGACTACGGCATTCATTCCGACCATACAGTTTTCGCCAATATGCGCACCATGAATGATAGCGCCATGACCTATATGAGCGTTTTCTTCTAAAATGACAGTTGTGCCAGGAAACATGTGGATCGTGCAGTTTTCTTGAACATTGCATCCGTCTTTTATGATGATTTTACCCCAATCACCTCTGATTGCAGCTCCCGGTCCAATATATACGTCTTTTCCAATAGTTACATTGCCAGTGACTGTTGCCTGCGGGTGAACAAAAGCACTTTCATGCACTACGGGAATAAAACCTTTGAATTCAAAAATCATTTAGTTTGCAATTGGGTAAGAAATAACGGTCAGCCACTTTGCCGGGTCTTTTTCAACTGAAGGGTCAGTAACGTACTCTTCGATGATTGGCCAATTGTGAATTAGCTCGCGGTCACTTAGATAAGCTTGGATTGCAGCATGAGCAATTGGTATGTCACTGTAATCTCCGTAAAAGTCTAGCTGCGCGGCTTTTCCCGCTTCTATTGTTTCTAAAGGTACCTCTTCCAAGTTAACCTCATCTGAAATAGGAATACCCGCTGCAATATCCACTTTTGATTCTTGAGGCTTGAAGTTATAGATTAAACCACTAGGTTTGCCAGACATTTCAGCACCGGCATTTTGGATGGACGTGAATAGATATCCGAGATTTGAAGCATAAAATTGCTGAACCTTATCCTGACTGACTTCTGATCTCTTTGTGGCATAGTACTTCAATGGAATGACTTCTTGATTTATAGAATAGCCATAATATTTGCCTTCGTTTTTTCTTGTTTTGATCAAAGCGTCAAGGTTTTCAAGTCCTTTTTTGAAGGTATTTTTCATTCCTACTTTGAGAATTGGCATAAGAACATTCGTAAATCTACCTGCTTTGAATTCAAAAGTCCAGTTCACCTCTGTGCTTTCATCGTTTGGATTCAAAGAGATTGTTCCTTTACCACCTCTTTTCTCGCCAAACTTAACTTCTGTTTTGATACCGGTTTCAAGGTTAGATTCCACTATGCGATAATTACCATCGCCTTGATTATCACTTGTCCAGGTATAGCTTGCTCCTTTGCCTACTAGCTTGTCCCCCATAGTCCAATCCATTGTTGGATCAGCATCTTTGAATGGAGACCAGTCTTCCTGAGCTCTGAGGTCATTTATGGCATTAAAGACCATTAATTGAGGACCGTCTATAGTCTTGCTGGTAGTGATTTGTTGTTCTGTTGGCAAAACAAATGCTAGTACTATGAAAAGCACTATCAGTGACAAAAGAACGTACGATAAGTATCTTAGAATTTTCATAATTTATTGCTTTACACTGCAAATTTCGTGAAATTATGCGTGATCTAATCCTTGCTCTTTGATTTTGTTTTCCATTGTAGTTATGATCTCTTCTACAGCTGGACAGATCTCAAGATTCTTAATGTGCAGATTTTTGCGCCTCATGAATTGATTTGACCGTGTATGTGGGTAATCTCGGCAAGCTTCTGGACGGGCTTCATAAATACTACAGTAATTATCTTCTCCCAAAAATCGACATGGTACCTGATCAAAAGACATTTCTCCATTGAAGTCTTGAATGGTGAAATTTCGGATTATTTGCTTTGGACTTTTTCCAAGAAACCTTGCAATTCTCTTTATATCAGCGGGAGTAACTATCGGAGGTGCAGTTTTGCAGCAGTTGCCGCAACTTAGACAGTCTGTTCTCTTAAAAACTTCGTCATGTGTTTCAACTGATAGTCTTTCCATATCTGGTTTTGAAACCTGTCTTGCACTTTCGAAAAAATCTTTAAGGTTTGACTTATCCATCTTGCTGTAGTTTTTTGAGCTAAGCAATATTACAAGGAAAATTGCTTAAGAAGCGGGAACTAACGAAGATTTTTGCTGGTGGGTTTGGCTCAGTGCCTTAAACATATATCCTTTCTCTGCAAAGTATTTAAGAACACGAGGAAGAACAATTTTTAGTGTTTTTTCAGACTTGATGCTATCGTGAAAAACGACGATGCTGCCAGATTTAGCGGATCTGATGACATTTTCGTAGCAGTCGTTTGGAGACAAGGTTTCGTCAAAATCACCACTTAATACGTCCCACATTATGACATTATAATGTCTTGTCAGAAATTGTGCTTGTTTGGGCTTTAGCCGTCCATATGGAGGCCGAAAAAGCTCAGACTTTACTAATCTTGCACATTTTCTGATATCGTGAAAATATGGAATATTATCTGTTTGCCAGCCTGAAATATGATGATAAGTATGGTTTCCAACTGAGTGTCCTGCTGCTGCAACACGCTCAAATATATCTCGATGCTTTTTTACATTTTCACCAACACAGAAAAAGGTAGCCTTTGCTTTGTACTGCTCAAGTAATTCGAGAACCCAAGGTGTTACTTCAGGAATTGGTCCATCGTCAAAAGTCAAATAGAGTACTTTCTCAGAAGATTCCATGTTCCAAGTTAAGGTTGGAAAAAGGGATTTTATAAATTTTGGAGTTTTGGTTAAGTACATGAAAGTTCAAGGTGTCGTAAATAATATTGTAGGGCCTACCACATAACGAACAATAATGTTCAAACGCTGTAAATTATTGTTCATTTTTTAGAAAATAGTTTCATTGTCGTTCTGTCCTGACAAAACTTAGATTTTACAGAGCTTTTAGAGTTTTTCAAAACAGTGAGCTAATGAGCTCTGAGACTCCTTATTCAAGCTTTGGAATACCTATTGAAATACTTAGTTTCTTTTTATTTTATGTGAAATCTAAAAAAAAACAACACTTTAAAGAGGGACATTTCGTCTTTTGGTTACACTAATAACTAAAGACACTTATGCAATACAAGGCAAATCACATTACAATTTCAAAATGGGCAGAAGAAGATAGACCTAGAGAAAAACTTCAGCTTTTAGGAAAACAAAACCTTACGGATTCTGAAATCCTAGCAATTTTGTTGGGTTCTGGAACCAAGGACATGAATGTTATAAATTTAGCTCAGTCAATTTTATCATCAATAGATCATAATCTGTCAAGATTCAAGACAATCAAGCGGAAGGACTTGCTGAAATTTAAAGGAGTTGGTCCAGCAAAAGCAGCATATATTTTCGCAGCAATAGAATTTGGAAACAGGATTCATCATGCGGAAAAGCCTGCTGTTAGAAAGATATCCACAAGTGCAGATGCTTATCACTGTCTAAAATCCTCTTTGACGGGTTTGGATAAGGAAGAATTCTGGGTTTTACTGCTCAATAAGGCTAATCTAGTGATTGCTAAAAAGAGAATTTCTATAGGTGGGATTAGTGCAACAATTGTTGATTCGCGAATTGTATTCTCATGTGCAATTGAATCTTTGGCAAGCTCAATAATTCTCGCTCATAACCATCCTTCTGGTAATCTGAAACCTAGTAAGGCTGATTTGGATATTACTCAGAAAATCAAGGAAGGAGCGGTGTACTTTGATATTACTGTATTGGATCATTTGATTATTGCGGGAAACGATTTTTTTAGTTTTGCTGATGAAGGAATGATGAGGTAATATTTTTTGTATTTTCGCAGTCCATTTATCTGAAATAACATCTATGAATATTTACTCTATTTTACTTTTGCTTTTAGCTCCATCTTTTCTTTTTGGGCAAGAAATTGTCAGCCCTACAGAGTTTTTTGGTGACACATATGGAAGGGAATTTACACCGCACCATGAGCTTGTAGAGTATTTCAAAAAGATTGACAAAGCATCAGATCAGCTTACTTTAGAACAGTATGGAGAAACACACGAAGGAAGACCATTGTACCTTGCTTTCGTATCATCAAAGTCGAATCTTGAAGAGATAGAGAATATTCGAAAAACAAATCTATTCAATGCAGGTGTGATTGCTGAGAAGCCAGATGTAATCATCGAAAAGTCAATCGTATGGTTGTCTTACAGTGTGCATGGAAATGAAGCTGGTGGATCTGAAGCATCGATGAACGTTCTGTATCAACTGCTTAAGGATGATTCGAAGGAATCTTGGCTAGATGAGGCAGTAGTTATAATTGATCCATCGTTAAATCCTGATGGATACGAACGATACACACATTGGCATCGAGGAATAAGCGGAATTCAGGTTCATCCGCAACTTATGGATGTAGAACATATGGAACCATGGCCAGGAGGTAGAGTGAATCATTATCTATTTGATTTAAATCGCGATTGGGCTTGGCAGACTCAAATTGAGTCTAAACAACGAATTGCAAGGTATAACGCTTGGTTGCCACATATTCATGCCGATCTGCATGAAATGGGTTACGATGATCATTATTATTTTGCACCAGCTGCAGAACCATACCATAAAGCAATTACAGATTGGCAGAGGGATTTTCAATATGAAATTGGAAAGAACCATGCAGGCTATTTTGACGAAAATGGTTGGTTGTACTTTACACGAGAAATTTTTGATCTTCTTTATCCGAGCTATGGTGATACTTGGCCGACATTCAATGGATCAATAGGTATGACTTATGAGCAGGCTGGACATGGAATGGCAGGTCGTGCAATCCGAATGAGTAATGGAAAAGATCTTGTTTTACAAGACAGGATTGATCATCACACAACAACAAGTCTTTCGACTATTGAAATGGCTGTAAAGAATCAGGCTCAAATGATCAATCAGTTCAAAGACTATTTTAGGAACTCTAAAGATAGTCCTTCAGGCAAATACAAGCACTATATAATCAAGGAAGGTGCTAAGTCTGAAGAGTTTGCCGAGCTTCTTGATAAAAATGGTATTGAATATAGTTTCGTTGAAGAATCAAAGCGTCTAAAAGCATATTCATATAATGAAAAGACAGAAGAGGATTTTGAAGCTGAGAAGGGCGATATCTTTGTCTCAGCATTCCAAGCTAAATCTACTTTGTTACAGGTATTCATGGAGGAAGAGCCCATTCTTGCTGATTCATTAACATATGATATTACGTCATGGTGCATTCCTTTGGCATATGGACTCGATTGTTATGCATTTAAGGATAAACCAAATGTGGATGTTGAAGAAGAACGAATATCGGATGAAATTGAATTTTCAGTTGGGAAGGTAGGAGTTGCTATTCCTTGGAATCAGACTAAAGGCGTAGAAATTGTTCTTGGTCAGCTACTGCTTGAGGATCTTGTGGTGAAGTCTGCTCAAAAACACATCAAACTAGAGAATCTTAACTTGAAAAGGGGGGACTTACTTGTTTTGAAGGCTGATCAAAAGGAATCAATCGACTGGCAAGAGATTTTAGCAAAAATTGCGTTGGATCATAAAATTGAAATGCTTCCAATCGAAAATGGATTTGCCAATTCAGGAAGTGATCTAGGAGGAAGTGGATTGCAGATGATTGATAAGCCGAAAGTGCTAACAATATTTGGAGACGGTGTAGATGCAAATGCATATGGTCAGGTTTGGTATTACTTTGAGCAGGTGCTGAAGTATCCGATTTCAAGAGTTGATATTTCAAGCCTCTCCTATATAGATTTAGATGAAGTTAATACCTTGATTTTGCCAGATGGCTATTATTCACTTTCGGAAGACCTTTTGACAAAGATTAGTGAATGGGTGAGTTCTGGTGGAAAGTTGATTTCTATCGGTGGAGCCAATCGAAATTTATTAAGTTCAGATCTTTTCACAATTGCAAAGGATGAGAATTCTACTTCGGATTCCGAATCAGACCATGAAGATCGCTACAAGAAAAGAGCATACGAAGGTGCGGAAAGAAGATCAATATCAGGTAGTATTCCTGGGGCGATTTTCAAGACTGAAGTTGATTCTACACATCCACTCTGCTATGGGATGAATTCATATTATACACTAAAGAATAGTAGTAGAAGAATTCCTTTGATAGGTGGAAATGGATTTAATCCCGTTTTTATTCCTGAAGATTACAACTCTTACGGCTTTATTGGTTCTGAACTGGCTAGTTCCTTTGAAGATAGCAGTGTTTTTGCAGTTGAAGAAAAAGGCAGAGGAGTTGTTATTTATATGGTTGATAATCCACTTTTTAGAGCTTTCTGGAAAAGTGGTGAGCTTATATTTGCAAATGCGTTATTTCAAGTAAAATAAGATATTATGATGAATTCTTGGTTGGATATACCAAATGATACGGACTTTACGATGCACAATTTTCCATTCGGAATTGGTGAAATTGATGGTAATAAACATGTTGTTTCTAGACTAGGAAATTATGTGATTAATTTGTCTGCGTTATATGATTTAGGAGTTTTCAATGGAATTGAGCTTGATAAGTCAACACTTTCAAGTGACTTTTTAAATTCATTCATTGAGCAAGGAAAGTCTATAACGGTCCCGATGCGTGAGCGTTTGATTGAGTTTTTTGGGTCAAGCCCAAAACCAGATTCAACAGATTTTTTGATTCCAGAGGATCAAGTGCAGATGAAGTTGCCAATTAAGGTTACAGATTATACGGATTTCTATTCGAGTAGAGAGCACGCTACAAATGTCGGTACGATGTTTCGTGATCCAAATAACGCTTTACTTCCCAATTGGCTTCACATGCCAGTCGGATATCACGGTAGAGCTTCCAGTATTGTCGTTTCAGGAACAGATATTCGTCGACCAAAAGGTCAACAAAAGCCTGTCGAAAACTCACCCTTAATTGGTCCAAGTAAATTGCTCGATTTTGAATTAGAAATGGGATTTGTAGTTGGCAAGTCAACAGTTTTAGGTGACTCAGTAAGTACTGCAGAAGCTGAAGATCATATTTTTGGACTGGCATTATTTAATGATTGGAGTGCTAGGGATATTCAGAGTTGGGAATATGTTCCACTTGGGCCGTTTTTAGGAAAGAATTTCGCATCTACTTTGTCTCCTTGGATCGTTACGCTTGAAGCTTTGGAGCCATTTAGAATAGAGTCACCAGAACAAGATCCTGAGGTCTTGGATTATCTGAAATACGACGGAAAGAAAAATTACAACATAGATTTGTTCGTAGATATTATAACTCCAGAGGATCACGAAGTAAATACTGTTTGCAGTTCTAACTTTCAGTACATGTACTGGAATATGTGTCAACAGTTAGCGCATCAGACTGTGAATGGGTGTAATATTACTGTCGGTGATTTGTATGCTTCAGGAACCATTAGTGGAAAGGAGCCAAGCTCCTATGGATCAATGTTAGAGTTGTCATGGAGAGGCTCAAAGCCACTAACGATGAAAAATGGTTCAGAACGTAAGTTTATTAAGGATGGCGATGTAGTGAGATTGCGAGGTCGTTGCAAGAAAGGTGACGTTTCACTAGGTTTTGGAATTTGTGAAGGAAAAGTTTTGCCAGCGCAATAGATCAAGCACCGATGATTTGAACTTTTCATTTTGAAAAGCAGTAACTGTTGATGAATTTGTAATAGCACAATCAAACAAATAAGTCGAGATCTAAAGAGCTATCAGTACTGTTTGTTTAATTTAAGTTCTGGTGAATATGTTCAATAATCAGAAATTGTTGTTTTGAGCGAAAGCCGAAATCAGGAAAAAGCTTATATGAGAGAGAAATATATGTTATAGTTAAATAAACTTTTTTCTACATGTTTTAATCATTGATTTACTTACATGAAGAATAAGTGGTCGGAATAGGACGCAGCATTTAAGCTGTTTAATTGCTTCTTAAGTATTGATACTATACTTTATTTTTTTTCCTTAGACCTTGTACAAGACAGATTGAAAGCAGTTTGTTTTGTCAAATTTAAGTATATTTCCAGTTTTATTCTGAAATCAAAAGGTTTCAAACACTCTTAAACATTAAGAAAAGATTTATATGTTTAAAAATCTAACTATTCTTCTTTGCATCATTTGCTTTTTTATCCACGATTTGAAAGCTCAAGATATACATTTTACATCCTATGATTTTTCACCTTTAACATTGAACCCAGCTCTTGCAGGAGGTTTCTCTGGGAGCTACAGAATAGGTGGTATTTACAGGGATCAGTGGCGTTCTGCAGCCGTAAAAGGAGCATACAGCACACCTACAATTCACGTGGATGTGCCTATCATCCGAGGATTAAGAAAGCAAGATTGGGTAGGAATAGGTGTTGGTGTTTTTAGAGACCAGTCGAGTCAATACAGAATGGTTGAAACGAAGAGTTTTCAAGGGGTGAGTTATCACTTATCGCTAGACAAGAAGCAAAATAGAATACTCTCATTTGGAATCCAGAATGGTACAGGAAACCGAAGATTGAATTTGCGAGAAGGAAGAGATCTATTGACTGAAACAGTGATTTTAGGTCAAACCGCCAATAACGAGATTCCAACGCTGGATAATCAACTGATTACGCAGGAAGGATCTAATCTTACAGATTGGGTAGGGGGTGTAGTGTTCTCAAGTTACCAGCGGAACCTTTCATTCATAAGAGCCGGATTTTCTGTTGGCCGAATTAATAGAGCTAATCAAGCATTTGCCAAGGGGGTAGATAGACAAAAACTGAAGTTCACAGCTTTTGCGCTGTATGATACACCTATAGCTGGAAATTTATTCCTAACACCTTCTTTGATGTATCAAAGAACTGGTAATAATTGGGAGACTGTAGCACAGGTTAAAACTAGTTACTTACTTAGCGAAGCTAAAAGTATGTATATAAATGGAGGCCTTGGTTATAGAGTAGGAGATGCTGTTCAGTTTCTTTTGGGTGTTGATATCAAAGATACTAAGGTGCAACTCGCCTATGATTTAACTGCTAGTGGTTACACTGCAGCTACAAATTCAGTAGGAGCATTTGAATTAGCGGTTTCGTATGTTGGTAAAGTTTACAAGAAGCCTAAAATTGATCCTACTCAGGTTTGTCCGCGATTATAACAACTTCCCCAGGACAACAAAATTTTTGTAACGCAATTTATGTTATATAGAGATTCATACTTAATGATAAAACTAATGATCAGATATACTATTGCCCTTTTATTTGTTGCTTTCATAAGTACTGTTGCTATGGCTCAGCCGTTGACTGAAGTCACATATGAAACCAAGATTGCAACTGCAGATGAAGCCTTTAATTCAGGAGATTACTACAATGCTGCAGAATGGTACGAACAGGCATATAAAGAAAGAAAAGACAAGGACTTTGCAATTAAAGTTGCCGAATGTTACATGAATCTCCGAAACTATAAACGCGCTACAAGTTGGTTCAAACGAGTATTGTCTCGTGATCGTACGGAATCATATGGTGAATACAAGCTAGAATATGGAAATTCTTTGAAGATAATGGGTGAATACAATGACGCTTATGCCATACTAAACGAATTTGTCAACGAAACTGAGGATTTGGAACGTAAGAAACAAGCAGTATTGTTGATTAACGGCATTGCAAAGAGTTCAGATTTCGAAGATAACGTAGATGCTATTATAAAACCAGTTCATAGAAATGTTAATAGCCCTTCAAGTGAAGCTGGTCCTAGATCATATGGGGCAGAATTGTACTATAGTTCGTTGAATCGAAAAGATGAGCTCATTTACAATGGTAAGCTGGAAGGTGAAACACATTTCAAGATATACACCACAGCCTTAAATGATAAGGGTGATTATGAGAAAGGGTCTGCATTGAGCGATGAGATTAATCGTGAAGGATACCATACTGGTAATCCAAGCTTCTCAGCCGATGGGCAGATTATGTATTTTACGAGGATGTTAATTGAAGAAGGTGAATTGCTTGAATCTAAAGTGTATTATTCCAATAGAAAAGGTCCTAATTGGGGTCCTTCTGATATGGTGGAAGGTGATATAAATGGAGACTATCTAATTAAGTATCCTGCAGTAGGCGAATTGTACGGACGTGACGTGCTTTTCTTCTCAGCGCAAATTGAAGGTGGTTTTGGCGGTTATGATATTTACTACAGTGAGAAAACAGGTGAGAACACTTTTGGAACTCCCGTTAATTTGGGTGAAACAATAAATACATCCTATGATGAAATGACGCCATTTTATCGAGAAGGAGAATTTTTCTTCAGTACAGAAGGTTATCCCGGCTTCGGGGGAATGGATATCTTCAAAACGACTTGGGACGGAACGCAATGGTCTGAAGTTACGAACATGGGGAGTGGTTATAATTCGACTTACGATGATATGTACTATACATTGGATGAGGCTGGATTACAAGGGTTTTTAGTTTCAAATAGACCCGCTGAAAGAAAGAGATCTGTGATGAGTAAAACTTGTTGCGATGACATCTTTTCGGTTAATATGAAAGAACTTGTCATAGACCTTAAAGCATTAATCACAGATGGAACTGATCCTTTGAAAGAGGCGACAGTCAAACTAATTGACCTGACTGAAGGTGATGAAAAAGCTGACCCAGAAATCAAGAATAACCTCAGTTCTAATGATTTTAATTTTGCACTTGATGCAGACAAGGCATATAGAGTTGTAGTAAATAGAAAGGGCTACTATTCTGATTCAATTGAATTCAATACAGTTGGAATTCTTGATGATTACACGGTGGAGCGTACGATAGCGTTGAAAGAAATACCGATTCCACCACCACCAAAAGAAGAGACAGTCATAGTTACTGTTAATGAGCCTATTCGGATGAATAATATCTATTATGACCTGGATAGTGACGTAATATTAAAAAGTGCGGAGGGTGATTTAAACTACATTCTAGAAATTATGAATGATTACCCAACGATGGTTATTGAATTGTCTTCGCATACAGATGCTCAAGGTTTAAGCCGCTACAATGAAGAGTTGTCTCAGCGTCGAGCCAATAGTGCTAAGCAATATCTGCTTGATAGAGGTATTGCTCCCGATCGCATTCAAGCTGTTGGCTATGGTGAGGAGGTCATACTTAATAGATGTGTAAATGGGGTCCGTTGTAGTGACGAAGAACACCAATTCAATAGAAGGACGGAGTTTAAGATTATCTCTGGACCTCAAACAATTGAAATCAAGAAGCAAACGACAAGACCTATTAACGGTGGAGGTGGACTGCCGAACCATACTGAAAAATCTGGTTATTCCTCTGCAAGCCAAGATGAATTGCCACTTACTACCTTCAAATTTGCGCAGAATGACTACCAGCTTGGCAAAATAAAGTTGGGCGATAAAGTTAATATGGAATATGTTTTCGAAAACACTGGAGATAATCCCTTATTGATCGAGGTTGTTACCGCGTGCCATTGTACAACTTTTGAGTATCCTGCTGAACCAATAAAAGCTGGAGAGAAGGCTGTTATCACCGCCACTTTCGATAGTAAGGTGAAAGCAAGAACAGGTACTTTCAGAGAAGTTATTAATATCATTTGTAATACTGAAAATATGGTTGAACAGGCTATTTTTCACGTAACCGTTGAAGATTAGTGTGGGAGGAGGTTGTTCTTGAACTTAGTAAGTACGATTGGATCGATTGGACTATTCTAGTCACAGGTCTCTTATATGCGTTTTTCTCCGTTTTGAATAAGCCAGTTTGTTGGGTTTTTGGGATAATTAGCTGCGGCTTGCTATCGTGGAAAGACTACTCAGAGTATCAACTCTTTTTTGATTCTGGCTTGCAGTTACTCTATGTGTATATGGGGATTGTTGGTCTATATCGTTGGATCAAATCCAAGAAAGATACTGGTTATCCAAGAATTGAAACGCTGCCATTCAGCTCTCATCTAAATGCACTCGTCTTTGGGACAATAAGCTCATTAGTCCTTGTTTTCATTGTCCAATTTTTTGTAAATCCCGCTTTTGCTTTATTAGATAGCGTGACAACTGTTTTTAGTATTTGGGCTACGTGGTTGCTGGTGAATCGAATTTATGAAAATTGGATTTATTGGTTATTTATTAATGGAGCGTATATCTATATATTTTATGCGCAAGGTGGCACTTTAGTGGCCATTTTATATGTAGTCTACCTTGCTACAGCAATCACTGGTTTGATTTCTTGGAACTACGTCATGAGACAGCAGAGAAAAAAGGCAATTTTGTAGGCATTCTTTTAATCTATTTTGTAATTAGGTTTGTTATATCACCGAGAAGCTACCGCTTTCGAGCTATTTAGATTAAGTCTAAATAGACATAACTTGAAAGATCATTAGTTTGCACTATTTTAGTATAGTGAAAGCTATTATATTTGCGGTAATTTTTTGAAAAATTATATAAATCGTACAGGCTTTGAATAAAGGAATTAAGTTATACGTCTTCCTTACGTGTTTGCTGCTATCTGCTGCTCCATTAGCGGCGCAATCAAGCAGTGGAACTCCTAGAGGATTCATATACGGTCTTATCATTGTAGGTGTCATTCTCCTTTTGTGGGCTGTCATCTCAATAGTTGACAATCTGATGCAAATAGAGGCTGGAAAAGCTGGAATTAACACTGAAAAGACAAACATGTCGCTATTTCCAAAATTTGGAGACTTGTTTTCCAACAAAGCTCCGTCTTTTGCTAAGGGGCATGATTTTATTAAGTTAAGAAAAGGTTTTGATATCAAGTTAGCTGGTGCTGCACCAGCTGCAATTGAAGATGCAAAATCTGTAACTAGACACTCAGTTATCCCTTACAACTTTCGTGGCCTAGCTCCAATCCCCAAAGTTGTTGTACAAGCAGGCGACGAAGTACTGGCTGGAGATGTATTGTTTTTCGATAAAAGCAATCCTGATGTAAAATTTGTTGCACCGGTAAGTGGAGAAATCGTAGAAGTACTAAGAGGTGCTAAAAGATCTATATCTAATGTTACAATTTTGGCTGATAAGGAGCAGAAAAGCAAGTCATTTGAAGTTCCATCTTTAGACAAAGTTTCAAGAGAAGATCTAGTGTCGTTTATGGCAGCTTCTGGAGCATGGATATATCTTAATCAGCGACCTTTTGATGTTATACCATCATTAACCGATATTCCCCGAGATATTTTTGTAAGCACTTTTGATACTGCGCCTTTAGCGCCAGACAATAGCCTTATTATAAAAGGAAGAGAGGCTGATTTTCAGAAAGGAATTGACGTTCTGTCAAAGTTAACTAGTGGTCAAGTACATCTTGGAGTAGATGGAAAATCGGACGCAGCAGGAGAAGCTTTTTTACAATTTGACAATGCTGAAAAGCACATTTTCAGCGGAGCTCATCCAGCAGGAAATGTCGGAGTTCAAATACATCACATTAAGCCAATAGGTTTAAATGATTTTGTTTGGACCATTACAATGCAAGAAGTGATTGCACTAGGAAGTTTATTTCTAAATGGAAAATTTGATGGAAGTAGAGTAGTGGCTCTAACTGGAGCTGAATTACAAGAACCGAAATACGTAAGAACTTTTGTAGGTGCTAATATTTCTGAGCTTGTTCAAGGTAATTTAGCCGGAGATCACGTAAGATATGTGGCAGGTGATGTTCTTTCTGGTGAAGCAAAAGCAGCTGATGACTTTTTGAACTTTAAAGATGATCAATTGACTGTTATCCTAGAAGGAGATAAATATGAAGCATTTGGCTGGTTATTGCCACTAGCTCCAAGACCTAGTATTTCAAAAACATTCCCTTCATTTTTATATCCTAATTTCAAATACCGTGCAGAGAGTAATACTCACGGAGAAGAAAGAGCATTTGTAGTGTCTGGACAGTATGAGAAAGTATTACCGATGGATATTTATCCACAGGCTCTGATGAAGTCAATAATGACCGAAGATCTTGAAAGAATGGAAGGCTTAGGTATCAATGAGCTTAGTGAGGAAGATATAGCACTTTGTGAATTTGTATGTACATCAAAAGCTCCAATGCAGCAACTGTTGCGAGAAGGGCTTGATATGATGCGTGCTCAACTTTAATTTTAAATAAATAACAAACTTCATATATGGGTTTAATTGACGTGTTCAAAAAAATAGAACCAGACAAGAAGAAAAGTCCGGTTCTTCATACCTTGTACGATGCGGTATTCACTTTTGCATATACACCAAATAATGTGACAGCAGCAAAAGGTGTTCAGATACGCGATGGTATGGATCTAAAAAGAACCATGATCCATGTCGTAATAGCAATGTCTGCTCTTTTCATATTTGGGGCTTTTAATATCGGACACCAACATTTCTTGGCTCAGGGATTACATACTGGACTAGTTGAAGCTTTCGGGCTTAAATTAATTTATGGTCTTGTTAAATTTCTTCCTTTATTTATAGTTGCCAATGTAGTTGGTCTAGGTATTGAAATTATCATAGCTGCAAGAAAAGGCCATGCTGTTGAAGAAGGTTTCTTGGTTTCTGGAGCACTTATTCCACTTATTATGCCACCAGATCTTCCATTGTGGATATTGGCGGTTTCGGTTGCATTTGCAGTGATTATAGGAAAAGAAGCATTTGGAGGTACGGGAATGAATATATGGAATATCGCCTTACTCTCAAGAGTATTTGTATTCTTTGCTTATCCTACTTATATAGCAGGTGACAATGTATGGGTTGCTGGATTCGATGGTCTTGCACCTGGTTCAGCTACTGAATATGGCTTTGTGATAACTTCGATAGTAAATCCTATACTGGAGATTTTTGGTAGTTCTGGATTTCAACCTGGATTTGTAGTAGATGGATATAGTGGAGCCACGCCTCTCAGTCTTGCTTATCAAGGAGGGTGGGACGCTGTAACAGCCCAATTTAGTGAAGCTCAGATGTTCTGGGGTACAATACCTGGATCTGTAGGTGAAACATCTAAGCCATTAATCGCACTCGGAGCCATATTTCTAATTGTAACAGGAATCGCAAGCTGGCGAATAATGCTAAGTATGATTATTGGAGCTGCTCTGACTGCTATGTTTCTTAATGTATGGGGTGCATCTCCGATGATGACAGTTCCTTGGCTTTATCAGTTCTACATGGGAAGTTTCTTATTTGCTATGGCATTTATGGCGACTGATCCTGTAACTGCATCAGGCACCAATACTGGAAAATGGTTCTATGGTTTCTTGATAGGGGCTATAGGAATGATTATTAGAACAATAAATCCAGCATATCCTGAGGGATGGATGTTGGCTATTCTATTTGTAAATACGTTTGCACCATTGATAGATCATTATGTTCTACAAGCAAACATCACTAAAAGATTAAAACGTGCATAGTACAAACAAAGTCTTATTATTCGTACTGGCTATGACTACTATCGTAGCACTTGTGTTGTCGCTTCTTTTCTACGGTCTTCAAGGTCGAGTTAAAGTGAATGAAGAAGTTTACAATAAGAAAGCAATTCTTTCAGCAGTGAAAACGAAGTTGAGTAAGCCACTAGATGAAATGTCTAATGAGGAGATTATGGCATTATTTGAAAATCAGGTTTCGACAAGTGCAATATCTTCTTCAGGAAAGGAAATGTCTCCTGAAAAGATTGAGGCGCTAGGCTATGGAGGTAACTCTGCAGAAGATATAGACATGGCAAAAGAGAAGAAGAAGCCCCTCGATCAAAGGTCATGGCCACTTTTTAAGTTCAATGCTGATGATGGGAAAGCGTATTATATTATGGCAATGAGAGGAAATGGACTTTGGGATGAAATATGGGGATATATTGCCTTAGAAGAAGATCTTGAAACTATTGCTGGGGTTGCTTTCGATCATAAAGCAGAAACACCTGGATTAGGGGCTGAGATAAAAGATAGTAAAGCTTTTCAAAAGCAGTTTATAGGAACTAAGATTAAAGATCCAAATGGTGATTACGCAGGAATTCTTGTTAGAAAGGGTGGAGCTAAAAATCGTACCTATGAAGTAGATGGTCTGACAGGTGCGACGATCACAGCAGACGGAGTTACCGCAATGATGAAAGATGGAGTTCAAGGCTACGCACCTTACTTCAAATCTTTAGGAAATTAAATTGAAATTTTAACTTTTTACGAAAAAATAAATACAGATGGCTGAGACTACTGTAGCAGTAAAGAAAGAAGCGTCATTTAGCTTTGGGAAAAAAGAGCGAAAGCTTCTTACCGATCCATTAAATGACAATAATCCTATTACGGTCCAAGTATTGGGTATTTGTTCAGCGCTGGCTGTAACAACATTGTTTAACAAAGCATTGGTGATGTCTATCGCTGTGGTGGTGGTTACAGCTTTTGCTAGTTTATTTACTTCCTTACTAAGGAACTCAATACCCAAGCAAGTACGAATGATCGTTCAGCTTGTTATAATTGCCTCTTTGGTAACTATAGTAGAGCTTACATTAAAGGGTTTTTTCTATCCAATGTACAAAGAGCTTTCAGTATTTATCGGGCTGATCATTACTAACTGTATCGTGATGGGTAGATTGGAGGCTTTTGCCATGGCCAATACACCTTACAAATCTTTACTTGATGGTATAGGAAATGGAGTAGGTTATGGAGTGATTCTTCTGATTGTTGCTGCAATTAGAGAATTGTTTGGCAAGGGTTCATTAGCCGGATTCAAAATTATAGGCCCAACAGATGAGTACTTGATTGATACTACGACAAGTTTCGTGTTCGGTTGGTATGAACCAAATAACTTAATGGTTTTGTTCCCTTCCGCAATGTTCGTTATTGGTGCTTTAATTTGGGCACACAGAGCATGGAATAAGAAACTCGTTGACATCTCGTAATCTATAACATTAATTACAGCATACTCTTATTAGAAATATCATGGGCGAATTAGCAAATATATTTATTAAATCAGCATTCATTGAAAATCTAGCACTATCCTACTTCTTGGGAATGTGTTCTTTTCTTGCTGTATCGAAAAGCGTAAAAACAGCTTTCGGACTAGGTTTGGCAGTTATTTTTGTACTGGGTATTACCATGCCGATCAACTGGTTAATCAATACATATCTTTTAAGTGATACAGGTATTTTTGGTCAGGATTTTACTTTCTTGCGTTTGATACTATTTATAGCAGTTATTGCATCTATGGTACAATTAGTTGAGATGGTCGTTGAAAAATTCTCACCATCGCTTTACAACTCTCTGGGGATATTCTTACCCCTTATTACAGTAAACTGTGCGATTCTTGGTGGATCATTATTTATGGTTTCAAAAGAGTATAACTTCGCAGAGTCAGTTTCTTTTGGATTAGGAGGTGGTTTCGGCTGGTTTTTAGCAATCGTAGCTATTGCGGCAATTAGAGAAAAAATAAAATATTCTGCAGTGCCTCCTGCTTTACGTGGGTTAGGTATGGCATTTATGTTAACCGGTTTGATGGGACTTGCTTTTATGGGGCTCATGGGAATCGATCTTTCATCATTTTAAGTTAGTTTAGAAGATGGTTATATTACAAGTAATTCTTTTTAGCGCTATGCCAATTATCGTTTCGATCTTGGTATTTAGTGCGGTAATTTTAGCACTTTCTGGAATGTTGATTTTCGCTAGAAAACGACTTGTACCACAGGGAGATGTGAAAATAATAGTGAACGGTGATGTTGAAAATCCTATGATCGTTCAACCTGGTTCCACTCTCCTTACTGCTCTTTCTGAAAAGAGTGTTTTCCTTCCTTCAGCATGTGGAGGTGGTGGAACTTGCGCTATGTGCGAATGCCATGTAGATGCAGGTGGTGGAGATGTACTCCCAACAGAGATGAATCACTTAACTAAGAAAGAGGCTGCTGAGAATAAAAGGTTAGCCTGCCAAGTTAAGGTTAAGGAGGATATGGAAATCCGTATACCACAAGAGATTTTTGGTATTAAGAAGTGGGAGTGTGAAGTTATTTCAAATTACAATGTAGCAACCTTTATTAAGGAGTTTATAGTTCGTTTACCTGAGGGTGAAACATTGGACTTTGAAGCTGGTGGTTATATACAAATCGATGTTCCCCCTACAACAGTAGATTACAAGGATATTGATATTACTGCTCATCCAAAGTATCACGATACTCCAGATAAGTTTCAGAAGGATTGGGACAAATTCAATCTATGGCCTCTTAAGATGGTCAATGATGAAGAAATATTCAGAGCCTATTCAATGTCAAATCACCCTGCAGAGGGAAATATTGTTTCATTGACGATACGTATTGCTACTCCACCGTGGGACAGAGCAAAGAATGATTGGATGGATGTAAATCCAGGTATTTGTTCTTCTTATATCTTTAATTGTAAACCAGGAGATAAAGTGACAATATCTGGTCCTTACGGTGAGTTCTTTATTAAAGAAACTGAAGCTGAGATGTTGTACGTAGGTGGTGGTGCTGGAATGGCACCGATGCGATCTCACTTGTACCATCTGTTTCATACATTAAAAACCGGTAGAAAAGTAACATTCTTCTATGGTGGACGTACGAAACAAGAGTTATTCTATGTTGAAGAATTCAGAGAAATTGAAAAGCAGTTTCCTAACTTCACTTTCGCAATTGCGCTTGACAACCCTTTACCTGAAGACAACTGGGAACTAAAGAAAGATCTTAATGATCCAAATGGTGATGGGTTCAAAGGATTTGTACATCAAGTTGTAATTGATGAATTCCTGACAAAGCATGAAGCACCTGAAGAATTAGAATTATACTTCTGTGGACCTCCTATGATGAATCAGTCAGTACTTAAAATGGCTGATGAATGGGGGATACCTGAGGAAAACGTTGCCTTTGATGATTTCGGAGGTTAGAATATAAAGAATTGATCTAGGAGCCTATCTCGTCATGAGATAGGCTCTTTTTAGTTAATCCCCTCTTAAATGCAAGTTAAAATATTTGTCTAGGGTATACCTTTGAGGTATTTAGATCGTATATTGTTTGCGATTACGCTAAGAACCAAAACTTTTAAGATGAAGCAATTACTGTTTATTTTGTGTCTAGCAGGTTCCATTATGTCCTGTTCTCCTAGACTAACGCCTTTTACTGCCAACCTTAGAAATGAATACAATTGGACGGAATCTGATCTACAGAAAATCCAATTCTATTTATCAGACGATGTGGTGTTATGGAGAGAAGTACGTGATGGTGATGCAAAAATTAAAGATGGTGCTATCAAAATTAGAGATGGCAAAAAAGTCGAGGAAGTCGTATTTCCTAGAAGAACTCCTGGAGTATTCTTGTTTGAACCAAGATCAAATCAATTTGCTGTGTCCTTTGAAACAAGTGATGAGAAGTTCTTGATGTTTGGACCAAGTAAAAGGAGAGGTGCTGACTTTGTACTCTTAGCTGCAGACTGGAAAAGAGATATTGGAAGAATAAGCTACGATAAGAAAATCTATTTTACATCTGATGAGTCAGCGTACTCTCGTTTGATGGTGGATTTAAGAGCCGCTAAGAAGCTTTCTGTTAAGCGTAAAACAGTTGAAGGAAGAACGCTTGATTAGTAATTGCTTCAGATCAAGTAATTATTTAGCAGAACAATTTCCCTTCTAAAAAGCCGGATTATGCAACAAAAAGTGAAGGTAGGTGATATTCCTATCAATCAATATACTAATCAAGTTGAAAGTTCAACATCAGTTATAATCGTACATGGTTATGCAGAACACGGTATGCGTTATAAACCATTTGTGGAACAATTGGCAAAAGCGGGTATAAGGGCTTTAATCTATGATCAGCGTGGTCATGGCCAATCGGGGGGTAAGCAAGCGATGGTTGATTATTTTGATCAATTTGCTGAGGATCTCAATTCTATTGCAGATAGCTTTTTTAAAGAAGGTGACCGAAATTTTATATACGGACATTCTATGGGAGGCCTCGTATTGCTAAGATATCTTCAGATTTATGGAGATGACTTATTGACTGGAGCACTTACGTCAGGTGCCGCGCTGAAACCAGATGATTCTATACCAAAAGTGTTAATTAGGCTATCAAGCTTTATCGCAAAGATATTTCCAAACTTACCTACAGTGAAGCTTGATGCATCTGCCGTGTCGAGAGACCCTCTTGAAGTTAAGAAGTACAATGAAGATCCTCTAAATTATCGAGGAGGAACCAAAGCTAAATTTGGAGATGAATTTCTGAAAGCTATGAATCAAGCTAGAACAGAACTGGATATGATAAAGCTTCCATTTGCTGTTCATCACGGAACAGATGATCGACTTATCGATCCCGAAAGTGCCGATTGGATTTATCAGGGAATATCTTCACAAGACAAGACACTGCGTATGTGGGATGGTCTTTACCACGAATTACTGAATGAGCCTGAGAAAGATCAAGTTGCAAACGAACTGATTGAATGGATGATGAAACACTAGTTTCGGGGTTTTGTAGGGTAGTCTTGTAGAGTGAATCCATTTTTATAAGTCTTACCCCCTTTGAATAAGGGGTTAATTTTCAGTAAAGTCTATTATTTGACGGAATAACCCTATTTTTTTTAGGGTGCTTGTTGTATGATGTTTAAATTAATATAACTTTGCAACTATTAATTTAAACAAATCAAACTCTTTATGTCAACTCTAAGATTTCACGCAATTAAAGAATCTCAAAAACATAAGCCTGTAGAGGTTGATGAGATTTCAGACAAGCGTTCTAAATTATACGGCGCAAAAGTTTTTAATTCTGACGCTTTGCGCAATTTTATTACTGGCGAGGCATACAAAGCAATTCAGGCCGCAGTAGATCACGGCACAAAGATTTCTCACAGTATAGCAGACCAAGTTGCAAGTGGTATGAAAGCATGGGCTCTAGAAGTTGGAGCAACGCACTACACACACTGGTTCCAGCCTCTTACGGGGATTACTGCAGAAAAGCATGATGCTTTCTTTGAACCAGTTGGTCCTGGTAATGCTATCGAAAAATTTGGTGGTGCTCAATTGGTACAGCAAGAACCAGATGCCTCAAGTTTTCCAAATGGTGGAATAAGAAATACTTTCGAAGCAAGAGGATATACTGCTTGGGATCCTACCTCTCCAGCGTTTGTAATGGGTACTACGCTTTGTATACCTACCATATTCGTAGCATATACTGGTGAAGCTCTAGATAATAAAACTCCTTTACTGAGAGCTCTTCAATCGATTGATAAATCTGCATCAGATGTTGCTCAGTACTTTGACAAAAATGTTAAGAAGGTAATTGCTACTCTAGGATGGGAGCAAGAATTTTTCTTGATAGATAGCGACCTTGCTGATTCAAGACCTGACATAACATTAGCGGGAAGAACTCTATTAGGACACTCTCCAGCAAAAGGACAGCAACTAGATGATCATTACTTTGGATCAATTCCATCTAGAGCGATGGCTTACCTCAGAGACTTGGAGATGGAATGTATCCAACTAGGAATTCCGGTAAAGACGAGACACAATGAAGTTGCCCCAAATCAGTTTGAGATAGCTCCACTCTTTGAAGAAGCTAATCTAGCAGTTGATCATAACTCATTATTAATGGACGTTATGAACAAGGTTGCGCAGAAACATAATTTCAATGTGTTATTGCACGAAAAACCGTTTGCAGGGGTAAATGGATCTGGAAAGCATAATAACTGGTCGCTTAGTACCAATACTGGGGTAAATCTATTAGCTCCTGGAAAAACTCCAATGTCAAATCTTCAATTTTTGACATTCTTCATCAACACGATTATGGCTGTACATAAGCATGCCGATCTGCTAAGATCTTCAATTGCTACAGCTGGTAATGAACATCGTCTTGGTGCCAATGAGGCTCCTCCAGCTATTATATCTGTTTTTATTGGTGAACAGCTTACAAGAACTTTAGATAATCTTGAAAAAGTAAGTAAGGGAGAATTGACTCCTGAAGAGAAAACAGATCTTAAGCTTAATGTTGTAGGTAAGATACCTTACGTATTGTTGGATAACACAGATAGAAATAGGACATCTCCGTTTGCTTTTACAGGTAATAAGTTCGAATTTAGAGCGGTTGGATCAAGTGCAAACTGTGCTGTACCAATGACAGTTTTGAATACAATTGTAAGTGATCAACTTCGATCATTTAAGAAAGAAGTAGATAGTTTGATTTCTGATAAGAAAATGAAGAAGGATGACGCAATATTCAATGTTTTACGTGACTATATCAAGAAGTCAAAAGCAATTAGATTTGAAGGGGATGGATATGGAGATGAATGGGTCAAAGAAGCAGAAAAAAGAGGTCTAAACAATATCAAGAGTACTCCAGAGGCCTTAAAAGCGAAAGTCAGTAAGTCAACAGTGAAGCTATTCGCAGATCACCAAGTGATGAACAAAGTAGAGCTTGAAGCTAGACATGAGATCGAACTCGAAGAGTACATGATGAGAATTCAGATTGAAGGACGTGTTCTTGGAGATTTAGCTAGAAATCATATTATTCCTGTAGCTATTCGATACCAAAATATATTGATCAAGAATGTAACTGGACTGAAGGATATTTTCGGTGCAGAGTATAAGACGCATGCAAAGGAGCAGCTTGATTTGATTTCGGAAATATCAGAGCATATTTCTGGTATCAAGGTGAAGGTTGATGAGATGATTGATGAACGAAAGAAGGCAAATAATATGTCAGATGCTGAAGAAAAGGCAATTGCATATGCTGACAAGGTAAAACCTTACTTTGAAGAGATTCGATACCACTCTGATAAACTAGAGATGATGGTGGATGATGAGATGTGGCCACTTACAAAGTACAGAGAATTACTTTTCACGAAGTAATATAGATAGTGCAAGTGCACTGAAAAAACTAAGAATAAAAAAGCCCGATGTTTTTTACAACACCGGGCTTTTTTATGTTAAAAATAAGCTGTTGCTTATCCTTGTGCTTCTAGATAACTAACTGCTTGTCCAACAGTTTGAATATTCTCTGCTTGATCATCTGGAATTGATACATCGAATTCTTTTTCGAATTCCATGATAAGCTCCACTGTGTCTAGTGAATCTGCTCCAAGATCGTTCGTGAAGCTAGCCTCTGTGGAAACTTCTGATTCGTCAACTCCTAATTTGTCAACGATGATTTTTTTAACTCTTTCAGCTATATCAGACATGATAATAGATTTTTGATTTTGTTGATTAAAATTCCTGCAAAATAAATCATTAAGCTAGGGAAATCAAAGTTTTAGCTTATAAAAATAACTTTCGCTCCGTTTTCCAAAACTTACAATGACTATTTTATACCTAAAAGTTCATTCACATACCTTGAATTGAAGATAAAAAAGAACTTTCAGGCGCAAATTTATATTAATATATTGATATTTAATTAGTTGTTAAAATCAATATGCAAATATCCTATTTGCTCAAGTAATCGATGATTTGATCCGCTAGCTCAATCCCTATTTTTTCTTGAGCTTCAGCAGTACTCGCTCCGATATGAGGACTAAGAGAAAGTGCCTCCAAAGCAAGTAAGTCTTCTCTTGGCGTAGGCTCGCTGACAAATACATCTAGACCCGCACCTTTGATAAGACCTGTGTTAATGTGTTCGATAAGAGCTTCTTCATCAATTGATCCACCTCTCGCTGTGTTGACCAAGACAACGCCAGGCTTCATTTTCTTCATTTCTTCAGATCCGAGAATCGCTTTATCGGTTGATGGAACATGAAGACTTATGTAGTCCGCTTGTGAAAGCATCTCATCCATAGATACTACTTTCAATTCTAAATTCAGATTAGCTGATTTTGGTCCAACAGGAATATTTGCCGATTCTATAACAAGATCTACTGGAAGCACTTCCATACCCATTCCAAGTGCTATACTTGCCAAGGTCTGTCCAATCCGTCCAAAACCAATGATTCCTAATTTCTTACCTTCTAGTTCTACTCCTTTCGCATAAGACTTTTTTAGAGCTTTAAATTTTGAATGACCTTCACCCGGCATAGCTCTATTCGAATTGTGAATACTTCTTGAAAGATTCATCATGTGAGTCATCGCAAGTTCTGCGACTGAGCGAGAAGATGCTGCTGGCGTGTTGTAAACTTGTAGTCCTTTACTTTTGGCGTAAGCCACATCAATGTTGTCTAGACCTACACCACCTCGTGCGATGATCTTAAGGTTCGGACATTGATCGATCAACTCTTGTCTAACTTTCGTTGCGCTCCTTACACAGATAGCATCGAAATCACCAAGAATACTAGATAATTCGTCTTGTGGATATGAGTGATTTACTACTTCTAATCCAGCTTCCTTCATCAAACGTTCACCGGTAGGATGAATCCCGTCATTGATAAGTACTTTTGCCATAATAAAACTGATTTGTGATGATTGTAAATGAACCCATTTTCGGGTCCTACTTCAAGTAAAAAGGCAAAAGTAAAGGCTATTTTTAATTGATTGCTTATTATTTGCCTTAATTTTGTTGAATATCGACTGAGTATAACAATTTGTCGAATAATTACGTCAGCATGAACGGACTTCTTTAAAGTTGCGTTATCAAAATAAAGATTTTATGGCTACAAAGTATAAAATGACGGGATGTGCCCGCTTTCTGATTTTTCTAGTGGTTTTCTTGCCATTGGTTTATTTCGGGGTTACATATTTCCGTGGAGAAAACCCGATCGAACCTATCAAGCAAGTTATCCCTGAAAGTTGGGGTAAGGAGAAATCTACTAGTTCTGGGACAATCTCTGAGGATGCAATTTTGAATGGTAAGATTAAGACTCTTGAGCAGGCAAATGAGGAGTTAAGGAGTGAGATAAAAGACCTGAAAAAGATGGTGAAAGAGCAAGAGCAAGAGATTCAATCATTAAAGTCTAGAGAGAACTAATTTTTTGCTTGTTTGTTTTTTTATGTGAAATAGAATATTATCTTTGCGTTCGTTCAAAAACGGTCGGTTGGCCGAGCGGTTAGGCAGAGGTCTGCAAAACCTCGTACAGCGGTTCAAATCCGCTACCGACCTCATAAAATCCTTGATAATCAACTTATTATCAAGGATTTTTTTGTTTGGAGTATGTTGTGGGGTACGTTTTTGGTTTTTTGCTTTGAGTTTTGTGCTGTATCTTCGATTCTTCTGGAAATCAATAAGTTTATATTCCCAAAGGAAATAAGCGGATGAATGAAACAATCGATGAAATATATCGAGGTGAGCAATTTTATTGAGGCAGAATTTCTCAAGACGAATACTAGATAAGCGATACACTAAAGGAGAACTAGAGATTAAGAAGATGCTAATAGACATTGACAGACGTCGAGAACAAATAGTAAACCAAATGAAAACTTAGGCTATACGACTCACCTGCATCCATTTACCAAGATTATAAATGTTCCTATCTTTATTGAAAGCCATTAATCAATTGTTAAGGTAATTTTATCTTGGCGTAGGGCCGATGAATTAAATCTTGATACGCTTTGAGTTTTTCAACATAGAGCAATCAAACTATTTCTGTAAGACTATTTTTTTTTGTTTTTGGGCGTCTCTATCAGGGTCCCTACGTTTCAGGCTCTTTTTTGCATGTTCGATTGGTGGGGAAATTGTGTATTTATTGCCGAGAATACAAGCCCAAATGATATAAACACCCAATGGGATCGGATTTTCAGTAATACTCCTGCTTCTAGAGGAGTCTACACGTATGTTGGAAAAATCACTTTGTCAGATGGAAAAGAACAGATCATTCAAGGATCTTTCACACTTTTGCGCTAGAAGTTATTCATAAAGAATTTTTAGTAAGGCTAATTTTATTATTTTTAGAAATTGATTATAGAATATTACTTTTAGACACATCATTACTCATGATTCAGCGTTTCCAAAGATTCTTTTTCTTCATAGGATTATCTTTTATTTCGATCAATGTGCACGGCGGGGATACTCCGTGCAGTGCTACAGTATTAGCAAATGATATGACGGCATTTGAAACGTATTCAAATATCGATAATTCTAATTCACCAGAATCAGATCCAGGATGTGGAAATTATGTTGGAACAGATATCTGGTTTGAGGTCCAAAGTACAGCAAATGGAAAATTATATATTGCTACCATTGCTGGAACACTTGCTAATGCCGCGATGGCTATTTATGAAGGTCCCTGTTTCAATTTAAGCTTATTGAGTTGTGTAGAAGATGATATATGCGGGAATACAGACATGCCCATCACTTCATTTGATGATTTAGTTCCAAACGCCACCTATTTCATTCGAATATGGGCAGAAAATGGTGGACCAAATGGAACCTTTGAAATTAGAGTAACTGAACAGGATTTAACCGCTCCTTTATTTGAATTGACAAATAATGCAAATTACATATCAGATGAATGTATCCAATTAACAACTGACTTGCCCGGTCAACTTGGCTGTGCCTGGTATCCAGAACAAGTAGATTTTAGTCAGGTATTTTCACAAACTGTGACCATGAATTTTGGAGCTTCTGATTCAGGCGCTGATGGCATTTGCATGGTCTATCAAGCCAATAGCACAGCGACTTGTGGAGTAGGGGGAGGCGAGATTGGTGCAGGAACGATACCAAATTCATTAATTATCGAATTTGACACCTACGTGAATGGAGGTGTTGATCCCCCTTTTGATCATTCTAGTGTCAATATTAATGGGGATATGAATCAAAATAATTCTATTTCAGCCCCTGTTTCGATAAATGGAGGAAATATAGAAACAAACGAATATTTTGAAATCACCTTCAATTGGGATCCATCTGGCAATATTTACCAGGTCTTATTTGAAGGAACGTTAATCCATAATGGTAGCTTTGACGTCATCAATAATTGTTTTAACGGATCAAGTCTAGCCTATTATGGCTTTACTGCAAGTACAGGAGGGGCCGTTAATAATCAGTTTGTGTGCCCTAGCCCACCCATTTATCCACATGGAGTCGAGCAAATCGATTCGGTAACTATTTGTGATGGCCAGAGCTATTATGCTGAAGGTGCTTTTCAAACCACCTCTGGTTTATATACAGATGTATATTCAGCAGGAAATGGGTGCGATAGTATCGTATATACTGAATTAGAAGTAGTAGAAGCATATACCACTGATTTACCACAGGACATTATTTGTGATGGAGATTGCATATTTGTTGGGGGTCAGCAATTTTGTCAAACAGGCGAATATCAGGTCTTTCTGGAATCGCAAAATGGTTGTGATAGTGTTATAAATGTTGATTTGTTAGTTTTAGATCCTATTGCGATTGCTCTTCCACCTTCAGATTTACTTACGTGCAATGTATTTACAGTCCAAATTGATGGATCATTTTCGTCCAATGGACCTGGAATATTTTACTACTGGGAAGGCCCAAATGGATTTACGTCCACAGACCAATCACCCTGGGTAACAGAACCTGGCATTTATATACTTAGCGTTGTTCAACAAGAAGGTCTTTTGACTTGTGTTTCGGATCCGTTTATTGTGCAAGTTTTTGAAGATACGGAAGTTCCTATATCTGATGCCGGTGATGATATTAGTTTAGTATGTGATGGAAATGTAAATTTTCTAGATGGATCAGGATCCAGTGAGGGAATTGATATTAGCTATAGCTGGACAGGACCTAATGGATTTGAATCCAATGAGCAAAACCCAGTTGTTTCAGAGGCTGGTGATTATATTATATTGGTTTTTGACAGTGGGAACGGATGTTTTAGTACAGATATAGTCACTGTGATAGGTGATCTTGAAATTGCCACTCCTACAGCTACAGGAGGTTCTTTGAATTGCAACAATGTTATTATTCAGATAACGGGCGAAAGTGACCTTCCTGGTGTGGAATATGAATGGACAGGACCAAATGGATTTTTCTCAACGGAACAATCTCCAATGATTAATAATCCCGGAATATATGAATTAACCCTTGTTACTGCTGCTGGATGCCTTTCCTCCGATACGGCATTAGTGAACATTGATATTGAAATGCCAAGTATCTATGCAAATGGGGACACATTATCTTGTAATACTCCATCCATTCAACTCTTTGGGGATTCAGATGAAGAAGTGAGCTACTTTTGGACAGGACCTAATGGATTTAATTCCAACGAACAGTATCCAGATGCTTCCATATCAGGCACGTATACTTTAGAGGTTACTGCGGAAAATGGATGCACTAATTCTATCGACGTTGAAGTATTTTCCGATGAAAACGTTCCTCAAGTTCAGCTGGAAAATGATACATTGAATTGCACTACAAGTGAACTCCCGCTAAATTTAGTCAGCTCTGGTGATTCATTGAGCTTTTCATGGCAAGGCCCCAATGGATTTTCAAGCTCAGATTCCATACCGCTTGTAGATGAAGCCGGTACGTACATCCTCACAGCCACCGCTCTGAATGGTTGTGTAGTAATCGATTCTTTAGTATTAATTGAAAGCACTAATCTGCCGGTCTTTGGTCTCGAAGTTGATACAATTTCCTGCCTAAGTGGAAATGTACAGATTCAAAACACATATTCTGATTCAACCCTGCAATTCTCTTGGGAAGGACCAAATGGGTTCACTTCAAATAGTGACAACCCCACCGTATTTGAACCAGGTATCTATCAGGTAATTGCCACGGGCATCAATACCTGTCAAGACTCCTCATTCATTGAAGTTTTCAATGATACAGTTGTGCCGGAGCTAACACTAGCGTATAACGATATTAATTGCACCAACCTAAATGCCAACCTGATAGCAAATTCACCTGACACTACTGTTGTTTATACCTGGGAAGGGCCGAATGGCTTTTCATCCAGTAATAACGACACCATAACAAATCAGGCAGGGCAATATTTTATTAATATTACGTCGAGTAATGGTTGCATTGCTTCTCAGTCTATTACAATTGAGGTGGACACACTCCTTCCTCAATCAATGCTGGAGGCTGATCTTCTAAATTGTACTGTCGAAAGTACCGCCATACTCAATATGATGGATTCCCTGGATTATACCTACGAATGGGCGGGCCCAAATGGTTTTAATTCAAGTTTGAACAATCCAATCGTGAATGAGGGTGGCATTTATTTAGTAAGCATTACTGGAGATAATTCTTGTACAACTATAGATTCAATCCAAATCCTACAGGACTCAATACCTCCTGAAATTCTGGTAAGCCTTGTAGACTCTATTAATTGCCAAAGCCCTACAGGTGAATTGCAAGTTGAAGTATTGAGTCCAAATGGGATGATAGATTGGGAAGGACCGAATGGATTTAGCTCTTCCATCACAAATCCCTCTATTACTGATCCAGGAGAATACACGATAACCGTAACAGGTCTTAATGGCTGTAAAACAATAGAGTTCATCGAAGTTACTGCAGATACTTCTGCACCAGTGTTTGAAGTTTTCGATGTTTTGCTAGACTGTAATAATCCATCTTTGCCTCTCAACTATTCCAGTGACAATTCCGAGGTAAGTATAGAATGGCAAGGACCAAATAATTTCACCTCTTCCGAATCAAATCCTGTCATCGATGAAGCAGGTACTTATTCACTCAGTCTGCTAAATGCAGACGGTTGCGAAACTAGCCAATCCTTGGAAGTAACCATAGATACTATTACTCCATTATTTTCACTGGAAGGTGAAGACATACCATGTACCAGTAGTAATACAAATATATTTGTATTGAATGGAGAGGCAGATTGGACGTACGAATGGGAAGGACCAAATAATTTTACAAGTGCTAACTCGAATATAACCGTAGATGAACCCGGTACATATCTATTGACGACTGCTAACCCGCAAAATGGCTGCATGTATTCTTCCTTTATTGAAATTAATCAGATTGAAGGTCCTAATACAATAGAATATAGTATTACCGAAGCAGATTGTCTTTTTCCTGATTTTGGATCCATAGAAATTACAACCATTATTGGAGGAACAGAACCATACCAATATGCAGTCGATCAAAACGACAATTTCACCACCGCAGTCTTTTTTGATCAGTTAGAGCCTGGAACTCACACTGTGTATATCCAGGATATTAATGGCTGTGAATTTAGTGAAGAATTTGAATTGAATGAATTTGAAGAATTGTATGTGACTTTAGCCAATCAAATCACTCTTGACATAGGTGTAGAATTTCAAATCGAGGTAGAAACCAATATTGACGAAAGTCAAATCGCCCAAATCGTATGGACACCTTCAGAAAACCTAGATTGCAGCACTTGCTTAAATCCTGTTATAACTGGCTCATCAAATAATTCATACAGCATAACGATTACAGACGTAAATGGATGTGTTGTTTCTGCTACGATCCAGATTAGAGTCGAAGATGTAGAAATTTTTATCCCGAATATCTTTTCACCAAATAGAGATGGAATCAATGATTTCTTTACGGTGTTCGCCTCAGACAGTCAAATTCAACAAATCGAATCCTTGCAGATTTTTGATCGTTGGGGAAATCAAGTGTTTTTTGGTCAAAACTTGAATCCAAATGACCCAAATTCGTCTTGGGATGGAAAATTTAATGAAAAAGAAGCCAGTCTTGGAGTATATACTTATTTAGCTAAAGTTGTATTTATAGATGACAGTTATCAAATCTTTACTGGAGATGTTACATTAATCCGCTAAAAACCTGATTTGGTTAGATAAGAGTCCACTTACAATGCGAAAAAGATTGATGTTCATCCTTGATAGACTAAGCCGTCGGGATGCATCACTATCACCTATACGAATTAAGAAAATTCGATTAGCTGATGGGTTTACTTATGTTGTGCGAGAACGAGCTTAGCAAAGAATTAACTTAAACTAACCAATATAAGCGAAAGTGTCTTGGAGTTATCCAGGACACTTTTTTTATATGCCCGCAACTCTCGTCCATAGCGTATTCCAGAACTCATCCATACCTCCAGGCGGAGGTCCTCCCTGACCTTCTTTCAAGACATACGCAGTTCCTCGAGGATATATCTTAAATGGAAAAATATAGGCGTCAGGATCGTCGTTGGACAATCCTATCTGAGCACCATACCTAAGGTCATTGACTTGTAAGGTGTCGCCCCCAGCTTCCATCACATTGTAGTAACCGTTACTAAACCAGACTAAAGTCTTTACGCGTTTATCATCGTAATTGCTGATAAGTTCGTGATTCTTTTTAATTGTTTGCAACTCGACCTTGGGTTCTTTATCTAGTAATGAATAATAACCATCATAATACTCATCATCGCCTTCCGCTATGCAATGCCATAGAACATTGTTCAATATACTTGGAGTGGTCATACACCTAGAATACTCAATGGAAGATTTTTGCAAACTATCTTCAAACATTTGATCAACGATTTGCTTATTTCTAACGGTCCACATCATGTAAACCATGCTCCAACCAAAAGCAGCATAATTAAGATAGCTTCTCCACTTATTTGATTTTTTGCGTGTTGCCGCAATTATGAGTAGAACTAAGAATGGAAGTGTGTAAAGAGGATCTGCCACAGAGATATTGTTCCATGCAAGTCGAACATCTGAAAAAGGTTGGAAAAGTTGAGTACCATAGCCTGTACAGCAATCTAGAATCGGATGTGTCAATATTGCTACAAAAAAGAGCAAATACCATCTCCAATAAGGCATGTCTACATACTCTTGTTCTTGATTAGTGTACCGAGTAATGAGACGATAAGACAGAAACGCAATCAATCCGAGTGCGATTGCGAGGGTCACAAAGGAAATACTTTGAGTTGCAACGTATGGGATAAAATTGATAATGGCTCCGCAAAAAATCATAAAAAGGATTCCCGCAATTGTGGTTGACCACTTAAGACCATTTGATTTATGATGTTGATTTTTATAGAACCAATGGGCATAAAGTGCAAGTAATAGAGGCGCTAGAACGGCAAAGAAAATCGAATGTGAAATACCGCGATGAAAGGCAAGACTATCTTCAGGAGACATGCCAAAAACACCGCCAAATACGTCTAAATCTGGAATTGTACCTGCAATCGCGCCCCAAACCATAGCTCGATTACCAATCTTTTTACCTGCTACAGCTTCACCCATGGAAGCACCAAGTACTATTTGAGTCAGTGAATCCATGTTCTCCGAATTTTAGCTACGTTGTTGAGATTCTTCTTGATCAAATCCAAGTTTGAAAATCGCAAATTTTGATGCCGATTGCTCAGCAGCCTTTTTATTGTAATCTTCAGCTTGTCCCATATGCTCTCCGTCAATAAGTACTGCAATACGAAATCGATCGCGTTTTTCATATTTGAACTTTTCTACCATCTGGTAGTCGACGGATTTATTGTTTTTTTGGCACCATTCAAGAAGTCTGCTTTTGAAATTATCATCTTTTTCTTCTAGCTTATGAATGTCCAAATACTTTCGCATGATATGCGTGATTACATACTTTTTGGTTTCATCATAACCACATTCTAGATAGATGGCTCCGATTAAAGCTTCTAGAGCATTTCCCAACATGGTCGATGACATTTTACCCATCGAATAATCGATGAGGATGAGGTCTAGACCCATTTTGGCAGCAATGTCATTTAGTGATTTTCTTTTGACGATCTTAGATCTCATTTTGGTCATGAAACCTTCGTTCTTCGTAGGATATTTTTTGTACAAGTAATCAGCGACTATAGTAGAAAGAATAGCATCACCTAAAAATTCTAGACGCTCATTGTTACCACTTTTGATACCTTCACCATTCATCGATTTATGCCAAAAAGCTAATTTGTAGAGATGAAGTCTTGCCGGAGTAATACCAACAACTTGGCTTATCTTTCTAGCCAGTTGTTTGTCTGGTGAAATATAAAAATTATAGAACCTCCTTATCTTATTAAACATATGGTACTCTTACGATTACAAGTTCTTGAAGATTAGAGAGGCATTGTGCCCTCCAAATCCAAAGGTATTACTCAAGACTGCTCTTACCTTGCGGTCTTGAGCCTCATTAAACGTAAAGTTGATTTTTTCATCAAATGCAGGATCATCCGTAAAATGGTTGATCGTAGGAGGAACAAATTGATCTTGTAGCGCACAGATACCAGCAATTGCTTCTACTGCTCCTGCTGCTCCAAGTAGATGCCCCGTCATAGATTTTGTAGAACTAATATTTAGGTCATAAACTGACTCTCCAAAGACTTTTTGTATGGCCTTAACCTCTGCTATATCTCCTAGAGGTGTAGAAGTTCCGTGCACATTTATATAGTCAATGTCTTCAGGTGTCATTCCAGCTTCAGCCAAGGCAAGTTCCATGACTTTTGCAACTGATAGGCCTTCTGGATGTGGAGCTGTCATGTGATATGCATCAGCTGTATAAGCTACAGCAACAACTTCAGCGTATATTTTTGCTCCTCTTCTTTTCGCGTGTTCGTACTCCTCAAGTATTAAGGCACCTGCACCTTCACCTAAAACAAAACCATCTCGATCCAAATCGAAAGGTCTAGAAGCGGTAGTGCAATCATCGTTTCGTTCACTCATTGCTTTCATAGAAGAAAACCCTCCTACGCCAGCTTTCGTGACTGCAGCTTCTGATCCACCTGTGATAATGACATCAGCTTTCCCCATTCTTATATAGTCGACAGCATTTCCAATTGAGTGATTGGATGATGCACAGGCAGAAACAGTTCCGTAATTAACGCCTTTGAAGCCAAATTTCATAGAGATATGACCAGGGGCAATATCTGAAATTAGTTTTGGGATCAAAAAAGGAGAATAGCGTGGAGGCCCATCTCTGCGAGCTTCCTCATCTATTTCTGTTTCCATGGTATAGAATCCTCCAATACCACTTGCCCAGATAACACCTGCACGATATGGATCTTCTAGATTTTCAACATCAATACCAGAGTCTTCAATTGCTTGACCAGCTGTGTACATAGCATATTGACAAAAGGGGTCCATCCGACGCATTTCTTTTCGATCAACGTAGTTTCCTGGTTCAAAATCCTTTATTTCACATGCGAATCGCGTTTTGAATTGCGATGCATCAAAGTGTGTAATCATATTAGCTCCGCTAGCCCCGGATTTCAATCCAGCTCGGTATGTTTCAACATCATTTCCAATCGGCGTAAGCGCTCCTAATCCCGTAACAACTACTCTTTTCATAAATCTTAATTAGTATAAGTCAGCAAAAATAAGGAATTATATATAATGACCACAAGGTATTTTTTGAAGACTCCTCATTTAACCATATTACGGTTAGCATGTTTAATGAATATGAAAGTTTTGACGATCGTCCTGCTTTTGGTAGAAATAGTACAATCTTACCTACAGTTTGATCGTTTTTTCATTGTTAAATTAGCTATATCAGAGAAGGCTTTTATTACTTTTGCAAAAAACCTAACAAATGAATCAGACAGTAACTGCAACGAAACATATATCCCAAAAAACAGATCAATATCAAGGTCACGACTATTACGGCGTAGATGCTCTTTTATCGGAAGATCACTTATTGGCAAGAGATGCTGTAAGAGATTGGGTTAAAAAGGAAGTATCTCCAATAATTGAAGATTATAGTAATCGGGCTGAATGTCCTCATCACCTATTTAAGGGATTAGCTGATATCGGAGCTTTCGGCCCGTCTATTCCTGAAGAGTATGGAGGAGGAGGTATGGATGAGATCGCTTATGGCGTCATCATGCAAGAGCTTGAAAGGGGAGATTCTGGTGTGAGATCAATGGCATCAGTTCAAGGATCGCTTGTAATGTATCCTATTTATCGATTTGGTTCTGAAGAACAAAAGAGAAAATATCTACCAAAACTGGGTTCAGGAGAATTCATAGGATGTTTTGGTTTGACAGAACCTGATCACGGTAGTAATCCTAGTGGAATGGTGACCAACATCAAAGATGATGGGGATCATGTCATTTTAAATGGTGCCAAAATGTGGATTACAAATTCACCTGTAGCAGATATTGCAGTTGTATGGGCAAAAGACGAAGAAGGAGCTATTCGAGGCGTCATAGTTGAAAAGGGTATGGAAGGGTTTTCCGCACCTGAAATTCATGGAAAATGGTCGTTGAGAGCATCGATCACTGGTGAATTAGTTTTCGAAGATGTTCGAGTCCCTAAAGCTAATATTCTGCCCAACGTAAAAGGACTTAAAGGGCCTTTATCTTGCTTGAGCAAAGCTCGTTATGGAATTGCATGGGGAGCAATTGGTGCAGCATTGGATTGTTATGATTCAGCTCTTAGATATTCACTTGAACGTGAGCAATTTGGAAAGCCTATCGGTGGATTTCAGTTGACTCAAAAGAAGTTGGCTGAAATGATCACTGAGATCACAAAAGCACAATTACTCGCTTGGAGGCTTGGAACATTAGCAAATGATGGGAAAGCAACACCTGCCCAGATTTCAATGGCGAAGAGAAATAATGTCCACATGGCGCTTGAGATAGCAAGAGAAGCTAGACAAATACATGGTGGAATGGGTATTACCAATGAATATCCTATCATGCGTCACATGATGAATCTAGAGACTGTACTAACATATGAGGGTACACACGATATTCACTTGTTGATTACTGGTATGGATGTTACAGGATTGAATGCATTTAAGTAGGAATTGAAAGATCCGCATTCATTGGGTCAAGCCCAAAGTCTGATAAATAGATTGAGAAGAACATTTTGCTACTCACTTCATTACTGCCGAAAGGCATAGTAAGCTCAGCCTACATAAAGCTTAAGTATAAAAATGATTGTCATCGATCTATCGATATTTTAGATGGTGCATGTAAAATAGAGGATACACAATTTATGAACACAGATCCGCATATCAAAAAGACGGAACAAAAAGCACTTGAGATTAATCTTGACCCCAGAATTTATGGGACCTTTGCGGAAATCGGAGCTGGGCAAGAAGTTGCAAGAAATTTCTTTCAAGTGGGCGCTGCAGCTGGCACGATAGCCAAAACGATGTCAGCATATGACAAGATTTATTCTGATCAGATATATGGAGTTGAAGAATCGGGAAGGTATGTTTGTGAAAGTCGAGTCTATACCATGTTGGATCATGAGTATAATCTTTTGGATGAACGACTTTCAACTTGCAGATTAGATACGACATTTTTTGTTTTTGCTGATACGGTTGCTGCAATAAATTATCAGAAGACGATAAAAGGAAACGGTTGGCTTGGTATTCGTTTCCAATTGAATCCATGTACAGACCCAAACGATCTTATTGTGCATGTGAAGATGCTTGATAATGACAACAAACTTCAGCAAGAGGCAATTGGTGTTCTTGGCGTAAACATGCTCTATGCATGTTATAATTATGCTGACGATATTGAGAAATTTGTCGTCTCACTAATGGATGGATTAGCGGGTCGTATTAGTATTGATATGATTCGTTTGAATGGGCCTGAATTTGATCATTTTGACGATAGACTTTTGTCATTATATCTAGTAAAATCTGGTTTGACAGATGTTGCTATTTTCGGCTCTGATAAGAGGGCTCTGCATGCCTCTGAATTTTTATACAAAAATTCAGTTATGGTAGTTCGAGGTAATTTTCGACCACCAACCTTAGTTACAAATGATGTTATCAAGACGGGTTTTGAACAATTTGTTCAAGAAGAGCATGTCGAAGCAGAAAAGTGTTTTATTCTGACAGAGCTAACGCTAGACAACTTGATGAAGCACAATGTATTGGATGAGCAGGATTTCTTGGATCGTACCGAAACACTTTGTGCGCTAGGACATACGGTGATAATTTCCAATTGCTCGAATCATCAAATGTTGATCAATTATCTAAAAGACTATAAAATTAAGCGGCTAGGCTTGATTATTGGTGCGCATGAGTTACTAGAAATTATCAATGAAAAGTATTACAATAATAGTGATGGCCGTCTTCTTGTAGCTTTTGGCGAGTTATTTACAAGGAACATAAAGATTTACGTCTATCCAGCCAAGCAAGAAGATGATGGTGGCTTACTGAGAGCTGCAAATCTGCCTGTTCCTGCAGGAATTAAGTTTTTGTATCAGCATTTGCTTGATTCTCGCCAGATAGAAGAAATCGAAGGATATAATGCAGACCTTCTTCATATTTATCCTTACAAAGTTTACGAAAAGATACAAGAGGGATCTGATCAGTGGAAAACCATGGTGCCCGATAAATTAGTCGAGGTTATCAAGGACAAAAAGCTTTTCGGACTTGCTAGTAAAGTTACTTCAAATACTCCTTCATGAAATATAGCCTAGTAAGCTTGCTTTTTGTTTTTATAGTTTTTGGATGTAAATCCAGCGATTCTCAGAATAAGATTTCAGTTGAGACAGCAAATGTTATTTCAGCAGTAGAAAGTAGGTTGCAAGTTGACAAGAAATCTGATGAACAAAGTAGAAGTCCACAATCAGAGAAAATGACACAAATCACAATAAAAGAAGTCATGGGTCAATTCGATCCATCCAAACATGATGACTTTGTAATCATTGACTCCAAATATGCTGATCGAGATGATAGATTAATGTATAGTCATGCTTATGAGGCTTTTCAAAATATGTGGAATGCCGCCAACAGCGACGGGGTCGAATTGAAAATAATTTCTGCCACACGTAATTTTGATTATCAGAAAGGGATTTGGGAAAGAAAGTGGAACGGACAGACTAAAGTTGAGGGTCGTGCTTTGCCCGAATGGATTCCTAATCCGCTAGTACGAGCGAAAAAGATTCTAGAGTATTCTTCAATGCCTGGGACTTCAAGACATCACTGGGGTACTGATATTGATTTAAATGCATTTGAAAACAGCTATTTTGAAAAGGGAAAGGGTTTAAAGGAATACGAATGGTTACGAAAGAATGCAGTGACGTACGGATTCTGTCAACCATACACTGCTAAAGGGGTAAAAAGACCAACTGGCTACAATGAAGAAAAATGGCATTGGTCATATATTCCAAGTGCGAAAATCTTTCTTGAGCGGGCTAAAGAATTATCTGATAGCATGATCAGTGGATTTGACGGTAGTGAAACAGCTGAAGAAATCAGTGTTGTTGAAAATTATATTTTTGGAATTAATCATAGATGTAAAGAATAATTATGGCTTTAACACCGAGTAATATGCTTGATTTAGGCATCAAAGCACCAGATTTTGATTTGCCTGCAGTGAATATGGATAAAAACGTCAAGTTTCAAGATGTGAAAGGGGAGAATGGTACTATTGTAATGTTTATTTGTAATCACTGTCCGTATGTGATACACGTTTTTCAAGAAATCGTGAGACTAGCCAACGACTATCAAAAGCAAGGTATTGGAGTTGTGGCGATCAGCAGTAATGATGTTGAGAATTATACAGAGGATAGCCCTGATAAGATGGCGATTGTTAGCAAAGTACTTCAATTTACTTTTCCTTACTGCTACGATGAATCTCAAGATGTAGCGAAGGCATATGATGCAGCCTGTACGCCAGATTTTTATCTTTTTGATCAGAATGATAATTTGGCATATCGAGGTCGATTGGATTCTAGTAGACCAGGAATGGATGTTCCAGTTACAGGAGAGGATCTCCGAGCAGCAATAGATACAGTTTTATCGGGTGAAACCGTTAGCATAGATCAATATCCTAGTATGGGCTGTAATATAAAATGGAAGAAGTAACTAATTAAAGTTTGTTGCAAATCAATTGAAGAATCCCAGCATCTATTCTGGTCATTCAAAGATTGAAAAAACAAGACAATGTCCTAGCTGAAGGATTGACATGTTTTCAAAGATTTTATCATTAATATAATTGTCGATTAATCAAGAAAAAACTTGGAGAATTTTATGCTTGAGGAAGAAAACCAAGTACTATCGATAAAATTATGAATCTCGGGAATCACTCTAAAAGGGATCAAGATGGAAGAAGAATTAAATAAGTTTGCGAAATACCTAGAAGGGTCTATGTCAGAGAAGGAGCGCCTTGCTTTTGAAACTGAAATGGCTGAGAATTCAGAAATTGAGAGTGCATATCAAGAGTATGTAGTCAAGCAACAGCATCTCGACGATAGAGTGAACAAACAAAATACGGAGCTTCCAAATGAATACAAAAGAAAGCCTCCGACTACAATAGTTTTGTTTGTGATACTTATTTTAACTTTAATATTAGCCTTTCTCTATTTTGGCAAGTTTTTCGAAAAACCAGTAACTCCGGAACAGATTTATGCTAGTGAATTTTCAGTTCCAGCAATGATGCTAAAAACAAAAGGAACAGGAGCACTTACTGAATATAATCAGAGAGGTTTTGAGGCTTTTGCAGAAAATAAATTTGATTTAGTCCTACAGCTTTTAGATACAATAGGTACAGAGTACGATCCAGCAGTGCAAAGTCAGATCTTGCTTGCGCAGGCAATATCATTCGCCGAAACTGAGTCTTACGAAGAATCGACTGCATATTTTGATTTCTTAAGGGAGAAGTATCCTCATATGAATGCAACTGCCAATTGGTATGAAGGCTTGAGCTACCTCAAACGAGGTGAAGTAGATCAAGCGAAAGCTTTATTGAAGAGAATCCCTACTAGCTCTAGCTATTTTCAAAGAGCTGAAGAAATCCAAGGCAGTATCTAAAAAAAGTCTATTTTTGCCATCCCACGAGCAAAGTAATCGGGCGCTTTTAAGTTAGAAAAATCGATTTATTTAGTTTCTTTTACAGTGTTTTTGAAATAAAAGAATAGTCGAACTATCAGCTAGAGTTCCTTATTTATTAAAGTTTTTGCTAAAAACGATTAACAAATTATGGTTTTTTTAGAATTCGAAAAGCCGCTGGAAAGCCTACACGAGCAACTGGAGAAATTCCAACAAATCGAGGCGGAGGGTGATATAGATGTTAGCGATAAGATTGATGAACTGCAGAAGAAGATCAATAATAAGCGCAAGGAGATATTTGAGAGCCTGTCAAGATGGGAACGAGTACAACTATCTCGTCATCCACAGCGACCATACACATTATATTACATCAATGAAATGTGTAAGAACTTCGTTGAATTGCATGGAGATCGAACATTCAAAGATGACAAGGCAATTGTTGGCGGAATAGGTAAAATCAACGGTCAACCTTGCGTGATCATGGGTCATCAAAAAGGCGTTAATACAAAAATGCGGCAGTTCCGTAATTTTGGTATGGCCAACCCCGAAGGATATCGGAAAGCACTTCGACTCATGAAGTTGGCTGAACGATTTAGTTTACCTGTAATCTGTTTAATTGATACACCTGGCGCATATCCGGGAATCGAAGCGGAAGAGAGAGGTCAAGCAGAAGCAATTGCTCGGAATCTTTTTGAAATGGCTCAGTTGAAAACACCTATTTTGTGTTATGTAATCGGTGAAGGTGCGTCTGGAGGGGCACTTGGAATTGGGCTAGGAGATCGAGTATTCATGATGGAAAATACCTGGTATTCTGTGATCTCCCCTGAATCTTGTTCTTCAATTCTTTGGAGATCATGGGACTACAAAGAGAAAGCCGCAGAGTCATTGAAATTAACTCCTGAAGATATGATGTCTTTTGGATTGGTTGATGATGTCGTTAAGGAACCACTAGGAGGTGCTCACACAGATCGAGAGAAAATGGCAAGAATTCTTAGGTTACACATCAAGAAAGAACTTCAGAGCTTAATGGCAATTGACAAAGATACCCTAGTGGCTCAACGTATTGATAAGTACAGTAAGATGGGTAGGGTGTCTCTGCATAGCGAGGTCGAAAAGCAAGCTGAATCGAATACAGAAGCAGAAGAGCAGCCGGACAAGTCTACTAAAAAGGAGGCAAAAGCAAAAAAGGACACAAAGGCAAAGAAAGTCAGCAAAACAGAAAATAAAGAAGCCCAACAAAGTGATACTGGAGAGAAGTAGGTAGGGTAGAAATAAGAGGTGATGAAATGGCTTAAAGATAGATTGTTCAATTATAAACTCAAATCAAGATTGAGCTCACTCCAGGCTGATAAAAAGGTCGTGAACCAAAACAAGGTAAAGTCTATAGGAATGCTCTTTGACGACAGTCAAATTTCAAACCCCAAAGAACTTCAGTCATATGTAGATAAATGGACCAAGAACGGTAAGTCAGTAGAAACCTTTTCTTTTGTCGACATAAAAGATTTTGAGGAAAATATTGACGATACTGGAAAGTTCTGTCGAAAAGATATCAACTGGTTTCAAGTGCCGCAAGGTGATAAGGTAGATGCTTTTCTGAATAAACCTTACAATATCCTTATTACCATAAATCCAGCGAAAAAACAGCATCTACATTTCCTCAATGCCGTTTCAAGTGCAAAATTTAAGATTGGCTTACTTCCAGATGAAGTCGAGTTCTACGATCTGGTAATAGATCTTGAAGAAAATGCAAACGTAAAGAAGATATTTTCAGACATTCAAGAAACTCTAGATAAACTATCAATCTAACAAATATGCGTAGCCAAGAAACATATAAAAAGTATACTGGATTAGGAGTTGCGATAACAACTCCTTTCAAAGATGGTAAGATTGACTTTCACAATCTAGAACGCCTCGTGCATCACAAGATTGACAACGGGGTAGATTACATCGTTGCATTGGGATCAACAGGAGAAGGTAATCTACTAAGCGAGAAAGAGCAGAAAGAAATATTACGATTTGTGGTAGAGCATGTTGATAAACGAGTTCCTGTCGTAGCGGGAAACCTGAGTGACATTTACACATCTGATGTTATTGATAAAATTGAACAGTTTGATCTAACCGGGCTTGACAGTTTGATGATTTCAGCTCCTTCTTATGTGAAGCCACCTCAGGAAGGCATGTATCAACACTTTATGGCAATTGCAGAAAAGAGCCCACTTCCGATAATCATATATAATGTACCTGGTCGAACCCGTTCCAATCTCGAATGGCAGACTTCTACTAGATTGGCAAAAGATTCAGATGTTTTTATTGGACTAAAAGAGGCAGCTGGAGATCTAATTCAGACGATTCATATCACCAAAAATAAGCCAAAGGATTTCTTTGTTGCTTCGGGTGATGATGAATTGGCATTGGCAATGATGGCAAATGGTGTTGAAGGCCTTATCTCAGTCATAGGAAATGCTTTTCCCGCGGAAACAAAGCAGATGATTGATCTTGCCTTAAAGGAGAATTATAAAGAGGCAGTGAAATACCAACATGAATTGTTTTCAATCTATCAATGGATTTACAATGAAGGAAATCCAGCTGGAATCAAGGCGGCATGCGAATTGTTGGGTTTTGGAAGTAAGGAAGTAAGGCTTCCATTGATGCCATTGAGTCAAGCATCTTACGATCGACTAGAAGAGGGTATGAAATATATTGCTCCAAGATTCGACGTCTTATAGAGTGCAAATCGTTTTTTCTCCATGTTTTCGATTTCTTTAGATATCCAAATATGTACCTTTTGTCTGAAGCTGTAAGCTAAGCATTGTTTATTGTAATAACGTAATTCTATATACGAACAAGACTGTCTGGTTCGTTCATTGACTGTTCGTAAAAGTGTGAATTATTCATATTACATTTGTGCGGTATATTTTTTAATATTAGTAGACTATGTCATTTTATTACGTTAAATCTCTTTCGTTTTTAACATTTATAGTTTTCAGTCTTGCATCTTGTATGACGATGCCCAGGGGTACTTATGCAGATCAGACAATAAAATCAGCACCTGACTACAGTCTCGAGAAGAACTGGGCAGCTTTGCCTACCAAGGAAGACAATGCAGATCTGACTCCAAAAGGATTGAAAGATATGCAATCTACTGCTAAAGCAGATGTCTTTTTTGTATATCCCACCTTATATTTTGGAGACAAAGATTATGATCGTTGGAATGCTCCCATTGATCTCGATAAGCATAATCAAGAGGTTGATGATTTGGCAGTCAAATTACAAGCTAGCGCATTTAATGGAGCTGGTAGAGTTTTTGTTCCAAGATATAGACAGGCACATATCAATGCATATACCCACAAAGATTCTTTATCAGCTAAAAAAGCGTTCGAACTTGCCTACGAAGACGTGAAAGAGTCTTTTGCGTACTACATGAGTCATTATAATAATGGAAGACCAATAATTATTGCCTCTCATTCACAAGGAACTACCCACACATCGAGATTGCTTGAGGAGTTTTTTGATGGTAAACCACTACAAATGAGGCTCGTAGGAGCATATTTGATTGGAATTCCGGTAGATTTGGATCGTTATGAATCTTTGCAACCTTGTGAAACGGCAAATGATGTAGGTTGCCTAGTAGGATGGAGAACCTACAAGAAGGGCTTTGAGCCCAAAAAACTTAAGAAAGAAGCGAATTACAGAGTATTAAATACAAACCCGCTGTCTTGGACGACAGACACAGAATGGGTTCCTGCTGAGGAGAATCCCGGTACGGTACTAACGGATTTTAAAGTGAAGCCCGTTGAAGGCCTAGTGGGCGCACAAATTCACAAGAGCATATTGTGGACAAACAAGCCCAAATTTAAGGGTTCATGGCTTTTAACAACAAGAAATTATCACCGTGGAGATATAAATCTATACTATGTGAGTATCCGAGAGAATGCTCAAAATCGAGTGGATATTTTTGTAGGGAACAAATAGTCGGATATTGTATTTCGAACGAAGGAAGTAACAGTGGATATTTACGAAAAAAGATCTTATTGGAAAATTATTCTTGCTGTTGCAGGTGCACTGATCGTGATCGTAACCCTCTTGTATTCATATTACCTATCATCCAATCTAGCGAAAAACGAAGATAAAAACGCAAGGTTGTATGCCATAGCACTAAAGAATATTTACGAGGACGAAAACCTTGAAGCTACTTTCGAACTTGAACAAGAAATAACATTCAACAATGCCATCCCTACCATTATTGAGAATGAAATGGGCGAATTGAAAGGGACAAATTTTGGCGAAAGCAACAATGAAGATCAAGACTATCTCCGAGCAGTTGTTGATCGACTTCTTGCAAACGGATTTGAGCCTATCGAAGGAGAAGGATATGCAAAAAAGATCTACTATACGAGAACCAAGTTATATCGATTAATCCAGTTCTATCCATTCATCCAGATGTTGATGGTGATATCATTTGTGACTTTTGGATACTTGGCTTTTGGGCGAAGTAAAAAAGCTGAACAGAACAGAGTTTGGGCAGGGATGGCTAAGGAAACAGCGCATCAATTGGGTACACCGATAAGTGCGATTATGGCATGGTTAGAAACGATGAAATTGACCATTGACGACAATCAAGAGCAACTTGAAATCGTGCAAGAATTGGAACACGACGTAAGTCGCCTAGAGTTGGTAGCTGATCGATTTTCAAAGATTGGTTCGAAACCTGAATTGCAAAAGACAGATATCAATGAGGTTTTGATTTCTATCCGTAAGTACATGGAGAAGCGTGCACCGAGGAGAATGGAATTTGATTTTCCTTCTTCGGATGCCCAAGCAGTCTACGGGTCGATTAATGTACATTTATTTGAATGGGTATTGGAGAATTTGATCCGGAATGCATTGGATGCAATGGGTAATACTGGTGTTATCGGAGCTGAGGCCTATGAAGAGGGGAATTATCTTTACATAGATATTTCTGACACAGGAAAAGGAATTCCTGCCAATAAATTTAAAACAGTGTTTCAACCTGGATATTCGACCAAAACTAGAGGCTGGGGACTCGGCTTGTCCCTCGTTAAGAGAATCGTCGAAGAATACCATAAGGGAAAAATATTTGTAAAAAAATCAAAGATTAATGAGGGTACAACCTTTACGATTAGACTGCCAAAATACTCATAGATACGTAAAGCGCATTCTAGTAAATTGCTTTTTCATCCTATCTTTTTTGACTTGCTTTTTTTCAGAACTTGCTGGTCAGACCATTTTGGTAACTGACACAGAAAATCAGGCACTAACAGGTGTTTATATCTACAATGAAGATCAATCGTTTGCTGGTCTGACAGATCAGCAAGGTGAATTGGCTATCGCGACGGAAATCTCGTTTCCTCTCTACTTTCAGTATTTAGGTTATCAAACTATTCAAATTGATAAAGAAGAGCTAGTCGAAAGCTTCTATAAAGTTACCATGATACAAGACGCTTTGTTAATGAACGAAGTGGTACTTATCGGTCGTACCGATATTCCTCAAAATGAGCTAGCCTATGAATCAACATCGATAGCTCAAACGGATATCCAATTAGTTAATGCACAAACAACGGCAGACGCGCTTGCCTCGCTTTCGAACGTTTACGTCCAGAAATCCCAAATGGGAGGAGGCAGCCCGATCGTAAGGGGTTTTGAAGCAAACAAGCTACTTCTAGTAATAGATGGCGTACGCATGAATAATGCGATTTACAGAAGTGGACATTTGCAAAATGCGATTACTGTTGATCCAGCGATTTTGGATAATATGGAAGTTATATTTGGTCCCAGTTCCTTAATGTATGGCAGCGATGCAGTGGGAGGAGTAGTGCATTTTCAGACGAAAGCACTTAATGTTGGAATGCGTGATCATGAGCTGGAAGGTTCCTACTATGCTAGATATGGTTCTTCTAATGACGAGCTTTCTGCTCACCTTGATTTGACTTATTATAAAGATAAATGGGCCGTTTTAACATCCTTTACGGTTGCTGATTATGGAGATCAAAGAGTTGGGCAGAATAGAAGAGCAGTATATGAGTCAGACTACGGTTTGAGATTTTCATATGTAGAAGAAGGAGATGCTACTACGGATGATGCAATAATACAATCTGAGGATCCGCTTCGACTAGTTCCAACAGGTTATCGACAATATGATGGATTGGTAAAAGCCAAGTTTCAAGCCTCCGATAGACTAAGTTTTACTTTTAACAATCAATTCTCGACATCATCCAATATTCCTAGATATGATGCACTGACAGAAACAAGAAACGGAGAGCCTCGATACTCATCTTGGTATTATGGTCCGCAAAATCGAGCACTCAGTAGTATTGCGTCTAACTACCTTTTCGACAACAACCGACTATTCAAAAAAGTACAGTGGATAGCAGCATATCAACATACTACAGAAGCTAGAATTAATAGCAACTTCGGTTCGGAAGTAATCGATCAACAAGACGAGACTTTAAATATACTGAATACAACCGTAGATTTTTCCGGAGAGAGAGGGAGCCATCGCTGGTTTGTGGGCATAGATGGAAATTTTAATGACCTAAATTCGGTGGCTTACACCTCAACATATGAGGACGCTGAGCTGAGTATTGGAGGGCTAACTAGATATGCAAATGATCTTGGAAGAACCTACTCGGCTGGGGCATATGGACAATACTATTGGATAGACGAAACGAAACCCTACAGATTCAATGCTGGAATTCGATACGACTACAATGAAGTCCAAGTGCGTTTCAAGCCCGATGATTTCTTTACTTGGCCAGATTATTTCTATGATGGTATCACAAATAGAAACCATGCACTGAATGGTGCAGTTGGATTTCAATATAAATTACCAAGGCAATTTAAACTTAGAGGATTACTAGGTTCCTCCTTTCGTGCTCCGAACATAGATGACATTGCAAAAACGCGTATAAGCAATGATGAAATTTCTGTTCCCAATGCAGAGCTGAAACCGGAGCGATCATACAACGGTGAACTTAGTTTAGGGTATGAAACGAGCAAACAAAATTGGAAGGTCACAGCATATTATACTAGATTGGAAAACACGATTATCCGCGAAGATTTTCAACTTTTGGACGGAAGTCCAAATTTTGTTTTAGGGCAGGATACCTTTCAAGTTGTAGCTAATGTCAATGCCGAGCAAGCTTATATGACAGGTTTATCGCTTCAAGTTAAGCAAGATCTGGGCAAGGATATTGATCTAGATGCTGGACTGAATATTTTAAGGGGTAACGTTGTGAGTGATGGTGAAATCGTAAGACCCCTATCTCACATACCACCAACTTATGGTCGACTGTTTATTGATTATAACAAGAAGAAGTTTACGGTCAAAACAGGTGTTAGGTTTAATGCTTTAAAGCCTATCGAGCGATTTGGGGACTCTACGGACAATCCTGAATTTGCAACTTCGGAAGGTAGTTTAGGATGGTATACGCTGCATCTATCAATGAAATATGCAATTACTCCACGTCTTCAACTTCAGTTGGGCGTAGACAATATATTAGACCATTTTTATGTTCCTTTTGCCTCAGGCATACCTGGAATGGGTAGGCATCTAAGTATCACGCTTCGAGGAAATCTATAGCACGATTACAAAGAAAATTGGTAGCTAAGAATTGAGAAACTGTAGTACTATTTCCTGTAGAGCTTGAGGCTGATCGGCATGCACCCAATGACCAGCATCGGGAATACTGACAATCTGATTCTTAGGAAAGAGCTGATTTATCAAATCATGATCATCTTCAGTAATGTATGCAGAATTAGCTCCTTTGATGAAGAGGGTGTCACCCTCGTAAACCTTGTCTGTTGGCATTGGCTCAATAATCGATTGATAATCTCGCTTCAAAAGCTCTACGTTCATTTTCCATCTAAATTCGCCAGATTTTTCTCTCTTAATGTTCTTTAGCAAGAAGGCAGTCGTCGCTAAGTCACCATCTAGCCTTTCCATAAGTATTTCTTTTGCATCCTTACGATGTTCCAAGCTTGACATATCTACTGCCAGCATAGCTTCAAAAACAGCCGAGTGTCTATTGGTATAGGCCTTGGGTGCCATATCCACCACGATCAGTTTTTCGACCATGTCAGGATGTTCAAGCGCAGTTTTCATAACCGTTTTACCTCCCATAGAGTGCCCCATCAAAAACGCTTCGTGTACCCAATTTGATTCCATGAAATGAATTAGATCTTCTGACAGAACATCATAATTGAATTCTTCGGTATGAGGTGACTTTCCGTGATCTCTCTGATCGACAAGAAAGGCCATATAGTGCTCACTGATACTTCTTCCAAAGGTCGCCCAGTTGTCTAGGCTTCCAAAAAGACCATGCAGTATGATCAATGGGTGACCTTGTCCATATATTTTGTGATTAAGCTCTATATTCATATCCGTGTATTGAAGTGCACAAAGCTAAGAGCCAAGTGTAGAAAACAAACATCAATCTTCATTTATTTGTTCGGTCAAATTATCTTAATTTGGGCTTTATCGGTTATACAAAATGAAAAGATGAATAGACTAACAGTTAATTTTTTGCTTTCGGTTTTACTTCTTTGTTCGTGGCTAGGCTTGGTAGCACAAGAGGAGAAGGAGACTGCACAGCGTACTTATATACATTGCGGTACCCTGATCGATGCAGTTACTGAAAAGGTAAGAAAGCAAGTAACGCTAATTTTGGAAAAAGAAAAAATTATTAAAATTTCTGAAGGTCTATTGGCTCCAGAGAATGGAGTTAAATTGATAAATCTCAGGGATTATACTGTAATGCCTGGATTCATGGATATGCACGTGCACATTGAACATGAGTCTTCTCCCAAGAGATATGAGGAATTATTTAGAAATGACGACGCATTCGCAGCTCTCAAAGCAACCCAATATTGCGAACGGACTCTTATGGCGGGCTTTACTACGGTTCGAGATTTGGGAGGATCAGGTGTGAATGTTGCCCTTCGAAACGCAATCAATCGTGGATATGTAAAGGGTCCGAGAATCTATACTGCTGAAAAGGCAATTGCTACCACTGGCGGACATGCCGATCCTACAAATGGAGTGCGAAGAGATTTGCGAGGAGATCCAGGACCTGCAGAAGGTGTCATCAATAGTAAGGAAGATGCGATGAAGGCAGTGAGACAACGCTATAAAAATGGAGCAGACTGCATCAAAATTACAGCTACTGGAGGTGTTCTGTCGGTTGCTAAAGATGGCTCTGGACCGCAATTTACAATGGAAGAACTAGAAGGGGTTATCAAAGCTGCTAAAGATTATAATATGATAACAGCAGCTCATGCTCACGGCAAAGAAGGAATGAAACGAGCTGTGCTTGCTGGAATTACATCGATTGAACACGGTACCATGATGGATGAAGAAGTCATGGAATTGATGATAGAAAGAGGTACTTTTTATGTGCCAACGCTATCTGCTGGTAAATTTGTAGCGGAGAAGGCAATGATCAAGGATTATTATCCAGCTGTGGTTGTTCCAAAAGCTTTAGCGATTGGACCTAAAATTCAAGAGACTTTTGCGGAAGCCTACAAGAAAGGAGTTAAAATAGCCTTTGGAACTGATGCTGGTGTGTCGCCACATGGTGAAAATGGAAAGGAGTTTGTCTTTATGGTTGAAGGTGGTATGAGTGAAATGGATGCAATCTTAAGTGCTACTAGAACTTCGGCGGAACTTTTAAGAATTGATCAAGAGAGAGGTATGATTAAGGAAGGCTTCTATGCTGATATTGTTGCTGTTAAAGGAAATCCGCTTCGTGACATTTCACTTTTGACAGATGTAGACTTTGTTATGAAGGACGGTATTGTTTACAAGAAAAAGTAAGTTTCAAGATGATCAAATCCATATTACTGACTACAGTACAAGACTCAATGAAGGCCAACTTTATTGTGAATGAACTTAATAATCGTGGGATCTACGCTTTTATTAATAATGAACACACGACGGATATTATTCCCTATGCTTCCAACGGATATATGATACATGTTGAAATGGATAAGTTTGAGGATGCGAATGTCTTTCTAGAAGAAATCAAGGATAGAGATATTGCTGAACCTAATTTTAAGGAAGCAGATAAACAGGATATTGAATACGAGAAATTGAAGACGGAACGCAAAGCAATGATCGCGAAATCTCAACGAATATTTTTATGGGTCGCTTTTGCAATTGCAACAGCCCTACTGATTCGATATTGTACGACAGGTGCTCTAGATTTTTAACCCGCATTATGCGTTAGAACTTTGTTATGAGAGCTTAAAATGCAATAAATCAGCAACTTAGATTTGAAAATCATAGCACCGCTATGGTTACAGAAGATAAGTTGGCGAAGCTTCTGATTTGCAGCAGTTTAAGCTTGTAATAGATTTTCTAACGCATAATTCGGGTTTAACAACGAAAATTTTGAATTTTTCTAGATCTAAAGTAAAAGGCGGCTCACTTTCATATTGAAAATGAACCGCCTTTTCATTTTTGTGGTAGGTGAGTTTACTCTTTAATTTTTGTCACCTTGATCATATTTGTCATACCGCGATCTTCCAAAGGCATGGTACCTGTATTTACTACAATATCTTTTTTCTTGACTCTATTGTTCTTTCTCAAAATATTGATAACATCTGTCACTGTTTCATCTGTCGTTGTAAACTTATTATAGTAGTAACAGCGCACACCCCAAACCAAATTGAGTGTTGAAAGCATCAATCGATGCTCGGAGAAGATATAGATTTTACATGTTGGACGATAACTGGACATTTTGAATGCAGTATAACCAGAAATTGTCATTCCTACAATTGCTTTAGCTTTCATATCCGTAGCAGTTTTTGCTGCGTTGAAACAAACCACATCTGAAACGAAAGTTTTTGACTTATGATCTGGTTTTGGCCTCTTACCATGCCATTCATAATGCTTCTCCGCTTCAATAACTATTTTTGTCATTGCTTTAACCACTTCAACAGGATATTTACCCGCAGCTGTTTCTCCACTGAGCATAACCGCATCGGTACCGTCGAGAACCGCATTAGCCACATCGGTAATTTCAGCTCTAGTTGGGCTTGGATTTGTGATCATTGAATCCATCATCTGAGTTGCTACAATTACTGGTAGGGACTTCTGGATACATTTCTTAATAATCTTTTTCTGTATCATAGGAAGTCTTTCCATCGGAACTTCAACTCCTAAGTCACCTCTAGCAACCATAATTCCTTGACTTGCTTTGATAATACCGTCAATATTATCGACCGCCTCAGGCTTTTCGATTTTTGCTATGATCTTTATCTTGCTATCTGCTTCATCTAGCAATTTACGTAGTTCAATAACATCTTTTTCAGATCGAACAAATGAAAGTGCTAGCCAATTAACAGGTTGCGTGAGTATGAATTTTAGATCTTCCAAATCCTTTTCTGTTAAGGAAGGAAGACTTGTTTTTGTGTCGGGAAGATTTACTCCCTTTTTGCTTTTTAGAACACCATCATAAAGTGCTTCCAAAACAACTTTATCTTTTTTATTTGTAGAAATCACCGTAAATTGTAGCGTTCCATCGTCAACCAAGATATGCTCTCCTTCATTGACATCCTTTGGAAAGTCATCATAACTCATGTAGATTCTCTCCGCGTTTCCAATACATGGTTCATTGACTAGATTGATTCTATCTCCCTTCTTAAGTTTCAGGCCATCTCCTTCCATTTCTCCAATTCGGATTTTTGGTCCTTGAAGATCTGCTAGTATACCTGTATGAACTTTGAGCTCTTTATTGAGCTCCAAAACAGTCTGAATGATTTCTGCTTTTTGTGCATGCTCTCCATGGGAGAAGTTTAATCTAAATACATCAACTCCGGTAATAATCAGATTTCTGAGGGTTTCTCTGTCGCTAGACGCAGGACCCACTGTAGCCACGATTTTCGTGTTTTGAGCGTCATTAATTTTCATATGATTTGTTTGATTTTATTTGTATTCAACTGTGCTCACTAGTCTACAACAACCTTTAGAATTTTAAAATATCTAATTCAGGTAGCACTAGAATAGCGAAAAGTATAGTTTGTGTCGATTTGCCACAAAGTAACAAAAATATGTTATTTGATCTGACCTCTTAAGATTATTGTTCTGTAAACATGTTGAAATTTAAAACCTTAAAGAGATTCATGCTGCGAGCAGAATGATAAACACTTTTGCTTCAGCCTCTGTTCTTCCTAATGAAACAAGTAAGACAATGATGCAAAAAGAGATATGGCATAAACAGGAGTTTATTCAACAATACTTTGAGAGACTCAGAGAGGCTTTCACAGATGACGAAAAGAACGTTCCAAAGATCGTTGAAACAGTTGAATTGGATCATAATTATGCTATAATTTTATTGACAGAAAAGGCACTGAATGAGAAGGACGTAGAACATCTTATTACTTATCTTATTGAACAATTGAAAACATATGGATATCAACTTAATAGCTCATCTGCAGACGATTATACCTTGCAGGCTTCGGTAAGAAATAGAGTGTCAGGAATTCAATTGTTTGGTACAATCAAAATTGTGAAGAAGAAAAATGAATTGAGGTTGCTAGTAACGCCATACAATGATAGGCAGTATGAACGGCCTCTAAATCGATTTAAATTAATGGAAGTACTTTTCGCATAGCGTTTCGGTAGCTATTCCGAGTTTCCTAACGTGTAGAATTGGTTGTCGCTAGGCTTGTGCCAAAAGACGGATTAATACTTTCAGACACTTTTCAGTACCTTTGATCGTTGATACAAGTAGGGTACTAAGCTTGAATTCACTAATAAACATCCGATTTCGAAAGTATGCGAATATTTGTTTTCTTCATGCTCTTTTGGGCCTTGAGCCCTTCAATCAATGCTCAGCCTGCACTGGACGATATGCCAATCGTTGATTCAATCCATGCAGATTATATTCAGGGAGTTCGTTTTTATAACACTGAGAGTGAAATTACAATGCCAGTTTTAAATCTTGGAAGTGGCAGGTTGGTCTGCACTTTTGATGATCATTTCGGCGAATTTATTGATTACTATTATACAATAAAGCATTGTGACAAGGACTGGAATTTTACAAAGAGGATAGAGGTATCAGATTACTTGGAAGGGCCAGAGGAATTGCAAATTGAAAAGTTTGCAGCATCTGTCAATACGGTTAGGCATTACGTAAATTATGAATTTGTCTTTCCAAATCAAGACATTCAACTTCGTTGGAGTGGAAACTACATTTTGGTTGTTTATGATGATGAAGGCAGTATAGTTATTACTCGTCGATTTTACGTGGTAGACAATACGCTACCGATACTTGTGGAAAACACTAGACCATTTGGGGCTGGGACATTCAGTACGCACCAAGCTTACAATGTTCGTTTAAATATCGAGGAGATGAATATCAGAAATCCCATGCAAGAACTATATGTTCAAGCATTTCAGAATCGTCTCAATGAACGATTGACACCTTTTATGCAGCCTAGTTTTATCCAAGGGAAGTACGTTATTTTTAATCCCATGGAGCAAGTTATATTTCCAGGCTACAAGGAGTATCGGTTTTTTGATCTACGCACGGTTTTGCAGCCGGGAGAAAATGTCAATTCAATTGAGATATCAAGAACTCGTGCAACAGTGCTGCTTGACTTGGATAAAAGGAGGGAAGAAAAGAGTCATTTTTCAACCAAGGAAAGTAACGGAGCCTTTATTCTCAGAAATTTTGATTTGCCGCGTTCCAACGCAAAGATTAGCTCCGAATACCCAGATGTGATTTTTACCCTAAAATCTGATTCTCCAGTCAACGGTGATGTCTACCTTATCGGTGAATTCAATGATTTTAAGAGAGACCCACGTTTTTTGATGGAATACATTCCAAATCAAGGTATCTACAACTTGGAGGTACCGCTCAAACAGGGTTTTTACAATTATATGTATGCCGTCGATACTGGTGAAAAGGATCTTGATATCACTGTTTTGGAAGGTAGTAGTTTTGAAACTGAAAATGAATATTATTTTTTCTGCTATTATCGACCTGTTGGGACAGATTATGACCAATTGGTAGGGCACGTAATCTACCACCAAAATTCAAGATTCTAGTCCTTCATCCGATATTGTCATTTCTTTATAGAAAAGAATTGCTACTTATCTTCTTATTTGCAATATTGGTGCTGCGATGACCAGTTCTTCTTTGCGAAGAATAATGTCTTTTGTACTAAATTGTTTGTGGTAAAATACTGCAAATTCAAAAAGATCAGAATGAAATCTATTCTATTCACTGCATTTTTGACTGTCTGCTGTCTGATGCATTTGCAAGCACAGGTTCGTAATTTGGAATCCTGTATACTGACTGCTTGGGAGAATAATATTCAAGTTCGACAAACCCAATTGAATGGCTCCCTGGCCGAGGTTGATCTGATTCAAGCGCGTAACCAAAGGTTTCCTAACTTGAGCGCTGGTTCAAGTTTAAGTTTATCTGGACGATCTGTCGATCCCACGAATAATCAGTTTGCAGCAAATTCCTTTTTTACAAATAATTACAGTTTGAATAGTAACGTATTACTTTACAATGGAGGAATTGTGAGGAAGAATATTAAGCGTGCTCTAATGAGTGGAGATGCTGCCAGATTGCAGCAAGACGATGTTAAACAAGTCATTGCACTTCAAGTGGCAAATGCATATTTGAATGTACTTTTTGCTCAGGAGAACTTAAATGTAGAAGAGACCCGTACAAATATAACTAGACGTCAGATTGACCAATTGGAACGATTGATCGCGGGAGGCTTACGCCCAAAGAACGATATCTATGAACTCAAGGCAACATTAGCAGCTAATCAACAAAGCTTAGTTACAGCTAAAGGTAATCTTGAACTTGCTCGATTAAGCCTTAATCAGTCCATGAGAATTCCTTCGGATGAAAGGTTTGATTTGGTAATTCCTGAGATTGTTCTAGCGGCTTTAGAGGATCCTTTCCAAATGTCATCTGAGGAAGTGTATCGAGTAGCGTCAGCGCTTCAACCAAGTCTGAAAAATAGCGCATTACAGGTTGATTTGGCTGGATTGGACGAAGAAATAGCAAAAGCCTCAATGCTACCTTCCTTAGGTCTAGGTGGTAGTGTGGGTACGAATTACTCTTCTCTAGGTAAAGAGGTTGTAGGTGAAGAGGAGGTTGTTGTAACTCAGCCCATCATAATCAACAATGTGGAAACTGACGTTGGATTCAAACAGACAGTTCCCCAACTTCAAGACAAGGCCTACAGTAATCAAATGGTTGATAATGTGACCTTCGGGTATGGACTGAGTTTAACAGTTCCCATTTATACAAATTATAGAAATAAAGCTAGCATTAGACGAGCGCAAATAGCAAAAGAGAATGCTATTCTTACGGATAAAAATAATCGCGATTTATTTAGACAGCAAATAGAACAAGCTATAGTTGATGCTAGAAATTCAAAAGTTCAATATGATGCTGCTGAAGCAAGTGTAGAAGCTTCCAAGCAATCACTTGAAAATTTGCAGTTATCTTTTGATCAAGGAAATGTAAATAGTTTTCAGCTCAATATCGCAACTGATCAGTACAACAATGCACAGTTACAAAGCTTGTTAGCTAAGTATGATTATATCTTTAAAATGAAAATTATTGACCTCTACATGGGGAAAAAGCTTCAATTCTGATCCAACTAACTATGACAAAGAAAAAGAAAAAATCAAAAAAATGGATATGGCTTGTCATCCTCGGCCTAGTAGCCGTAATTGTGGCATTTTCTGTGATAAAGTCGCAGATCAAAGAGGATACAGAAGTCACAGCAGAAGAATCGAAAGTCACGTCGATAAATGAGGTGGTAACAGGAAGTGGTAAGATCTTCCCTGAAAAAGAAGTAAAGATCTCGTCCGATGTTTCAGGTGAAATTGTTGAGTTATATGTCGTAGAAGGCGACAGCGTACAGGCGGGTCAAGTACTTGCGAAGATTGATCCTGAAACCTATATTTCCGCAGTTGAAAGAGGAAAGGCTAGTTTGAATAATGCTAAAGCACAAAGATCAATTGCTAAAGCTCAGCTAGCATCGACAACAGCACAACGAGAACAGATTTATGCGCAACTTGAAAATGCTAGAGTAATCCATGAGCGAAATAAGGCACTTTTGACAAGTGGTGTCATTTCACAAGCTGATTTTGACAATTCACTGTCTAATCTAAATGCACTTGAGGCAAATGTCAGAGCTGCAAATTCAAATATTGAATCTTCCAAAGAGTCTGCCAAAGCCGCTGAATTTACAATCAAGTCATCCGAGGCTTCGCTTCGAGAGTTACAGACAAGTCTGAGTAGAACAACCATAAAGGCTCCTGTAAGTGGAGTGATTTCATTGTTAAATGTTGAACAAGGTGAGCGTGTGGTAGGTACAATTCAAATGACTGGAACAGAAATGATGCGTATTGCTAATTTGAATGCAATGGAAGTCCAAGTTGAAATTAGTGAAAATAATATTTTGAAGGTCCAAGAAGGTGATACTGTCGATATAGAAGTTGATGCATATTTGGATAAGGTATTCAAAGGTACAGTCACAGAAATAGCCAATACAGCTTCCAATGCAGCTACAGGAGCAAGTCAAGCGGCCCTTTTGAGCTCGACTCAAGTTACCAACTTCATTGTAAAGATAAGAATCGATCCAAGCTCCTATAATTCAATAGTCCGAAATAAAACGGATTATCCTTTTAGACCTGGAATGTCTGCTTCTGTGGATATTTATACAAATCGAGTTGACGATGTACTCACTGTTCCGATTCAAGCTGTTACAGCTCGAGAAGAAGAAGTGGCTGGAGAAGATGTTGTGAAGGAAATAGTGTTTGTGATCCAAGCTGATACTGTTGAAAGACGCGAGGTTAAAACGGGCATTCAAGATGATACAAATATTCATGTTCTTTCTGGAGTGGATAGTGGTGAATTGGTCGTTACGGGACCTTATTCCACATTGAGCAAGGAATTGAAAAAAGGAGAGAAAGTCAAGATTAAAGAGGAAGAGGATGAAGAAGATGAGTAACTATCACCATCTGTTGATGGATGCAAAAGAAAGTCCTTTTTTATGCCGGAACAATTCTTAGAAATATTAAAAAAAGGGCAGTCCAAAAAGAATGCTGATAAGATTAAGGACGCTGTAATAGCGAATCCTTTAAGAATTAGAGAGTTAATGGATTGCTTTTTGTCAGACGACTTACGAATTTGTCAGAATGCTTCTTGGCCGGTGGGGTTGCTAGGTATAGAACATGGAGAATTGTTTTCGCCTTATTTTGATGAAATGATTAGCGCCATTGAGAAGTCCCAGCATGATGCAGTTGTGCGAAACACTTTTAGAGTTTGGCAATTTATGGATATACCGGAGGACTTTGAAGGTCCGATATATGATTTAGGGTATTCATTTCTTCAGGATATGAAAGCAGCTATCGCGATCAAAGTTTTTGCAATGACCGTTCTTGTAAATATAGCATCAAAGTATCCTGATTTAACAGATGAACTTATTCCAGCCATTGAAGAACAATTTCCGCATGGAAGCAAGGGGTTCCAATCAAGAGCTAAGAAGGAATTGAAGCGCTTACATAAAATAGCTAGTCAAGCAAATGCTTGAATTCTTCCCAGTCTTCTTTGTAGTCGATATCTGATTTGGTTTTAAGTAAAGCATATTGTAGTCCGCGATCTTGGACTCGAATAATTGATTCTTCAAGTAAGTTCTCTTCACTCCATGGCATGTCATCAAAAAGGAATAGCTGTAAAGCTGACATACCGAGAAGATAATAACCGCCATCTCTAGCTGGTCCTATTACAACATCGTGCTCTTCCAATTCGAAGAACCCTCGCTCGATGTCTTTATGCGAAATTTCTGGGCAATCGCTACCTATTATGAGCACCTGCTCGTATTTTGCTAGTGCGATTGTGAAGGCATGTTTCATTTTTGATCCAAGATCACCGCTGCATTGAACAAACTTTTGGAAATCTGAATCTGACCATTGATCTTGCGTATCAATCTCTCCTTCATAGAATAAGAATCTATCGCAGTCAACTTTTAGTGATTCTTTGCGCGTGTGTTCAAGTAGTTTATTGTAGATTTCTAGCGCTTTTTCTTGACCAACACCTTTTGCTAATCGTGTTTTTACTTTACCTAATTCTGGCTTTCTAATGAATATTATTACTGCCTTATTTTCAGCCATTATAATTGGGTTGCGGATGGGTCAGAAAACCGTTTATAATTATTTTTTTATAAAACTATCGCGCAGCTTGTGAAGAAAGGGTGAAGCGAAAATGAAATCTTGAAGCGTCTGATTGTTAGTTGTCAGTACTTCAGCTTTATTACCTTGCCAGACGGCATATCCATCGGATAATAAGGCAATATTATCACCGATTTCCATCACCGAATTCATATCGTGTGTGTTGATAACAGTAGTTATGTTGTTCTCAACTGTGATTGAAGAAATAAGCTGATCAATAACTAAACTTGTTTTTGGGTCTAAACCAGAATTTGGTTCATCACAAAATAAATACTTTGGTTCCAAAACGATTGATCGAGCAATTCCCACACGTTTCTGCATTCCTCCCGAAAGTTCTCCAGGGTACTTTGTGTTTGCTCCTTCTAGTTCGACCCGTTCGAGACATAGATCGACGCGCATGTCTTTTTCTTTTTTTGTCTTTGTGCTGAACATGTCCATTGGGAAACGGATATTTTCTTCGACCGTCATTGAGTCAAACAGTGCTGATCCTTGAAATAACATACCAACTTTCATTCGTACTTCGCGTAGATCCTTTTTTCCAAGTTTGGTAAAGTCTACATCGTCGTACCAAACTGTACCTGAAGTAGGTTGTAAAAGACCAACTAAGATTTTGAGCAAAACCGTCTTTCCAGCGCCACTTCGACCTATGATAAGGTTGTTCTTTCCTTTGTGAAATTCAAGGTTAAGGCCTTTAAGAACCTCTTTTTCACCAAACGATTTTTTGATATTTTCTATACGAATCATTGTTGTTCTTTTGGGTCCTAGGTTAGCAGTACTGCAATCAGATAATCACTGAGCAAGATCAATATATTACTTATTACAACAGCTTGTGTGCTAGACTTTCCAAGTTCTACACTACCATTTTTGACATAATACCCTTGATAGCAAGATACTAGACACAAGACTATTCCAAATACAAGAGCCTTAACTAGCATCATGACCACATGATATGAATCAAAAAATGCTCTCAAGCCTCGTATGAATTCATCTGATGTGAACATACCTGTTGGTACACTGCCTAAATAGGCTCCGATCATACTAACGATTGAGGCGATACACACTAGAATCGGAACCATGACGATACAAGCAATTAGTCTGGGAAGTACTAAGAAACTTGATGTATTTACTCCCATGATTTCCATTGCCGCAACATGCTCTTTCTGTTGCATTCCACCGATTTCTGCGGCTATGTTGGAGCCTACTTTTCCAGCCAATACCAAACAGGTAATTGTAGGAGCCATCTCTATGAGCGTCATATCGCGAACAATGTATCCTACGTAGTAACGAGGAATCGTAAATCCAGTTAGTTGATAAGCAAATTGTACAGCGGTAACTGCACCAATAAAGATCGAAATCAAAAAGACAATCAGAAATGATCCTAAACCAATCTGTTCCATTTGTCGCATGGTTTCTCGCCAATACATGCGGAAATTCTCAGGTCTTGATAAAATCTGAGGTACCCACTGAATAAATCTGCCAAAATGAAATAATGATCTCTTTAACATTTACACTGATTCTTTGATTTTTGGTCTAGCCTATGTTTCATGCCTTTCCGTAAGGCAATATTACTAAAAATGTGCACCTTAGCTAGGAATATTAATCAATTCATTCTGCCCAAAATTGTTCATTTTTGACGAAACAATCACAAGCTTGGTTGTTTGTATATAATATGACTAGCGGCACGAAAGATATCGTCGCTGTTGATTTTTTGATAAAGTAGAGGCTCGTAGGCCCAAAAGAGATATAAAGACTATACATATGAAAGCAGTAATAACAGGTGCAAGTAGAGGAATTGGTGCGGCAATTGCCGAATTGTTTGCTTCTAAAGGAGTAGATATTGCAATTTGTGCAAGAAATGAGCAAGATCTTAAGGAGTTTCATAGCAGTCTGGAAAAGAAATATCCGAATGTCGAGATTATTTCTATGCCAGTTGATGTATCTGACAAATCTCAAATTGACGATTTCTCAAATATGCTAAAATCAACATGGTCTACCTTGGATATACTAGTGAATAATGCTGGCGTGTACGCACCTGGGGAGGTTCATACAGAAGGCGAAGGGGTATTAGAAAATATGATGGAAGTTAATGTATATGGACCATATAATCTAACAAGAGCCCTTATGCCGTATTTCTTGAAACAAGAACACGGATATATATTCAATATGTGTTCTGTAGCCAGTTTAATAGCTTATCCAAATGGAGGTAGTTACAGTATAACAAAGTTTGCACTAAATGGGATGACGAAAGTATTGCGTGCAGAGTTGAAAGATAAAGGCATCAAGGTATGTGGAGTATTTCCAGGAGCAACCTGGTCTGCTTCGTGGGCTGGAGTTGAACTTCCGGAACATCGATTGATGCAAGCAGAAGACGTTGCAAAAGCAATTTGGCTTCAATTGGAATTAAGCCCTTCTGCTGTGATGGAAGATATAGTATTAAGACCACAATTGGGTGATCTTTAGAGCTGCACAAATCAAACTATGACTTCCACTAAACCCGCCTTAGATGAGTTTTTAAAAGATGCATTTTTGCAATTGGTGCGTTCAAATGCTGACCATAAACATGCATTTCGATATGTAGTACTGGCAACATCGGGAAAAGCTTATATTAAGCAACGAATGGTTGTGCATCGTAAATTTTTAGAACCTGGAATTTCTCATATCTGTACAGATAGTCGTACTAAGAAGATTGCTGACGTCGAAATGAATTCCTACGCATCATTGCTGTTTTATGACTATAAGAAAAAGCTCCAAATATCGGTAAGTGCGCGCGTCGAAGTAGTAAAAGAAGGTGCTTTGTATGACGAGTATTTGGGGCGAATTTCGGATCACACACTTTTGGATTATTCTGCGATACCAGAGCCCGGAGAGAAGATTTCGGATAGCTCTTCATTTGAAGGGGGAGATGAATTATACTTAAATGTACTTCTTCTGCATTGGTATTCCATTGACCTGCTTCAACTCGATCGCAATGGGCATAAAAGAGCCAAGTATGAGCGGGTAGATGAAAGATGGGAAGGAAGCTGGGTTGTACCATAGATGCATTTCTTCCAATTGTGCCGAATTAGTTAAAAAAATATCAGAATTTTTGAGAAAAAATGATTGAGTTCAGGCTTGGAATTTTGTCACGAGTTCCTATAGCTATATGAACAAAAATTGTGATTTTTAACGATTTTACCTCATTATTATCGGCTTTCAAACTATATTCGTAGAGTACACTAGATCAAGGAGATGATGCTAAAAGCCTATATTTCAAGAGGATGGAACTTTTTTAGAGATACTTTCTTTATTATTGTGGGTAAATCACAAAGAAAAATCAGCATGAAACATCTCATTTTATTTGGACCTCCAGGCTCAGGAAAAGGTACGCAAGCAAAGCAGTTAGAATCGAAATTTGAAATGATTCACATTTCAACTGGAGATCTTTTTCGATATGAAATCGGAAATGATACGCCTTTAGGTATTGAAGCGAAATCTTACATGAATAAAGGTCAGCTTGTTCCAGATTCTGTGACAATTGGAATGTTGAAAAATAAAGTGGAAATGCACCCGAACGCCAAGGGTTTTATTTTCGATGGATTTCCAAGAACGATTCCACAAGCTGAAGCACTAGATGCTTTTCTAGCTGAACGAGAAGAGATCATTGCAGGCCTACTCTCATTAAAAGTTGATGAGGAGGAACTTGTTAATCGATTACTTGAAAGGGGAAAGACTTCAGGACGTGCTGATGACAGTAATGAAGACGTAATTAGAAATCGAATCAGGGTCTATGGAGAGCAAACTTCTCCAGTATACAATTATTACGATAAGAAAGGCAAGGCACAGGAGGTTGAAGGAGTAGGAAGTATCGATGAGATCTTCAATAAACTAAGTGATGCAGTAGAGAAACTGTAGATAGGGCAATCAGCTCAAAAAACGGCTGTATACTAGAACGCAAGACAATATGGCTAACGAGAATTTCGTAGATTTTGTAAAAATATGTTGCAGAACTGGCGCAGGTGGTTCTGGGTCTGCTCATTTTCATCGTGATCGTCTTACTGCTAAAGGTGGTCCTGATGGTGGCGACGGTGGTCGTGGAGGTCATGTTATTTTGCGCGGTAATGAGCAAATGTGGACTTTACTCCCACTCAAATACATGAAGCATGTGATCGCTAAACCCGGTGGAAATGGCGGCGCTAGTAGAAAATCTGGTGCAGATGGAGAAGACGTCATTTTGGACGTGCCTTTAGGTACCATTGCAAAAGATGTAGAGACTGGTGAGGTGTTGTTTGAAATTGTGGAGGATGGTGAAGAGGTGGTTTTACTAGCCGGAGGTCGCGGTGGACTAGGAAATAGTAATTTTAAAAGTTCAACACACCAAACTCCTCGCTATGCCCAGCCAGGAGAGGAAGGCCAGATGGAGTGGAAAATTCTCGAACTCAAGGTCCTAGCGGATGTCGGTTTAGTGGGATTTCCAAACGCTGGAAAGTCAACTCTATTGGCAGCCATTACAGCCGCAAAACCAAAAATTGGAGCATATCCATTTACTACGCTTGTTCCAAATCTCGGAATAGTTTCTTACAGGGATAATCGCTCATTTATTATGGCTGATATTCCTGGAATTATTGAAAACGCACATCAAGGTAAAGGGTTGGGTCATCGGTTTTTGAAACATATTGAGCGAAACTCAGCGCTACTCTTTGTAGTACCATCTGATAGCGAGAATATTGGAGATGAATATCGAACGCTAGTTCGCGAACTTGAACTCTATAATCCTGAATTGATGGATAAGCCTAGGTTACTTGGTATCAGTAAAGAAGACCTCATCGATGAAGAGCTAAAATCTATGCTTGCTCAAGATATTCCAAAAGGTATTGAACATATCTTCTTTTCAGCTGTCAGTCAAGTAGGACTTACACAGTTAAAAGATAAACTCTGGTCACTCATGGAGGGCTAGAATTTCAAGTTTATTAGGTTCACTTACTCCATTCTTTTATTTACTTTTGCGCCAAGCATTGAAGTCGGTTAGTCTTATTTAATGCAATGCAAAAGATCACTAATTAATTTCACAAATCACCTATTCATGAAAGATGTTATTTTCGACCTTATTGAGCAAGAATCAGCGAGACAAACAAACGGAATAGAACTTATCGCATCAGAGAATTATACAAGTCCGGCAGTAATGAAAGCTGTAGGCTCTGTCTTGACAAATAAATATGCTGAAGGCTATCCAGGGAAACGCTACTATGGCGGTTGTGAAATTGTTGATGAAGTTGAGCAATTGGCAATAGATAGACTGAAAGAATTATTTGGAGCTGAATATGCGAATGTTCAACCTCATTCAGGAGCTCAAGCCAATGCAGCTGTTTTTCTAGCAATTCTGCAGCCAGGTGATTCAATTTTAGGATTTGAC
>CBFHTK010000009.1:14752-145623 GCA_965658745.1 Saprospiraceae bacterium | reverse complement strand
CACTTTGGACAAGGTGGAATCCTGTCATGCTTGAGGTGCTGCAACTTATAAGGTCTGGTAAACTAGGATCAATAATCAAGGCTGAAGCGGATTTCGGCTTTAAAGCTCACTTCGATCCCGAATCAAGACTATTTAACCCCCAACTTGCTGGAGGAGCACTTCTGGATATCGGGATATACCCATTGTTCTTGTCTTATCTACTTTTGGGGAAACCCATCTCAATTTCTGCAAAAGCAGAATTTTCTAAAACGGAAGTTGATGTGGAGACTAGTGTCCAGCTTCACTATACTCACGATATTATATTTGATGCTTCCTGCACACTTCTTGCAGAAACAGACACCGTTGCTACTATTACTTGTGAAAAAGCTGAAATCACAATTAAGTCGAGATGGCATGAGGCTGATAGCTATGAGATTAGACATCTAGACGGAAGTACTGAACAGCACTCAGTAGATTTACAAAATCGCGGCTATTACGAAGAAGTAAAGCACTGTTATGAAAGGATCAATACCGGAAACACAGAGAGTGACATGTGGAGTCTGAAAAACTCACTAGAGTTAGTTGGGATTCTTGATCAGGTAAGGGCAAAAATTGGATTAGTCTACCCTTTCGAAAAATAATACCGTTTCCTCTTACTTCTTTTTGGATGATTTTGCGCGATCATTAAAGGCTAAACACAATTCTATCCAAAAAGACAAATCACTTTCTTCGTAGTAGCCTGCTTCTTCCACCAAGCAATAACCTTTCATTGATTTCTTCTTCATGTTCATGGGTACATACCCAGTTTTTCCAGCGATTTCTTCTTCAACTTCGGGATCAAATCGACACATCAGTCGTTCTCTAATAATATTGATGCACATCTTCTCATTGACCATGAACCCAAGTCCTCCAAACATTTTTTTTTCGTTGATTAAGATACCGGGAACTTCCGATAAATAATTCCTTACTCGAGCAGCCAATTCTCTACTATATGCCATAGTTGAAAGATTACATGAAACCCTCAACATATGAAGAAAATCCGTCAAGAAGCATTTGGACAGCCATAATTAGTAGCAACATCCCCATAAGTTTTTCCAATGCTATCAGCCCTCTACGTCGAAGAACTCGAAGCAACAAAGGCGAAGAAAGCAAAATTACAGATGAAATTGCCCATGCTATCAAAAGAGCGACAAAGAGACCTGAAATATGATCTGAATGATTTTTTGACATCACCAAAAGTGTCGCAAGAGCTGACGGTCCCGCTACCATTGGCATTGCGATCGGAACCACGAAGGGTTCACCGACAGAAGCAAAAATACCACCTCCACTTGCTGGTGGAAAAATCAGTTTCAATGCAATAATCAAAAAGATCAAACCGCCCGCAATAGCTACGGCAGTAGTGCCTAAATGGAATAAATTTAGAAAAGGACGACCTGCAAAAAGAAACAATAGCAGTATCGCGAGCCCAATAAGCATTTCGCGAATAATAATAGCTCTGTGCTTCTTGCGATCTACATCTTTCAGTATCGTTATCAACAAGGGGACATTACCGAAAGGATCAAGGATAAATGTTAGCACAATCGCAGTAGATATGATGGAAAAAGTCTGCTCCATTCTTTTTGACGCAAAGCTAAGAATATAAGTACTGATTAGTATAAGACTACGACAGAGTATATCATGCATCTTACATAAATTAGGCTATCAAAAAGGTTCAAATCAAAGTACAAATAAGCTGCTAGAACGATATTGTAAAATCCGGGTTCATCTAAGCTCAGAATTCCATAGCTTTGTGGAAAATTTTAATAATGACTTTTCGCGACCTAAATCTCAATAAAAACCTTTGGCAGGCGCTGGATGAAATGGGTTTTGAAACACCTACACACATCCAGAAAGAAGCTATTCCGGTGATTATGTCTGGCAAAGATATGATTGGTATCGCGCAGACTGGTACCGGAAAGACATTTGCATATCTACTGCCCTTACTACGAATGTGGCAATTTAAAAAAGATAGATTTCCGCAGATCCTAATCATGGTACCTACAAGAGAATTAGTTATTCAAGTCAAGGAAGAAATCGAGAAACTAAGTTCAAGAACTAACATGGTTACTGTTGCCGCATACGGTGGAACCAATATCAAAGGGCAGTCTTATGAAGTTGAAATGGGCTGTGATGTTGTAGTCGCAACTCCTGGTAGATTGCTCGACTTATGTCTAAATGGTTCTTTGAAATTAAAGAACATCCGAAAATTTGTGATAGACGAAGTAGACGAGATGCTGAATTTGGGTTTCTTACCACAGCTAAAACGTGTCATTGATTTTCTACCCGAAAGGAGGCAAAATCTTATGTTTTCAGCTACGATGACTGATGACGTAGAAAAGGTAATAAAAGATTTCTTTAGCTTTCCAAAAAAAGTGGAAGCAGCTCCTATGGGCACACCACTTGAGAATATCGATCAGCAGGTAATTCATATACCAAACTTCAATAGTAAGGTAATTGTCCTCAAAAGTTTACTCGACCAAAAAGATGCCTTCACAAAGGTCTTGATTTTCACCAGTACCAAGAAAATGGCTGATCTACTTGCTGCTGAAATCGAAGTCGACTATTATGAGGAAATCGGAGTAATTCATTCCAATAAATCGCAGAACTTTCGCTTCAACTCTGTAAATCAATTTGCCAATGGAACCTATCGAATACTTATAGCAACCGATATTGTTTCAAGAGGCATTGATGTTACTGGAGTTTCGCATGTAATTAATTTCGACATTCCCGAAACGCCTGAAAACTATGTACACAGAATTGGTCGGACCGGCCGTGCTGATCGAAAAGGTCATAGTATGTCATTTTGTCGAGAACAAGAACTTGAGTCTTTGGCTGGTATTGAGGAACTAATGAACTTCAAAATACCCGAAATTCCTATTCCCGAAGGTCTTGAACTAAGTGATGAACTCATAGAAGACGAATTGCCTAAATACAAGATGAAAAACATTGTTGTCAGAAGACCAGATGCAGCACCTGCTTCAGAAGGAGCGTTCCACGAGAAAAAGGATAAGAATAAGAAAGTCAACAATAAGATTCGTTACGAGGACAAGATGAAAATGAAATACAAGAAACCGAAAACTCGTGGAATGAAACGTAAAAATAAAAAAGGAAAGAAAAAATAAAACCCTCGCTAATTTCTTAACGAGGGTTTAGCATTGCTGCTTTTACAAAACTTACTATCTACTTACTTCTTTATTTGATTTCAACTATGATTGGTAGAATGAAAACTTTAGATGATAAATCCTCCTCTAGATCCAATACTTGATTATTCAACACTGATTTGATTGACTGATCATAATCTTCATTATCAGTTGAAATAACTTCAATTTCATTCTCTTGATTGAAAGTGAATTTCACCAATATCTTCGCATCTTGCAATTTACGAGACTTATAAAACTTGGAATCTTTGATCAACTCTGAGAGTTGCTTTTCCATAGATTTCACCGGTTCAGTATTGTTTGTGGAAGCCATAGCAAAAAATGAAAAAGCTGAGAAAAGGATTGAGAATACTAGGGTTTTCATAAGGTTAAAATTTAATTTGTTAATAAAGTATTTTAGGGCCTGTGTTGAAAAAAATGTTTGTCATAACTACTTGATCAACATCACACTATAAAGACTATTGAGTAAGGGAATAGGTTACACTTTGGAGATGAATTATTCGAATTTATCGACGAAGTGATCTGGATTTCTGACTAATTATAATATCTAGATGTTATAGTCAAATCTCTGCTAAATAATAATTGAATACTGGATAAGCACTCTACCTTAAATCTAGAATACAAGCTATTGGAAAGTTGCAACTTCAAATTAATATTCCGCCTGAAGATATACAGGAAACTTTTGCTGTAGTTAAACCAGCAAACCGTTTCCCTTTTACAAAATGGCACATAAAAAAACCCTCGCCAATTTCTTAGCGAGGGTATGTTATTTTTGTAAAGTGCAAAACTTATTTACTAAGTCTTAGTTTGCTTCTAATCGAATTGGTAAAATGAAGACTTTGCTTGTTATGTTTTCGTCCAAATCAAGATTTCTGTAATTCAACAATGACTTAATTTTTGAATCATAATCATAACTATCAGTTGATAAAACGATCACTTCGTTGTCCTCGTTGATTGTGAATTTCACCATGATCGTAGCATCTTCCAATTCTACTGTCTTGTAGAACTTAGAATTTTGGATCATTTCAGTAAGCTGCTTTTCCATTGAATCAACAGTTTCAGAAGGTGTTGTTGACGCTGTAAGGAAAAATGAACAAGCGGTAAAAACGAAAGAAAATAATAGGGTTTTCATAAGGTAAAATTTAATTTGTTAGTAATTTTTATTGAGCCAACTAAAAATTCGTTTGTCATAACTACATCATTAGCTGGTCATAAATGAAACGTGAATAGGTCGATTGAATTATGTAAAGCAGACGAATACTCAAAAGAAATCGACAAACGTTAAAGTATCTTGGGTTGCTTACTTCATCTCCATTCTGATAGGAAGAATAAACACTTTGTTAGTAAGATCTTCATCAAGTTCCAAAGTCTTGTAATTCATAATATTCTTAAGTGTTTTGTCGTAGTCTTTGCTATCAGTAGAAAGAACAATTATTTCATTGTCTGTATTAAAAGTAAACTTGACCATAACCATTTGATTTTGGTCCGCAATAGACTTATAGAGATCAGATTTTTGAATCAATTCAGATACTTGTTTTTCCATAGATTTCACAGGTTCAGCATTTGAACTTGAAGCAATCGCGAAAAATGAAAAAGTAGAAAATAGGATAGAAAATAATAGAGTTTTCATAAGCTATAAATTTAATTTGTTAGTAAAAAGTATTTGTGTGCATATCGGAGAAAAAGTGTTTGTCATAATCACATCAACTGCACACTATAAGGACTATTTTACTTCCCTGAGGGTTACACGAATCAGATCAACTGACTCAGGTAGTCGACGAAAAACTTACAATGCCTAGACTAAAACTTACATAAGAATGGAAAGCGACTGTGATGGTACGATTCAAACTCTCAAGAATGACTCTTTACCAAAATAACTTGTGGATTGATACTCTTCACCCTAAGATTATTCACATATTTACCTAAAAAACTACCGATGCGCTTTTCTATACTTTTGACTCTCTGCATTTCCTCTTTGCTTTTTGGGTGTAAACCCGAAAAAACGGAGAAGACTACTGAGCTAAACCTTGAGTTAAGCAAGCAAATTGACAAGATGGCTAATCTTGATAAGCAAATGCAGCTCAACGTTTTACAATTTGCCAGATTTGGTGATGAAGAATTAGAGAAAGTAGAAAACCTGAGAGCTCAGGTTTATGAAAAACATGCAAATTCCATCAAGGAGATACTAGACACATATGGTTATCCTGGTAATAAATTGGTGGGCAAACAGAGTGCAGATAGATTCTTTACCCTAATGCAACATACGCAGGATTTTTCTGAAATAATGAAATTGGGTATTGAGAAGATGGAAGTAGATCTGGAGGGAAATCAAATAGAAAAGTACCAATACATCAGCTTAAAAGATCAGTATGCGGTGCTCACGGATATACCTCAACCATTTGGTACGATTGTTAGGTTTGATGAACAAGGCAAGTCTTACGCCCTAAATCCAGCAGTGGATATCGAGTCCAATCGCTCAGAAATGGGTATGGATTCCTTAAACCGGTATCTAGATCGAAAAACAATGGAGTATTTCAACCTAAATCGCGCAGAACTATCCAACAAAGGAATTGAAAAGCCTATTCTAAACAAGTAAATTAGACAAATGACTATGCCATTTAATCGGAACAGCATATTCTGTATGCTTCTGCTACTATGCGGATTGAGTCCTAGTTTATCTGCTCAAGATTTTGACCTGCAAGATACTTTGCGTGGAAGTATAACACCAGAACGTGCTTGGTGGGATCTTACACACTATGATCTCCATATTGATGTTAATATAGACGACAGAACACTTGCTGGTCATAATACAATAAGTTACAAAGTACTAGAAGCACAACAGGTCATGCAAATTGATTTGCAGGAACCTATGCAAATTGATCAAGTAGAACAGAATGGTCAACAAGTTAAATTCAAGCGACTGGGTAATGTTTTCTATCTAAAATTCAAGGAGGAGCAAAAAGTTGGTGATATAAAGCAAGTCAAAATTACATACAGCGGAAAACCTACACGTGCTGTAAGACCACCTTGGGATGGAGGTTTAACCTGGACAACGGATGACAATGCCAATCCTTTTGTGGCGACATCATGCCAGGGCGATGGCGCGAGTATGTGGTGGCCCTGTAAAGATCATATGTACGACGAGCCCGATAGTATGCTAATGTCCATTACGGTTCCAGAGAATCTAATCGATGTCTCCAATGGACAACTTAGAGAAGTAATTGAACAAGAGAACGGTAAGAAAACCTTTGTGTGGGCAGTAGTCAATCCAATTAACAACTACGGCGTCAACATCAACATTGCTGACTATGCACATTTTTCCGAGGTATACGAAGGAGAAAATGGTGATCTAGACGTCGATTATTGGGTCTTATCTTACAATGAAGAAAAGGCGCGCGAGCAGTTCAAGCAAGTACCGATGATGCTTAAGGCATTTGAACACTGGTTTGGACCATATCCATTCTATGAAGACGGTTACAAGTTGGTGGAGGTACCATATTTGGGTATGGAGCATCAGAGTTCAGTAACGTACGGAAATAGATACATGAATGGATATCTCGGTAATGACCTCAGCGGATCTGGTTGGGGTAAAAAGTTCGACTTTATAATTATCCACGAATCTGGACACGAATGGTTTGCAAATAACATTACCTACATAGATATTGCGGACATGTGGGTACACGAGGGCTTTACAGCTTACAGCGAAAATCTATATGTTGACTATTATTACGGTAAGGAGGCATCGGCTGACTATGTGATAGGTACAAGAAAAAACATCAGAAATGACAAACCGATCATTGGGCCATACGATGTAAATCAATCGGGTTCGGGAGATATGTACTACAAAGGAGCGAATATGCTTCACACAATCCGAGAACTTGTTAATGATGACGAAAAATGGCGATCAGTGCTTCGAGGTTTGAATGAAACATTCTACCACCAAACTGTAACAACAGAAGAAATCGAAAACTTCATGATCGATAAAACTAGGCTTGATCTACAGTCTATTTTTGACCAGTATTTGAGAACATCTGACATTCCAGTTCTCGAGTATTTTGTAAAAGGGAAGAAGATCATGTATCGTTGGACTAATTGTATTGAAAGCTTCAATATGCCAGTTGTAATTGAGCACAAAGGGGTAAGACTAGCCTTAAATCCTACAACTGATTTTCAAAAAACGAAGCTAGCTGAAAAGGGCATGAATAAATGGAAGATTGATCGAGATTATTATGTGGACATTAAACGTGTGAAGTAATTATGGAGATCAGTAGAGTAAGCTTCACTTTGTTCCATTAGAAAAGCATTTCAAGATAAGGCTTGGATTCTTTTGGGCGTCCGGACGTGCTATCCGCTCATATCCTTCCTCTCGCTGTTCGTCGGAACCCGCTTCTATCACTGACGCGGGCGGAATATATAGAATAGGACAGTTCTATGTTGATATAATGTTTGCCTATCTACTATGAGACAAATGGTTTCACTCTTACAGAGTTAGACATCTAACTACAATCAGAGACTATTGGGAAAAATACCCTAATACTGAGCAATCGCTTAAATCTTGGGTTCAAGAAATTAGACATAGTCAGTGGGAATCACCCCAAGCCTTAAAGTTGAAGTACCGCAATGCATCAATCTTATCAGGAAAACGTGTAGTATTCAATATCAATGGGAATAAATTTAGATTGATAGTTGATATTGAATATCGATTAAAAATTGTGTTCGTTGTATGGTTTGGCTCCCATGCCGAATACAATTTAATTGATTCAAAAACCATAAAATATGCTCAAACCAATAAAAACAAATAGTCAACACGATAAATACCTTGCTCGCGCATACGATCTAATGCAATTGAATTTAGAACCTAATTCTAAGGAATCTGATGAACTTGAACTTCTAAGTATTTTGATAGAGGCATACGAAAAATCAAATTTTTCTATCGAAGCACTAAATCCGATAGATGCAATACTTTTTAGACTAGATCAATTGGGAATGTCTAAAAGTGAACTAAGCAAATTATTGGGTTCAAGAAGCAGAGTTAGTGAAATCCTAAAAGGCAAAAGGAAATTGAGTCTAACTATGATTCGAAAACTCAATAAAGAACTAGGTATCTCTGCTCAAACCTTAATCCAAGACTATGAAGTCGCTAATGTGTAAGCACAAAGATCAAAGTGAACCGATTTCAAATCCCTTCTAAACTTCAACCGTCATCCATTTACCTTTCTGAAACCACCACATACTGATAATTGCGATGAGAACTTCAGCGCTAGTAATTGCAATCAACACACCTTTTGGGCCCAAGCCCAATACAATTGCAGTGAAATAAGCAATGGGAAGTTGAAATAGCCAAAAGCAGATGAAATTTATAACTGTTGGCGTGCTCGTATCACCAGCCCCATTGAATGCTTGTGTTAAAACCATCCCATAGGCGTAAAAAACATATCCTGCTGCCATCACTCGTAGACTCAATCCACCGTAGTACACCACGTCAGAATCAGCATTAAACCAGCTGACTATCAAAGGTGCCCACAATAAATAAACAATACTTACTGTCAACATAAAGTAAGCATTATACTTGGCAGTGATCCATACAGATTTTGATGCACGAAGGGGTTGCTTTGCCCCTAGATTCTGACCGACCAAAGTCGCTGCTGCATTACTCATCCCCCATCCAGGCATCAAGGTAAATAGCATGACTCGAATAGCGATCGTATATCCGGCAATTACATCGGTCCCAAATTCTGACATAATCCGCATCAATACCACCCAACTAGATGTACCAATGATAAACTGGCCGATTCCTCCTAGTGAAACTTTGACCAGACGGAACATCACTCCCAAATTCAACACAAATAATTTGAGCGATATCTTTATCCTGCTCCATCCGAAAAACAATATAGATAATTGCGCTAAAACAGCTAGACTTCTACCTGTCACCGTTGCCATCGCGGCACCTGTAACACCAAATCCCGGAATTGGCCCCCAGCCAAATATCAATATCGGATCTAGTATTATATTCAATCCGTTGGAGAAAACCAAAAGCCACATCGCAATGCTTGCTTCGCCAGCTCCCCTAAAGATCGCGTTGATCAAAAACAAGAGCAAAATACTCACATTGGAAGCAAGTAATATCTGAGTATATCGGAATCCAGATTCAATTACATCAGCTTCCGCACCCATAAGTCCTAGTAGTTCTTTCGCATAAAAGAAGCCAAAAACACCCACTATGATAGCCACTAGAACTCCTAGAATTATTGCCTGAACAGCCACGCGCTGCGCTCCCTCATCATCCTTCTCACCTACTCTACGAGCTACCATTGCAGTAGCACCCATACTCAATCCGATTGCAACAGCATAAACAAGAGTAACTAGCGATTCTGTCAGACCAACTGTTGCAACCGCAGAGATACCAACGCGTGAAACGTAGATAATATCTACAAGCGCGAATACTGACTCCATCAACATTTCCAGAATCATGGGAACAGACAGGAGAAAAATTGCTCGGCCTATCGAACCCGATGTATAATCGTCTTCTTCACCTGCAAGGGCTTGCCTAAATAGAGAGATAATTGATTTGAATGTCTTCAAAGTCGTTTTTCGTTTGAAAGAATATTGAGGCTGTAAACATACGCTGAAATCAACATTAAGTTTGCACTAATTTTTTTTAAAATTTACCACGTTAGTAGGCAACTATTTAGCACTTGAGGACTGTTATCATTCAGTTGCTATTCTGGTTTGCTTCTATTTCACAATGACATTGATAATCATATTTTATTATGATGATAATACGAACAAATCGTTTGTCTTTATAAAGCGTTCATTATCATATTATTTTATATTACATAAGTATTTTATATGAGAATACATTTAGAAAATACAGGCTTTCAAAAATATGTTGGTCGAAACCATCTTGGGCAGGAAATTCAACTGAGTGGTGATAAGTCGGCGGTAGGTCCTATGGAATCAGTGCTCATGGCTTTGGCTGGCTGCAGTTGTGTTGATGTAGAAATCATACTTCAAAAAACAAGACAAAAGCTTATGAAGGTAGAAGTTAATGTTGAAGGAACAAGAAGGAAAGATGAAATTCCTGAGGTATTTACAGAGATACATGCACACTATATTCTGCATGGAGAAATCAAAGAATCTAAAGCAAAGCAAGCAATTGACCTAGCAGTTGACAAGTATTGCTCTGTAGCAACAATGCTCCATAAATCTGTAAATATTACTCATTCATTTGAAATCATCGAAGTTAAATCTGAGAAGAAAGAATAGTAGCCCTTTAGCGTAAAACTTGTTCATCGTCAGATTACATCTTACCAGGATTAACTTGGCGTTGCTAGAAACACATATTAAAAAATAATTAATATAATTATATATTGTATATTTACCTGTATCCACAAAAGCAACAAATGCTTTTGTGTCGATTTCCTGAATTGAAAAATCTATTTTTCCAACATGAACGTAGGAATCCCAATTGAAATCGTTGATTCGGAACAACGTGTTGCTGCCACACCAAAAAATGTGCAGCGGCTAATCAAACAAGGCTTTCAAGTATTAGTACAAGCAGGCGCTGGAATCAAAGCAAACTACTCTGATACTGAGTATCAAGAAGCGGGTGCTGAAATTCTTAAGGATTCAGCCTCACTATATAGTACGGCTGACATTGTTCTCAAAGTCCAACCTTTTCAAAACGAAGAGATACCACTGCTAAGAAAAGAACAAGTTAGTCTGAGCTACCTCTACCCTGCACAAAATCTTGAGCTTCTTAAAAGCCTAGCCAAACAAGGAGTTAATGCCATTGCGATGGATGCTATCCCAAGAATATCAAGGGCCCAAAAAATGGACGTATTGTCTTCAATGGCAAATATCGCTGGATATCGTTCAGTAATAGAGGCTGCAAATCATTTTGGTCGTTTTCTCAATGGACAAATTACAGCGGCTGGAAAAGTTAATCCTGCGAAAGTTCTAGTTATCGGTGCTGGTGTTGCTGGTTTAGCAGCAATCGGGACAGCTAGATCGCTTGGTGCTATAGTCAGGGCCTTTGACACGAGAGCTGAGGTAGCGGAGCAAATAGAAAGTATGGGTGCTGAATTTCTAACAGTTGATATCGAAGAAGATGGATCAACTGATAGTGGATATTCAAAAGTAATGAGTCCAGCATTTATCGAGGCTGAAATGGCGCTTTTCCTGGAGCAAGCAAAGGACGTGGATATCGTCATTACAACCGCACAAATACCAGGAAGAAATGCACCCAAGCTAGTATTGGATTATCACGTTGCAGCGATGAAGCCAGGATCTGTAATAGTTGATCTTGCTTCCTCAAGTGGAGGTAACTGCGTGCTGACAAAACACAATGAAATATACAAGACTGACAACGGAGTAACAATCATTGGAAAGCTTGATCAACTGCCTAGCCAAGCAAGTCAGCTCTACGGAAATAATTTATGTCATCTTTTGGATGATATGGGTAAAGGTGAGGATTTCGCTATTAATATGGATGACGATGTTGTCAAAAGAGCAATGGTCACCCATGATGGTAAAGTTAATTGGCCTCCAGAGCCATTACCTGTAAGTCCGACAAAAAAGAAAGTTGAAACGAGTGAAAAAGAAACAGAAGTAACAGCGGAACCAAAGGTAGAATCTGCAGCTAGTAAAACTACTAGAATGCTGATTACGCTAGCAATAATTGCTGCACTGTTATACTTTTTAGCTTTGTTTGCACCACCCGAATTCATGGCTCATTTTACAGTCTTTGTTCTAGCTGTCTTTGTTGGATGGCAGGTGATTTGGAATGTTTCTCACTCGTTACACACACCGCTGATGGCAGTCACAAACGCAATAAGTGGTATAATAATTATTGGTGGACTTCTTCAAGTCAAAAATGGATTATCTAATCCTATGAGCATTTTGGCATCAATTGCCATTTTAGTTGCTTGTATAAATATCGTTGGTGGCTTTGTTGTCACACGACGTATGCTTAACATGTTCAGAAAATAAACAATGATCTCAGCTCCTATACAAATTGCTTCATACTTGCTGGCAAGTATACTCTTTATACTCAGCCTTGGTGGATTATCTTCACAAGAGTCAGCGAAAAGAGGTGTCCTCTACGGGATGATCGGTATGGCCATCGCTATACTTTCAACAGTTCTAGGTGAATCCATTGAAGGTCACGCATATATATTAGCAGCAATCGCGATTGCAAGTGTTATTGGAATTTTCGTGGCACGAAAAGTTGAAATGACTTCAATGCCTCAACTCGTAGCGATTCTCCACTCATTCGTAGGACTTGCCGCTGTGTTGGTTGGTTATGGATCATATATAGATCCAGCAACAGCGGAAATTCAGGGTGCAGAGCACACAATACATTTAGTTGAAGTCTTCATCGGAGTTTTTATTGGAGCTATAACCTTTACAGGCTCCATCATTGCATGGGGAAAACTAGAAGGCAAGATCAGGAGCAAACCCCTTATTTATCCTGGAAGACATATCGTAAATATTGTTTTGGTCATCATCAGCATATTTCTATGTGTGCTATTTTGCCAAGCACCAGGCACAGATGGATTGATCTATCTCTATATCATGACGGCCATAGCGTCATTTATTGGAATTATGCTTGTGATGGCAATTGGTGGTGCTGATATGCCCGTAGTTGTATCTATGTTGAATTCATATTCAGGATGGGCAGCAGCGGCGGCTGGATTCATGCTCGGGAATGATTTACTGATCATCACTGGTGCACTAGTAGGTAGCTCAGGAGCTATTCTATCTATTATCATGTGTGAAGCAATGAATCGATCTTTTTGGTCGGTTATTTTCGGAGGATTTGGTAATGCTCCCTCGGGAACAGCCAAAGCAATCGAAGGCGAAGTAACGGCTATGGATCATGAACAGGTGGCTAATCTCCTCGATGCTGCAAAAAAAGTAATTATCGTCCCAGGTTATGGAATGGCTGTCGCAAAAGCACAATTTCCAATTAGAGAAATGGTTGAATACCTTCGAAAAGAGGGTAAAGAAGTCGAATTTGGTATACACCCTGTGGCGGGTCGATTACCTGGTCACATGAATGTACTTTTGGCGGAAGCCAATGTTCCCTATGACATTGTCCAAGAAATGGACGAAATCAATGGAGATTTTGACAGCACAGACATTGTTTTAGTAATTGGTGCAAATGATATCGTCAATCCTGGCGCTGAAGATGATCCCGCTAGTCCGATTTATGGTATGCCTGTGCTAAAAGTATGGAATGCGAAAGACGTTATTGTTATGAAGCGATCCATGGCTACAGGTTATGCAGGGGTTCAGAATCCACTCTTCTTCAATGAAAATACCAATATGCTCTATGGAGACGCGAAAGATAGCGTCACTAAGATTCAGCAAGCGTTGGTGAGCAACTAGCATACTTGTCACTAATTCGCTAGTGAAAAAGTAGTTATATTTCGGGCAAATCAGATTTCAAAGTTCATCTTTGTTCTAATTTCAATCAACTATTTAGAACCTAAAGATGTCTATGGACAAGATTCGAGAACTTGTTACAAAGAGAGTGAACCTAGCTCCTAAATCTGTCCAAAATACGCTGGAATTGTTACAGGATGGAGCCACAATACCTTTCATTGCGCGTTATCGAAAAGAAGCAACAGGTGGTCTAGATGAAGTGCAAATAGCTGCAATTTGCACAGCTCAACAACAAGTCCTAGAGTTAATCAGTCGAAAGGAATACATCCTGTCCACCATCAAAGAGCAAGGTCAGCTAACGAATAATCTTCAACGAAAAATTAATGAATGCTGGGATCCAACCCTTCTTGAGGATATTTATCTACCGTATAAACGTAAAAAACAAACGAAGGCTGAGGCTGCGAGAAAGGCAGGACTTGAACCGCTTGCAAATACGATCTTTAGATCAAAAACAATGGATCTAAATCGTACAGCGTTCACTTTTGTCAAAGGAGAAATTGAAGACACCGAACAGGCAATTGCGGGAGCTAGAGACATCATCGCTGAGTGGATTAGTGAACATCAAGTTGCACGTAAAATTGCGAGAGAGATATTTCAAAGATCGGCGGTCATTCATTCTAAGCTGATAAAATCCAAACAATCCGAAGCAGAAAAGTACAAGAACTATTGGGATTTTAGCCAGCCATTGAAGAGAATACCTTCGCATAGATTACTCGCTATGTTCAGAGGTGAGACGGAGAAACTGTTAAGGATAAAGCTTGTTATCGATGACGAACGACTAACTAGCAGATTAAATAGTTATTTCACTAAAGCGGATAATGAATGTACCGCCGAGGTTCGAGTTGCGATTCAAGATGCACTCAAGAGACTGATCATTCCCTCTATCAGCAATGAGTTCAGAAAAACAGCAAAAGACATAGCAGACGATGAGGCGATTGACGTTTTTTCGGAAAACCTGCGGCAGTTACTACTTGCGCCACCTTTGGGTGAAAAAGCAATTCTTGCCATTGATCCAGGATTCCGCACTGGTTGTAAAGTCGCAGCACTCAACGATCAATCTGATCTTAGTTCTTATAAAACTATTTATCCGCATCCACCGCAGAATAAACTCGATGAATCACGATCAATTATCGAAAACTTCATAGATCGCTGGAACATTAAAGATATTGCCATTGGAAATGGAACAGCGGGAAAAGAAACTTTGGAATGGCTTAACAGTTGGCTTCCCGAGTCTGTCAATCGATACCTTGTAAACGAGCAAGGAGCGAGTATCTATTCAGCCAGTGAACTCGCACGCGAGGAATTCCCTGATCTTGATTTAACAATCCGAGGCGCTATATCAATCGGTCGAAGACTGATGGATCCTTTGGCAGAACTAGTAAAAATTGACCCAAAGAGTATCGGTGTCGGTCAATACCAGCATGATGTAAATCAAGTCAAGTTGAAATCTAAATTGGACCAAGTTGTCATCAACGCTGTAAACAAGATTGGTATCAATGTAAATACTGCAAGTAAGCACGTACTCAATTATGTTTCGGGTCTCGGACCAACCCTAGCCCAAAATATAGTTGATTTCCGTGCAGAACATCACGGTATTCATTCGAAAGCTTCATTAATGAAAGTACCGCGCATGGGCGCTAAGTCATTTGAGCAAGCGGCTGGATTTCTACGAATCAAAAATGGAGATAACCCACTTGATAATACAGGAGTTCATCCAGAAGCTTATCATATTGTCAAAAAAATGGCACGTAGCCTCCAAGTGGAAATTTCAGATTTACTTGAGAATAAGTTGTTGCTTGATCAGCTTAATCCCACTGATTTTATTACGGGTAAGATTGGTCTCCCTACCATTTTGGACATCATCCAAGAACTTAGCAAACCAGGTATCGATCCAAGAGGAGATGCTAAGCCAGTGAAATTCACAAAAGGCCTTGAAAAAATTAGTGATTTGAAGATCGGAATGGAAGTAATTGGCATTATTAATAACATGACCAAATTTGGAGCCTTTGTAGATATTGGAATCAAAGAAAATGGACTTATTCATATCTCTCAGATCACAAATAAGTATATCTCTGATCCTAGCAAGGTTTTGAGTCTTGGCCAGGAGGTTACTGCACGTGTTATTGATATAGATATTGACCGTAAGAGGATTTCGTTGAGTATGAAGGAATGAGATTAATTGTAATTTTTGATACTTTCAGTATCTTAGGGTATTCTTTATCTTTCTACCTGAAGGAACTGTAGCTTCATTATTGAAGCCAGAAAATAAAGAAACCTTAACTGCAGTACTAACATACCACGTAGTAGCAGGAAAAATTATGGCAAGTGACGTGGTAGTAGCTATTAAAGAAAATAATGGAAGCTTCTCGATCACAACTTTGCAAAGAGGTAAATTGATGGCATCAATGAAAGACGGAAACGTAATATTAACGGATGCGGCAGGAAACACATCTACAATTGTTTTAACAGATGTTGAAGCATCAAATGGCGTAATTCACGCTATCGATTCAGTTGTAATGCCAAACTAAGATTCAGAAACAATGTGCATTTTAATGTAAAAAACGCTATCAAGCAATGTCTTGGTAGCGTTTTTATTTTTCTAGTAAGACTTGAATACCATTATTGTAGTTCGTCATGATGAAACAAGACTTCAGTTTAACAAAGTTTACCTAAAGAATGGACTTTTAAAAATTGCTAAAGTAAATTATGAATTCTTCAAATAAATCCAACTATAGATTCTACATTCTGTGCAATTTTTGGTATCATTAGCGCGATGGAAATAAACAAATTATTAGAGCAAAAAATCACCTTAAAGCGTCTTGAACTATTTCTCATAGATTTACCTCAAGTAAGCTCATTTCAATCGGGAATTGGGGTTAGAAATTCTCGTGAAGCACTCATCGTAAAATGGATAGATTCAGAAGGCCTCATTGGTTATGGAGAATGCGCCTGCCGCCCAGACCCTTACTACTCAGTCGAATACCGTGATGCCGCTGCAGAAGTCATCCAAAGGTTTATTGCACCAGCTCTCAAAAAGGAGCAAACTTATGGGGAGATTCTCAACGTTTTAAGAAAAGTTCGAGGTTGGAATTTCACCAAAGCTGCGGTCGAAGCTGCTGTGTTTCAAATTGCTCGTAAGCAAGGTGATATTGATCTTTCAACACTGCTTACCTCCCCTCAAATAGATCGAATACCTGTAGGAATTTCTTTAGGAATCTATTACGACAAAACCGAATTTTACGAAGTTGTTGAGCAAGCAATTTCTGACGGATTTCAAAGATTAAAATTTAAAATATCACCAAAGGTTGATACATCCGTTTTTGATTACATCAATCCACTGCTTTTCGACAATAATATTCACACTGGTTTTGATGCCAATGGTAGTTTCTATGAAAAGGATTTAGATATTTTCTCATATTTTGCCAATACATATCAAACCGTCATTGAACAGCCGTTTCCCCCCGACCGATATGATGTATTAAGCAAAGCCAAAAATCGCTTTCCAAATTTACAGATTTGTGCAGATGAGGAAGTGAAGAATATTGGTGATCTGATGAAACTACACCAATTAAATGCAATCGATGAGTTGAATCTTAAGATTGGAAGAGTTGGAGGTATTACAAACAGTATTGAAATTGTAAATTATTGTGAAACTAATTGTATTTCATGTTGGATAGGTGGCATGTTTGAAACCGGTATTGGACGCATTGCCAATCTTGAATTAGCAGCTCATCTTCCAAATGCTAAAGCACACGACCTTAGCCCTTCAGCTCGCTATTTCCAGCAAGACATTATCAATCCCGAAGTTACGATGGATCGTGGTTTTGTCGATATTAACAGCTTAGATACTTGCCAAGTACTACCTGAAGTATTAAACAAGTATACTACGCAACGCATTGATATTGAGATGTAGTTTTTTTTAAAAATAAATGCACAACATAAGAATGTTAGATTACATAATTACAAATGCCAAAGTCTGCACTGGCTTACTAGAGGATGGAAGAGTTAGAAATATTGGGATAATTGGTGATAGAATCAAAGTGCTAGATCAGTCGGAAAAACTTCCACAAGCTAGTCAAATCATTGATGGTCAAGGAATGATCTTAGCACCTGGCTTCATTGACCCCCATGCTTCAACGGGGTTTGGATATTTTTTCCCAAAAGCAGCAGACCACAAACTCCATCAAGGTATTACGACTGAAATATTTGGGAATTGTGGAACTTCCCCAGCTCCTATAGGTCCTCATCTCATTAAGACCATGAATCGCTTATCTGAAGAAATTGGCTTTCCGTATGATTGGACCACCATGGAAGAGTATTTTGAGCGAATCGAAGACAAGCTTCAGTTTAATATAGCTACACTCATAGGTCATAGTACCTTGCGAGCTGGAAACATGGAAGATTGGAAAATATTGACATCGGAACAGCAGAAGAATATGAATATTGCTTTAGAAAAGGCAATGGATGAAGGTGGGATTGGTTTTTCTACGGGTTTGATTTACGCCCCTGGTTGTTTTGCTGAAATGGAAGAGATTATTGAATTAGCAAAAATCACGGCCAACAAAGGAGGTGTATACGCATCGCATATCCGTGATGAACGAAACGGTATTGAGGAAGCAGTTACTGAAGCTCTGACAATCAGCGAAAAAGCAAATATACGCACGTTAATAAGTCATCTTAAAGCAGCTGAACAGCAGAATTGGGGGAAAATTCCTAAAATCTTGAAACAAATTGAAGATTTTAATCAAAACCATCCCGATCTACAAGCTGCTGTTGATGTATATCCCTATACTGCAATTTCAACAAAACTAAGAGCTTTTATACCCAAGTATATACTAAAAGGTGGGATCGAAAATATTCCTCAAAAACTCAAGGAACCACAAGTATTAAAAGACATTGCGGATTGGATCATCGAACGGGATTATGACTTGAGTCAAATGATGATAATCTCTGACGAATTTGAAGAATACTTCGGAAAAAACGTAGACGAAATAGCAAGAGAGCAAAATATATCAGATGCAGATGCAATAGCTCAAATACTGTCTAAAAGTACTGAGTCTTGGATTGTCTATCACTGTATAAGCCAAGATGATATCGACGCTGCAATCCTTTGGCCCAAAGCGATGATATGCACTGATTCATGGAGCTACCCTGTAAATGCGCCAGAATCAATCGGACAACCTCATCCAAGATCATACGGAGCTTTTACAACCTTTTTGGAGCGTTATGTAAAGAATCTTAAAGCTTTAAGCTGGGAAGAAGCAATCCATAAAATCACCTATTTACCTGCTCAATTCTTTAATCTACAAGACCGCGGACAGATCGCTGAAGGATATCTTGCAGATTTAGTTTTGTTGGATCCAGACACACTAAAAGCAAATGCTAGCTACACCAAGCCTAGGAGTCTTTCTGATGGTGTAGAATATCTTTGGGTAAATGGAAAACTGGTAATTGATAATGGAAAAGTAAAAGAAGTCAATCCAGGTCGAATTTTGAAGAATTAGATTGTAAAAGAATTGAAAAATATACTTAAATTAAGACGTGGATCACATTTCTCAATTAGACATGATAATTAGTACTGCAAAACAGAGTGATTATGCTCGTATCGCAAGTATTTACAATGAATATATAAAGCGAGGTACAAGTACAATGGAGGAAAGACTTCATGACAAAGAAGATATTGAGAAATGGGTCAAGAAGTTTTCAAATAGGGAACGGTTGTACGTCATGAAAAAGAATGACGTTATAATAGGCTGGGGAATCATAAAGAAATACAGTGATCGAGAGGGATACAGGTTTGCCGCAGAAACTGCTGTTTACTTAACTGAATCAGAGTTAGGAAAAGGTTATGGTAGCAGTATGAAAAGATACTTAATTTCTGAGGCACGTAAGATGAACTATCGGCATTTAGTAGCTAAGATTTTTGCAGAAAATGAAGGTAGCATTCAATACAACATAAAATTGGGATATACGAAAGTGGGTACTCAGAAAGAGATTGGCTTTAAAAATGGTGAATGGCAAGATATCGTGATTTTACAGTTGCTGCTTACTTAGTCTATGTTGGACAAAACAATAAAACTCAATACAAAAATATAGAAACTATTTACAATACTAATCAAGAGAAAGATATATGAAAATTTTATCAAAAGCTTTAGCCCAGCTATCTGAGAACCTAGGCTTAGCTATCCAAAAAGAAGGAAAATTAAGTCCACTCAGAGCTGCAGAAATAGTAAAAGATGCACAGATATCTGTAGAAGACTTGGAGCCATATGCGGACTTAGATCACCCAGAAGAAGATTGTTATGGTCGTAAACTCGTTGTTGATAATGGCAAGTATGAAATAATGGTCATGTCATGGAACCCAGACCACTACTCGTCAATCCACAATCATGGCTACACGCAATGGGGAGTAGTGCAAGTTTTTGGAAATACGCATCACATGATTTACAATGTCAAAGACGACGAACTTCGATTCTCAAAAAAAGAAATATTAACGAGTGGCGAAATCGTAAAAGTTAACAACAAACTGATTCATCAGATGGGAAATGCAACCACTTCAGGTTATATGACGCTGCATGTTTATGGATGCAATGACAGGGACGAAAATGTTACCGCTGATGCAAGAAATTACGACCTCGAGTTCAATCGAATATCACATACGACAGGTGGTGCCTTCTTCAATCTTCCTGAAGATGAAATATACGACTTTGATGACGCCCCTACTCCGACTAACGAAGTACTGATACTTTACATGCAATTCTTGATGAGCTACTACAATAGGCAGCCAAGCACACCGAGACTAGAGCAGCTCAAGCGAAATGCACTCAGAAGATGTGAAGAGCAACTAATTGCCAAGCCAAAAATACTAGAAGAGGAATTGAGTAACTAACTTAAAACCTCAGAAGAACAAATGATTCACGGGAATTGATAAGAATACAACGGCGCTATTGGATAAAAACTAATGGCGTTTTTTTCACTAATCAGTAATAGTTTTGATTTGATTTTAGACCAACGATAATGTAGACCCAGCAACGAATTAACTTGAATTAAGCTTATTTGTTTAGATTTATCAATTTAACTCTTTTCACAATTATTTGAAGATAAATGAATTACCAAAAGCTTTACAACATCCAAACCGCTACCGTTGAGATTATAACCTTTGTGGGATTTTGTATTTCTACAAACTAGAAATTTACTTGGAATCAACCATTTAATAGCCTATTTTTATGCAAAAAAAAGCTCTCTATCAATCAAAAGTCATCATTTTCAGACTTTGCTCCATAAGCAGTTGAATAACTAGAGGGAATACTTGACAAAAGGTTGAAATAAATTAAACGATTGCAATGCATTTAAATGGTGGTATTCAAGAACGAACGGTGGCTATTATGACCCACCAGTGCCACGCAGCAAGCAACAACAAAAAAGTCAACCACCACTTGTCAATTAATTATACTTACAGCAAACATTTTAGATAATTTATTGTTATCGTTTCGAATTCGGAAAATCACCAAGCTAATCAACTATGAAAAGAACTATTCGATTTCAACTCAACTTCCTTTTCCTCGCCATCTTTATTTTTGTACTAACTTCATGTAGCCCAACTACTGAAACAAGTACGACTTTAAGCATAGAAGCGAGTGCAACAGGTCCTTTCTTTTCTGGTCCAAATAGCCTTATAGCTGAATATGAGGTAGATTTAGCCTCTATTGAGGGTCTTGAAGGTGTTTCTGCAGATCAATTGAAGGAAATCAAAATCAAATCAGTTAATGTTATGCTGATCGATACCTCCGGAACAACTTTTGATGCATACAAAAGCGCTTCACTTCAGATGGTTAGTGCAAATACTGATATGCAAACCGTAGCAATTAAAAATCCGATTGACAGCAATACAAGAGAACTGACTCTACAAGTGAGTGATGACGCTGATATAGTTGACTACTTTAAAGGTCAAAAATTTAGCTTTGTATTAGATTTAGATTTTATTGAAGACTCATTTGAAGAAGAATCAGTTGCTACAATAAATATGGAAATTAACGTAAAACACAAATAACAAACTATGAAAAAGACATTTCTTTTTACGCTTATTGCTTTGTTCCTTGCGACATTCGCGTTTTCGCAAGATTCGGCAGATGCTGATCGACTAACTGGAGTATGGGAACCATCAAATGGAAAGGTTAAAGTCAAAATTGACAAGATTGGAGATAAATATTACGGTAAGATTGTTTGGTTAAGAGAACCAATTGATCCCAACACGAACGCACCAAAAGTAGATAGAAACAATCCTGATGCAAATCTGACAAGTACACCACTTAAGGGATACCGAATTTTGAAAGATTTTGAATACACTGGAAAAGACGAATGGACTGAAGGTACCATTTATGATCCTGAAAATGGCAGTACATACAGCTGTACAATCAAAATGAGCGATCCCAACACGCTTGATATTCGAGGCTATATAGGAATTTCTGCTTTGGGTAGATCCGACGTTTGGAAAAGACTTCAAATGCCTTCTAAAAAAAGAAAATAAGATATGAATCGATTCAAAACAACTAACCTACTTTTCTTTGTTTGTCTTTTATTTTCCACAGTCATTTTCGCTCAAGAAGATACAGAAGAAGAGGATTATAGCATATATGACAACTTGGAATTTGCAGACGAAAGTGCCAAACGCTTTGCAAACATAAAGGTAAATGGCAAAAGCCCAGACAAGCTTATTAGCGTTGGTTACGACTTTCAAGGAGCATACGACATTGATGCGGCAGCTTTCGGCGAATTTGGACAAGCTACTGAACGAGTAAACGTAACGCAAGGCTTTCGCTTTGATGCCAACATTCCAGTTATATCGAAGAATAGTATAATCATTCAAGCTGGCTTGAGCTACTGGAATACGCAATATAGTTTTGAAAACTCTGGTGAATTAAATCATCCATTGCATCAAACACTCAGAGATAATGGTCTAAATACAATTAACGGTGCCGTCTCTTTATACAAACCCCTCAACGCCAATAGCTTCCTGCTGACAAAAGTTCAAGCGGCAATGAGCGGAGATTACCAATTGGCCAATATGCAGAATATGCGATATAATCGCTACCAAGTTGCTGTCTTATGGGGTAAGAAACCAACTGATAGTAAACAATGGGCTATTGGAGTTTCTAGGACTTATCTCGCAGGTGAATTAAATTATCTTCCTGTTTTTATGTATAACTGGACTTCCGCTAATCGCAAGTGGGGAATCGAGTCTTTGTTACCTGCACGAGGTGATGTACGCTATAATTTCAGTCAACGAAATATGCTATTCTTTGGTTTCGATCTTGAAGGTACAAGTTTCCGAATTGGAAATAACAACGAGCTTGCTGCGCCATTCAATGACCTAGAAATTCGAAGAAGTGAATTGAGAGTAAGATTAAAATACGAACGTCAGATCAGTGGATTTGTTTGGCTTTCGGCAAAAGCTGGATACAGGCATAATTACAGTTTTAATGTTGATAGAGCAGAAAATGGTGAAGATTTTTTCAGGGGCTTTTTTGGTGATCAGCCATTTGTGATGGAAAATAATTTAACTAATCCTCTATTTTTCAATATCAGTTTAAATCTAGTAAGTCCATAAACTAGGATTTTTAGCTATCCATTTAGCTTAGTATAAGTTATTCTGCGTATTAGAGATTATCAGATTAAAATCTCTATCTTGAGTAAAGAAAAGCAGAACGACTAGCTAAATGATTCAAAAAAACCATCGTACGTGTTTATCACCATGGTGTAGATTCAGTACTTGTAGAAAGGTATCACTTGCCATATTGATAGCGATCTTACCAATACTGCTATTTGCCCAAATTGACACTACCAAATCTAAGCTTAGTTTAGATGGTGATTTCCGCTTTCGAATAGAGCAGGATTGGAATTCTAAAAACTCAGACGGCAGCTTCCGTGATGATCGCACAAGACTCAGATATCGCTTGCGTTTTGGTGTGCATCGTCAAGGTGAATGGTACAAAACAGGATTTAGATTACGAACTGGGAATCCAAGAAAACAGCAAGATCCGCAATTAACTTTGGGAGAGGGATTCAAGGAATTTGGAACTCTTCCAATTGCCTTAGAAAAGGCTTATTTCGAAGGATCTCTGCACTCATATCAATTTTCATTTGGTAAAAATACATTTCCCTTTCAGAGTAACAACGAGCTTTTCTGGAGCGAAAACGTATATCCTGAAGGCGTATATCTTGGGAGAGGTTTTAGTAGTAATTCTTCCATTATAGATTCAATTGAAATTAGAGCTGGTCATTTCATACTATCAGCTTCTGGAAGATCTTTCAACTTGGATTCATACTTTCAAGGATACCAACTATATCTAGACTTGTTTAATAATCGTTTTCAGCTCTTTCCTTCGTTTTATATTTTCAATCAAGTGCCAAACATTCCTGACGGCGCTGGGACTTTTGATATTGACTATCAGATACTTCATATTGGAAGTAAATTGAGTTTACTCAAAAATCGTAAACTAGATCTAGAACTTGATTACTACAGAAATATTAAAGATTACGCACGAAATGATTCAATCCCAAGTAAGCTTGCAGATCAGAAAACAGGGCTTGTAGTTGGATTAGGCTATGGCTCGAAAGCAAATAAAGGAGACTGGTGTTTTAAAGCAAGCTATGCGTATCTCCAGCGATACTCTGCTGTTGACATTATGGCACAAAATGACTGGGCACGGTGGGATTATTCTGATTCTGATTCACCTGATGGTCGATTAACCAACTTACAAGGAATTGAGCTAGTTGCAAGTTACCGAGTAGATCGAAATGCGATTTTAGTCATGAAGTACTACCTTGTTGAGCAATTGGTTTCATACGGTATTAGTAAAGAAAATGGAAATCGAATTAGACTTGACATAGATGTCAGCTTTTAAAGCGATTATCACAAAGCATATAGTAGTCTTTTCAACCAAGCTAGTAGTTGACTTGTCTCGCATTCCAAGCAGATTCATGCTCAAACTTTGGCAATTGAACGGAGCCAAGGCTCATATCAGCAGTATCTGTCAATGATTTCATAAATGCAATAATTTCATCTATTTCAGTTTTAGTCAATCCCAAAGGTTCTGATCCCAAAGTCTGGTTGTCAATATCTAGGCCCATACCAACACCTCCTCCCCTATTATAAAACTCCATGACCTCTTCCAAAGAGGTGAAAGTTCCATTGTGCATATATGGGGCTGTAAGTTCAATGTTTCGAATACTTGGTGTCTTGAATGAGTACTTGAAATGTGGCCATTTTTCCCATCTTCTTCCGTTGGCATATCTTCCTAAATCTTCATCCAATCTTGGATTTAGGGTGTCAAAACCTACTGTGACACCAAGGACTTCCGACTCGCTCTCTATATAAAATGGAGGAACGGTGCCGTTGAACGTAGGGGCGAAATGACAAGTACCGCAAGCTGCTTTTCCCATGAACAAATTGAAGTCACGTAGGGCCTCTTCAGAGTATTCCAAAGTTTCATTTCTAACGTACTTATCAAATGGGCTATTAAATGAAACTAAAGTATTGACATAAGCTGCCAAAGCGTTACTAATCGATCGACGATTAATATCGTATCGAGTTGCAATTCCCTCGTATGCGTTTTTGAATAACTTTCGATATGTACTACTCTTTTCAAGTCTCTTGATAGCTTCTGTAAAACTTAGATTAAACTCCTCTTCACTATCGAAAACGTATGGAATCTGCCTTTCCAAATTTGCTGACCGTAAGTCATGAAAATACCTTTTTGAGAAAGTAGCATTGAGCAAAGTCGGAGAATTCCGTTTAGTAAAACGTCCCTTGATATTTGTTTCACTGGTCGGTAAACCGTCTGAAAAAGCTCTGTCTGGAGCATGGCACGTTGCACAAGACATTTTCAAATCATTCGACAAAATTGGGTCAAAGAACAAAGTCTTACCAAGAGCAATTCGATCAGTGTTATCAAGCGGCGCGTAGCTCAATTCCTGGTAAAATGATCTATTTAGAAAATCAACTGCAAATAAATTATCACTGCTATAGTTGTGTCTATGATCCTTCTTTGGCTCAGAATCTATCTTAGCAAGCAGAGCAAAGTCTCTCAAACTTTTGTACAATGAATTAATACTCTTACGCAAAAACTCCATACGATCAAACTCTTCAAATGACTGGTTTTGGACTTGATTAATAGCTATTTCAAACAAAGCAACAACTTGTTTAAACTGCCTGCGAGCAGCTTTTTGTGATACGTCATCAAACCTAAAGAAAGCGCGTTTCATAGAAGCCAAACTCTCTTCTGCTTCTTCCATTGCATTTCCAGAACCGGGCGTGTCAAATCCAGTAACACCTAATGTAAAAACTCTAATAAGTCCAGAACGAATTGCCTCGATCAGCTTGGCATCCACTAATAGTTGCTCGAACTGTGAATCAGCTATGAAATGAACCGCTTCTTTAAGTCCCTTTGAAAGCTCATGAACTTGTTCACGCTCGCTTTCTACATAGTCTGAAAAAATTAATTCGTCCAAAGCCTGAAGGCCGTTGGGTTCAATTGGTAAATTCTCTGGCAGGTCTTCGTCAATCTTATAAACAGGCCCCCCATTAATGTTCAAAGCCTGAACTTGGTATGATTGTAATCGAAAATAAATTCGATCCTTTTGTATGCTAGTCTGGCTTTTTGGATTCCCTTTTCAAGTTGCATTCTTGTTGTAGCCTTACCTTCTGAAGTCAGCTTTGACAATGAATCAACCTCGCTAACGAAATCCTTGAAGTACTTCTCATAAGAATAGACAGGCTCATCAGAAACCTGCAATGATTTCAGTTCTTTGCAGGCTGCAAAGACGAGAAGCGTGGTAAGAATTCCAAGAAGTATATGAGTCAATTTCATGCTTTAAAATACATATAATCGTTTAGTTCTGAGCGAAGAAAGCTAGAGTAAGACATTCTTTAAGTCGCGGAATATTCATTTGAGGAATTTTGAAAGCTACGATCGCAGATACTGTTAAGCTATGAATCAAATTCAAATCCCCCTATATAATCACTCAACAGTACTTCAAACTACCCGAAAGGGTGATTTCTAGCTTGGATATTGTCTGTAAGTTTGAAAAAAATGAGGTAGTTATTGATTCATTCGGCATAAGCACTGACGTAACAAATACTAAGAGGCTGAAAGAGATTATTAAAGTGTACGGATTCCCTACAAAAGTGATGGTTGGAAAAGATGCGATGCGAGGAATCTTCTTCATCATTCAACATATTGACAGAGATCAAGAATGGCAGAAATCACAGCTGGAAAACATCGAAAAAGCGGTAAAGGAAGGGAGGATGGATGGCCAAAGTTACGCATATCTATATGACAGAATCAAAAGAAATAGCGGCGAAAAACAAAGGTACGGTACGCAATTCGCTAAAGTCGCCCCAGTTAATAAGACTGTGGAGCTTGGAGACGTCAAGGATATTGAAAACTGGGACCAGCGAAGAATGGAATTTGGGATGATGCCGATCGAAATGTATGAAAGGCTTATGCTTGATAATCTATAGTGACCAAAGTCTTTCCACACATCTTGTAGCACTAGCTTAGAGATTTTTGAGTTGAAACTCCTCAGATCCAGCATTTTACTAATCCTTATTAAAATCTATATTATGAAAGCAACTCCAGAGCATAATGACAGAATCGCAAAACAAACGTTCGCATCAGTCTATCCACACTACATAACTAAAGTAGAGAAGAAAGATCGAACTAAAGATGAGCTGCATAAAGTCATAGAATGGTTAACCGGTTTTGATGAAAATCAGATTCATAAATTAGTTGAAGAGAAGGTCACATTTTAAACATTTTTTGAAAGAGCAACCCTAAATCCGAACGCTGGACTAATTAAAGGTGTGATTTGCGGATATCGTATCGAAGAACTCGAAAATGAACTCACTAAGCAAGTAAGGTATCTAGATAAATTGGTTGATGAACTAGCTCGAGGTCGTAAGATGGAAAAGATTCTACGTCAAGCTTAAGATATACGTCTAAATTGAATTCCTATTGAGGCTAGTTACTCATTGTGAAAGATAAATGTGCAATCAATTGCACCTTTCTGAACTGTTCTGTGTATCTCGTGTTTCATGTGCTTTAGAAGCAGTTTCAAACCTTCGAACTATGTCGATCAGTTTAGCATCCGAATCCATTGTTTTCGAGTCAAAAGACACAAGTCTTTTGCACTATATCACTTACAAGCGACCCACAAAAACGGAATGGCTTCTTTTGATACATGGTGCTGGAGGTAGCACTCGAACTTGGAAACGGCAGATAGATGAGCTTGGTGCTGAGTATAATTTGCTAGTTATTGATTTGCCAGGTCATGGCAATAGCAGAAGCTTTTCAAAAGATCATCCGAAATACTCCTTCAATTTTATGTCAGACAAGATCTGGGATGTGATCGATCACGTAAACATCGAAAAACTGCATATCATTGGTGTCTCTCTAGGAACAGTCATCTGCTTACAAATGCGCATGTCACAACCCGATCGTGTACTTTCGATTATCATGCCTGGCGCTATAGTGAAACTCAATACCAAGCTAAAACTTGTCGCAAACCTTAGTCTTATGTTAGCTAAGGTAATCGGTTTTAGAAACTTCTACAGTTTCAGTGCACACATTATGATGCCTCGAAATAACCACAAAAAATCCAGAGATACATTTATCAGAGAAGCAAAAGCACTTACGATCAATGAGTTTAAAAAATGGACTTCGCTGTATTACAATTTGAACAAAACACTTCTTGGCTTTTTTAAGTCAAGTTCAGCAATTCCACACTTATTGATCATGGGTAGCCAAGATCATCTTTTCCTTGAACCTGCAAAATCTTTTTCTGCGCAGCACCCCAATTCGGAGCTATCGGTTATCCAGAACTGCGGACATGTTGTCAGTATCGAACGTGCGAAGCAGTTTAATCAGATTTGTCTACAATTCCTTAAATCGATTTCCTAGATCTGTAACATTTCGTCGTTATACTCCAATCTAGAATTGTACTATCTTTAAAGTAAGTACAATCCACCAGGAAGCAGTTATGCTGCGTATTTCTGAATACAATTTTAATAAGTGTTCAAGTTAATGGACAAGTAGCTTGCGATGACCCACTGCGCTATCTATATGATCATTATGGAATTGAAGATCTTGAGTTCTCAGAAGAAGTGTTAGCTACTTTCGATTCCGATCAATTGTGGAATGGCGATAATACGATAGCCAATGCCACATGCTTTGATTCTAGAAACTAACTATCAGCTCAAGAAGGTGGAAATTGGAATTTGTCCATGATAGTGGTTGACCCAAAAGCATCGGTTAACAACTGCTCAGAAGAAGCTTCAGCTGTTTTTGTCCACTGCGAAGATTTTGGTTATTAAACGAATAGCACTACTGTTGTACCATATGTAACTCTTTCAAAACGTGTCTAGATGGTATATGCCTTTGATCACAGAAAGTGACGACATAAAAAAGCCTAATTAATGATTAAAAAAACTGGTATAATACTATCGATAAATATGAACTATCCCTCAGTCTGTATGCATATCCTTAACCGAAAATACAGATACTATGAATGATGATCTCGGAAGCCAACACAACTTAAAAATCGTTTTCTATGTCATTTCGTTCGGAAATACAACGATCAGGTCATTACAACTGAGATGAAAAAGATCCGTTGTTGTACAGCAGAGGCTAAATCTATAAGTGTATGAATTTGTTTCCATTTAAATTGAGTACTTGCTAAAAAAACAAATACAAACACAATTACGCGTATTCAAAAGTCCATTGGCACTTTAATGCATTAATTCCTATTTTGAATTTGACAGGAAAGAGCTTATGTTGGAAAAAGAGAGTTTATACGCCAAGAATAAGATACCCATCGATCACCAAAAGTTAAATAACTTACTGGAGTCCAATATCAATAGGCCTATCTGGCAACAACGAGCATTCGCGTGGCATAATAAAGTCAATCTTTTATTTCAAATTGTCGCAGCTGCCATGCTTTACCACTTCATCATTGGAGCGTACACATGGATTTTTGCACTATTAGTATCAATTCCATATATTGTCGCAGTATTACTGTCTGTCGGAATGAAATACTCCATATTTTCAAATAGAATCCAATTCGAAATAGGAATCTTGTACAGCCGAATTGTGACCATCCCATTTAGTGACATCACTGCAATAAACTGCGTCAACTACAATAACATGAAAATTTCAACCATTCACTTCGGAACTAAAACGAGATACAATCTTAGGAAAATAAGTTTAGTTGATACAGAACCTAGAGTACATATTACTTTCGAAAATGTTAAGGATGGGGACAAAGTATATGACCTTCTATACATGTTATGGCAAAGAGATCAAGGTAAATTGGCATAAAGCATGAAAACTCGCTTAAAAAATATTGAGACTAGAAGATTCCCTCACGACCTTTCTTCGAAGTTTGCAGAATGCATTCGAATTAACAACCAAATACTATGCCTTTGAGGACTCTGAGCAGAATACAGTATATTTAAGGAAAACAGCACCTACTATTATGAAAATTAAGATTCTAAGCATACCAGTTAGAGACCAACAAAAAGCCTTAGACTTCTATACAGATGTACTGGGGTTCGTAATAAACAAAGACATTCCTCTAGGAGGTGGGAATCGATGGCTCACTCTTTTATCAAAAGATGATCCTGAAGGTCCCGAATTATTGCTTGAGCCAGCACCTCTGCATTTTGAACCCTCAAAAGTTTTTCAAGAGGAATTATTTAAATCTGGTATTCCGTGGACACAATTCTATGTCGATGATATAAAAGCGGATTTTGAAAGACTACAAAAACAAGGGGTAAAATTCAGCATGGAACCAAAAGACATGGGAACTGTCATAGCAGCTATATTTGACGATACTTGTGGCAATTACATACAATTGGTGCAGGAAAAATAGGTGACAAAAGAATGACTATCTATTGTCCCTCAATTTGAATTCTGCATGACTAATAGCTAAACTATAAGCACTAGCTCATCATAATATCTTATTTTTCGGTCAATTGTACCGCCTTCAAACATCATTATGAAAAAAGAAACATTTCTATACATATTAGTTATCACTTTACTCTTTTCTTGTGGGCTCCAAGCCCAATCTAAGAAGAAAGTCAATCTCAAAGAACTTGACAAATACTATGCAAAAATGGTCAAGGAGTGGGATATTCCTAGCGCATCCATCGGTATCGTAAAAGACGGTGAGTTGGTTTTTACGGGAAACTATGGAGTCTTAGAAGTAGGGAACGATCAAAAACCTAATGAGCAAAGTTTATATGCAATTGCATCAAACTCCAAGGCATTTACTTCAGCTATCATTGGCATGCTGGTTCAAGAAGGCAAATTACAATGGGATGATAAAGTAAAGAAACACCTACCCTATTTTGCGATGTACGATGATTGGGTAAGTGAACATGTGACGATTCGTGACATGCTGAGTCATCGCGTTGGTCTAGGCACTTTTAGCGGTGACAACATATGGTACAAGTCTGAGTTATCATCCAGAGAAATAATCGAACGTATTCAGTATGTGCCTCAAGCTTTTGAATTCCGAGCAGGATATGGATATTCTAATCTGATGTACATCACAGCAGGTGAATTGATTAAAACTGTTACCGGTAAAACCTGGGGACAAAATGTTCAGGAGCGTATTTTGGATCCACTTGGTATGAGTAGAACAATCTATCAACTCAAAGACCTCGAAAAGATGGGTAATTATGCAAGTCCACATGCTAGAAAGGACGATTCGAACTATGCAATTCCTTGGGTCGATTGGGAGAATGTAGCTTCAACTGGAGGTCTAATTTCTAGCATTGAAGATCTTTCCAAATGGATGATTTTTAATCTAAATCATGGAATTCACCAAGGAGATACTTTATTAACTGCACAAACAAGAAATCTCGTGTGGACACCTCATAACAACTTCGTTGTGAACCATACTTCTCCAAGCAGTTCCAACAGACATTTCAATGGTTATGGATTAGGATGGGGATTGAGCGACTACCATGGTAGATTGAAAGTCGGACATACTGGTGGATACGATGGCATGATCACTGCCGTTACATTAATACCTGACGAAAATCTAGGAATTGTGGTCCTCACTAACGGTGTCAGAAGTCCAATAATGGCAGCAACTTACTATGGTCTCGACAAATTCTTGGGCGTAAAGTCAAAAGATTGGTCAAAGCTATATCTAAATAGCTCCAATCGACGCGCTAAAGCTGACACGCGAATTGCAGATAGAAAATCCAAAAGAGAATTAGATACAAAACCATCAGTCCAACTTGATAAAGTAGTGGGAGAATATAAATCTGACTTGGTTGGTAAAATCACTATTTCTGAGCAAAATGATGAAATGAGTTTGGATTTTGAAAATTCACCACTTCTGTCAGCCAAACTCACGCACTGGCATCATGACGTTTGGGAAATTCACTGGAATCATCCTCAGGCGTGGTTTGGTTTTGGAACAATAAAAATTAATACGGATAATAACCTCAATGTACTTGGTTTCGACTTTGATGTGCCAAATGATGATTTCTTTTTTGATGAACTTAAGCCATATCGAATGAAATAACTAAGAATTGAACTTTCGTCATTAGATAGAGGCAATCCCAAACGCTACCAATCGATAGCATATGCTTTTCGAACATTAAATGGTTATCATTGTATTTCTATAAGAAACCACTGACCGAAAAAACTTGCTACCTTCTAAAACAACTGAATGTCAAAATTACAACCCGCTGCAATAAAAGAAATCGTTAACGCAATCAATGAAGGCAACACTTGTTTTCTCCATAGATTTTCTGCCGAAATTACTGTGATTGACAATAAGCTTGAAGATCCTGTTGAATTAGAAAAGCAGAACAAGTTAATAGCACAAATTGAGAAGAAGATCGAAAGCTACATAAGGATAGACCAACCTACAACTGAAGATCAATTAGTCATTATGCAGGATTTTCTAGACGATGTGCCAGATAAATCTATTCGAAAACAACTCTCCAATGCACTGAATAGAGGAAACCCTGTTCGTAATTTTCTCCAAGTAGTGGAAAGTGATATGGTATTAAATATCCACTGGAACCGCTTTAATTTTGTCGAACAACAACGATGGGTTTCAAATATCATTATTGATGCCTATAATTACTAAGGAACACATAATATCAAGAAATAAATACAAGCTACTATGCCAATAGATCCTAGTACAGCATTAGAATTCAACTGCGGACTTACTGCGAAGAATAGGTTTATGTTGGCTCCCATGACGAACACTCAGAGCCATGAGAATGGAGAGCTTTCAAACGAGGAATTCAAATGGCTAACTAAAAGAGCTGAAGGACAATTCGGAATTGTAATGACTTGTGCATCGCATGTCCAGGAAGTAGGAAAAGGATTCCCTGGTCAACTTGGTATTTTTTCAGATCGGTTGAGCGAGGGACATAATCGATTAGCTAAAAAGATTAAAGAGGAGGGAAGTCTGGCGCTTATTCAACTACATCACGCAGGTATGCGTTCCCCTGCAGAATTAGTAGGAGGAAGACCACTGTGTCCATCTGACAACGAGAAAACTGGCTCGAGAGCATTGAGCCTAGAAGAAGTTATCCAACTTCGCAATGACTTCATAGCAGCCGCTGTTCGTGCTCAAAAATGTGGATATGACGGAGTTGAGGTGCATGGTGCACACGGTTATATTCTGACGCAATTTTTGAGCTCTGAAATCAACAAAAGGACTGATCAATATGGAGGTTCATTAGCAAATAGAGCTAGAATCATCTTTGAAATTGTAGACGGTATTCGTGAGCAATGTGGAGAAGACTTTTTGCTTGGTGTGCGAATGTCTCCTGAGAAATTTGGAATGGACATCGAAGAGGTGAAGACTGTCTGCCAAGAACTTATAGACGATCATTCTATCGATTTTCTGGATGTTTCGCTCTGGGATTGTTTCAAGAAATCAGATGATACCAAATATCAAGATCTCACTTTGTTGGAACACTTCACTTCTCTGAATCTGAATCATGTCCGTCTTACAGTAGCAGGAAAGATAAGATCAGCTGAAGATGTGAATAAGATTTCAGAAGCAGGTGTTGATTTCGTTTCAATAGGTCGTTCAGCGATCCTTCACCACGATTTTCCAAAAAGAGTAATGGAAGATCCAAACTTCAAACCAGTCGAAACTCCTGTTACAGAAGAATACTTGTCCAGTGAGGGCTTGAGCCCAAAATTCGTTACTTATATGCGAAGATGGCCCGGTTTTGTTAAAGACTAAAGATACCAGATCCAAGATTCCTAAATCTGTCCAGATAGTTTAAGACATTACTAAATGACAAATGTCAATTTCTTGAAACTCTGAGGGCTGACTTAACGTCCTTGCAAGGTGACGTGAAATAAATTCTTTAGTCTTTTGCAACATAGATCAAGACAAAACAAAATCAGCTCAAATGAAAGCTTTCACCAAAACAAATTAAGGAAGTCCTGAAGTTCTCAAACTAGAAGAAGTTGAAAAACCGAACATAGAGAAAGATCAAATACTAGTGAAAGTGATGGCAAATTCTGCCAATGCCGCAGATTGGCATATTCTAAGAGGAACACCATTTCTTGCCCGTTTTGCATTTGGACTTTTCAAACCAAAAGACAAAATCCTAGGTGCCGATTTCGCTGGGATCGTTGAAAAAACTGGATCCGAAGTAGACAATTTAAAAAAAGGAGACAGTGTATTTGGAGAGGCATCCAAAGATGCTTTCGCCGAATATCTTGCAGTAAACCATAAGGTTTGTGCTAAAATGCCTGAAGGAACTACTTTTCAGGAAATGGCTGGATTACCACTGGCAGGTGTTACAGCGTATCAAGAAATAGTAACGCAAGGTCAAATATAAGGTGGGGAAAGCGTTTTGATTAACGGTGGATCAGGAGGTGTTGGGCATTTTGCAGTTCAAATAGCAAAAATCTATGGCGCTACAGTAACCGCCGTTTGTTCCAAGGAAAACGCTGATCTTGTGAAGGGCCTCGGTGCTGATGAAGTAATTCCCTATGACCAACAAAATATTCATCAACATTCGAAAAAATACGATCTTGTGGTCGATATGAAAGCACAAGAGCTATGGAGTGAGTACAGTAGTTATAAAACAAAGATGTGCAAGAAAACGGATACTAAGACCTCACCGTGGGTTGTTATCGATGCCAACAATAAATACGATGCTCGGTTGAAGGCTATCAGTCATATCCTTGATACGATTCCCTGCAAGTAGGGATTGGATTGAGGAACTTGAATTGCTAAAAAATTACTAGATATTCTGTACTGAATTCCTATCGATTAGAATTTCTTTGAGTTCCTTAATCGCCTGATATTCATTGGGCAAGACTTTCTTGAAAATGTCTTTAGCGGCAACGAAAGTACCTTTTTCAAGATCAGGTAAGACATGCTTGATCTTGTTGGAAACTCTTTTGAGATCATGTTTGATCATTCCTCGAATTGAAGGAATATCATGCCAGTCTCCCTCTACCGCGATAGTGTGATGTACTGTGCTGTCTTTTTCTGTAATTGGCTCCAATTGGATGTAATCATCAGAAGTGATCTTCGTAAGCCCATTGAACTTGCGATTTTCTAGTTCACCTTGAGGAAGTTTCCAAACAGATTTATCTTCTGCTAATTTGGGATCAACCAAGAAAATCTCTAAGCCTTTCTCGTGATACCGATAGATTAATACGCGTAATTGGTCAAATACATCTAGATCTTGCATGCTGTCTTAACAATAGTTAGTTCAATAGGTTGATAAAACTACACATTTTTTCTTAGCGGAATGGTAATTTCTTCATTCGACGTGTAGTATCAATTATCTTAAAGATCGCAAAAGAGAGAAAAACAAGCTCTCCATCACTTGTAATACCGCGCTGAAGTTGAAAAGCTCGTGGATTCACTTCTCGTGCTTTTTGAATATTTACTAACGAGCCAACTAGTTGTTGGTCAAAGAATATAGGCCACCATTCACTGTTTGTTTTTTGCTCTATACTACCTAAAACTCGATTCTTGGAAAGGTAAAGCTTATTGTCTTTTCTTAATTCTCCAAGAAATTTATCGTCTACATAAAAGGAAGTTTTTCCTCCTTTAATAACATACTCATATCGATACTTAGCCGTATTGGCAACAATTATCTGAACGTCACCACCCAATCCCTTAAGCTTCTTCCATTGATAGGCAATCATATGCTCATGATAAATCGAACAGATGATACCAGTCACACTACTTTCAAATGCGGATTTAACTTTTCGTTCTGCGTGGATCAAGGACATCAACTCTAGTTCTTCTCCTTCCCACGGAATCAGATGCTCAGAGAGCGGCTTCACCTCTTTCCGAAGCTCTTCCATTTCACGCTTGAGACGCGCTTTGCCAGGAAATATATAATCTAGTATTTTGAGCATATGAATTGTGTAAACCTACTGTTTGGTGTTTACTGCATTGGAGTCAAAATTAATAATATTCGATTGATTGCTAAGTCTTTGTTAGGCATTATTGGACAAAGTTAGCAAACGACTCTACAAATAGGAGCGCATCTGCTTGTGATTCGAAGATTTTTGCAATCTCCTAAGTGACCGGTCCCGTATCTGGCGAACTCGCTCACGAGTTAAGCCGTGTTTATTACCTATTTCTTCGAGAGTCTGTGGATTATTGCCAGAAAGTCCGTAATAATCACTGAGAATCTCAATTTCTCGCGGGGAAAGTCGTTTTAAGCCAAATTTGACTTCTTGAATTAGACTTTTCTTCATCAAATCTTCATCTGGTGCATCGCCATCCATCTCTTGAATAAGGTCGAGCATTGTGGAATTACCCTCGTCACCTCCTAGAGGTGCATCTACTGAAATAAGTCTGGTCGTATTGTTCAACATGGAGGATATCTCATTTTCTGGAATCCCCATAATCTCACTCAGTTCCTGATGGCAAGGCTCTCGTTCGTTTTGTTGGACAAAAGTGATGTATGCTTCATTGACCTTGTTATAATTACTGACCTTGTTCAATGGTAAACGGACCATTCGACTATATTCTACAATAGCTTGTAGAATTGATTGCCTTATCCACCAAACTGCATAGGAAATAAACTTAAAACCCCGAGTTTCATCAAATCGTCTTGCGGCCTTAATCAAACCAACGTTCCCTTCATTAATGAGGTCGCTCAATGATAAACCTTGATTTTGGTAATTTTTTGCGACCGATACTACAAACCTCAGATTAGCTGTTGTTAAATCTTCAAGGGCTTTCTGCTCTTCTTCCATGAACCTTTCTTTTACGACTTTTTGAAGCTCCGTAGGAGCGAAACCTTTGTAGTATAATCCTAGCCAATAAGCTATTGAACTCCGTAGGAGTGACACCTTTGTAAACGACGAAGATGAATATTTCACTTGAACTCAAACACACGTAAAGATTATCAATTGCTGGGAGCTCTGTGTTTGGTATTTGAGTGAGTATTATGTCTTTTGTGACTTTTTCTTGATAAAAAGTCACACAAAAATCAAGGCTGAGGACGGCTACGCCTAAATCAACTGCATTTTTTCGAACCGCGAAAACTTCGTTCGCTCCTTTCGAAAAAATCTCGTTGATTCTTCACGGCTTCGGACCAAGGCCAGGAACATTCTGGAATGATATACTTGTTATAAAAAAGTTTTGAATTGATTTGGGAGTCTGATTATTCCCTCCTTTTGGAGCCTAATCTCAAACTAGCAATCGCTCGTTGTTCTTACCTACAAACTTTACACACTAGTGCTTCATCGACCCTACAATGCCGTGGCAAACCGCTACGAAGGGACGAGGCTAAAGCCTCGAGGACATGGGGGCGTATGTTAAAACAGTTATGGATATTGAAGGAAGATTAGATTACTGCTCTTCTAGAAACGTATCTGCTACGACTTTTTAAAGCTCCGTAGGAGCGACACCTTTGTAGTATAATCCTAGCCTAGCCAAGAGGCTATTGAACTCCGTAGGAGTGACACTTTTACTAACGATGAAATATAATGTAATCTCAGATCGACAATGCCCACGTCATCGACCCTTCAGGGTCGTAACCCATCCGTATCGAAGGGACGAGACTAAAGCCTCGAGGACATGTGTCGCACAAACGTTTTTGGGCGAAAGCCCCACCCTACCAATCAATCGGTCTATAGTCTTTTAGAAACTTACCATTCCAATGCTTCCCTGTATTGATCCCATCAAAAAGCGGATCTAAGACACGTGCTGCACCGTCAACAATATCAAGAGGTGGCTGAAAATCATGATCATCTTCCTTCTTCTTTACCAATTCCACTGGATCTTCATCTGTAACCCACCCTGTATCCACTGCGTTTGAGAAAATTCCATATTTAGCAAGATCGCTGGCCATGGTATGTGTCATCATGTTCAATGCTGCCTTTGCCATATTAGTGTGTGGATGTCGATCTTCCTTGAAAAAACGATGAAATTTCCCCTCCATCGCAGACACATTGATAATGTGCTTCATACCCGTATTTTCTTTTTTCATCAGATTTGCCAGACGATTACAAAGGACAAAAGGTGCAACACTATTTACCAATTGAACCTCGAGCATTTCATCTGTGCTAATCTCTCCAAGCTTGAGTCTCCAACTATTTGTTTTGCGAAGATCGACCTGCTGAAGATCAGCGTCCAACTTACCTTCTGGAAAAACTTCTTTGGCAACGACAGCATGGTCGATCGTATATGGAATCTGCGATAATTCAGCAGATGAAGTCATACCCACAACTGACTTACTACTTTGCCAAGCAACAGGAGCATTGGGATTCGAACTGATCTGATCATCGTGTTCAAGAGCTGATAGCTTTTCGACACATGCATGATGACGAGCTAATACGTCTTTTGCGAAAGCAGGTAGTTCCTCATATTTCGTCATTTCGTTCGGCATCAAGTGCTTATAAAAAGCAGTTGGACGACGAACAGTTTGAGCAGCATTGTTGATGAGAATGTCAAGTCGATCGTATTGTTGCTCAATGTAGTTACAAAAGATTTCTACACTTGGAATATGGCGCAAGTCAAGCCCATGAATATGCAAGCGATGTCCCCAATCTGTAAAATCATCTTCTTTGGAGTATCGTAACGCAGAATCTACTGGAAAACGGGTCGTTGCAATGACCGTTGCACCAGCTCGAAGCATCATCAGTGTGATGTGATAACCTATCTTGAGGCGTGACCCTGTAACGAGTGCTACCTGACCTTTTAGCTTGGCAGTTTGAAACCGCTTGGCATAATTAAAATCACCACATTCTTGGCACATCGTGTCATAAAAATGATGCAATGTATCATACATTTCCTTACACACGTAGCAATTTCTCGGTGAAGAAAGTTTCTGATCATCCCTATCCTCCTCTAAACCCGTCCTGTCAATCATCGTGGGCGCAACAAAGACTGAGGCTTCTCGAGCTGAACGAATACCAGTCTCTTTACGCGCATGTTTATCTCGTTCTTGCTGCTTACGTTTATCAGCTTTTTTGCGGTCCTTTCGTCGCTTTTGAAATTCGTCTCGAGTCGGTCTTGTCAATCTTCCAGCTGCGATCATAAGCGCTCTCTTCTGCTCTTCCGGCATATCCCACAGTTGATTGGTGTCCGCGTTTAAGGTATTTAAAACCTCTATGCATTGCTTGATCTGCTCAGCATCAAGCGGTTCATTTTCTTGATTTGATTTTTGAGAAGTGTTATCGATTGGCTGGTCTGACATAGCTAGTTAATATGGCGCAAAACTAGCTTTTTAAAGTGATTTTGTAAGCATTGAGACTTTGACCGTTATTAGTATGAATCAACTACAGAGCAAGACAAGCTAAGCAGATGGAACGTACATTATCTAGTTTACAAAAATCAAGCGATTGATGAATCAAAAGTAAAAGCTATTGTCTGCGTTCGCTTTCAGATTCAGGATAGTTGAGAATATTAAGACCTAAAATGATATTATGCTCAGCAATTTGGAGATCGCCTTTTTCCGAAACTTTCAAAATGCCACTAACTCCTCGATTCTGTAGCTCACTCCTTTTTACACTCGTAAGAAGGATATCGTCATCAAAGATAAATTCGTCAATATAGTACTCCTTACTGATGTTTAGTTCTTTGATCGAAGGATGACTGTGCGCCTCAAAATCTGTATTCGGATATGAAGCTGGTCTGACAGTATAAATGGCATAGTGGCCATCTTGGTCAGACTTGACCCAACCACGAATATTGCCATGCCGTCTGACGCGATCGTCTAGTTCAGGAGCATTTGCGTATAAACCATTAATGTCCGTACGGTAATAATAGAGTATCACATCTAGTGCTGGTGTTTTGCCATCAAGTTGGTACATAGTACCTGATATCAATAGCTTTTGCCCTTCCTGCGTCCAACCTGCACTTGTATCAACTGAATTGATGTTGTCTGGCATACCGATGTACATAAAGTCACTGTTTTCAAAGGGGCCTCCAACGAGCAAACCATTGCTACTTCCTCTTGACTGTTATGCGCTCGACTGCTTAGCTTGTCCATCGCAAGCAGTCAAAAAACTACAGATAATCAAAAGAATCCCAATTTCAGTTAGGTACTTCATATCCCTTGTTTCTTCTTTGGGAGTGTGACAATACATAAAACTGCAGTATCTTCAAGAATCAAATGCTACGGAGATTTCGATATTTTGTGGCCTTCCTTCTCAATACTTAAGATTAATCACTTCGGAATCACCTTTTGATTTGGTATTCAAGAAATCAGCGTATACCCGTAGTGACCTGCGAGGCGGATCTTTTCGCTAATCCGTATTTCCTATCTCAAAATCATCAGCTTTTCAATAACTCTATTGCTCGTCTTAAGATCTTTAATCTCGATCAGATAAATCCCAGTCTGTAGGGTACTAACATCGAGTTGAGTTCCTCTGACTTCTTGTACAACTAGTCGACCTTCTATATCATACAGTTTGAGCGCACAATCTACATCACTGTCAAATGCAATGCTTACGGTATTTACGGCTGGATTAGGGTAGATAACGACTTTCGTCTCACCGATCTCATGAATAGATGATATCAAATCCATACCATCGCAATCTTCATCAATACCATTGTTGGGAATTTCGACCGCATCTGGATTGATGTCGGCATTTTCATCGTCACAGTCTTCCGACAATACAAAGCCATCTTGATCCAAGTCATCATCCAAAGTCTCAACATTACAATCGTCATCAATGCCATTATAAGGAACTTCTGGCTGTGCTGGATTGACATCTGGATTCGTATCATCGCAATCTGCGAAATCAGGAAAGCCATCTTCGTCAAGATCAATAGCATTTGGGTCATAGAACCCAAAATCAACCGTGTTATTACCCCCAGCATCAAAATCAAAAATACAATCCTCAGGATCTCCGTCATTCAGCGGTTCTCCATCAGTCGTCAAAGTCACTATTCCCGAAAATATATCGCTAAATGCACTACCAGAGCCATTGTTATCTAAGTCCACGTCATTGTCGGCATTTTCTTCATATACATCCGATGAAACGAAACCCTCTAAAGGTTCTCCTACATCCCAATTATTCACCTGCCAAACGAATACCACATAGTTGCCAGGTTCTAATCCTTCAAAACGATAGTATCCATCCGCATCCGTCACTTGCACTCCTCCGAAACCTTGCCAATCCGGAATACCATCACCATCAGAATCTGCCCAGATGAGCACAGAAACACCTGGGATACCAGGCTCAAAAGGATCATTGATTCCGTTCTTATTGAAGTCATTCCAAACTCGATTACCGATTGAAACTAATTCCGAAGGGATGAGATTTTCACCACAATCTGCGTAACAAAATGCTTTGGCATTAATAGCAGAAATCATCTCTTCTCCAAGGGCCTTTCCAATATTCAAATAGGTTTCTGCATTATTGTTGAAATGGTGCACAGCTGCCTGTGGTGACTCATCTTCCTCCTTGAAGTACGGTTTGGTATCAACAAAGCCCAGTCTTCCTCCATAAGTTTCATCATCGCAACCCACCTCTTCCTGTGCTACCGAAACAATTTCTTGCATGTCTCGAACCCAGCCATCACTGCTTAATGCATAGCCTCCATGTCCTGAACTTGCAATGACAAATGGGAGATCCGGATTTCCTAAGTCCGCTCTCACGTCATTCACAAGATGGATCAAATTACTTTCATAGTTATCTAGGAAATCCTGGCTTGCTCCATCATTCCATCCTTGAAACCAAGCAAATCCCGAAATTTCGTAATCTTCCTCTGCTATCACAGGAAACTCTGATGACAAATTACTAGTCACTTGATTCACTGTTTCGATCATGGCCGTATAATACGCTCCTGTAATTCCGCTTGCTGAAGGAGGACGAAAATCTTCCGCTAGACTTTTGCCACCCCATGCAGTTTTGATAATTAAGACAGGATCATCATAATAGGCATCGAGTTTATGGGCAAACATCAGTTCAGGTCCTATCAGATTTGAATTAGCTCCCTGCCCTACTGTCGCATTGGTTCTTACGGTATCACTGTCCGATCTTGGAAAATAAACATAGGTATTTTCAAGACTTTTCCAGTTGTCAACTTCTCCGATTGTAGACCATTTTTCGTCTTCATCTTTGTTGATTACATCGATCAAACTACCAGGATCACTCTCGGGATCTGTTATACTTCCGTAACCTTGCATATTTGACTGACCAGCGAGTACAAAAACACGCAACTTACTCTTAGATTTTTCTTGTCTAGTGACAATAGGCACATATCCCACTTCCATACCAGCAGGTGGTGTTACAATGATTTCAGGATCTAGGGTTGCCAACTCACCCACCTCCGGATCTGCGGCGTATTGATCCGTATGACTCCAGTTGGAATGCATCAATTCAACACGCTCTTGCATCTTTTCAAGCATCTCTTGAGGAAGATTCGCATGCACGATGGCTGGTTGATCGATAAATCGATACCAATAGTAGGTTAAAGTACTTCCATCGCCCAAATCTGCTGTAAATGGCCCTGCAGAGGGTCCAGGACTCTTCCATGGACCATCGGGGTCTTGCCAAGCACAATCATCTTCCATCGGTGTCAAATAAGGAATTTCACTCCTTGGAACTGTAGGAACTGGTGTCGTCGTCAATTTTGTTGAAGCCGGCACATCGATTTTTGCTAGAGCTTGCCATTTATCGTCTTCCAGTTTATAGTACTCAGGAAGAAGGACATTTTTATCTGTTTTGTTAACCACATTCAAGTCAAATGAATAACCCATGGTATTTGAATTCATTTGAGTAGGATTCATGAAGGCTAGATCGATATCATGATTATAGCCATCAGGTCCCGAAGATGTTATTTCTCCGACCATGGAACCACCATTATTCTTGAATGGTACTACAATTGTTCCATCTACATTGAAACTAGGATCGACAACATCTCCACCATTGAACCAAGAAACCATATCGTCCCAAATGGCATTTTTGGAATAAACTGAAACACCATGCATTGCAATACCATTGTCTTCTCCACTGATCGGAAATTGCATTGCCAAAGTCTTAGCGTACGTGTCATTGTTGTCGTCTTTCGAAATAATAGCTGGTGTCGTGGCATGTTCGAGACCAAAACCAACGTTCGGTTCAGAAGGTCTACTATCGAGGAATAAACCTTCCAAGGAAGTATCTTCCAGAGCGGGTTCTGTCCAAAAAGTCGGCATAAAGAATGTAGCTGGACCTCTGAAATTTGTACTATTCAACATTAATGTCCAACATTGATTGCCTGTTTCAATATCTACTCCTGCAGTTTGTTCAAGTGGATCTGTGATAGGGAGCGGTGTGTAACCATAACCCAATAGTTCACCATTTAGACATTGAGCAACATTCAGTCCATCAGGTGCCCATAGCAATCGATTGGACAATTGCGCGACACCGTATTTTCCGCCTGGAGTACTCCAATCCCTTTGACCATTGGATAGATTATTACTTCGACCTGCGCCTGTTCCATTTGCCCAAGCAAAGAAGTTATGAGAAACACCTCCCATGATAAATTTGGGTGTGTCTTTTCCAAATCGAGTATCTCCCCACCAACCAAGACCACCTTCAATCGTCGTGTAGAATTGATCTGGCTCATTCCCTGTTTTTTGGGTGGTCATCCAGCAACCTGCTAGTCCCATCTGATAATTGGATGCACCGGGATAAGGGCTATAGGTTGGCCATGCTGCGCTATACAGCGTATATCCAGCACCAAAGGACTTATCACTTACATCCTCCGTTGCAATCCACGTAAATCCGCTTCGATTCGCATTTGTAATTTGAGCTTGCGTACTTATTGAAAGGCTACTGAAGATAACTGAAAATAGAATGAACGTTAATTGGCTTCGCATAGACATATGATTGATTGAAAAGACTTGCTAAAAGTAATAAAAATTACTAGCATTAAGTTACGAGAAAACAACTGGCTGGTCAAGCCCTTCTTTTATTTTTTCGAGTGCCGTACATCCTGGTCAGCAAGAACCTCTACAGCCAACAAGAAATGATTTGAGATAGCAATAGAAATCTTCGACTTATCCTTTACTTCTCTATCAATACTTAAGATTAATCACTTCGGAATCGCCTTTTGACTTCACGTTAACGATAAAAAGGTTATCGTAGGCTCCTTCGGGTAGATTGGGATAGTCGGAAGTGCCTGTCAATACATTCAAAAAATTGGGCGTGGTGTTGCTATGACCTACAATGAGGACCTTCCCACCATTGACATTTTCCAAAATATCGTTGATAACTGCCTGCTGATCAAAACCTCCATAATTTGTGATTTCCAAACCTTGATTATCTGCCGTTGGTTGAGCTGTATCCATGGTTCGATCATAGTTGGTACTATACACTCGATCAATATCAAGCTCGGAGAGTATACCAGCCAATCTTTCTGCTCGTTCCATACCTTCTGCACTTAATACAGGGTCACTTCCTCCGCCTGTCGTTTCAGCATGTCTAACTAAAATAAAATTAGTAACGGTGGCTTCCTCCTCGATAAATATCGTATCCGTTGTTGAGATAATAATGGTGTCGGTAGTGACGACAATAAGGGTATCCTTGACCGTAACATATTCCGTTTCAATGATTGTTTCTGGCTCGCAACTAGAAAATAATCCGAAGAACGCCGTAGCAACAATGAAAGCAACAATGCTGAATAATAGTTTATTTTTCATTAATTGTATTTTACCTAAGCTAGGATCTTAGTTCTATTATAAAATTCTGTAGAATCCCAAAAAAGCTGTAATAGCTAACCTAAAAAGACTTTCATAATAGGGCTAGTCTGTGATATAGCTCAACCTTACCTCTCTCTCATAACCACCAGTCGCTTATTCACTTGCACACCGCCGACCAATTGAACTTGTACGATATACATACCTTCATTGAGTGTTGATATATCGACGACACGCTTCGCATTTGGATATTGCTGTAATACCTGACCATTAAGCGAAACGATTTGTAGATGTTCAACTTGGTTGTTACTTTCTACTAATTCTAAATAGACTTCAGTAGAAGCGGGATTCGGGTAAATGCGTATCACTTCTATGTCTTCTTCCCATAAGGAACTCAGTGTGTATTGAACAGAGGATTCACAACCATCGAAATCGACTACAGTTACGGTCTGAATATTATCCGTGATATCAATTGAAATATCATAAGGTTCTACACCTCCAGTCACGATGACCTCTTCATCGACCATGTTGACGTTCATGGTATCGAGCATGCAACAAACATCAGTATCTTCATGACCTATCGGTTCACCATTTGGATAATAGAGGTCTATGATGGATTGTAGAATATCAGTCCGTTGCTGAGCTTCAGCTTCATCGAATGTCAATGATTTCTGGTAGTGCCACCCTACCCCGTAATCGGGATTGGAAGTTGGACCATCTGCGTACAGATTTGGATAAACGAAGAGTGCATAATCAACGAAGGCTGCGTTGTCCTCGGGAATCAGTTCGAAATAATCTTGTAGCCTATTATAGATGGTAAGAGACGGCTGAATGTTTAATTCAGCTAAGGTATCTTGTAGAGCAATTGAATCTTGTGGAAGGATTCCAAAAACATGAAATAGAGGACGCAGATCTGCTTGTGCAGCAACACACATTCTGATTGTCCGAAGATCAATATCCTGGTTATTGATACCATAGTCGATTCCGTTTTCAAAGTCGATAGACTCCTGCTTCCAAAAATTCCTGAGTGGACACCAGCCGAGCAAATTGACTATTTCAAAATAATGTCCGTAACCTCTATGCTGATAGCGTACCTCATTGGTCGTAGCATTGGCAATAATACGCTCTGTTCCGAAAGTATTGGACACCATCCGATGGGTGGCTGTCTTATCGATATCAAAGGTGTTGGGGACAAAGCTGTAATTCACTGCTTCATTCAAGTCTACATTCAGTCCGTGATTCATCGCCATGATGTACGGAAAATTGACAATAGCCTCTACTTCACCAGGAAACTTGGACATCGCCAATGCGTGCCCAGATTCGTGAAAATTAGTTTCATCGTCAGGTCCGGGACCGTTCATAAAGTAAGCTGGGCCAGGAACATTGGAATAGTTTAGCGGTGTATTCGACATCGGATAGCCGATCGAATAGACATTATGTCTTATGGTTATATCCGCAATCATGTACATGTTGTGTTTGTCGGAGATAATCTCTCTAGCCATAATGGAATTGACACCCTGCAAAGCCGTGTCCCAGTCCAGCATGGCCTGCTTGAGGTCATACTGACCGGGCACAATAGAGTGTTTTGGAATGGAGAACATGACATTGTCTGTCTCAAAAACAGCCCAGGGTCCAGGCTTACTTAGTTCTGCGTCAAAGTCCGTTGTTTCGTAAAATGATTTTAGCGAAAAGAAAGGAGATAAAACACCGTTGCTTACGCTAACCTCTACAATGCCATCGTCAGCACCGTAGGGAACAAGTACTGAAATGGCTCCTCCAAACGGATTGAACACCTCTATAGTTGTGGAATCAATCGGAAACTTCCTCGATATTCTATCTAAACGCTTAAATATCGGTCTGATCGTGAGATCCCATTCGTGTGAACCAACCCTCACGAAATAGTCTTGTCCTACCAAGCTATCTGGCACAGTAACGGTCGCAATACTACCGGGAGATAAATATAGTCCAGTAGGTCGCAGCGCATGATTAGTCCCATCTCCATTAATTTCTAAGTAAGGGTTCATTCCATCAGGATCAGCAAAATTTGCACGAATCAGAACCGAATTAGTGACAGATGAATCTGCTGGTGGTTCAACATATCCTGGGAAATTGTAGCACGAATTGAATTTCCATTCATTAATGTGTTGCGGATAATCTTTGTAAACCTCTGGTGTAAATACATAGTCGAATATTCCCTGTTGGAGAGCTAGCATTGCCCTTTCCACTTCTAGGCCGGGAGCGGAAGCTGGGTTCTTGGAAAAGCCGTTTTTGGTCGTAGGAGTTGTAAAAAGTGCTCCGATCTGATCATCATAATCTTCGACAACACTTTTACCTAGTAATATGATCGACTCATTCTCAGCAAGACATTCTGGAAACTGAACGAATGTATTTTTGATTAGTGTTAGTTCGTCCGTATCAAGAGTCATAGTTCCATTGATATGTGCTTGAAGATCATTCAGGGCGCTCAACGTTATACTGCATGCATCCGGACAATTAACAACCTCAATGGCGTATTTTTGAATGTCATCGGCACCACTAGCAACTAGCATTTCATCTATGTAGAGCTCATAGCCATTGGGCGCATATATCCCGTCTCCATAGGTATCATAAATCTCGAAGAAAAAGCAACCATCAGCAAGGACACAAATGCTGTCTGAATAGCTGCTGTTGTTTCCATAAACGCCTCCTTGACCACCTTGTATAAGGACCACACCGCTTAGATCTGACAAGGTCCACGACGTTTCGTTACCCCAATTATCAGTTGCAATATCAATGCGCACTTCAACTTCATCAGAAGCACATTGAGCAAAGCTATATCCAGCTAATAGCATTACAAAGAAACTGATAAACAATACTTTTCTCATTATATTTTTTTTGATGTTAAGTTGATAGGTTTATGATTGCATAGAACAAGTATACAAGCCCAATACTAGAATATTCCAAAGTTATTTAGAACCGTAAAATTAGGCAGTACATGAAATTGATCAAGCATCATACAAGTTTCTCTAAATTCTAAAATAAGAAAAATATCGAAAGTTACCTTTTACTCTATTGATCTTCTATAAATGAAGACCTACTAGTAAAAAAAATCAATTCACTTTTCTTTTAAAACTACAAAACAAGAAATTCTGCTTGGTGCCAAATGGTGTTAAATGGTCTTCTGAAAGGCATCTAATTTTTTCAAATCCATTTGATAGTTCAGATATCAATGCTTCTTCATTGTATTGCTTTACTTCAAGGCCACTACATTTTTTTGGCCCATCAGTCGAAAATGTTCCAAGCGTCAAGAATCCATTTACAGAATTTCTAGCAGTGTCCAAATATTTCTCGATTTCTTCACTCGTTGTCAGAAAATGAAAAGTTGCTCTATCGTGCCATACATCAAAAGTCATACTGGGTTCAAACTGAGTAATGTCTGACATGATCCAAGTTACTTGATTGGCCCTTTCTCCAAGTCTGGCTTTTGCTTTTTCAAGTGCTTTTGAAGAAATGTCAAGAACACTAACATTCTCAAATCCATCATCAAGTAGATAATCAACAAGATGGCTGTCACCGCCTCCAATATCTATTATTTTTGCGCTCTTCTCAAGTCCGAATGAACGGATAAATTCCAGCGAAGTTTTCGGTATTTTTTGCGTCCAACTTACTTGGCTTGGATTCTTAGTTTCGTAGACTGTTTCCCAATGTTTCTCTCGATTCACATTCATAGTTGAATTCGTATTTCTAAAATTTTCATAAAGCAAAGTACTTCACCAATAAACAGACTAAAGGTTGAAAATTCAAAATTATTAATGCTTTTAATGATAAGGAAGTTCACATACTGTATGCAATTGGAGGAAGAATTAAATCCAAAAATTCTATTCTTCCCTTAAAGCCATCCATTAGGCTCTAATGACAATCGAGCGAACCAACTTATCGTGAATAGCGCGGGATTGTTCATCAAAATTGATGGTCACAAGTGATAGCACACCTAGAATTAGCTTCACGATATATCTTACAATGGAGCTAAAAAGTCCGATACTTTGTACGTCTGCATCCACCTCTGTTTTCTGCCCAACCACTCTTATACCAATGAATCGTTGACCAATTGTCTGTGAAAAGGAAACCATAATAGGTTCGTAGAGAAATATCAAAACAAAAAGAACACCTTTTATTAGACCTGATTCTATTCCAAAAAAGCTTAATGCATAAAATGCTATGAACATAAGTCCAACAAGAACAACTGAATCTATTAAAGCTGACTTGATTCGATCTGCTATAATTGGTGTATTGTGAATTATTACTTTGGGTTCAAAACTTGCTTCAGTCATCATTTCTAAGTTTTATCTATTGATATACAAGCGTTTAAAGAATGCTTGTGCTATCATAAATTTACAATATATAAATCATAATTGGAGACAAGAAATTCAGTTATAACGAATATATCGCCGAAAATCACTGAAAATCTGACGAACTACCAACTAGTCTCTGATGAAATCGACATTGTATATCTGCACTGGTAACTGGAATGCAACTAAAAATCCCAAGCCTTATAACAAGACTTGGGATTTATTATGTTTCAAAAAGACTAAGAACGAATTCTAATCTCTTTTTGGTTTGTCCAACAATACTTTAGCAGATAATCTGAATTTCTTCGTCTTTGGATCAATTCCGATAAGCTTAACTTTCACAGAATCACCTTCTTTGAAAACTTTACTTACGTCATTAACTCTTTCATGCGAAATTTCAGAAACATGCAGAAGTCCGCTTTGACCTGAGAAATCAACGAATACACCATATGGCATAACAGAAGCTACTTTTGCATCATATACATTTCCAACTTCAGGAACATGTGTAATCTGCTCAATTTTAGCTACAGCTGCATCGATGTTCGCTTTATTGCTACTACTGATCTTCACAACTCCTTCGTTACCCACTTCTTCTATAGTAATAGTAGTCTGAGTAACTTCTTGAAGCTCTTGAATCACTTTTCCACCTGAACCGATTACAGCTCCGATGAAGCTCTTATCAATTCTCATCTCAGTGATACGTGGTGCATGATCTTTAAGATCTGCAGCTGGTGCGCTAATCGTCTTAGCCATTTCTCCCAAAATATGAAGTCTTCCTTCTTTAGCTTGACTTAAAGCCTTCTCTAAAGTTTCGTAAGGAAGTCCGTCAATTTTGATATCCATTTGACATCCAGTGATACCCTTTTCAGTACCTGTCACTTTGAAATCCATATCTCCTAAAGCATCTTCATCTCCAAGGATATCAGATAATACTGCAATTCGATCACCATCAGCGATCATTCCCATTGCAATACCTGAAACTGGTGCTTTAATTTTGATACCACCATCCATCAATGCCATAGAACCTGAACAAACAGTTGCCATTGAAGAAGAACCATTTGATTCTAGTACATCAGCAACAAGTCGAATCGTATATGCATTCTCATCTGGCAATACTTGTCTCAATGAACGTGCAGCCAAAGCAGCATGTCCTACCTCACGTCGACCTGGGCCACGCATAGGCTTGATTTCCCCTACTGATAAAGCTGGGAAATTGTAGTGAAGTATAAATTTCTCGAAGTAATGATCAAGAGCTGTATCAATCATTTGCTCATCAAGCTTTGTTCCCAAAGTCAATGTCGTCAATGCTTGAGTTTCACCTCTTGTAAAGATCGCTGATCCGTGTGGAGAAGGCAAGTAACCTATTTCCGTCCAGATTGGTCTTACTTGATCCAATGGACGCCCATCAAGACGCACACCTTCTGACAAGACCATTTCACGAATGATATCTTTCTTCAGTTTTCCGAATGCTAGATTAGCATCTTCACCATGCTCCTCCAACCATTCTTCTCCTTTCTCTTCCAGTTCAGTTTTAAGATTTTCGTGAATCTCAGAGAACTGGTCTTTTCTTGATTTTTTATCTAAAGCACCTTTTGCTACTTTGTAGATAGCATCACCAGTCATGGACTTTACTAGTTCAAGTACTTCTGGATTGATTTCATGCTCTACGAATTCACGCTTGATTAATGCTTTATCACCTACCTTTTGAGCAAGTGCATTCTGAGCTTCAATTTGTGTTTTGATAGCGTCATGTCCGATTTTGATCGCTTCTACCAATTCACTCTCCATACATTCTTTAGCCTCACCTTCTACCATCATCACATTATCCATCGTCGCCGCAACGATAATTTCCAATGTAGCATCTGCTAATTCTGATTTCTTAGGATTGATCTGATATGTACCTCCGATTTTAGCAACTCTCACTTCGGAAAGAGCCTCTTGGAAAGGAATATCACTTACAGCTAGTGCAGCACTTGCAGCCAATGCTGCATAAGCATCAGGCATTACATCTTCTTCAGCAGAAATCAAGTTAATGATTACCTGAGTTTCGTGCATATAGCCATTTGGAAATAGAGGACGAATCGCTCTATCTACTAATCTTGAAGTCAAAATTTCATAATCTGAAAGTCTTGCTTCTCGTTTGAAGAAATTACCAGGAATTCGACCTGCCGAAGCAAATTTCTCTTGATAATCTACTGATAAAGGAAAGAAAGACTGACCTTCTTTCGCTTTAGTTGCAGAAACTACAGATGCAAATAACATCGTATTTCCTACTCTTACTACTACTGACCCGTGAGCCTGTGTAGCTAGTTTACCCGTTTCAATGATCACTTCTTGTCCGTTGGGTAAATTGAACGAACTAGTGATTGGAATTTGTCCCATAAAAATTTATATATCTGTTTAAAAAAATAGATGGAGAAAACCGCTTACATGAATCAATTTTGGGTATAATTGATTCGCTCCATCCAAGACCGCTAAAAAGAAAGGGGAACCGTTATGGCACCCCTCTCGTAAATTAAAATTTCTTCTTATTTCCGTATTCCCAACTTGGCGATAAGATCACGATATTTGTTAATATCTTTACTTGCCAAATAAGCTAGAAGTTTTCTTCTTTTACCAACTAGTGACAAAAGTGTTCTTCTACAAGAGTGATCTTTCTTGTTTGCTCGAAGGTGCTCGGATAAACCGTTGATTCTGTAAGTAAAAAGAGCGATCTGCCCTTCTGTAGAACCTGAATTGTTAGCATTTCCCCCGTACTCGGCGAAAATTTCTTGCTTTTTTTCTTTTGTTAAATAAACTGCCATTGTTTTTAAATTTTACCATTAGTGATACTACAATCATTTATAGCGAGCACAAAAGTAGTAAAATTAATTGAATCACTTAGCTTTTATTTTCTCTTAATAATAGTACAATTCAAAGTTCTCAGATCTAGACACAAGCAACAAATGACACTGGCACTATTTCAGGTTACCTTGGTTAATGGTATGTTTAAGATCTCGATACAAACTTAATCCTAGGATATAAAGATATAATCATTTTGGTACTGATAGTCCTTCTCCCAGCAATCATATGTTTCATGTTAGAAACAGATGCATCTAAGCAAACTCCAAAAGCCAATTGTTTGCATCGAAGATCTAGGAATTTAGATCAATTCGCAAAGAATTTTATCGCATATTTGTTAAAAACTACTGTCCATGTTAGACACTGACTTTCGAATACTACAAATCACAAGAGACAACATTCAGAAACTCATATCCACTTTTACGCTGGAGCAAGTAAATCTAGTTCCGCCTAAAATGAATAATAACCTAATTTGGAATCTCGGACACGTGATTGTAACGCAGCAAATTCTATGTTATAAACTCAGTGGACTGCCGATGCATCTCGATAATGTATATATAGAGAAATACAGAAAAGGAACAAGACCAGATGCCAACCAAGCGATTTCAAAAGAGGAGCTCGACTTTCTTCTAAAATCTCTTCAATCCACACAAGATCAACTCAAAAGCGACTACGAAAACGGAATATTTCAAAGTTACAAGACCTATACTACTAGTTACAACATGACACTCACATCAATTCAAGATGCCATCCGATTCAATAATGTGCATGAAGCTATGCACCTGGGAACTTGCTTGGCATTAAAAAACCTTCTTTAAGGTACTTGATAAAGCAGTTGTTCTGACTAAACAATCATCGATGGCTTGAAAATCGCTGGTAAGGTTTTACTTGCATGTTAAAACATTTCTTAAAATGAAGGTTCGAAAATAAGAGTCAAAATGCGGATCTCAAATAAACAAAAATGCCATACCTTCGCAGCAAAAAACAAGAATGGATAAGCGACTAGTTGCCTTCAATAGGCTTCTTGATATAATGGACGACTTGCGAGCTAAGTGTCCATGGGACATGAAACAGACTTTCGATAGTCTAAGGATGTTGTCCATTGAAGAGGTGTATGAACTTGCTGATGCTATTCTAGAACAAGACGTTCAGGGTATCAAGGAAGAAGTGGGAGACCTCATGCTACATATGGTTTTCTACGCCAAGATTGCATCAGAAACAAATGAGTGGGACATTGCTGATGCATTAAATGAAGTCTGTGACAAGCTAGTGCACAGACATCCACATATTTATGGAGAGGTAGAAGTAGCTGATGAAGAAGAAGTCAAAAAAAATTGGGAACAACTAAAGCTTCAAGAAGGTAAGAAATCAGTATTGTCAGGTGTTCCAAATAGCCTTCCTGCAATGGTCAAAGCTTACAGAATGCAGGAGAAAACGGCTCAAGTTGGCTTTGAGTGGGACAAATTGGAAGAGGTATGGTCAAAAGTTCAAGAAGAAATCACGGAACTCAACGAGGCGATTGAAACGAAGTCTCAAGCAGATATCGAGGAAGAAATTGGAGATGTTCTATTCTCTTTAATCAACTATGCTCGATTCATCAATGTAGATCCTGAGACTGCGCTTGAAAAAATAAATAAGAAATTTAAGTTCCGTTTTGAACATATCGAGGCTGAAGCACAGAAGCCTTTAAAAGATATGACACTAGAAGAAATGGATGTTTTATGGAACGATGCCAAGAAAATCAACAAAGATGCTGACAGATAGAACAAGAATTCAGTTCAGTACGTTATAAATATCTAGTGAATGAGCTGAGAGAACCTTCAGCATTTACTAACTTTGTCCTTTAGCTTAACAAGAAATCGTACACATGTCATTTGTCTATATTTTCGCAATCATTTTTGGAACATTCGCAATTAGTTTTGCTTTGATTAATATCCGTCATATTTTCACTGGCAACGAGTTCAGAGGAACATGCTCGAGTAATAATCCTATGGTAAAGGATAAGTTTGGAAATTGTAATGTGTGCGGAAAAGGTCCAGATGAAATCTGTGAAAATCCAGAAGAAAACCGACGAGATTCGAGTCTCCCTTCTATCGGAACAGCTTGAGCTGCTTCAGTCTAATGTTAGTCTACATATTCTTAAAATGGAAGATATACTTTTTGGCTTCCTAAAAATTTCTGACAAGCTTGTCGAAATTTACTGCAATAACTCCTGCAACGATCAAAGCCCCTCCAATTCCTAATACTAGCATGTAATTAGTAGATTTAAATGTAGTGAATAATTAAGCGATGTTGTAAATGTAACAAATTGTCGGGTTCCTGCAAAAGCTTATTTGACAAATTATCATATTAATTTATTTTATTATATGTAAATGGCGGTTTTTGGCGTTTTTACAGTACACATTAGCCAGAAAAACATATCAACTATTAGCTTTACATAAACTAGAAATCCATTTTGAAGTAATTTAAAACAGCTATAATAATTGTCAATTGGCAATCACTTATATTTGAACTAGTGAGCCAAATCAATTACATAGACGAAACTTTTATCAATCAAAATACGGACTATCCAGAATTGATTGCCGAGCTTGAAACGGGATTCTGCAATAATGACTTAATAATACCTCCAAGGATCCATCAAAACTACACGCATAGAAGTGGTGGTGAGGCCACTACCCTGCTCATGATGCCAGCATGGAATAAAATGGGAAATTCCGGTGTTAAAATAGTTACAGTGAATCCACACAACCATTCCAAAAATCTCCCTTCGATCCAAGGAACATATGTATTTTTTGATTCAGAAACAGGTGTTCTCAAAGCTATTCTAGACGCAAAAGCATTGACAGCAAAGCGGACTGCAGCAACTTCTGCCCTAGCCTCCTCGTATTTGTCTAAAATCGACTCAAGTTCGATGCTAATGATTGGGAATGGAGCCTTGGCACCAGAGTTAATTCGTGCACATATGGCGGTGCGTCCAATAAAGGATATTTTCCTTTGGGGCAGAAATCAGAAGAAAAGTAATACCATCAAAGATCGTTTATCGGCAGAAGGCATTCATATCCAAACCGTAACCAATATTGATGATTACATTGGTCCGGTAGATATTGTAAGTTCGGCTACCTTGAGCCCTACCCCACTAATCTTCGGAAAAATGCTTAATGATGGTCAACATATTGATCTAGTAGGTTCTTACAAACCCACAACGCGAGAATCGGACGACGAGCTTATGAGAAAGAGCAAAATATATGTTGATGTCCTAGAAAGTGGGCTGCGTGAAAGCGGTGACATATTTCTTCCACTTCAAGATGGTGTCATTTCAAACTCAGATATTCAAGGAGATCTATTTGGATTGTGTACGAAAAAAGTAAATGGTCGTCAAAAAAATACGGATATAACGACATTTAAATCTGTGGGACATTCACTCGAAGATTTAATCGCAGCCGAATATTTCTATTCAAAGTATATGCAATAGTTTATGCCAGAAGAAACGTATAATAAAATCAAGAAGTCGTTCAACAGTGCATTGCTTTCAAAACGCTTTAGAAGTTACAAGACGATTGACATGCATACAGGTGGCGAACCACTCAGAGTCATCATGGAAGGTTTACCAGAAATTGATGCCAAATCTGTTCTAGAATACAGAAGGATTCTCAGAGACCAGCACGATTATGTCAGAAAAGTGCTTATGTATGAACCGCGAGGACATGCCGACATGTACGGATGTGTTCTGACGCCACCGAATGACGATACAGGAGATTTTGGTATCGTCTTTCTTCATAATGAAGGATACTCTACAATGTGTGGTCATGCAATCATTGCAATTTCTACTTTAGCTGTTGAGATGCAATGGGTAGAAGTGAAAGCTGAACAGCATGTCTTGGAAATAGATGCTCCTTGCGGCAGAATAACTTCTTATGTAAATATGAAAGATGGAATAGTTGAAAGTGTTACTTTTCATTGTGTTCCTAGTTTTGTTTTGTATAAAAATATTTCTTTGGAAGTACCAAAACTAGGTTCTGTAAAACTAGATATTGCCTATGGTGGCGCCTTCTACGCATATGTTCGGATGGAAGACCACGATTTCCCTTTTGGGCTTGAGCCCAAAGACTATCGAGCAATTATCGAAGCAGGTATGCAAATTAAGAAAACTGTGATCGAAAGCAATTTACTGATTGAACATCCCTTTGAAACCGATTTGTCATTTTTGTACGGCACTATCTTCACACAAGTTTCACAAAAGGAAAATATAGATTCACGGAATGTATGTGTATTTGCTGATGGTGAAGTTGATCGGTGTCCGACTGGTTCTGGTGTTGCTGGTAGAATGGCGATTCATTATATGAAAGATGGATTGGCTCAGGGCCAAAAAATGCGCATCGAAAGTATCACAGATTCCGTGTTTGAATGTTCTGTTATTGATACGATTGCTTACCACAAACATCAAGCTGTCATCCCAGCAATAACAGGAACAGCTTACCTTACAGGAATACAAGAATTTCTTATCGATGAACATGATCCCTTCCAAAAAGGATTCTTCCTTAGATAGCACAAGAGGTTCATCAAGAACTGAGTGTCCAAACAGATAGTCGTACTAAAAGTATCTTATCCCCACCGATTGTGAACAATTTATTTATATTCACATTTTTATATATATTTTACAAGTGAGACAATAACATTAATAATATACAATATATATAGATAATTGATTTACAAAGAGTAACAAATAATGAAAGTAAGTAATATAATCTCTATTTTTTTTATAAGCATTTTGATGAGTACATTAGCTTTCTCTCAAGCACCCGAGAAATGGACAAGCGCTGAAATTCAAGATCGAATTAAAAAGCTAAATTTCCTTGGAAGTGTACTATATGTTGCCGCACATCCTGACGATGAGAATACTAGACTAATATCCTACATGGCAAATGAGAAAAAAGCAGAAACTGCCTATCTCTCACTTACTCGAGGAGATGGTGGACAAAATCTGATAGGAACGGAGATTAGAGAGTTATTGGGCGTACTTCGTACACAAGAACTACTTGCTGCTAGAAGGATCGATGGTGGTAAGCAGTTTTTTACCAGAGCAAATGACTTCGGTTACAGTAAGCACCCTGATGAAACATTCGAAATATGGAACAAAGAAGAAGTGCTTTCCGATGTAGTAATGACAGTCCGTAAGTTTCAACCAGACATAATAGTCAATCGATTTGATCATAGAAGTCCAGGCAGAACGCACGGTCACCATACTGGTTCGGCAATGCTTGGATTAGAAGCCTTCGGTATGAGTGGTGATGCAGCTGTTTATCCAGAACATTTGGATATGTACAAACCTCACCAGCCTGAACGAATATTCTTTAACACAAGCTGGTGGTTTTATGGAAGTAGAGAGAACTTTGAAAAAGCTGACAAAACGAATATGTATACTGCTGATATAGGTGTTTACTATCCTCTAAAAGGTAAATCAAATACCGAAATAGCAGCAGAATCTAGATCAATGCATAAATGTCAAGGTTTTGGATCTACAGGAAGTCGCGGTGAGCAAAGTGAGTATCTAGAATTTTTGGATGGCTCAAGACCAACAGCGAAAGATGACGTTTTCTCGGGTATTAACACAAGTTGGACGCGCCTAAAAGGTGGCGCACTCATTGGAGAATTAGTTTCCCTTGTCGAACGTACATTTGATCCTACAGCTCCTTATAATTCTGTGGATGTTTTAGTTGAAATTTATGACGAAATTAGCAAGTTAGAGAATAGTGTTTGGAAAGAGCGAAAGTTGGAAGAAACGAAGGCATTGATTCTAGCATGTAGCGGATTCTATTTGGACGTAAATACACGAGATAGATCGGCAACACCTGGTGACACCGTAGATATTGAGTTTGAAATTATAAATAGAAGTCCAGTAAACATGGAGCTCAAGCGGATTGAAGCTAATCTTGCCAATTTCAACCCGACTTTCGACGTAAGTCTAGAAAATAACAACAATAATATCTTTCGATCAGAAGTAGTTGTGCCAAAAGACATGGAGTACAGCACTTCATATTGGTTAAGAAAAGATGGGACTCTGGGTATGTATGCAGTCGAAGACAAGTCACTTATTGGTGTACCTCAGACACCCGATCCAATTGTTTTTGATTTTGATCTACTGATAAATAACATAAGCATTTCAGTTTCTAGACCTCTGGTATTCAAAAAAAGAGATCCAGTCAAAGGCGAGGTATACGATCCTTTCGAAGTATTACCAGCAGGTTTTGCAGAGTCTAAAGATGAGACTGTAATTTTCAAACCTGGTCAAACGCGCACTATCCAAGTAGAAGTAACAGCTGGAAGGGATAATCTAAATGGAGTTCTAATTCCTTGCGGTGATGAAAAATGGAAATTGAGTCCTGAGCGAATTCCTTTTGAGCTAGAATCAAAAAATGAAAAAGCATACTTCGACATCACAGTAACTGCACCAGACAAACAAGACATTTCCAAAATGGCTTACATTGTTGAAGTAGATGGAGAGTCATTTACTGACAAACTAGTTACAATTCAATATGACCATATTCCAACTCAGCAGGTCGTTCAAGACAATAGCTTTAATGCGATTTGCATTGACATCAAGTCTGTTGGGAACAAGGTAGCCTACATTATGGGAGCGGGAGACAAGATTCCTGATGCCTTGCGAGCGATAGGTTATCAGGTTGATGAATTATCTGAAGCAGATATTCGAAGCGAAGTACTAAATAAATATCAGTCAGTAATTGTAGGAATTCGAGCATACAATACGATTGAAAATATGAAATTTCACCACAAAGTTTTGATGGACTTTGTAAAGCAAGGTGGAAATGTAGTTATACAGTACAATACAAGCAGAGGGTTAAAGTCTGATGAGTTGGGACCCTACCCTTTGAAATTAAGTAGAGGGCGAGTGACTGACGAAACAGCACCAGTCAAAATTATTGCTCCTGATCATCCGATTGTAAATTACCCGAACATGATCACTTCGGCTGACTTTGAAGGCTGGGTGCAAGAGCGTGGATTATATTTTCCTAGTGAGTGGGATGATGCATATACGCCGATCCTGCAATCAAATGACCCCGGAGAAGAAGCTCTTACGGGTGGTCTATTAGTAGCTAAATATGGAAATGGCCATTTTGTATATACTGGATATTCTTTCTTTAGAGAACTTCCAGCAGGTGTTCCGGGTGCATACCGTCTTTTTGCGAATCTGATCTCATATGGTCAACAAAATCGTCCATAATGGAAAACGAAAAACCACCAATTCTGGGTAACTGGCGGAACATGTATACCGCAGTTTTGATCATTCACTTATTAGTGATTCTTCTATTAACTTATATCACCTATATCTATCGCTAATGCATCCTATTGATTGGATTATTCTTTTTGTGATTTTGGCCCTCATTGTAGGATATGGCATCTACAAGACACGTGATATCAGTGGATCAGAGTCTTACTTCATTGGTAATCGTGACCTAAAATGGTGGACTATTGGTCTTTCAGTAATGGCAACACAAGCTAGTGCAATTACCTTTCTATCGACGCCTGGCCAGGCGTTTGATGATGGTATGCGATTTGCACAATTCTATATTGGTCTTCCGATAGCGATGGTCATCTTGTGTATATTCGTTTTACCCCAATACTACAGAACTAAAGTAGTCACAGCTTATGAGTTTTTGGAAAAGCGCTTTGATGTAAAAACGAGAACCTTAACTGCCTTACTATTTCTTATTCAGCGAGGATTGGCTGCTGGTTTGACAATTTTTGCCCCTTCCATCATACTTTCCAGTATTTTGGGATGGAATCTCCAACTTACAACCACCATCATCGGTGTTTTGGTTATCATATATACCGTTTCAGGAGGTGCGGTTGCCGTGTCTCAGACACAAAAACAGCAAATGATTGTCATTCTGAGTGGAATGTTCATCGCTTTTTTAGTAATCGTTTATAAATTGCCACCAGATATTTCATTTTCGGATACGGTCTCTGTTGCTGGTAAAATGGGTAAACTCAATGTGATTGATTGGAATTTTGATCTATCAAATAAATATAATGTTTGGTCTGGAATACTAGGTGGTACATTTCTCTTTTTGAGTTATTTCGGAACAGACCAATCGCAAGTTCAAAGATACTTATCAGGTAAGAGTCTAACGGAGAGTCGTCTAGGGCTTCTGTTCAATGGTATTTTCAAGGTTCCCATGCAAATGAGTATTCTCTTTGTCGGGATAATGGTATTCATGTTCTATCAGTTTAATCCAGCGCCACTGCATTTTAACAAGGCAAATGTGATTACTATTCAGGAATCTCCATTTGCAGAAGATTATGCTAGTCTTGAAACTGAACTAACTGCAGTTCATGAGGCAAAATCAACGGCTATATATGACCTCGTCGACGTATTACACAGTGATGATGAAAATTCGATTGCAACGGAACAAGGCAAAATACAAAACCTGATGATTCAAGAGCGAGAGCTTCGTTCGCGAGCTGAAGAAATCATTGAAACCTATAGTGAAACTGCGGAGGTAAAACTCGACACAGAGGATACCGACTACGTGTTCATCAATTTCGTTACGGAAAACCTTCCAATTGGACTCGTTGGACTGCTTCTGGCTGTTATTTTTGCCGCAGCTATGTCTTCTACTTCAGCAGAATTGAATGCACTTGCTACAACCACTGCCGTAGATATATATAAAAGATTAATCAAGTCTGATGGAGATGATGCTCATTATCTAAAGACCGCAAAAATTCTTACTGCACTTTGGGGTGGAGTTGCACTGCTGTTTGCCAGCTATGCATCGTTATTTGAGAATCTGATCGAGGCTGTCAACATCATTGGTTCACTATTCTATGGTGTAATTCTTGGAGTATTTGCAATAGCATTTTTCTTTAAATCAATCAGAGGTAATGCCGTCTTTATTGCCGCTATTATTTCTGAGCTTGTGATACTTGGGCTATTCATTCTGAAAGGCTACGGATACATAGACCTAGCGTATTTGTGGTTAAATGCCGTTGGCTGTCTTTTAGTCATCATAATAGCAAGTACATATCAACTCATTATACCTCAGCCTGAAAAGTTAGTTGAAAATGGATAGCATATTATGGAACCTTTATACTTATGCGAGCATAGGATTGGTAGGATTAATATGGACGATACAGATGGTGCATTATCCAAGCTTTCGCTTTGTAGACGAGAAACAATGGGAGCGTTTCCATGGTCATCACACCTTTAGTATCAGTATTATTGTAATGCCGCCAATGCTGGTAGAGATGGTTTTGAGTCTATATTTCGCATTCTTTCATCCTGGATGGATCACTTATACTTGTTTAGCCATCGTTATTGCCATATGGATCAATACTTTCTTTCAGGCGGTTCCATTACATAATAAACTGCAAAAAAAGATGGACATTTCCATTATTAAGAAACTTGTTCAAGTTAACTGGATCAGGACCTTTTTATGGAGCATCAAAGCTGTATTAGTACTTGTTGGCTTGTAATCACCATCATCCTTAGGACATATTAAACTTAGCTAGAGGTCATTCAATTTATCCGTTAGAATTAAGTGGTTTAGTATTTACAGAAAGAGGACAACGCTTTTATTGGCATCGGTGTACTAAATTGACCGAACTGCAACGTCCACCGGAGCCAGATAGTTTGGAGTTCTTTCAAGTCTAAAAAAAAGGTCACATCTAATTAAAGATATGACCTTTCTTATTGCGTACTCTCAAATAAGCAGCACGCCAATTATTATTTATGAACTACCTCTGGCATAATTTGGTAGTTAAACTATATTCAACAACGCAAGATTTACATCTTACTCTCACCGATATGTTCTAGATAGAACTTGTATGCGTTTCTTGCAACATCTCTTCCTAATTCCAGTCCAGCAACATTATCTGCCTGGATATGGTATCCTCCTAATACTCTTGATTGACCAGCCATTTCAGCAGCTTCAGTAAAAGTAGGAAAGTGTAATGTGACTTTTTCACCTAGATTATCAGGTTCCGTCATAATTCCAGGAATCAAGTCAACTGACGATCCAAAGGTGTCGTCTCCTTTAAACAATTTCAATGCTTCTCCACAAGCGCCACTCACGCAACTGTGTCCAGAAACGTAACTTGGAAATGGAGGACAAAGAAACTCAGCAGGAGAATAAGGTCTCCATTCACTTCCATCAATCTTTCCCCATCCTTTTTCAGGACTGATCCATCCATAAATTTCTTTACCTGCATAGTATTCATGTACTAGTGCGTATGGTCTAGCGTAATCATAGTGCATTTTAGAATCCCAAGCAGCAATAAAAGCATCCATAGCAGTTATCTGATTTAGGAAGTACATTTTTACATCTTGGTCTAAGGTATGTTGATCTCTTACTGAAACCTTCTGTGCAAACAATAACCAGTGCCCAGCCTGCTGTACAGATTTTGGTCCATCACGCATAAACTCAACGAGCGCTTTCTCTTTTGGCGTCAAAGCCGCATGTAAATCTACAACCTCTTTAACTTCGATCTCTAGTTGCTTAGAACCAACCATTGGTGGAGGTCCTGGACGAAACTGATCAGCCGTTTTCATTGTAACTGGCTCAACTTTCTGCCAATATGGAGTCAAACAATCAGGAGCATATTTTTTCCCCATCTTGTCTACGAAATATTTAGGCTGCCACTTGTTAAGATCTACATTTACATCAATTGTGTTTACAGGTTCGTAGCCAGTGTAATCGAAATAAGCTATCTCTTCATCGTTTCCTAACTCTCCATATTGGTTACTACCATCAGCTTTACGACTTTCTATAACTGCTTTTGCGGCTAAGTAACCAATTCCTTCAGGTGTCGAAGGGTCCATTGACATGATTGTATGGTCATAACCCAACTGCTTCATCAATTCAGCAAATAAAGGCTCGTCTGTATAGTAGTACTCTGACATAGCGTAGTATGCAGCATAACTAATCGCTTTTTCCTTATTTGCAATCGTGCGCATATCACTAGGAACACGTTTTGCATCTTTTAAATATACTGGTGTCGCATTATCGTCAAACATAGACCACGCGTCAAAAATTGCAATAAAAATAAGTCCCAAATATCTTGAAGTAATCGTAGGACGTGGCTTAAACCGCTCAGTATCATTTGCAGTAGCATCTAGTGCCATTTTTCCCCACTTATATGCAACATTATCCGCTCCTTTCGCCTGTTTCTCGGTTTTAGGGTCGCCGTTGTTTTCAGATATCAAAGTAGGTGAAGCGTGAGCTACAAGCGTTGACATTGCAAAAACGCACAATAGGATTATATTCTTCATCATTTTTCTAAAGATTTAAGTTTGCCGCAATTATAAGTCGTATCTAGAATAGATTTTCTCAAATTATGTGAAACAGCTATTTTTTTATGTGAAATAATAGATGTGCAAAATCTTGATTTCAAAGCTTCAATATTACTTTCCACCCTTTCGGGCAAAAGGCAATAAAAAACTTATCGCAAAAAAGTATTGATGTTTAGAGACCTACCTTGATTCAAAGAGAACTAAAGAGTTAAGTCGTAGACACTTGTTGAGTTCTCAAGCTATAATGCAAGATACAGCTTACAGAAAATAAAACTTATCTAACTAAAGGGCAGGCTAAGAAACAAGTTTGATTATCCCTATATACTAGCTATTCTCTAGCTTTTGACGTACTGGATAATCTATTTTTGTTGGATATATTACAATGAGTGCAAAAACCAATATCACGTTCTTGAGGATGTATTGACCTAAGAGAGTTGGAGCAAGTACCTCCGAGTTCAAAGTTAGATCTGGAAACATCATAAATGGAACAAAAGTACAAATCATATGTGCCAGTGCGGCAAGGATAGCCCACTTCAAAAATTTGCCAGAGACTAGTGCCAAACCGATCACAACCTCCAGTAATGCTAGGAGAAAATATCCTGTTTTGTATGAAATCACCCCACCCGTAATGGCATAGACAGTATCAGCACCGATAGATTCCGCAGGACTCACATTTGGAAAGAACTTGAGGAATCCGAATAGAATATAAATTATCCCGATCGAAATTGTTAGCAGTTGTAATTTAAGTTTCATGTTCTGAATTTTCACCAAAGCTACATTGTTTCACTTTTCAATTTTGCCCTTTTATGTGATTCGGCTATTCACTTATGCGAATAATCCACTATTTTTGGTCAACTGGTAATTTATGAAGGTAGACGCTAAACTCACTTGTCTTGTCATTGATGATGATCCCTTAATGACTGATCTTATTGCACATTACTGTGATAAGATACCCGAGATAGATACATGTATTTCCTGCAATAGTGCAATTGACGGACTTCGACTACTTAGCGAAAGTTCATTTGACATAGTATTCCTTGATTATAATATGCCAGATGTAAACGGTAAAGCCATTCTCAAACTCAAGCAGGATAATTCAAAAGTGATCATGATTACGTCACATGCTGAGTTTGCTGTGGAATCCTACGGTTTTGATGATATCATCGATTATCTTTTGAAGCCACTTAAGTTTGATAGATTTCAACAGGCTGTCGAAAAAGCATTCAATAAATCTGATGTGCCTTCTACAGAAAAAAAGTCAGAACGTTTCTTCGTTAAGGACGGAAAAAAATGGATCCCTGTTAGATATGACGATATTCTCTACATTCAATCCGATTCCAATTATGTAATTATTCATCTGGATGGTCAATCGATCATGACTTTACTTAAGCTTTCGGATTTAGAGAATACCCTACCAGAAGAGTTTATTAGAGTTCATCGATCTTATATCGTTAACACGAATTTTGCTGAATACTTCACAACTGAAGAAATCTCGATCAACAAGCAGATAATACCAGTTAGCCAAGCATACAAAACGAAAGTAAAATCTATTATTTCAAGCTAAATAACATTCAATAGCTCCATTGTTTAATCACGTTCGCTTATGTATTTGTTGATCTGGTTAATATAATGAAGCAAATACATGTCAAGTTCACGAGCTATCGCCTCTACATTATCACCTTTAAAATCTTCCGCCTTCAATGCCAAAATGCGCCGTTCAAAATTTTCAAGCTCTAGCCTTCGTATACTAGTGATCATTTTGTGGCGACAGGCTTCAAAACTATCAAAGTCTTTTGCCTCAAAGGCAGCCTTTAGAATCTCTCTTGATTTAACCCATTCGTGAGACAATAGTCGAATAGCTTTCATATACAGAGCCTCCACAGCGTCATAGTCTTCAATCAAAGAATCAAAACTCACCTCATCTGCGTATTTCTTCATCCAGTCCGAATAAAATTGGGCGGATAATTTGCTACCAGAAAAAGGCTTCTGAATTATTCGATCAACCTTAGCAAGATCGCTCATACCAGCAGGCTTGTTGGCGGTTATCAAATAGAATAGAGATTCATGTGCTAAAAGATCAACTAATTCTTGCTGATATTCTGCTACAATTTTGTCTCCTAGCCGAAAATCAGATATTAGAATCTGGACACTACCCTTCTCAATAGTTTTTAATGTATCGAGAGAATTAATTGTTTGGAAGTCAGCGCCTACTTTTGCAAGATGGTGTTCATATAATGCAACTATCTGAGGATCATCTTCAACCACCAAAATATTGGCGTGCGGAATGTGATAATCTTGCGATTCCCCTTTTGTATCTTGGCTTAAACTTACATTGTCTCTAATACTAGTAACTAGGTCAAAGCCGAACTTACTACCTTGACCGATCGCCGAATCAATTTTTAACTCAGATTTCATGAGATCCAATAACAACACTACGATATGTAAACCAATACCATAGCCGTCAACAGCATCAAGTGTTTCTGTTTGCTTGTATCGCTCCGTAATCTTGGATATTTCACTCTCGCTAATTCCTTTACCAGTATCCTCTACAATCAAATGAAGTTCACCTGTTCTCTTACTCGATATAATGAGTTTAACAGATCCTCCGTTTGGAGTAAATTTGATAGCATTTGACAATAGATTCTGGAGAATTTGTGTCATTCGCACTTGGTCAATTAGAATCTGCTTAGCTTTTAGTTCCGAACCAACATCAACTTCGAGCTTAACACCTTTCTGCACCGCAGCAAAGGAATATCCTTTCCTTAGTTTATGCAGAAACGATTCAAGATCTACCCACGATGGTAAGAGTGTGATTTTATGATCAATGATTTGTCGATAATCTAGAATATCATCTACCAAACTCTTCAAAACTTGCGTATTGAACTGTAAGCTACCAATTAATTCCTTTTGACCTGAATCTTTGGTATTCTGCTCCAGAATTTCTGATATACCAGTGATACTCTGAAGCGGATTTCGGATCTCATGGCTCATATTTTCTATGAACGCTTCTTTATCTGATACAGCTTGTTCAGCTGTCGTTTTAGCATCCTTTAAGGCAGACATTTGATCATCTATCTTTTCCCGCATTGTATTAAAAGCTGAAGCTAGTTCACCTATTTCATCGTTACCTGAGAAACTTAGACTTTGCGTATTAGTATTTGATGCGTAAGCTTGAATTTCCTCCGTTATCTGCTTCATCTTCCGAACTTGGCGACTGAGTAAATACGCAGCTAAAGCGAAAAATCCTGCAGCCAATACCACAATAATTCCTAAGTTCTTATTACGCCAACTGTAGTAATTACTCAGAAGCTCAGATCGATTAGTTTTTATGATCGAGTACAACTTTTGATCTACGCCAGGCAACTCTATTTCTTGTGTTGTAAAAATATTATCCATACCATTGAAACCGTGCTTTTCATACAATTTCAATTGTTCTAGAGTGAAAGGATAGTTTCTTGCCCATCGATTGTCTTGATTGTATTCAAAAAGGAAAGTTTCACCATCTTGTTCATGAGCCAAATGATATCCACGGTCATCGACCAACCTCAATTTTGAGTCACTTTCAACCAATTGATCAATCGAGGCAAATAGCTTTCTTAAATCAGCATTGATTACAAGTACACCAGCTAGTGAACCTTCGTAATATATCGGGGTTGATACACGCCAAGTAGGTATTTTAGGTAAACTAATTCTTCCATATTCTTTGTTGAGGTCTATTTTACCAATGAATATCGAATCTTCTGGTAACAAAATCGATTGTTGAAAGTAAGGTCGACTGCCTTTTGCCTGAAGACTATCTGGAGCGACAATGAAAATCTTGTCCTTATTTCGCTCTACCCTGCTAATCTCAAGACCTTCATCATCTGTTCCTATAAATCTGATTTGGCTATAGTCACTTTTTGCTTTTAAAATAGCAAGGTGTGTTTCATCTAAACTAACTAAGTCACCCTCTGATTGTGTTTCCAAATAACGAATCAAAGCTGGGCTATCGGAAAGAAACTCCAAATCTTCCTTAAAAGCATTGATCTGTTCTCTAAACTTAAGTTGGATTAGTTCACCGTAATGTTGCAGCTCAATCTCCGAACCCTCAATAATCTCCTTCGAACTGTCACGTAACAGTAAGAAACTGATTGTACTTATTCCCACCAAAAAGAGAACAAAGTACACAATAGCATTCTTGAATATTAAGGAATTGGTCTGGAACAAAAAGATAATTTTTAACCAATTTATGAATCAAAAAGGAATCAACATAAATTATGTCTAGTTTTTATTGGCAATCGCATTTATGTAACCGAAGCTTTCTAATAATACTAATACAAAAATGAAGTAAGTGTCAAAAATAGTTACATACTGCTATTAGTACTATCAAAACTCAACAAGACATTTCCGCAGAAACCTTATGCTCCTGCAATAACTTCTCTTCTAGTACTTTTGGAATGGAAGGGTTGAAAACCTACCTAGATCATTGAAGATTATGTAGTACTGACCACTATTCAAAGAACGAATGCTTATAAATTCAGATTCCAAAAGGCCACTCTTTACAACTTGACTATTAGTATTGATGATTCTAAAAGCTATACCATCTAACTTGAAGTTATCATTTACTTGTACTTCCAGAATATCTCTAACTAAATTTTGTTTGAGTAAGAACCTATCGCTTTTCTTGGATTCTACAGGATTCGTATTACTAATGAGTTCAAGAATTGATCCTCTATGATGATTGGCGCCTTTGTATCCATTGAACAAAATCTTATTCTTGTCATAGGGTACTTGTAAGTCAAAGACAGATACGTATGCAGAATCCGGACTTGCATTATCAAATTTCAATTGGTAACTAAGTGCAGTTAAATCAAGGAATTCATCCCCATTTACATCACCCAAATAAGCACCATTCAAGAAAGTATATCCAGGCACTCTTATCGGAAAGCCTTCTAGCTCTTCGCCAGTACTAATTTTGTACGCATGAATAAAGCCCTCCTCTCCTACTGTGATCTTTGAAGAAGTCAACAAATCCATTTCACCATCGTTATTGACATCAGCGATCGTTATCAAGCCCTCTGAACCTGCGAATCCAGTTATCGGAAATCCCTCTAAGGTATTACCTTCTTCATCAAAGCCAAGAAGTATATCGCCTTCCGTTGTTTCTGAAACAAAGGGTCTTCCATAAAAAAGCTCCATATCACCATCTACATCAATATCAGCAACTGCAGGTGTTGCGTAATTCCAATTTTGATCGGCAATTGGCCAACCCGGTTCGTACTCTGCCGACTGATTTAGCATGTAATAGTCAGGATTATCACCATGTCTAGCACCTACAATCACGTATTCATCACTCTTAGAATTGTTAAAAACTAATGGGGATTGATATGAAAAACGCTTGCCTTCTTCTGAAATTGGGTAATCAGGTAAAATATCACCATTTTCATTAAAGATATAAAGCTCGCTTGTGCTACTAGTAATTAATTCCATAGACTGATCCTGATTGAGATCTGTTACACTAGGAGTAAATGCCGGTGTTCCGTTTAAGGTAATTGGCCATTGCGCTCCAATGCTACTAGCCTCCATATCTAAGACATGGACGTGCCCTTCTGTTGAACTTACTCGCTCACATGCAATAATCTCCTCCATACCGTCTTGATTCATATCAGCAAAAGTTACAGCATTAAGAAAGAAATGATTATTCATCGAGACTGGCCAACCGCTCTGTACATTACCTAAGTGATCAAATAAATATACCCGACCGTCTTGCGGCACCGTATAGGTTTGAACTGCAATTTCTACAAAGCCGTCATTATCGAGATCAGATATCGCAGGAGGGAAATTTGAAGTACCAACAAGTTCAGACTGCCACATGATCGCTCCCTGATAGTCAATACAATATAGCGTCTCATTCATACATACTAGAATTTCTTGATATCCATCGTTATTAGTGTCAGCAAGTGAAACGTTTCGAAAATTCTTAAAAGACGGGTGTGCCTTATGAACGACAGGAAAGCCATCTAAAAGCTTAAAATCAGATCGATCATGAAAATTACCTAATGGATTAACACGCAACTTTTCAACTATATAACTACCGTTATCACGCAAGGAAACAACGTTCACATCCTGAGAGCTCAGGACTGAACTGATAAAAAAGCTACATATGCAAAGTACAATTCTAGAGATACTCATTTTCAAATGTACAAAAAAACCGACTGGGATCTCACTCCAGTCGGCTATCGTTACTCGTGATATTTTGAGACCTTAGTCGAAAAAGCCTTTATCACACGTTCCAATAAAACTCAATCTATCTTCATAACTAAAAGAATAGTTGTTATTACCTATATCATATTGCTGAGGAGGAACACCATTAGGTGTAGTCATCTTTTCGTTCACAAAACAATCGAAAGCAATCTCATTAAAACACTCTTCAGCAACACTATCGAAAGTGATAAGTGTTGCCATTTTAGAAGTAGGAGTGCTTAGAATATTAGCTGAAAAATTCGCAGCAAAATATACACCGTTTTCGGTGTAGTCGAAAGAGCTTGAATTGGTCTCAAAAACCAATCTTTTGGAAAGATTATCAACACAGTAAGCATCATTAACCGCTTCAATAATTGAAGCATTTCCGTAAATACTTGAATGTACCCAAAGATCGTACATTGAAGATATTTGCGTTCCAATATCTGCAGAGCATTGACACTGTCCATGATATATACTTAGCATATATACCGAAATTAAATTTGAAGGCAATAAAGACTTCATGTAAATGTAGTTTTCTATTTTGATTATAGTTCTACATTCATTCGCAAGTCAAAAATCAGTAAATTAAAAGCTAACTTTCAATAACTTCCTAATTCTATGAATTATACCAATTTTTCCAATCCAAAATAAATAGTCTACAAGTAGCTAATTATCAATAAATTAAAAGTCTTGATACACGTTGGTTTAACATTCTGGTTGTAAATATATAATTATATTTAATATGTAGTACATATTAAATAAATATTTTATATATTTTTTCTAGTACAGTATAATAAGGTAAGATTTCCAGTAGACGAATACAATCAAAACGGAATATCAAAATCTCATTACAATACTATCCACAAAAAAAGGGAACCTTCTATTGAAGACTCCCTTTTCTTAAGTAAACAATAACTTGTTTATTTCATCTTTTTCCATTCTGCAATGGACTTCTCATTCATTCTGATGTAAGCATCATAATTAGCTGCTTTAGCTAGCTCTAATGATCTCTCAGCTGCTTTAATTGCTTCTTTGTAGTTACCCATTTCTGCAAGAATCAAAGCTTTTCTTCTAACTGTCCAAAACTTTTCATAGTCCATAGAGATTGCCTTATTGACATACTCTAGTGCAGTTGCTAAATTTTCTTTTTCATCAAGATAAAAACCAGCAGCATCGTAGTAATCGCGATTACTTGGACCAGCCATTACCTTGTCAATACTTTTCTGTACTATTTCCTTTGTAGGTACAACAATGGGAAACGAAACCATCGTGCCTTCCCACAATAATTGAACATCTGCGCTATTGTTTGTTATACTTCCAAGATTGAACATCATGGTCTCCACTGTAATAGGCATTTTCGTTGACTTAGCCATTATCTTCGCTGCTACTTTCGTATCATCCCATTCTCCAGGAGTTCCGTTATTATTAGTATCAGTATAAAAATAAACTTCCCACTCATTCGCCATAGGCTTTGTAAACAAAGCATATGTTCCTGCCTTAAGATCTTCACCACCCACTGTTACATCAGTAGAGAACTCTATCGTAGTATTTCTGTTGGCACCAGTTCTCCATAAAGTATTCATCGGAACAAGGTCACCAAAAATAGTACGACCTTTCATTGAAGGACGTGAATATTTGATCGTTACGTCCGTCAAACCAACTTGTTGTTCTAACTCTGCTCTAGGACTTGGTTGTGGAGTGTTTAGTTGAGCATTCATGCTTCCTATTCCTAAGAAAGCAACGATTAGTGTTAGTATAAAACTTCTCATTGAGTAATTGTTTGGTTAATAAATAAATTAAAATATGTTTGGCACGACCTAGAAACTTGAAGATCAAGCCCAAAACATTAAACGGCTTTGTGGTTGATATGTTTAAAATATGCAAAGGTATTATTCTTGTGCTGGAATTTCTCACTCTCCCTGTTACTTAGGTATTCTTCGCGTAAATTCAAAAGTCAGTTATCAAACTTTACAGATTTTACTACAAATTTTAAAGTCACAAATATAGTTTAAAGTTTAAGGTGGAAATAATAAATTCTGCTCATCAATATCACCTGAAAACTCCTTTCTAAAGCTATAGCTATCATGTACTTAAAATTAGTTTACCTTTCCCTACACGAAGTGTAAAAGTATACTGAAATACAGATCTTCCTTTCCACAGCTTGCCAAAAAAAAACCCGCCTAAAATCTAACGATTCTAGACGGATCCCAAACAGTTTTTAAGTTTTCAAACTTACTACCAACTCCTGGTTGTAGTTTGTTTTATTATTATTCCATCATAACCATACACTTAACTAACTTACGGTTACCACTAGTGAATTCATAAACAATGACTCCTGACTGCATTCCTATTTCAGATTTATAAACTTGCACTTCGTTATATCCTTTCGAAGCATAGCCTGTCAATTGAGTAAGTAGTTTTCCATCCATATCGAAAAATGATAGCATGTAGTCACCATCTTGAACCATTTCAAATGAAATCATAGTCTCATTTGACCAAGGATTAGGAGCATTTTGATACAGTACAGCTTTTGCTTGTTGTAGTACATTAGTCTCATTACTGAATCTAAGCTCAGCTATTTCATACTTGTCCGTGTAAAACTCGTTGACACTTGGGCTAAGAGTAATCACATCAGCTGGAACTAAATTCTCATCTGATTTCACAACTAACGTAAACAATAAGTCTCCAGATTTCACATCAATAACTGAAGGATTGACCCAGGAAATCTTCAGTTTACGTCCAAATTGACTTGTTCTAAATTCCGATTTATTCAAATCTATCGATCCAGGTAGAACATCTACAATGCGCTTCTCAGAAACAATACTCATTTCCATCGCTTGCAATGCTTCAAAGTTTTCAGAGTACACAGGAACTTCAACAAAACCGCCACTTGATCTAATTTCAGTAGATTCTAGACTGAGAGAATGCGTTGATCTTGTGTGGATATCAATCTGAGTTGGGCCATCAGATCCTGGCTGGTTGACAAAAGATCCATTAACATCACCTACTTTGATTCCTATAAAATCTTGACTCATACCTTCACTTAGATTGGTGAAATCAGCGGTCTCTGGGAAATTCGTCATAAACGGATCGGTAACATCCAAGAACTCGTAGTTTGAATCCACAAATCGGAAAGACGTATTATTGTCAAACACATCGGTCTCACCTAAGATCAATTTCTGAAGACTAATTATATCATTTCCACTTATTGACTCGGAATGATCTACATCAGCTGCAATTAAGTCGTAAGGCGATGTCAATATGTTAACATTCATTATATGATTTTGAATCATCAAAACATCTAATGTAGTTATGCCGTGCAACAGATTACTATTATTGTATGGAAGTATAGTTGCATTTGAAAAAAGCGGTACTGAAGGGAATGCATATAGTCCATTACTTGCGACCGTGGTAGTTAGATTAACCATTCCTTCCAGACTTACTGTAGTACCTTCGACAATCTCTCCTTGTATTGTTTTAACATCACCTTCCACTACTAGTCCCTGAGGAGCATTGTCACAGAAGTTATCTGGATCTAAAACAGTTACAAGTGCTGCAGAAGTACAAGTATTTCCGCTATTATCTGTTACTGTTAATACGACAGAATTTACTCCGACATCATCACAATCAAATGTGTCAGAATCAATCGTATAACTGACAATCATACCACAATCGTCAAAACTGCCATTGTCAACATCGAGAGCGTCAACTATAGCCAAGCCAGAAATCTCAATCATAACTGTAATATCTTGAACCTGACAGATTGGCGCCACTTGATCCGTTACATTTACAAAACCCTCACAAGTCGAAGAATTCCCGCTGTCATCTGTAACTGTTAGTATCACTGTGTTCATTCCTATATCTCCACAGCCAAACACATTTGGCGTAATTGTAGTACTTACAATTGTTCCACAAGCATCAGTGGATCCCGCGTCAACAAATGATGCAGGCACAGTTACATCTGTATTAGAAAATAGTGTAATATTCGCAGTTCCCGCATTACAAATAGGAGCAATTGTATCTGTTACAGTTACCGTTGCAGTGCACTCTGAACTGTTTCCTGCTAAATCAGTAACCGTCAAAGTTACGGTTACGTCACCGAGACTATCACAAGTGAAAGTGTTTGGTGATACTGCTAAGCTTATTTGATCACCACATATATCAGAACTTCCTCCATCAACCTCACTTGGATCTAGAGTATAATTTCCGTTAGCATCAAGAATAATTGTAGCATCCATCGTTTGGCAAAGAGGAGCTCCCGTATCATTAACTACTACAACCACATCACAAGTGCTAGCATTTCCACACTCGTCAGTGAGTGTATAGGTAACATCTGTAATTCCAACTGGGTAAGAACCCGTGGCAGCACCTACGCTTGAGTTGGAGAACTGACTATCATTTGTTGTGACAACTCCAAAACTACAAGAGCTATCGAATGTTGGTAAGTCTACTGTGACAGGTGCAAAACAAGTTCCATCCATTGACATTGAAAATACAGTGTCAGGACAAGAAATTATTATTGGTTCAAAAGCATTTAATTGCTTTATTGTTTGTACAAATGTATATTCCAAAGGCGGTAAAAAGCAATTGAACGTAACTAACCATGTTCGCTCGATATCTGCGCATGCATCACCATCTGAAGAAATATCAACATCAGTAAATGTCACGTCGAAATCTCCACAAACACATGGCTCAGTTACCTCTGCTTCACTAAAAATTGATTCTGGTTGCAAGTCAACAACACAAAAATCAACTAGTAGATTTGTGTCTGGCCACACGATGCAATCTTCTGGTTTGGGACAGATGTCGACATCATTATTATCTTGAATGATTACTGTAGCAGTACCAGAGCTTTGCAACCCACTAATACTATCTGTGACATAAACCGTAACGATATTAATACCTAAATTGAAGCAGTCGAAAACTGCTACTGTACTATCTCCTTCAGTATCATAACTAAGTGTAAATGGACTACCACAAGGTGTCTCACTATCACCACCAACCAATTCAACATCCAAAAAAGCCATTTCTGAGTCAAGAATATTATCTCCATCAGTATCAATTGGAGTTAGTTCAACCGCAAGATCTTGCAAATTGGCCAATGGAGGAGTACTATTAAATATTGTAAACATTTGCGTACATACCGCTTCATTTCCACAAAGATCCTCAAACTCGTATACAATGCGGTGAGTGCCTAGCGGATAAAACCCTTCCACTAGAATAGTACCTCCAACTGATGTTTCAGTTTGATCAAATGAACCATCGTTGTTTATATCTATAAAGTATGAATTTCTAATATTTTCTGTAGCTGTGCAATCATCAGTTGCACTCGCTGTTAAACTGATAAACCCTTCATCACAGTCAGCATTCAAAGAAGAACTGATAGAATCACATAAGCTTGTAATAACTGGATCAACGCTATTTGTCACAACGATAGTTTGGTCATGCATAAACATCATAGGAGAACCATCTGATTGTATATTACACATATCCATAACCATCCATGTTCTTATTATTTTAAAGCATGCATCGTCAGAAGTTGTGAATGATTGATCTTGGAACCCTAGATCAATCATATCGCAAGCATTTGGAGTAAGAACTGGACTGTTGTATGGTGCTTCTAAGTCTTCTGGTTGAAGACCGTCTACATCACAACTCTCATCTGTTGTGTAGTCCAATGGCCAAGTTATGTCAGATAATGCAAACACATTGCTATTCTGCACCGTAATAGTCTGTGTCCCTACTGCTTCGCCATTTCCATCGCTTGCAGTAAATGTTCTAACTATAAATCCTGTATTACAATCATTGATTGCTATGTTGGCTTCTTCAGAAATCGTTGTATTTAAGCAGTTATCAGTAGCTGACGCAGTTCCGAAAGTAAGACCTAGATTATCTGGATCATATGGATCTGTACATTCAATAGTCATATCTGCAGGTACAGTTAGTACGGGTGGATTCTTATCTTGTACTACCACATTTACCATGCACGTATTGGTATTGTTATTTTCATCAGTTGCTTTCAATAGGACTTGAACAGTTTCTCCTACATCTGCGCAGCAGAATTCCACGAATGGACCAAATTCTGTATTGAATGCTCCACATGCTGAACCGTTATCCATTCGTAATACCTCGAAAGTCAAATCTGTACAATCTTCAATAGTACCATCATCGAATACACTCGCTGGGGCATAAGCTACTCCATCCACATTAAGAGCAATAACAGAGTTCTGATCACAAACCATTACAGGTTCGGTATTGTCTTCAACTGTAATTGTAAATGATTGACTTGCAGAATTTAAGCAAGCATCATAGACTGTGTAAGTAATTGTACTTGTTCCTAATTCTACATCTACCGAACCTCCATTTGAGTTATTTAGAAATCCTCCTGGATACTGAATATCTACTTCAAAAGTATCGCTGCAATCATCTTCGGGACTTATTGCAGGTAATTCAACTGTAGCTACACATTCAGCAACATTTGTTGTTACAGTAATATCGGCAGGAACCTCAAAAGCAGGGTCTGCTATATCAGCAATATTAATTTCCTGTATTACGGTCTCAATAATAGACTGCCCACACCACCATTCGTGTGCTGTCCATGTTCTCATAACCTTTGTAAAACAGCTATTTGGTGCCACGACTAGATCGGTGTAGCTTATTCCAAATGAACAGAACTGATCTTGGTAAGGATATAAACTTAAACCCTTGTAAGTTGGCACACCTGCTGTACTAGGTGCAGGGTTTCCATTTTCGTCAATGTCAAACTGTTGACAGAATACTGGATTGCCGTCAATAACTGTTCTATCAATTGGAAAGACAATACTATCAAGGTCAATTCTTTCTAAGAATATTCTTTGTTCAGTTGGAACAGATTTATTTCCTTCACTATCTGTAGCAACAAAAACCCGGGTGATTTCAGTAGTAAAATTAGTATTACAAGATAGTTGCTCAATTGATTCAGATACTAACTCCACTATTGGATTGGTATCACAATTATCTAAACCTAAAGGAAAAGGTAGGTTTGGATCTTCATTACAAGAGATAGTTACGTCTTGGGCATCAACTGTGGGTTTAATTTTATCGAAAACTGTTATTTGAGTCCAGCAAGAGTTACCAGAACAAACATCCATGATCGTGACTTCCATTTCCTGACCTACATACTCTGCAGTAATAATCGGTTCTAGAAGCTCGTTACCTTCTGGATCGGTCACGATTACTGTATAAACTTGGTCGCCAGTGATAGGAGATTCAAGTACTAGATCTGGTGTCACAACAAGATTACAATCAGGACTTAACGAGATGTTTGCTTTAGCAATGCACGCTAGAGCTCCACCTGGAACACCTACCTCTACATCGATTGCAGAAGGATTGAGACAAAGACTCGCGTTGGTTTGCTCAACTGATAAAGTATATGGTCCACCTACACCTGGATCCCAAAGGACTTCAATACAAGCAGCATCAGCAGCTGTCATGATTACTCCACCTCCGCTAAGAGACCAACTATATGTACTTCCAGGATTTTCTTCAACACAGTAACTAGTTACACTTGATTCACAAACATTTTCTTGACCTAGAATGATTTGTTCATTATAATTACAACCACCACCTGTAATTGCTACAGTATCTGATCCGTTTGTCACCTCAACTTCAAAAACATCACCATCAGCTGAGACGCCGGCAAAACTATAGATTGAACTGCTATCTTGCGCATCTTCATAGAGTGCTTCTGCATTGATTCCAGTTGCAAATGGCACAGTTGCAACTTGATCACCTATTACATAAGTACTTAAATCAAACTCCTCATCAGGAGTAGTGATTCCTTGTTCTATGCCCGAAGCTGAAATTATTTGCCAAGTCTCACCCGGTACATCCGTAGTTATGGAGAGCACATTTACAAATTGACCTGCTTCATCAAGGGTCGCATTAGCTAAACAGTAGCAAGCTTCTGAGACTCCTGATTCAAGCACCACAAAAGCTACTCCAGCATTTGATTCGCTCTGCTCTAAAGCAGTTCGGGCATTGACTGATTGCTCAGTCAATGCCGATTCGAATACTGTTGCCGCAGAAGAGTTTGGATTCGCCTCTGCAGCGTAATCATCGGTTACTTGAAATGGCACTCTCCCTTCATTATTCCAATTATTCGTAGCGGGCATGTGAACAGAAGTGTTACTTGAGTAAGTACTTTGTCCATTAGCTGCTCCAAAAGTGGCGTAGTTAATGAAAGCGTCATAAGAAAAGCTTGTGTTAATATGTAATTGATTAAACTGATTCAGTTTGTTTGAAGTCTTTGAATAAGTACTTCCTATTTGTTGATCATCAGATGATGAGTTCAAAACAACGGCATAGTTCACTTCTACATTATTCCCAGAAGAAACTTGCTGATATATGTCTTTAGTAGTTTCGAGACTAGAAACTACATGTTTATTATGTTTAAATTCGACACGGTAAGTGTCATTGGGATTTAATTGCGTGAATTTGTACTGCCCAAGTGCATCAGTTAATGTCCGATTAAGCAACTTGCCTTGCTCATCGTATAGATATACTATCACTGATGAAACCTCAGTTAGATTCTCAAATTGGCTAGCATAAGAATCATCATTTACTCCATTAATGTTTTCATCAACAAAAACAGAACCAGAGATTTCTCCTGATAATGCGTTACTGCTTGCATTCAATGAAAATGAAAATCCAAAAACCAATAGGAATAAACCTAGTAGGGTTTTGTTGATATTGGGAACTTTAATGTCTTGTACTTGTCTCATGTCAAATTGACCTTTTAACTTTAAATACGATTGGGAATAATGTAAACAGCACCATTACAAGCCATAGTAATGACTTAAATAGCAGGATACTATATCAAATTCAGCAAGAACTCCCAATTATGCTGGGCTTTCTCACAAGGTCTACTGTTAGTATATTAGGATTTCTAGTAAAGTGTAATTATATGTTTTAGCGTCATTTATACATTACTAGAATTACAAATATATAAATATTGCCTAAAAAGAGAATGAAAATATGTTAATATATTACACATTTTTATAATATGTATATAACTGGCTTTAATTTAAGGCTCCAAAAAGCAAGCGAGCAAACTCTTTTAGATTAATTTTACACCATGGCATTAAAAGAGATAATTCTTAAAAGAGGCAAAGAATCAAATCTTCAGCGAAAGCACCCTTGGATCTTTTCTGGAGCAATTCATCGCAAGGACAAATCAATAACAAGTGGAGATCAGGTTGTTGTATTAGACAGCCAAGGTCAAGCAATAGCCGTCGGCCATTATACTGATTCGTCAATAGCAGTCAGAATACTAGCTTTTGAAAGACGTGAAATAGATTTAGATTTTTACAAAGAATATCTAAGCGCTGCTAAGCAAATCAGAACTTCGATACTATCACTACCCTCTTCATTAACTAACTGCTATCGTCTAATTGCTGGAGAAGGTGATTTTCTGCCTGGACTGATTATAGATATATATGACGATGTTGCAGTTATTCAATGTCATACGGCTGGAATGCTGAGAGATATTGACTTGATTGCTGAGGCTTTGGATCAGGTTTTTGAAGAAAGTCTGGATTCAATATACTTGAAAGCAATTCACATTAAAGAACAAGCCTATGAAAGTCAATTCTTGAAAGGAGTAAAGACTGAACATCTCGTAAAGGAACATGATATATCCTTTCATGTAGATTGGACAAAAGGTCAAAAGACAGGTTTCTTTTTGGATCAGCGAGAAAACCGATTTCTAATACAGAAATATGCAAAAGGTAGAAGAGTCTTAAACACATTCTGTTACACAGGTGGTTTCTCGTTAAATGCTTTGAAAGCGGATGCCAAAACTGTGCATTCGATAGATATCAGTCAAACCGCTATGGACCAGACTGATCGAAATGTCAATTTAAATAATGCTGAGGAATCAAGACATAAGTCAATTACAGGTAACGTTATCGAATTTCTGAATAAGGCCAAAAAAGATGAGTACGATCTTATCATTCTTGATCCACCTGCTTTCGCAAAAAATCGAAATAAAAGTCATAACGCCGTACAAGCTTACAAACGAATCAATTTGGCAGCGATGCAAAAGATAGGTAGTAATGGACTAATCTTCACATTTTCATGCAGTCAAGTGGTCGATCGCAAGCTTTTTGAAAACACGATTAGAGCGGCTGCAATCGAAAGCGGAAGAAATATCAGAATTCTCCATCATCTAAATCAAGCGCCTGATCATACGGTGAACATCTATCATCAAGAAGGTCACTATCTAAAAGGCTTGGTCATACACGTGGAATAGAAAGCTGATCAATTTAGCGGTTAGTATTTTAGATCATAACTCCCGCGTGACGGATTGTAGCAGCTGGAGCTTGCGACGGTCCCGAATATGCCTAATCAGCTAAACCACTCGCCACCTTTTGGATACGACAATGTACCTTAAAGCAACAATTCAAAAGCATATTCGTGGATGTAACTGCGCAAAGCCGGACCCTGCAAGGGGCACGCCCAAAAAAGAAAATAAAATACTGCTTACTTGATATTTGTATCACGAACAATAACATCGTGAGCTCCTCCTTCAACAATACTTGTTGCTGACACCATTGTAATCTTGGCATTTTCCATGAGATCTGGAATCGTTGTGACACCGCAGCTACACATCGTTGATTTGATCTTTCCAATTGTAACTGCCAAATTATCTTTCAGCTTACCAGCATAAGGAACAAAGCTATCAACACCTTCCTCAAATTTCAATCCTGAATTATCAGCTCCCATATCATAGCGTTCCCAATTTCTTGCGCGACTTGAGCCTTCTCCCCAGTATTCTTTCATGTAGTTACCATTGACCATCATCTTACGAGTAGGACTCTCATCAAAACGAGCAAAGTACCTTCCCATCATAAGAAAATCTGCTCCCATCGCCAATGCCAATACCATATGATAATCCTGTGCAATTCCTCCATCTGAGCACAATGGAATGTATTCGCCTGTTTTTTCAAAATGGGTATTTCTAGCCTCTGCAACCTCAATCATCGAAGTTGCCTGCCCCCTGCCAATTCCTTTCTGCTCGCGTGTAATACATATCGATCCTCCACCGATACCCACCTTGATAAAATCGGCACCAGCATCTACGAGGTATTGAAAGCCTTCTGTATCAACAACATTTCCGGCACCTATAGGAATATGAGGATAATTAGTTTTTACAAATTCAAGTGTTTCTTTTTGCCATATCGAATAACCATCAGAGGAATCTATGCAAAGAACGTCAACACCTGCTTCTATGAGAGCAGGAACTCTTTCACGATAATCTCTAGTATTGATACCCGCACCAACTAATAGGTGTTTATTTTCATTGGATAATTCAAGTGGATGTTCCTTGTGACTATCATAGTCCTTTCGAAAAACAAAATACTTGAGCTTGTTTTCATCATCGACAATAGGAAGTACATTTAATTTATTTTCCCAGATTATATCATTCGCTTCTGGTAATGTAATTCCAAAACGGCCAGTGATAATTTTATCAAAAGGCGTCATGAACTCATGTACTTTCTTGGAAGGCGAGTCTTTGGACGGCCGATAATCTCTGCCTGATATGATCCCTACCATTCGACCATGAGAAGTTCCATCTTCGGTCACTCCTATTGTCGAATACCCAGTCTTTGCCTTCAGTGCCATTACATCCGCCAATGTGTGATCCTTAGTTAAATTTGCATCGCTTATTACAAATCCAGCTTTGTACTTTTTGACTCGACGAATCATCTCTGTTTGAGATTCTATTGTTTGAGATCCAAAAACAAAGGATAGACCACCATTTCTTGCTAAAGCAATAGCCATTCCATCATCAGATACTGATTGCATGATTGCCGAAACCATCGGCACATTCAATTCAATTTTTGGAGTTTGACCTTTTTTAAACTTAGTAAGTGGGGTTTTGAGAGATACTGAAGCAGGTGTACAGCTTTTTGTTGTTAACCTTGGAATTAGTAGGTATTCACTAAATGTTCTAGAAATCTCAGTGGTGATAATGGCCATATGTAATTTACTTTAGAAGAGCTTCTTTTTAAATTACACGCAAAGGTACTATATGATCGAGGAAAATGAGCTGCCGAAGGTGTTATTTTTTGGAAAAACTCGAGCAAATATGGGAAAATATGTATTTTCGATGCATGAAAAAAAGAACACATTCAAGAAGGAAGTTTATTAGTGATACTTCAAAAGCTGGGTTGGCACTAAGTTTCGCACCTAGCTTTCTAAAGGGTAGATCTTCGTTCTTCAACAACAAGCAAGTACGAATTGGTTTTATCGGTGTTGGCCTGAGAGGGCGTAATCACTTAAATAACCTTCTTAGGAATGAAGATGTAGAATGCACGGCAATTTGTGATATCGCAGCAGGTGCTATTGAAAAGTCAAAGAAGTTATTTGATAAGTACGAAAAAAAACATCCGACAGTATATACAGGAAGCACTGAAAGCTATCGCGAAATGCTGGAGAAAGAAGACCTTGATGGTGTTATTATTTCAACAAACTGGAGGTGGCACTCGCCGATAACTCTTGCTTCAATGGAAGCTGGTGTGTATACGGCCGTTGAAGTTTCAGGTGCTTTCAGTGTTGAAGAATGTTGGAATTGGGTAGAGACACACGAACGAACTGGAACGCATTTATTTTTTCTTGAGAATGTTTGTTACCGCAGAGATGTGATGGCAGTACTTGGAATGAGTAGAGCAGGGCTATTTGGTGAGCTTCTACATTGTAGGGGCGGCTATCAACATGATCTGCGACATGTGAAATTTGACGATGGTAAAGGTGGCTTAGCTTTTGGCGAAGATGGCATTGATGAAGCGCGTTGGAGAACACAACATAGTATTGATAGAAATGCTGAACTCTACCCTACGCATGGGCTTGGTCCAATTATGCATCAATTGGATATTAATCGAGGTAATCGCATGACTTCATTAAGTTCGTTTAGCACGAAAGCTCGTTCTTTGGGGACTTACGTCCAAAAACATTCCGACGGAGGTTCAGATCATCCCTATTCTAAGATTAACTGGTCTTTGGGCGACATCGTAACAACTCAGATAAATACCGCCAAAGGCGAAACCATAATGCTTACTCATGACACTAATAGTCCTCGTCCATATTCACTTGGTTTTCGCACTCAAGGAACTGAAGGCCTAATAGAATTCGATTACTATGATCAAAGAATCTATGTGGAAGGAAAAATGGATAGTCACCGGTGGGAAGAAGCTAAGGTGTGGTTAGAAAAATACGACCATCCTCTCTGGAAAAAGTATGCTGAAACTGCAATTGGAGGCGGACACGGTGGTATGGATTACTTTTTGGATCGGCAATTTGTGGCGGACGTTATGCGAGGTGCTCCAGCAACAATTGATGTTTATGACGCAGTTGCAATGAAAGTGATCACTCCTCTTTCCGAACAATCAATATCAGAAGGTGGATCACTGCAGCACATTCCAGATTTCACATCAGGCAAGTGGATGACATCACAGCCAAGTTTTGCCATGTCAAAAGACTTCTAGTTTGATTTCGAAAAGTGACTTGGGAGAAATTACTGGAGCCTACGGTTGGGATCTTAAGCTTTGCTCTATCGAAAAGATAGAAGCAGGTCACATCCATCATAGTTATCGACTAAGAATCACATTTGATACTCCCAAAAGTAAACGGAGTGAATCTTTCTTTCTTCAAAAAATCAACACAGCGATTTTTGAGCATCCTGATGCTGTTATGTCAAACATTCAAAAGGTATGCTCAAAGATTAAATCAATCAGTGACCCAAAGTTTAGTAGTTTGACTATCGTACCAGATAGAAATGGATCTCTATATTTCAATTCTTCACGAGGCGAAAGTTACCGTATCTTTAACTTCTTAGAAGGTTATAGATCTATATCGCAACAAGCTAGCACTAACATTATTAAGCAAGTAGGCAGCACTTTTGGAAAATTTATTGCAGCACTTGAAAATGAAAAGACAGACGAGTACAATACAACGTTACCTGATTTTCATAATATAAACTTTAGGCTTTCCCAGCTAGAAGAAAGCCGAAAAATAGCAAGAATTGAACGCTTGAAATTAGTGCAGCAACTTTTTGAAATTGTATTATCACTGCAAGATGAATGCAAAATAATTCAACAGTTAATAGACCAAAGACTGCTGCCCATCAGGATATGTCACAATGATACGAAAGGCAGTAATATTATGTACAACATGTCTCAGCAGAGCTATTGTGTCGTTGATTTAGACACTGTGATGCCTTCGTCTCTGCTATTTGATTTCGGAGATGCAATCAGAAGCATCATCAGTGGTTGTGGTGAAGACGATATTAGAGATAATAACGAAGAACTAAAATGGCACTTAGTCTCTGCCTTTTCTGAGGGATTTTTCGGTGCTACGAAGCATTTCATGACTGACTTGGAGCTCAAACACCTAGCGAATGCTTGCATACTTCTACCATATATGATGGGTGTAAGATTTTTGACAGATTATCTGAATGAAAATCTGTACTTTTCAATTTCATATAACAATCAGAATCTTGATCGAGCAAGAAACCAACTAGAGTTGGCACAGCAGATCTCTCGCGAACGTACTAGGCTGGAAGGTATTATCGAAAAGGCCCTGACTAGTTGAGATACAAAGCTAACTAGTGTAGCAATTCGGTTGCAATTGACCTTATCTCTTGAGCAAGTGCCTTGATATGATTTACATTAGTATCTGGATTTATAACGGTCATCCGAAGATATCGAACATTTGCGATCTCTGTTGACGTTATATAGAAATCACCCTTTGCAACTAAGTTATTTCTGATACTAAGCTGAAATTCATTCGATTCATCCAGTTTAGCATATCGAAAACAGAGAATATTCGCTTCGGGATAATATGGACATTCAAAATCTGCTTGATCAACGAACCAATCATGCATCTCTCTAGTAACTTCGTATCGACTCTGCACAAAACCAGAAAGCCCTTGTTCTCCTTCAGCAGCTAGTACCCAAAACAATTTGGTAGCAAGAGGTGCTTTTGTGCACTCTATTGTATAAGGCATTAAATCAAAGCCTAAGTTTTCTTTGTCATGAAACAAATAACTGCCTTTCTGCTGGAAAGCTCCAAGCATATCGTTCGGATCTTTAAATAACACTGCCGCTGCTAGCGTCGTCGTACGAAGCATTTTGTGCGTATCCCAAATCATTGAATTTGCCAGCTCAGCACCTTTCATGAAGTGCTTTTCAGATGGGCACAATAAGGCAGATGCACCGTGAGCTCCATCTACATGAAACCACACATCATGCCTTTGACAAATCAAAGCTACTTCCTCGATAGGATCATATAGTCCAGTAGAGGTTGCACAAGCATTTGCTACCACACACATGATTTTTTTTCCGGCAGATCTCGCGGCAGCAATCTCTCGTTCTAATTCATCAGGTATCATTCGTTCATCCTTATCTACTGCAACTTTCCAAAGATTGTTCTTGCCCATTCCCATGATGGAAATAGCCCGTGCAATAGAATAATGTGCAACGTCTGAACCAATGACCACGACATCTGGGTCATTACCTTCATTCCATGCTTCAGGAGTAACCTTTGCTCTTGCTGCTAGCAAGGCTGTCAAATTAGCCATCGACCCTCCATGCGTAAAAACACCAGTTCCATTACCTTCGATATCTCCAAATTCTGCGATATCTCCGTTGGGCAACCAACCTACCTTCGAAAGCAACCAATTAACCATAGTCTTTTCAATTACGGCAGCAGATGGACCCATCTCGTATATCGCCATCGGGTTATTAATGGCTCCGTGGATAAAGTCTGAAACACCGCTCGCAAGATGAGGTACTGAGACTTGATGACCGATGTAGTGAGGGTGATGCATCCTCTGACTATGCTTAAGATATGGATCTAGAAACTCTCGTACATTTTGACTATCTAATCCTCCTTCTGAGATCCACTTTTTGATTTGCAACTTTTCGGCTAAACTAGATGCTGGTAATTGATTACCGATCTTGATCTTAGCACTTTTTGAGTCAGACAAGTAGCCTTGTAGAGCATCATTGACAACTTGAATAATAGCATGAAAGTCATTTGAATCACTAAGCATATGGCTTTTATCTAGAGTTTGTATGAAACATCTACAGTAACAACATGATCTCTTACTGGTTCAGCCTCATTTTGCTCCTGCTGCACAAAGTAACCAATTCCTATTTTTGTGTCTTTGGTAAGCTCATACTTCACATCAGTCGATATACGAATATTTGAAAACCATATTGAACTTAAGTCATAACGGTGGAACCACTCAACTGAAAAATCTAGAGACACAGGGATTTTTTTCCGTTCATATTCAGCTTCAATACGATTTCTCACTCGTGATCTGAAATCAAATCCATTGGACTGTTCAAATGGAATATCTACATCATTTTTAAGTCTGTACTTAAATGTTATAGGTTTCAGTCTATAGGCTTTTACTAAGTAGGGAGCAAATCTAAACGTATACTCTTGATTGTCATCCAGCGTGAATCGAAATTGCGAACCTGTATCAAACTTATTCTTCAAATCGCGATTCACTGCATACTCAAAAAAGAGATTTCTAAATGAATTTAAGTTATTCCTTCTACGGTAAGCAAAAGAATAAGATGACTTCCAGTCTTTATTATGCTTCTGATCCACTTCGACCTTAGACCAAAGTCCAAAATCATTTTCAACATTATAATGCGGATTTTGTGCACTTAAAGCAAATGAAAAAAGTAGCAGCAACGCAATGAGTCCTAACAAACGAGACTTGATGGTCAACGATTGAAAATGCTCTACCTTTCTCTTTAAAAATCTCAATCTGTGAATAACGAAATGCAATTTGTAGGTTACCCAAGGCTGCTTATACTTACCACCTTTCATCATATTAGTATTTCTTTGCATCAATCGTTAACTACTATATCTTCCAATTCGACTAGCTCGTCTTTTTCCTCGATAATGACTTCCCTTGAAACTACATCTTGCTCACCTGGACAAGTCGTGCATTTACTGTATGCAAAAATAGTGTACTTTCCAGGATATAAATATTTGAAAACAAAGGTTCCATCAAAATGGGTTTCCACATCGTCGTCAAAAACGATATTGTCTCCATAGATTATATAAACTGAGTATTCACCTGGGTAGTATATATCCTGAACTTCACCTTCTTGATTGAAATCTTTGACTAATATCTTACCCTGAATTGCTGCTTTACCTCCAACACCTTCTGACTTTTCACAAGCAAATAGTATTACTAAACAGAAAGAAATGGAAATTAGATACTTCATAAATTCGTTTTAATTATCGGACCACAACTTTAAAATTGGTCACAGATTGTTGATTTGTAATTTGGATTATGTACATACCCGGTACTACTTGGGAATTCAATAGAAACTGCTGTCGTGTATTGCCGCCCGACTGAACTAGAATTGGTTCGAAACGCTGTAAAAGTGTGCCCTGAATACTTAACAGTGAGACATCTAAATCTAAACTTTGGTCACTTTGTAGTTCAATGAAAAAAGCATTATCAATGATCGTAGGATAAAGCTCAGCTGTAAAACCAGATTCACCTTCATAAATCATGCTTAAAGATTTAAATACCGCAATCAAGGTGTCGGGACCCGTCATCCAGTACTCAGCTTCGTTCATTGTAGAATCCGGTGTAACCAGTTGATCATTAACACTCTCCCAATGATCAAAAACAAAGTTAGGGTCTGTTGACTTTGCTTCAATCAAATTTGGCATTTCGCCGAAGTAACTTCCTGTGTAATCAAACTCGGTTAGTTTTAAGGTGTTGAAGTCGATTCTACCAACATTCTCTGGCTCAGTTCTCAATATCATTTCATAGGGACCAGTAAGATTAAAACAATCGACCATACCGTCGTCAATAAGTGTGCATCGCTCCGAAATAAATCCACGCATTTTATCTACATTTTCTTGCCAACCTTCCATCGATCCACCCCATCTTGCGATTTGCCTAGGCATTTCAGGTTCGATCGTAGCGATCATACTATCAAATGTAGCAAGCATATTATCACATGAAAATACATTATTCAACATGTCAGCTTGGCGAGAATAATACAATTGTCTGAACTCGTCATTTTCTTCTTGTAATTTTAGAAAAATCTTCTCATGCTTTCCAACGTCTTGATTGTTAAAGAAGTCGTCCATATATTCACTAATCTCATCTATATCGCAAGGTTGGGCATCAGAATCGGTATTTGGAACACCTGAATAGTTAATATAATAATCAAACGTTGCGTCGTTATCCCACAGTATATAGCCCCATTTCTTGTGGTCGCCCTTTGGATCAATTCCTCTCCACCAACCTGTATTGTAGTTTAACCAATCAGAAGCCACGGTATTAAGGTTGATGATCATATAATCACACAAACTTTTGACCTGAAAGCGAGATTTGACAATCTCATAATTCTCTTCAATAGACATATCATTATTCAATACAAATTCTCGAAAATCTGCCCAATCTGCAAATGCTTCAGCACCTCCATATTCTGCCCATGTATTGCCCCAAGTAGCCAAATAGTGCAAATTATACTTATCTTGATCATAGTACTCTTTCGTATAATCATGGTCTGCTGGTCTTTCTCGCAAACTGTAAAGTCCCCAATAGTCACCATTGAGAAAAACAACAACACGTTCAACCGCTCTCACATCTAACTTCATTCCACCCTCTTGAGCCAAAGTATGCACAAATTCATCCCTTATATGGCAACTACCCTCGTGATTAAAATCTCCATTGGCTGGATAATTATCGTCTCCTGAAGCTCTGAACATAAATCTCTGATATTCATCGCGATCAGAATATGTGAAAAGCTCTTCAAAAACAGCCTTATTATAACCCATTTCGTCTCTAGATATCCAATCTAGACTTCTATGAGGAAGTATCCATGAATCTTGCCCATGTCTATTTAGTTCCCCGTATGAAACAGCGGTGCGTTCGCCTTGCGTATTGAAATACTCTAGTGAGCCAATAGGACGTATTTCGCCTTGTCCATTAGCTAGATTCTGAAGATCTTCAGCACCAACAGAAAATACTGGTACTGTAAAAGATTCATCAATAAAGAAGGTTTTGAAGTCAATTTTACTAGGTAAAAGATTCGGATTGTCTTTTGGGAATGCCTTTACTTTAAGAACTGTTGTGGATTGTATTTGAATATATGTATCAGCGATGTACAAACTTGAATTCTCATCAGGTTCTATACCATTTGTGGTGTACCTAAGCTGATATAAACTATCGTCGAAATCAATTTTAGTCTTTTGACTTCCTTGGTAGAAACCCGCATCCAATACAATTGATGGAGTTGGTGCTATTCCATCGAATTTCTCAGATGCATCATTACTACTTCCTAGTGTCGGTTGTGTACATAGGAGCCAAGAGCCCACGCCGTCAAAAGATCTAGCAACAGATTGAGCAGCTAGAACTAAAGGCATATCTGTCTTATCTTGCAAGACTCCATTAGAATTGGACAACATAACTATATCTTCTCCCAATGTTTGAGTTAACTTGAAATTAGTATGAATACCTGAGCTCGAAACAGAATCACGTCCAGAGCACCAGATTACGATATATCCTTTTGGATTGATCGTTATGCCTTCTGGAAAGGACCATTTGTAAGGTTTTGATTCCTTATCTGTAATAAACCACCCTTCAAGGTCAACTACTTCATTGCCCATATTATAAAGCTCCACCCAATCCTCATACTTTGCATAATCATCTGGATATGACTTCAGATTGGCGGCCGAAAACTCATTTATAACTACCTGTGCATTAAGAGCGGTAAGCGAGAAAGTCAAAAATACTACTAAGGATAATAACCGCATAAGTATGTTTTTAGTATGCTAGCGTTCTTTCAAAAAATAAGTATACAAAAAGTCATTTGTGTTGATTATTCTAGACCGCTTGCAATGCCTAGTCAATGTGAACTCAAAGTTAAAACTATGTAAATGTAATGTGAACTATTCATAATTATGCAAAACAACGATGAGAATCATCAAAATGTAAGCGTCGGCACAATCTTGACGCAACTTCTCACTAGTTGCTTCACCGAAAAAACATTTACTAAGCTCAGCATAATCCAAGAAGTTAGAGGGGCATATCATATATTTGCATTCTGATTACAAACAAGCTAACATGATCACCAGCAACAATTTCAAATTATTATTCTTTTCCTTAATGGCGACCATAGTATTGGTAAGCTGCTCAAAGACTAGTGAACAAATAAATCTGCCAAACTTAGAGCTTCTAGATTCCTCAATAACGAACGTAGATTTCAACAACCTACTTGATGACGATCCAGAAGGTGAGCGAAATGTCTTGTCGTTTCCACATTACTACAATGGATCTGGAACCGCAGCCGCTGACTTCGACAATGATGGACTTGTAGACCTCTTTTTTACAGGAAATGAAGTAAAAAATCGGATCTATAAGAATCTTGGAAACATGAAATTTGAAGATCGCACTGAAACTGCTAATGTCAATAAAGGAAAGACATGGGCGAGTGGAGTTTCAATCGTAGATATCAATAATGACAATCTTCCAGATATCTATGTTTCTCAATGTGGACCCACAACTGATCCCGATATGCGCAAGAACCTCTTTTATATCAACAAGGGAAATTTCGTCTTTGAGGAATCAGCTGCAAAAATGGGCTTAGCTGATGGTAACATTGGTACTCAAGCAGTATTTATCGATTATGATAAAGATGGCGATCTCGATGTATACCTGCTAAATGAGTCCAAGTATGTTCTAGTCATTTTTGCTAAGATATTTGAAGATTTAAAGGATAAAAATACATTGAGAGAAAACTCAGGCAAGTTCTACCGCAATAATGGCGACAATACTTTCACTGACATAACAGAAAAAGCTGGATTACTTGATCATTCATTTGGTTTAGGGGTTGCTGTCTCCGACTTCAATAATGATAATTATCCGGACATTTACGTAGCAAATGACTACTCTGTACCTGACAAGATTTATATCAACCAAAAAGATGGTACCTTCAAAGATGAAATAAAGAAATACACAAATAGTATCTCGTTCTTTAGCATGGGATGTGACGTAGGTGATATTAACAATGATGGCTTTCAGGAAATTGCCGTAGTCGACATGGCAACTGCAGATCATTTCCGTGGTAAGACGCTTATGGCCTCCATGAACAGTGACGCCTTCAATTACTACACGAGGAAATTAGATTACCAATATCAATATATGTTTAATTCTATGCAATTAAACAATGGAAATGGATCTTATTCAAATATTGCGGGATATACGGGTCTTCAAAAAACGGATTGGTCCTGGGCTGCGTTACTTTTTGATATTAACCTTGATGGCAAAAAAGACTATTTCGTAAGCAATGGTTACAAGAAATATGCTCGAGACAATGATTTCAAACTTTACATGGAGGAGATAAGAAAAGAGAACAATGGAACAGTACCTATCGAACTTCGCGAAGAAGTTTATGAACGTATGCCGAGTGTAGAGTTGAGAAATTTGCTTTATATCAATAGAGGCAACCTTAAGTTTGAGGAAAATCCGGAAGATTTCAATTATCCTGACATTGGAAGCTACAGTTATGGGACATCTTACGCAGATCTCGACAATGATGGTGACCTTGAGTTGATAGTAAACAACATTGACAAGCCTGCCCATATTGTGAAAAATAATAGCCGCGAAAATGGTCTAGGGAATTACCTTACGGTAAAACTTGAACATCCTACGAATTCTGCAATGAACTATCAAGCTAAGCTGAAGATTAGTTATGATGATAAGATTCAAATAGGTGAAAGTTACTATACCAGAGGTTACTTATCTTCAATGGATCCTCGAGTTTTCTTTGGTGTAGGTCAAGCCGAAAAGATTGACAAAATTGAAATTCTTTGGCCTGATAACACCTTGCAAATTCTCAGAAACATTGATGTAAATCAAGAGTTGAAAATAGTTTATGAATCAGGTTCCAAAGGCGAAATAAACATCGCAAGGCCGGATTTCAAACAAGTAGAAGAAATAGATCAATCGGCGTTAGGAATTTCTTATAAGCATGAGGAAAACCCTTATGAAGATTTTGCTCTTGAAGTACTACTACCACAGCGTCAATCTACGTTAGGACCAGCACTAAAAGTGGGCGATGTCAACAAAGATGGATTGGATGATATATTTTGTGGTGGAGCGACAGGACAAGTTAGCTCATTTTACATGCAGAATTCAGATGGAAAATTTGCGGTCACTGATAATACTTACTTCAATTTAGATCAACTAAATGAAGATCTTGATGCTGCATTTGTTGATCCAAACAAGGATGGTTTTAAAGAACTATTCATCGCCAGTGGTGGTGGTGGTGATTTGGCTGGCCAAAACGCTTTATTAAAGGATCGCTTTTACGCACTTTCTTCTAAAGGGTACTCGAAAGTAAAGGGTGTTGCCCCAGAATTGAGCTTTTCTTCAGGGAAGCTTGTGACGAGTGACATAGATGGAGACGGAATTAATGAAATTCTAGTTTGTGGTGCTGCAACACCTGGAAAATATCCAATGAGCGACCCTACATTACTTCTCAAGTATGAAAATAATGCGTACAGCGATGTCACTAACTCAATTATACCAGAACTTAAGAACGTAAGATTAGCTCGGGATGGTGTATTTTCTGATCTGAACGGAGATGACAAAAAAGATCTTATCGTAGTTTCCGAATGGGGAAAACCAACTGTCTTTATTCAGGGTCAAGATGGAAAATTTGCAGATAAAACGGATGTATATATTTCAGACGAAAAATTCGGTTGGTGGGCATCTATTGAAGCTGTAGACATCGATAATGATGGAGACGAAGACTTTATCGTCGGAAATATGGGTGAAAATCTTAAACATAGAGTTAGTAAAAAGAAACCACTCTATTTGTATGCCAATGACTTTGATAAAAATGGCTCTTTAGATGTCGTATTAGCAAAGGAATATAAAGGGGAAATAGTTCCTGCAAGGGGTCGAGAATGTTCGTCAGAGCAAATGCCATTTATCGCCAAAAAATTTGAAAGTTACACTGACTTCGCAAATGCAAATATAGAAGATATTCTAGGCGAGAAGTCAGTCGATGAAGCTCAGAAGTATCAGGCTACCTCTTTTGGATCATATATCTTACGCAACAATGGTGGGTCACTCAGCTATGAAAAGCTTCCTGCACTAGCTCAGATTGCACCTCTTAGCTCTTCTGTAATCTACGATTACAATAAAGATGGGTATATGGATATTATCGTAGCCGGCAACTATTATGACACGGAATATGAAACACCAAGACAAGATGCAGGACGAGGACTTGTTTTAATAAATAATGCTGGAAAAAGCTTTGAAGCGATTCCTTCCTGGATAAGTGGATTAGACCTAAATGGCAATTTCCGTCATATTAGTCTATTAAAACGAAAAGATGATACGCTTCTTGTCGCTATCGAAAACAATGGCCCATTGAAGTTTTACAAACTACCATAATTTGCAGTACTACCTCAGGGACGTTTTCTCATATAGCTAATAGTGTTTTGTCATTGGTGTATGAGCATTTATTTGTTTTGTAATTTAGGTCTTCAAACTACTTTAAGCTTTAGAATATAATATGTTGTAATCTATCATTTATGGATAATAATATCTCGAGATTTATTGCAAAAGCTATTGACTAAATATTAAAATATAAATTAATATGAATAGAATTTGCTTATTGCAAAAACACCGTTATTTTTGACATAACATATAAGCCCAAACACAAAATAATATCGTCATGAACAATGTCTCAAAACCAAGAGTAGTAAAAGATTACGAGTCCTTGACTACAGAAATTCTAGAGCAGCTAAGATTGTCTTTTCCTTATGGATTTGATAAGTATTTGATTACCTTCAAGAACAAGGATAATAAGTTTGTAAGTGCACTTCCTTTCGAGACAGAAGACAGATACTATTTGATACTAATGACTCGTTCAGAAGCGGTAAATATTATTTTAGAAGATGACGCTTATGACGATGACGGTCATCTAAAAGATGAAATCAAAGAAGAACTTGAGGAAAAGTATGATGATGATGACATCGATATGAGTGATATCGAAGACATGGAGGATGTCGAAGACTAAAATTTCCAAGATCTGGTAATATCTCAACATAAATCTGCAATTCTATGTGTAGTAGATATTTATGTAGATTTGTAGCATAACATTGTTTTATAAACTAGCTTTCAATGGATTGGCAAGCAAATGCAACTTCTTGTATAGACAAAATCAATGGTTGGACAGAACTTATCAACTCCAAGACTACAACTACGAATATCCTCGAATCAAAGTCAGTAGAGCTTGTACGTTCGTTCGCTAATCTAATAGAGGAAGCAGATGTAGATTTATTGCCAGAAAGTACAACGAATATAGACAAACAAGCGCGTCAAGTACAGTTTTTATGGTCTATTGAAGCGCTTGACCTTTCTATATTGATCAGGGATGCGTTTCTAAAATTGACTAGAAAACACATTTCTGAACTTGGAAAATTTCGTTTAGAAAATGATAGTAAAGAGAACGATTTCTCTATCTCCGAAGAGATTCGATTGGTACTTGCTGATGCTGCAACTTCGACAGCTAATCTGCTATACGATATAGCTAAAAACAAAGAATCTTCTGACAGTCAATGGCTGCATCAAAATCGACCAAATAAGGAGGTTATTTCTCAATTAGAACAACTTGCTAAGCAAATTGAGATCATCTTCAGTTCAAACAAAGAAATCGAGCAACTTGTACCTGCATTAACCAATTTTCGAGAGCATTTGCTAGATTATACAAATGCGAGATTAGTGCAGCTTCGGTATCTTTCTGGTCTCCTAAATGATGCACAAATATCAATAAAGTCATTGCCAAAAGAATGCGAAAAAAGTGACTTGCTACAACTTGCAAAATCAATTCAGAGAGTAAGTGAGCAGATTGATTTACAAAAAGCAAACGAGTTTAATCTCAAGTCATTCCAATCTAAATTTGGAGAGCTTCGCATTCCGGTATTCTCTAGAGGTGGTGAAATGATTTATAAAGAAATCAATTTCGATAAAGACTTAGAAGTATGGATTGATTCAGAAATAGTTCCAAAAATTCTCGATGCAGATTCAGATATCAACATCTTGTACGATAGCAGTAATATTACACTTTTTAACACGCGAAATAAAATAGAAAGTTTAAGCCTTACTGATAAAGTAAATTACCAATTTGATTCGGGAAAATTCAATGAATCAATTGAAAAGATACATTTAGATGTCAATACATATCTTGCTGATCTAGATAAAATTATCGCAGAAATTAACATTAGGGCACAGGAACAACTTGATATCGATGTTCTCTACGATCCCAAGAGATCCTTTTTACCTCCTATTAGCTTTATCAGCATGACCAAGTTGACGGGACAGAAATTATGGTATGAGACGTCATTTTGGGAAGATTGGAAAACCAAATTAAATGATCTGATCAAGAGACAGAGAATCCCATACCTGTACAATCTCACCGAAGACCCTTTTCATTACGTTGATACAAGACTAATTGACGAAAATGACCTTGATGCAAATAGCTTATTTCTTAAGAAGGGTTATATCGGGAGATCTTTTTTTATTGAAAGACAGAAACCTTTGCAATTATTTGATAAGGCATATGAGAGATGGAGAGAAGGGTATCAAGGTTCAGTGTTACTAGCAGGTAAGTACGGTGCAGGAAAAACGAGTTTTATTGAGTTTCTAGCTCAACAATATCCCGAACGTAGATTCGTCTCTATCAAAAAAGGTAAAGAAATCGAATTTAATGGAAGAAAGCATCAAATAAGTGACTCTCTTGGAGAAACCTTGATTTTTTTAGCTAAACAAAGCATTGCGCAGCCGTGCATCATTTGTATAGATGATATCGAATTATGGCAATACACAGAGGGTGGTTTTTACGATAGTATTCGAGATTTGGTTGATGCTATCGCAAAATACAACAAGAGATTATTCTTCCTGATCTCAACCAATCATCATGCTCTTCACCAAATCGAGAGGATGTTTAATTTCAAGTCGAGATTTTCAGAGACTATCGTTCTTGACAAAATGTCTTCAACTCAGATTGCAAATGCAATTGTGATAAGGCATAATGCGTCTCTTAAGGATTTTAAATCTGATGAAAATGCTTCACTTCATCAGAAAGCGATTTCAATATCAAGACTTAATCGTAACAATATCGGTGCGAGTCTACTTGATTGGGAAAGATACTTGGAAGGTCAAGAAATACATAGGAACATACCTCTCAGCTTTAGTGAAATTGTAAATCAGCATCAGATGGTATTGAGGATAATTCTAGCTCATAGACATGTAAAAGAATCCTACTTGCGAACTGGTCTTACAGCTTCAGATAACAACTTCATTACGGAAGAAATTAGAAAGCTACTTGGATACAAGATTTTGATTCGTAAAAAGCATGGTTATTTGCAAATCAACCCTTTTATTGTCTTTGACGTTGAGCAAAGCTTAAGTAAAATAAAAAACCAATAATATGGAATCACTTTTCGAAGCATATTTGAGTTGGTTTCAATTTATCATGATTGCCTTAGTCATTACTGCAATCTATTTGCTTTTGAATAGAAACAGAGACTTGGTACAGAGACTATTAAGAGTGCATAATCTCAGCCTTGTGAATTCGATTGCTCTAGTTCTGCTGATTGTCGCATTCGTGATGGTTAATCCAATGATTCACGGTTTGATCGTGGTTTTTGCATTACTTCTTTTCTACCCTGTGTTAACAGCATATATCAAAGGAATCATAGTAACCAACAACTCGGAAATTGAAACTGGTGACCTAGTAACGATTGGTAAACATACTGGCAAAGTGGCAGATATTAATCTTGCAGGTCTAAAGTTACTTTCGGCTAACAATAACCTCTTTATACCATTTCAAATTGTTGGCACTGAAGTTATAGAAAAGTATAAAAGTGATCAAACAAGATATATCAACTTCCTTTGTAAACAACATGACAAGGCAGGTAATCTTACTGTCCAGGATCTCGAAGAAACCATCTTTAATTTTCACTTTTTGGAGATGGGGTCAAGTATTGAGATCAATCATACGGAAAATGGGTACGATGTCAGCGTTACTTTGGCAAATGACCGATTTAAAACAAGCCTATTCAACCAATTGAATAAAATAGGATTTGATATTATTCAAAAAGAAAATGTACAGTAATGGACCAAATTTCACCTTACAGTTTAATCATAGTAGGCTCAATTATCTTGATTATCTCTTATTTCTTTGGTGAAATATCAAAGAGAACAAGTATTCCATCAGTTCTACTTCTAATAGTTCTAGGAGTACTTGTAAATTTTGGCTTACAATACGCTGATCTTGCATCCTTCAAATTTGACGGAATCCTTGAGATTCTGGGCATTGTGGGACTTATAATGATTGTATTAGAAGCAGCTTTGGAGCTCAAGCTTGACAGTGAAAAAATAGTTCCAATCGTCCGTGCTTTAGCCATTGCTCTAATAGGTCTACTCCTTTCTACTTATGTTACAAAATTAGTCTTGCAGTACTTCATAGAGGGGATGTCCAATATCCAAGCTTGGATTTATGCAACGCCGCTGTCTATTTTATCTAGTGCAATCATAATACCTAGCGTCCTTGATCTTCGGAAGGACAAAAAAGAGTTTCATATTTACGAATCGACTTTTTCAGATATTCTTGGGATCATGCTATTCTATTTTTTAACTGCACAAGTTCATGTGGAAGGTGATTCAAGCCACGGTGGTGGAGGTATAGGAAACTTTGCTTTGACAACTCTTCTCACAATCCTTATAGCTGTTGTTACTAGTTATTTACTTGTAATCGTATTTCAAAAGATCAAATCACAAGTAAAGCTGTTCTTGCTGATCTCTGTTCTATTACTGATATATTCAGTTGAAAAACAAGCTCATCTTTCTTCGTTACTCTCGATTCTAATTTTTGGATTAGTGATTTCCAATATGGACATATTCTTTGCTGGCCGATTAAATAAATGGCTGGATCGAGAAGCTGCACATGAAGTCTATGAAGGACTGCATGTCATCACAATGGAAACTGCGTTTGTTGTGCGCACCTTCTTTTTTGTAATCTTCGGTATCACAATTACTTTTGACTCGCTTGCTAGCTGGGATGTTTTAGGAATATCAGCGCTCTGCCTACTAATAATTTATGTCATCCGCTACATTATATTGCGTACATCGATCGGAAAAGACATCTTACCGCAGCTTTATATCGCGCCAAGAGGTCTAATCACGATCTTATTATTCAATGCAATCCCAGCGGAAGTTATCAATGAAAACTTTAGCCAAGGAATACTCTTGTATATTATTCTCGGTACTGGAGTAATTATGACGATTGCTATGATCTTCAATAAGCGAAGAGCCAATGGCGCCATTAACGCTGTAAAGCAAACACCTGTGCGCATGGTGAAGTGGAGGCTGCCTGAATAATCAACTACTTGACTAGGATCTTATATATATTTCACACAGCTAGTTCTGTGCGCTGATAGTTTCGCTAACGATCTTTCCAGTGTATCCCAGCGACCGGATGAGTTCAATAACTTCATTATGAAGATAGTCTCTTACCACTAAGTGGAGATCCTTTTCACTTGATAACAAGTCGACAAAAACGTCATAAAACCCCTCTCCTTTTAACTCAAGTTTGCCTATTTCATCAATTGCGATTACTTTTATTTTTGGATCATGAGCTTGGTGTTTCATTCTTTTCGCAGCTAGATCAAAGCTGGCTTTGCTAAATTTGAATCGACCTATACTGACTACCTCAATATCATCCTTTTGAGTTTCAAACTCATAAAATCGCTTCAATTGAATATCGTACAACATCCTTACGTTTGACTGGTCCGGAGTGAGAAAACCGCCAATACTTCTTTGCTGATCATATACAGACTGCAAATGTGTAGTCTTTCCAGTTCTTATTGGACCCGTCCAAATTTTAATCATTTCTCGAGGTTTCGTTCCTCTCCAATTGGATTATGGTAGAGCGTTATCAATAAAGTACGTTTCGTAGAATGCCAAATACGGCGTGTACCTCGAAAATCCGAGGCATCTTTCCACGAAATCTTGATAATCTGTCTCATGTAAGGAAGTAGATCCAATACACCCGCCAAGCGATCCTTATATTCAGTCTGCTTTCCTTTTAAAAATCTGTGAAGTAGGTTGGTCGCCAAAGGTCCAATCACCTTAAATACTAGGATCAAAACAAGTATAACTCTTGCTATTAAGTATAGGATACTGTTTGATCGATCTGACAATAGAAAAAACGTACAGATTCCAACCAGAATCAAAACTACTACCACTAATTTCCACCTCTTTCTTCTTTTGCGACTTTCAGGATCGCTCGCTTTCAAAATATCGATCTGATATGCACTAATGTCCTCCTCTTGCACAATCTGACGTGCCAGTGTAACACTACCCCACCCTACAATACTGCCCCATAAAGCATATATTCCGGTGTATCCACTCACCAATTCAAAACTAGTCAATACAGTTTCACTCAAGCCAAATTGCTGGCTTAACCAAGTAGCTAGACCTTCAATTGCCTCCCAAATAGAATTACCGTATATAAGGCTAAGTACCAAGACTTTTTGGAGCGCAGACTCCACCATTGAAAAAATGCCAAGTAAAACAGCTGAAATGCGAAGTGGAAGTCCTGTAGAATAGAGTAGAAAAGCAATTAAGCCTTGGAATCCCACTGCTAAATAAGCACCGATTCCAGCATGCGGGGTAACCATTGCTTTTACCAAAATGACAACCATGACCGCCGGTAGCAAATGCTCTCGGATTGAAAGGTCTGATCGCTTGATGATCGTCGCCATCATTGTAAGAATCACTATTGCAAATGCACCAATCACAAAACCTGTAACTGGCAACTTAGCGGCATGCAGAATCCCTCCTAAGCCGCATTCTACAAATGCCCACAATGCTGTCAAGCGGTAAATTGCTAGTTTATGATATTGCATAGGCTCAAATTACGCTAAAACCATTTACATTTTGCAGCATTTTGATGGATTTGAGAATCATCAGTAAGAAGGATGACTTTATTGGTAGATGCTTGACTGATAGAGAGAAACTCAGTATATTACGTGCACAACGCAACGAAATGTCTTTAGAAAAACTTTATTTATCGATCATTTTCAGTCTACTTTTCTCAAGTATGGCTATTACCCAAAAGACTTTTTTTATTCGTTTGGAAGGGGATTCTACTAAACTTCTCATTGATTAAATAGAATGGGATGGTCAAGCATTTTTTACTCTAGAGAAGGAAGCCCCAATCTATCAAGCTATTGTTATAGAGTCAGGATATCTCAGGTTTCACGATATCTTACACGATAAAACAAACTATACATACTCAGCTCAACAGCGTTTCTATGTGGATTCTAGTTCGATTGCGAAAGTTAAGATTGTCGGCTTAGACTATGACCCAGAAAAAGAATACGCTGTCAATGAAATGGATTACGCAACATACAAGAAAGACTTGATGCACGACGGCAAACTTTCAGAAAATATCTATCAGACTGGGATGGAGCTAGTCTTCCAACAAGTGGAGCCATCGTTCATTTATCTGAACAATATCACCAATGATTATCACGGTGAGACTATAGGACGATACGACTACTACGCACATGGCAAAATTCAGAATATCAAAGTCTATAAAGTTAATTTGACAGAATCGGAATGGTTTTTACAGGTCTTTGTCGAATCAGCATGGAAGTACAAAGTGGGCGATAAATTTGTCGGTTCCTATAAGCACCCAGGAACATCAGGCCGCATTGCCTACAATCAGAAATTAAAGGAAAACAACAACCTTTTGTCATCCGAAATCTCTTCTGTAGAGGATATATCTTATGAAAACGCTCTCAATATTGCAATACACGACGCGATCATGAGCTCTTATCTTTACTTCCTAGACGGTTCTCAAGAGCGAATTAAATAATACCACGATCTATTTGACAACCTCAAGATTTACATATTGCTCGGTATCAGAATGGCTACCTATCCATATCTTAAAGTCGCCAGGTTCAGTTGTAAAGTTGATATCCTCATTGAAAAAATTCAATTGCTCAGCGCTCACTTGGAATCGAATGGTTCTCTTTTCGCCCGCCTTCAAGCTTATTTTTTGAAAGCCTTTTAATTCCTTTACTGGTCGAGTAACGCTTGCAAATAAATCTTGAATGTATAGTTGAACTACTTCTTTACCCGCAAGTTCACCTGTGTTTGTAACGTCAACTTCAACGGGCACAACTTCATTTACCTTCATTTTCTCCTTACTAATTCTCAGATTATCATAGCTAAAGGTAGTGTAAGACAATCCATACCCAAAAGGAAATAGTGGCATAAAGCCTTCATCAAGGTAATGAGAACTATTTCCAAGCGACGTTTGCCATGCCTCCACAGGGATATCGTACATAGGAACCCACTCAGAATCCGAAGAAGGTCGGCCCGTATTCTTGTGTGCATGATACATAGGAATCTGGCCTACTGCTCTAGGAAAAGTAATTGGCAATTTACCTGAAGGATTTGCTTTTCCAGTAAGAAGATCGACAATAGCTGGACCAGCCATAGTTCCTCCCTGCCATGCATAGAGGACCGCATCAACCTGCGGTAGAATATCAGTTAAAATCAACGGTCGGCCTGCGATAACTATCAAAACAATCCTTTTACCTGTCTTTGATAACTCCGTGAGTAATTCCTCTTGCGCACCTGGTAAATCAAGATGTGCTCTACTATGCGCCTCACCTGAAAGAATGGCCTCTTCTCCCACGAAGTAAAGAATTAGATCTGATTTATTGGCTGCTTCAATAGCTTGTTTAAACCCAGACTGATCCATCGTTCTACTAATTTTTAGGCCTGGTGCATAATTAATCTTTATACTTTCTCCTAGCTTCGATTCAAGTGCTTTCAATGGTGTCTGAGAATCAGCTTTTTTACCGTCAAATGACCAAGTCCCTAGCTGTTCATGCGGTGCATCAGCCATCGGGCCTATTACTGCAACTGAGTTGATATCTTCTGACAACGGTAGGATAGAAGTCTTATTCTTCAATAGTACTGCACTTTCTGATGCTGCTAACTTGGCAGACTCAAGATGCTTTTCAGATAGAATAAGCTCTTTATTGGAACTTACTGGATAAGGGTTTTCAAATAATCCTAGTCGCAGCTTCATAAATAGTATTCTCCTCACAGCTTGATCTAAAAGCTCTACATCTATCAAACCTTCACTTATCAAAGCTTCAAGATGATCATTATATGATGTACTCGTCATTTCCATATCAACGCCAGCTCTCATAGCTTTGAAGGCAGCTTCCTTCTCATCTTCACAGTATCCATGCGCGATCATCTCAATAATCGATTCCCAATCGCTCACAACCATTCCATCATAGTTCCATTCGTCACGCAATACCTTTCGTAATAAAAAGCGGTTTCCAGATGCGGGAATATCATCAATCTCATTGAAAGAAGTCATAAAACTCAAGGCATCACTTTCTACTGCTGCCTTAAACGGCCTTAAATAAACTTCTCGCAGTTGCCTTTCTCCAACCACAGCTGAATTATAATCTCTTCCACCTTCTGCCATTCCATAAGCTGCAAAATGTTTTGCGCAAGCGGCAATATTTCCATTTGCATAAATACCATCACCTTGAAATCCCTTGATCATGGCAACGCCCATTTTTGACGTAAGAAAAGGATCTTCTCCTGGAGACTCCGCTACCCTGCCCCATCTAGGATCTCTAGTGACATCAATCATTGGCGCAAAAGTCCAATTGACTCCCATGACTGAAGCTTCTCGAGCAGCAACTCTAGCTCCCTCTTCTACAATATCTGTATTCCAACTTGCACTTTGGGCCAATGGAATCGGAAAAATCGTTCTATAACCATGGATAACATCTCTTCCGATAAGCAAAGGAATGCCAAGTCTACTTTTCTCAACTGCTATTTTCTGATAATTGGTAATCACTGCAGGATCAACCTCATTCAGCACAGAACCGACCTTTCCCGCTTCAATTAATTCAGGAAGGTCATTCCGACTTATCCCGCCGTCTAATTGTTGCAATTGTCCTAATTTCTCTCCAATTGTCATGAGTGACAGCAAAGAATCAGCTCTTTCCCAGCACCGTTCATTGATCTTATCCTTCTTATTCATGGAGGAGGATTTGACAAAAGCACTTTGATTGTTGCATGAAATAATCGAAAATACAACGAAGAAAAAAAGGAATCTTTTAAGGATGGTACTATGCATAGTATCTAAAAATATTTTAGTTATTATTCTGCTACGAACTTAGTTATTAATGACAAATGTTGCAAGTATTCCAGCTTCAAGTTGATAGCTAAAATAATCTTCTCCTCTCTTAAATTGGACCTTTTGAGATTCATCATTGTGATTGAATGCTAGTATGGCTATGGTTCCGTTTAGGTTTTTGAAGGCAACTTGAGAAATATCTTGATTGCGGGTATTATTCGATTCAATTCTTCGAGCTCCGTACTTCACGAATTTTGAAAGGTGTCCCAGCAGCACATACTCTTCATTTTTCGTCACCTCACTTGAACTTGCATTCACGGTTACCACAGCACGACAATCAGCACATCCAGCGTTTTTCGGACCATGATTCTCATCAAGTGCAAGATTCCAAAACAAGACAGTTTTGGACCAATTTCGTGTTGCCCCAACCAAAAGATTCTCAGTATTCCATGATAAATTATTTGCATAATTTGGCGAGAAATCTCCCCCCGAACACTCCGTGAAATAAATTCCTAAATCAGGATGCGACATATAAACTTGAGACATCGCTGAAACATCACCCGCATAGCAGTGAAATGCTGTCCCTGCCACGTAGTTCAAGAGGACTGGGTCATCAAGTATTTCTAGAGGATAATCAGGTCTATCCCAATTGTGATCGTACAATATGATTTTTACATTGATATCATTTGCTTTAAAAAGCGGACCTAAATGATCTCTTATGAAGATTTTTTTGCTCTGCAGCACTCATCTCCAAACTTATATACGGAGCTGCATAGAGTGGCTCATTCTGTACAGTAAGGGAATGAATCGGAATGCCACGATCCTTCATTGCTTGAACATATTTCAAGAAATATAGTGCATAACTATCATAGTATGCCTCAAGTAAGCGACCTCCATTATCAAGCGATCCATTATCCTTCATCCATGCGGGAGCAGACCATGGCGATGCCATAATCTTAAGGTTCGGATTAATCTGTAAGATCTTCTGTAAAACCGGCACAAGATGCTCCTCTTCGATACTCAAGTCAAATCCTTCTTGTTCTAGGTCTTCGTCACCTGCTGCGAGGTCATTATATGTAAAATCTGATAATGAGAAGTCTGAAGCACCTACCGTCAATCGAATAAAACTAAGTCCTATTCCCTGTTCGGGATGAAACAGATCTTTAAGAAGTTCATCTTGCTGTAGTTCTGTCAAGTGATTACGGATTACGAAAGCTGAGGATCCCGTTAGAGAAGCTCCAAAACCCTCCATTTCTTGATACTCAATTGACGGATCAACCTGAATTAAGACATCCGAATCTATGCTTGAACTAAATCCAACCGAATCAGGCTCTTTCGCAATCTTCAGTAGGCCAAGTCGATCTGATCGCCAAACCGCTACATCATTTCCTAAGGTATCAGATGTTACCGTTTTTGGTGGAATAGGAATTTCATCTTCGCAACTTGAATTCAGTACTGACATACTAGAAAAAACAAGAATTAGAAAGATTACAGGTATAAAGTGAAGTATTGTAAAGAGAAATAAGACTCTTGATATGAACATAGAAGTCATCGATTCATTAGCGAATGAGATCTAAATATCAATAAATTAAATCTTTCCAGAGTAAAGGAGAGCATAATTCGTCCCTCCTCCCGAAGTTCGTTCGGGATCACACCAAATAGGTCTGACTGCTGCTATCTTTATCGCAGAGATAATTGAAAAATATAGCGCTCAGTCTAATATTTCTACTACACTAGTTCGATTTCACGATTTTAGCAACACTATTATCAATTTTTAGATAATAAAGACCAGAAGGGAAATCTGAAATATTAATAGTTTGATTCCCAGTACTTATCAATCCTGACTTCAAGCTCTCTCCCATCGTCGACAAGATTGTATAAGTTTTAGGGTCATTTAATTCAATTTGAACGCTAAATTCACCGTTGGTTGGATTGGGATAAACTTCTATCTCATCAGCAAAACCACCTAAGTCATTGCTTGAAGATATTCCGCAAGAAATGAGTCCATTTATGTCATATTGTGATACAAAATTCCATATCACTTCACTTGCATCAATATCCATATTCCCCCAGCTTCCGGGCCAATCGTGATCTCCTCCGTCGACCCTGTAATGTTGTACCGATGAACATGCTTCACCCATCTGATAGTCAAAGAGCGTAACGGTGCTTCCGTCATCGGTATCGAGATCATTTAGTTCACTCTCTATCGCAACTACTTCCGTATCGTTGAAATCAGACCAAAAATCTATTACTTCATCTTGTGATTTAGAATTGAACGGCGCACCTCCATCGTAACTAACCGTACCATCAATGGTGCCATGTATCGTCACGACGGGAATTGGGTGTTCGGGATCGCAAGCGTCGTATGTCTCATTGCTCATAGTACCACCCACAGTTCCAATCGCTGCAATTCTATCGCTCAATTTGCAGGCTAATTCAAAACTAAAATAACCGCCATTTGAAAAGCCAGAACTATACACTCTATCTAAATTTATATTATACTCTGATGAAATGGTATCAATCATTGCAGTCGTGAAACCAATATCGTCAGCAGTACTTGCACTAGTCCAAGAACCAACATTCCAATGCGGAGCACCAAAAAAGAGTGTTCCCTGAGGATAGACCAAAATAAAACCTGCCGTATCTGCAATCGATCTCATATCACAAAGGGTCATCTGATCGTTCGCTGACATCGTAAAACCATGAAAATTAAACATAAGAGGTACTGGTGAATCTGCATTGTACTTCTCAGGAACATAGACAATATAGTCTCTTTCAATGCCATCCAAATTCATGGATTTATTGAGCGTTTCTTGGGCATTTGTAATCGAACTTATTAAGAGAAGTAGGATGGCTATATTGAAGAGTTTTAATTTCATAGAAATCAATTGAAAATTAATTACAAATAGATGAAAAGACCATTAGAAATGAATGTTTTATAACTGGCTTTTAGACAAAAAACCTAAGTTACATCTTATCTTGATAATTTTAAAATGTTAGCGAATTTCAATACTCACAGACTAACAAAGAATTAGAAACTTGATTTTTAGTTGAGTCAATTTTACACAGACTTGTACAAATTAAATTTCAAGAATATATTGCATTGCGCAAAAAGTATGCAAATTATGATAACGACTTGCATACGCCTTCATGAATCTACATGTGCAAAGCACAAGAGCACAACTTTCTCTAACTTTACTCTTACATGGCAAATACCTATCGTAACTTTTTCTTGCTACTTTTTTTACTTCTATGTGGACTAGGGCTTAGTGCTCAAGAGCTTCCACTTCTACGCTCTTTTGATACCAATAAACTTCCAGGTAAAAATCAAAACTGGATGATTACACAAGATGCCAATGGCTTCATGTGTGTCGCAAATTCGGCCGGTATTATGGTATTCGATGGCTTCCGCTGGAGTTTGATCCAATTACCAAATCAATCGATTGTACGATCAGTATTCCGAGGTGAAGACGAATGTATCTATGCAGGAGGCTTCCAAACTTTTGGTTTTATTGACGATGGTGATCCTGAAGCACTTTCATATCGTCCTCTTTCTGAAGACATGCCTCAAGAGTGGATCGCCCAACAAGAGATGTGGAATATTTTCGAACTCGATAGCACCATCTATTGGCAATCTTTCAGCGCGATCTACGGATATAAGCAGGATAGTATTTTTAGGCTAATTCCTCCAACCAATATTATGTTTGCTCAAGATGTAGATAACACGATCTTAATTCCCAGTTTAGAAGAAGGTATATTCAAGCTTGCGAACAAGGATATAGAGCTAATTCAAGATAATAGTGGCTTACCAGAAGGGGCAAGAGTTGCAGGAATCATACGAGAAAACAACGGGGAGTCACTAATCATCGGAACTCAAGATGACGGTATATTTTACAGGAAAAACAAGCAATATAAGCCGATTTTATTACCCATTAACGAAATGGTTATCAAAGATCGACTCAATAGAATTATTCGATTATCCGATAGCTCAATTGCTCTTGGAACAATTAGAAATGGCTTGTATATTTTGAATGAAAAATTGGAAATTAAGTTTCATTTAAATAAGTCAAATGGGCTTCCAAATAATACAGTACTTTCATTATTTGAAGATAAAGACAATAATTTGTGGGTCGGAATGGATAAAGGTATCTGCCTTTTAGAGCTTGACTCTCCCAAAAAATACTACTATGATAAAGCTGGTTTACTAGGCTCAATCTATGCAGCCATAGACTACGACAGCACTCGATATATTGGAACGAATCAAGGACTCTTTTTCCTTAATGAAGATTTAGAATATGAGCTTATCCCAAAAACCCAGGGACAGGTCTGGTCATTGCTTCGATATGAAAAAACCCTACTATGTGCACATAATTCTGGAACCTTTGTTGTCAATAAGAACAAGAGCAGGCAAATCACAAGGAACACAGGTGTCTGGGATATGAGTATGACCAATAATGGTAAAATTATTCAGTCAACGTATACAGGATTGACCGCTCTTACATTCAAATACTCCAATGAATTGGAATCATTAAGATTTGAGGACGAACCATTCCTAATTCAAAAATTTATTCTCGAAGGTCAAAAACTTGTGGGTATTCACCCTCAACAAGGTGTCTATATCGTAAACTTTAACGCAAGCTTTACGGAGATCGAAAGTGCATTATTTCTTGATCAAAAACAGCTGCCAAACGTAAAGCTGACCGATATTAAATTGATTGATGGTAAAGTATATTTTAGATCGGACAGCGGATTCTATGAACTAAATGCAGAATACAATACAGTGATTGAATCTCAATTGGAACTGCACGAATGGTTAGATATCAATCCGTCTATCAATCTTGAAGATGAGCTTTCCAATATCTCTGCGGTACCGATAGTTGATGTAAATTCCAAGAATATACTACCTTACATTTTTCAAGGTAGTGATGGGTACTTTACCTTCAATAATTCTGTGTCATCTCAAGAACCTATTGAAATTTTGGTAAATGGACTTGCGTCCAAAAGCAAAGTGATACAGAACTACATGTCAATTCCTTCATACAACAATGATATTACAATAAAACTAGTTAACAATCTTCCGTCTCTACAAGGGGAATTATCAAGCGAATACAAAGTAGTTGGCTACGATAGTAATTGGAAATCGATTCCTAGCAATGGTATCATTCAAGCAAGAAATCTCAATCGAGGTGAGTATCAGCTACTCGTAAGAACTATGCAAAACGAAAAAGATGAGAAACAGCTTTTAGAATTTCGCATTCTGGCTCCGTGGTACTCTTCAACTCTAGCAATAGTAATCTACACAGTGCTTGGGCTTGCTGTCATCTTACTGCTTTACAATCAACAAAAAAAACGTCTAAATAGAATTGAATTAAAACTCAAGGAAGAACAAGAGGAAAAGCTTCTAAATGCTAAAATGAAAGCTAGAAATGAGCAACTAGAGCAAGAAATCAAGTACAAGAGTAAAATGCTAGCTAACAATGCAATGACCCTAATTCAAAAGAACAAAATGCTCACAGATCTTAAGGACTATCTCAAACGAGCACGAAACGAAGAAAACGCCATCGAATATGAGAAGCTAGTGAAGCTAATAAATCGAAATATCAAGAGTGATGAGGATTGGGAAATCTTCGAAAGGAATTTTGCTGAAGTACACGACGATTTTATCACTTCTCTTCGGAAAAAACATATATCTCTAACAGCAGGAGAATTGAGATTAGCAGCATACATAAGAATGAATCTCAGTAGTAAAGAAATTGCTCCATTGCTCAACATTTCCGTCAGATCTGTAGAAAATAAGCGGCATCGTCTACGCAAAAAAATAGAAATTCCTAATTCACTACCACTAAAAGAGTATTTGATGAGGTTCTAATAACAGCAAATTTGATGCTAAAAAGTACTATCATGATATAAAAATTATATTATCAACACTTAATACATTACATATACTTATTATATTATTTTTTTACATTAAATGTTTAACATATATGATGAGGTTATAGTGAGGTTGATATGGTGAAATATCAGCACATAAAATTTCGAATCAACCATCTATTGCAGTATTTTTGTAAGCGTTAGATATTCACTGTGAACTTTTGTTTCCTTCATCATTTCCCAGTGTCTCAATTTTGAAAAATTAATTTCAAAAAACAAAAGTGAATTACATATGAAGACAAAAGCTACTTATCTTTTTGCTTTGCTTTTATCCTGTTTCGGCTTTAGTTTGTCTGCTCAAAACTCAGTCAACGGTACTGTTCGAGCTGCAGATAACGACGAGCCACTTATCGGTGTTACAGTTTTGTCGCTTCCTTCAGGGAACGGCGCTTTAACTGATTTTGATGGAAAATTCACTTTAAATACTGGAATGGATGATTCGTTGCGATTCTCTTACATTGGGTATCAAACGCAAACGTTTCCGATTGTCGCAGGAAAAACGGATTATTCATTCAGTATGACTTCCGACGTCAATCTGGTGGACGAAGTTGTTATTATAGGTTATGGTAAAGTCAAGAAAAGTGATTTGACAGGTTCCGTTTCATCAGTGAAGTCTGAAGAACTTCAAAAAGTACCAACTTCCAATGCGCTACAGGCACTACAAGGAAAGGTATCTGGCTTATCAGTACTAACTACAAGCGGAGATCCGGGAGCCACACCAGTTGTCCGTCTTCGTGGAATTACAACACTAAATGACAATAACCCTATTGTAGTGATAGATGGTGTGATATCAGATGTGGGTGCGATGAACTTATTAAATGCCAATGATATTGAATCTGTGGAAGTTTTGAAAGATGCAAGTTCTACGGCAATCTATGGATCAAGAGGAGCCGCAGGTGTGATTATTGTAACAACCAAACGAGGATCTTCATTAGAAAACAGTATTTCCGTTTCTTTGGATCAATCCTTTGAGTCCGTTGCCAATCAAGTTGGCGTTATGAATGGTCGTGAATTTGCCACCTACATCAATGAAATTAATCCAGGTACATTTAATAATGTAGACGCATTGCCAGATACAGACTGGCAGGATTTGATATATCAAGATTTTGCACCGATAACAAACGCCAATTTATCCGCAAGTGGTGCTACGGATCAAGCGCGTTATTATCTAGGCTTAGGTTACTTTGGGCAAGGTGGTATTATACCAAAATCTGGACTTGATCGCTTGACAGCCAAAATTAACTCGGGTTATGATTTGACAAAAAATGTGCGATTCGGATTAGACCTTTCCATTGCTTTGACGGACAAAGACAATGCCCCAGGAGTAGTAAACACAGCTTTACGTGCTTGGCCCGTTAATAGTCCTTTTAACGAGGATGGAACTTTCGCTGAAGTTGAAGGAAGCAATCCTTTAGCTACAATAGAATATACAAACAGTAAGACGCAAAGCTTGCTAGGATTAGGAAACCTCTACGCTGAAGTAGATTTCTTAGAGCATTTTAGGTTTAAAACTTCTGCTCAATTTGATTTTGGAACTTCTAGATCGAAAAGCTTCACACCCGTGTTTTTTGTTGCTCCACTTCAACAAAATGAGATGAACGCTCTCAACGTAGGTTATGGAAACAGACAAACACTAATTTGGGAGAACATCCTAGGCTATAACAACACTTTTGGAATACACAGTGTAGACGTTATTGCTGGTTATTCAGCTCAGTCTCAGGAAAGTGAATTCTTAAATGGTTCAACTAGGAATCTACTACGAGAAGATCCTTCATTTTGGTACTTAAATGCAGGAGAAGATGAATTTGAAGTAGCATCTAATGGGTCATCAAGAAATACTCTCCTATCATACCTAGGTAGAGCTAATTACAGCTATGACGGCAGATATCTCTTTACAGCAACATTTAGAAGAGATGGTTCTTCAAAATTTGGTGTTAACAACAGGTACGGTAACTTTACGTCTTATGCTGTCGGATGGAATTTAAGTAACGAGTCTTTCTTCCCTGAAAATAATCTTTTCAGCAATGTGAAATTGAGAGCAAGTTATGGAAGTATTGGTAACGAAAGAATCCCTGGGGATGCGCAATATTCGCTTATTTCATCGGGACAAAATGCTGTTTTTGGAGATTATGGAAACGGAACGATTTATCCGGGAGCTTCCTATTCGTCTGGTGGAAATCCATTTCTCAAGTGGGAGCAAACTCAGCAAACTGATATAGGTGTTGAATTTGGACTATTTGAGAATAGAATTCTAGCAGAGATAGATTACTACTACAAACGCACAAATGACATCTTAGTAAATCTTGAGCCGATCGGTTACACAGGTATTGGTTCTTTCCAAAGTATCTTTTACAATGCCGCTGATGTTCAAAATCAAGGGTTTGATTGGAATCTTACTTATCGTTCTGACGCCTCAAAAGAATTTACTTATGAACTCGGATTTTTAGGTTCGACTGTTAGTAATAGAGTTCTGGACCTAGGTCAAGGAATTGGCGCGGATTCACTCTTAGTGGGAGGAGATCTAGGAAATGGACAAAGAGTTTCAAGATCTTCCGTAGGGCAGCCAATCGGCTACTTCTATGGCTATCAAGTTGAAGGTGTTTTTCAGAATCAAGCGGAGCTAGAATCAAGCCCAGTGTTATTTGGCCAGGCAGTTGGTGATTTGAAATACACAGATATTAATGGCGATGGCAAGATCGATGGAAAGGATCGAACTAGAATTGGTAACAGCATTCCGAGTTTTATTTTTGGATTTAACGCAAGTGCATCCTATCGAAATCTATCCCTATCTGCTGACATCCAAGGCCAGACAGGCAATGATATTTATAATGGTAAACAAGCTGTGCGTTTTGCATTGCTTAATTATGAAGAGAAATATAATGACAGATGGACCGGCGAAGGCTCTACAAACGAGCACTTTATAGCTTCTCCTGGAGGTACTAATTTTACGCCATCTAGCTACTTCGTTGAAGACGGGTCGTTTATCAGGCTAAGAAACTTAACCTTGAGCTACGATCTGAGTCAAAGGCTATTAGATCGACTGAAGATAAAAAATGCTAGATTTTATATCCGAGGAACAAATCTCCTTACGCTTACTAGATTTACTGGATACTCACCAGACATAGGAGCAGGAAATGCAACATCGGGAGTTATCGATCTAGGATCGTATCCGATTACACGTGTTTTTAGCTTTGGATTTAACTTTAATCTCTAATTACAAAAGAACTTACAAATGAAAAAATTACTATTTATTACAGTGATCATAAGCATGTCAGTTCTGATGTCTTGCGGCGATGACTTTCTCAATCAGCCTCCAAGAGGATCTTTAACTGCTGGAAATTTTCCATCAAGTGCTAGTGATGCTGAATTAGCTCTCAACGCATGCTACAACAGCCTAAGAAGTTGGCAATTAGCTACTGGTGGATTTCCACTTCTAGATATGATGTCTGATGAAGCCACGAAAGGAAGTAACCCAGGCGATGGAGCAGCAATTAGCGTGTATGATAATTTCTCCCACACTTCAGAAGAAGGCTCAGCAGAACGATATTATAAGACACTATATCAATCAGTAAGACGAGCAAATTTGGTGCTAACTAAAGTACCAGATATAGTTATGGATTCTGATCGTCAGAATGGCATTCTTGCAGAAGCAAGATTCTTAAGAGCATATTACTATGGTTTATTGATTCGCTCATTTGGAGCCGTTCCAATGGTGACTGAAGTAGATCCCCCTTTAGATCTTGAGCGAACAGATCCATCCATTATCATGAGTGATATAATAATTCCTGATCTAGAGTTTGGTATTTCCGTGTTACCAGAAAAATCTCAGCAAGCAACTTCTGAAAGAACACGAGCTACTAAGGGAGCAGCAAGAGGCTTGTTAGCGAGACTTTACATGTACTATAACAACACAATAGAGGCAGAAAAGCTACTTCTAGATATTATTGCAAGTGAAGAGTACGATCTTGCAGAATCTTTTGATCAGGTGTTCATCGAAGAAAATGAGCATGGTATCGAATCAATCTTTGAAGTGTCTGCGCTTCCCTTTTCATTCGCTTTGGGAGGAAATCAATATGCCAATACAATGGGAATCAGAGGAACTCCAAATAGAGGATGGGGTTTTGGTCGTCCAGCTTATCCTTGGATAGTCAAAATGCAAGATAGCGAGGACCCAAGACTAGATCCGTCAGTAATCTTTCTGGGTGAAGTTCTAGATGGAGTTGAAACAGATGGTGATTCATCAACGCCAGATACAACCTACGTAGATGGACAAATTGTCGAGATCGAATGCTACAATCAAAAAATATGGCACTCAGGTACAAATACTGAAACTTCATTTGGACATAATCGACGTATTATACGTTATTCTGATATACTGTTGCTAGCTGCAGAAGCTTTGACAAGAAACGATAAAGCATCCGATGCCTTGGCTCATCTAAATCGAGTGAGAGAGAGAGCGAGAAATGGCAATTCTGATATTCTTCCAGACATAACTACTACCAGCACAGATGAGCTTTTAGAGATTATTATAGAGGAAAGAAATCGCGAACTAGCTTTAGAAGGTCAACGCTTTTGGGACTTAGTACGAACAAATAGAGCGGAAGAAGTCTTAGGACCATTGGGATTCCTACCAAATAAAAATGAAGTATTACCAATTCCACAATCAGAAATTGACATCTCTGAAGGAAGAATAACGCAAAACCCAGGATACTAGGACATTAATCAACTAGAAGATATTACGTAACAATAAATTATTTAACCTTTAAAAATTAAAAAACGAATGAAATCATTTAAGTTTTTATCACTGTTTTTAGCATTAGGCTTGATGATAGCCAGTTGTGGTTCGGATCCAGATCCAATCATAATCAGTAGCATAGAAGCAGTCGGAACTAGTTTTGAAGATGGTTCAGAAGTTAAGCAAAATTTGAACGGAGCAACATCTGCGACGGATGTGGCACTTAACTCAACAATTACAGCAACTTTCGATAAAGCACCTACTAATGCATCTGCATCCAATATTAAGATTACTGGAGCGGATGGTGATGTACCTTCAACAGTTACAAGTTCAGGTACCACCGTAACGATCAAGCCAAACGCTGATCTTATGCGTGGAACGCTTTATACACTTAGCATGAATGGTTTGGTAGCTGAAGACGAAGGAGAATTACCGTCTAGTTCAAGAACATTTACAACTGAAGGACGTGCGCCTGTAGTTGTTCCCCTAGAGGAAAGTATGGCAGCATACTGGACTTTTGATAATACCGCTGATGATGCAACTGGTCAAATGGTAACATCAAAAACTGTGGCCGTTACGTATGGAACTGACAGATTCGGTCAAGGAAACAGTACCGCTTCTTTTGATGGTGATGAAACAATCATTGAAATTGCAGATGCTGATCAACTACTTGACGGACAAGATTTTACATTAAGCTTTTGGGTCAAAACAAACTCAGATGGTCATGTTGATGCAGGTGGAAATCCAGCTGGCCACTTTGTATTGGGTCTAGCAGCATTCAAAGGTTTCCAATTTGAAATTCCTTCAAGTTATACTTCGTGTAAACTAGCAGCAGGTTATGAATTAGCTGACGGTTCAGTTGTTTTTGAAGACACGTGGTTTCCAGGTGATGGTGCAGACGCTGAAAACGGTGGATGGCAAGGATGGGACTACGTTGCTGATCTCACGGGTTCAGGTGGCGTAGAAGGTTTAATCCAAGACAAATGGGCTCATATAATCTGCGTATACAATGCTACTGAAAGACAAGGTAGAATGTATATCAATGGTGAGTTGATGAAGAGTTGGGATTTTGATCTTTGGCCAGAAGCTGATGGAAAAAGAACAGCTGTTGGTGTAGGATATGGTGGAGTAGCACCAAGTGAACTTCCAGAATTAGCTTTCGGATTCATCCACTCTAGTGGAGGAGAACTGTGGGACGCCGAACCGTGGGGTTCTTATGAATTACCAACCTCAAACCACTTTAAAGGAGATCTAGATGATGTTCGAATATTTAAGGCTCCATATTCTGCAACTGATGCGAAAGCGCTATATGACGCAGAAAAGAACTAGTTTGATATTTTAATTAAAAATTCAAATTGAAGGGAGAAACAGTTGGTTTCTCCCTTATTTTAGAAGCTATCACAAATCACAACAATGAGATTATTCGCCATACTTCTTGTATCGGTTTTACTTTTAATCATCAACACCTCATGTGAAGACAGAATGACGGATCCATCTGGAAGCATGCAGCTAGTTTCAGTCCTTATTGAAGGTTCAAACGTCTTGTCAAATAGCACAGTTCAGTCATCAGATCGCATTGACTTACTCTTTTCGGTGCCACTCAAAACAGACGGTGTTGTAAATTCCATTCAATTACTAAAATCCAATGAGGAATCGGTTAATTTTGATCTCGGATTTAGTGATTTGGACAAGGTCCTTGTATTGCAAATCAACGAGCCATTTCTGGAAGGTGAAACATATCAAATCGTAATATCTGACGTACTTCGTGGTGCAGAAAATGAAGGATTCCCTGGTATTACAATTGAATTTTCTATCATAAAAGAAGCTCTGGAAATAATAGAATTTAAAACAGATGCGCAAGCTCTAAGTACATCTCAAAACAATGTCAACATTGAGCTTAATCCCACTTTTCAACTTGAACTAAGTCACAATGTAAGTCCAAGTTTTCTTGAGTCAAAAATATTCTGTGTAGGTGATGTGCAGATCGATCTCAATATCCAACAACTTACGAATACAACTTACGAAATAACTACCCAAGAATCTTTCACACCTTTGACAAAATACAATATACTATTCCCTTCAACGCTAGGAGAAGAAATCGAACGAACTTTTGATTTGAAATCATATCCACTTTTTAGCAATGCGCCGGAAGATCCTGTCTTTCCCATCATTAGTGATGACGAACTTTTGACTCTAGTTCAAGAAAAGACTTTCCAATATTTTTGGGATTTTGGTCATCCCAATAGTGGTTTAGCACGAGAACGAAACACAAGTGGTAATACGGTCACTAGTGGAGGAAGTGGATTTGGATTGATGGCCATGATAGTGGGGGTAGAGCGAGGATTCATAACTCGAACTCAGGCCTTAGAAAGATGGCAAAAAATTGCTAACTTCTTGGAATCCGCTGATAGATTCCATGGTGCTTGGTCTCACTGGATTAATGGAAATACGGGAGCTGCCATTCCATTCAGCGCACAAGACAACGGCGGAGACATCGTAGAAACTGCGTTTCTAGTACAAGGTCTTTTAACTGTTAGAGCATATCTAAATGAAGCAGATCCAACGGAGAAAGATCTAATTGATCAAATTACTGTCCTTTGGGAAGAAGTGGAATGGGATTGGTATACGAGAGGAGGACAAGATATCATTTATTGGCACTGGTCACCAAATTTTGGCTGGGCGATGAACCTTCCGGTGCGTGGCCACAATGAAACACAGATCATTTATACACTAGCTGCTGGTTCTCCTACCCATTCGATAGATAAACAGGTTTATGACAATGGTTATGCAAGAAATGGTAATATGCAAAATGGTGCCAGCTATTATGGAATTACGCTTCCATTAGGCTATGATAGAGGTGGACCTTTGTTCTTTAGTCATTACAGTTATCTAGGCATGGATCCTCGAAATCTGAGTGATCAGTATGCAAATTACTGGGAACAAAATAGAAGCCATAGTTTGGTTAACTATGAGCATTGTATCGCCAATCCAGGGAATTTTGTAGGCTACAGTGATGAATGTTGGGGCTTAACAGCCAGCGATAATCATCAAGGCTACAGCGCACATAGTCCGACCAACGATCTAGGAGTAATAACACCTACCGCGGCGATTTCATCTATACCATACACTCCTGAAGAATCACTAAAAGCGCTAAAGCATTTTTATTATTATCTCGGTGATCAGCTATGGGGACCATATGGATTTTATGATGCATTTAACCCAACAGAAGGATGGTGGGCTACGTCATATCTTGCAATCGATCAAGGACCTATCGTGTGTATGATCGAAAACTACCGAACAGGTCTTCTTTGGGATCTATACATGAGTGACCCAGAAGTGTTAAGCGGTCTTGACAAACTAGGCATCAGCTACTAAACGAATATTACCATGCGACATTTATTGGTCTTTGCTGTATTTCCCTTGCTATTGCTTTCATGTGCCCCCCAAAGTTCTGAAGTAGCTAGTAGCTCTAGTGATTTAGATGAAGAATTGTTGGATCAAGTCCAAAAAGAGACCTTCAATTACTTTTGGGAAGGTGGAGACCTATTCTCTGGAGCAGCACCTGAGCGTATTCACATGGATGGTATTTATCCTTCGAATGATTCAGATGTAGTGACAATAGGAGGAACGGGCTTTGGTATCATGGCTACTATTGCAGCTATCCATCGCGAGTTTATTACAAGAGAGGAGGGTTTCGAGCGTCTTCAAAAACTCACGAATTTTCTTGAGGAAGCGGATCGATTTCACGGAGCTTGGCCACATTGGCTAATTGGTGAAACTGGTAAAACAAAACCTTTTAGTCGCTACGATGATGGTGGAGATCTTGTGGAAACGGCATTCCTTGCGCAAGGTCTGATTACAGCAAGGCAGTATTTTAAAGAAGGTAATGAAGCTGAACAAGCACTTGCCTCACAAATGGATGAACTGTGGAAGGATATAGATTGGTCGTGGTATACAAAAGGAGAAGATGTTCTGTATTGGCACTGGTCGCCACAGCACGAATGGAAAATGAATTTTGATGTCCGCGGATACAACGAATGCCTGATTATGTATATTTTAGGTGTCGCCTCCCCTACCCATCCCGTATCCACCGAAGTCTACTACAAAGGGTTTCTAATGGAAGGTAAAATGGCCACTGATCGCGAATTTTATGGTATTCCAACTGAAGTAAACCACTATGAAAGCAACGATATGGCTGTAGGTCCGATGTTTTGGGCTCATTATTCATTTTTGGGGCTTGACCCTCACCAACTTAAAGATAAATATGTTGATTACTGGAAGGCTACGCAAAATCATGCCCTGATTCAACATGAACATTCCAAAAGGAATCCATATGGATACAAAGGATATAGCGCTGAATGCTGGGGTCTCACCAGTAGCTATTCGATGACCGGATACGCAGGACATAATCCGCAAGAAGATTTAGGCGTAATTTCTCCTACAGCCGCACTCAGCTCGTTTCCATATACACCCTCTGCAAGCATGGCATTTCTAAAACACATGTATACCGATCATAAGGACTTGATCGGCGAATATGGCCCTTATGATGCATTTTCAGAACAATCAAATTGGTCTCTACCAAGGTACCTAGCAATTGATCAATTACCTATTCCGGTGATGATCGAAAACTTTAGGTCTGGACTGCTTTGGGATTTATTTATGTCTGCTCCAGAAATTCAAGAAGGGCTAAATAAACTTGAAATGTCTTACCGTAAAGTTCCTTCACAATGATAAAAGCCATCCTGATCTTCTCCTTTGCGTTTATGTGTACAGCGATGTATGGTAGTGAATCTATCAAAACGATTTCATATAACATTCGACTTGCAACAAGTACCGATCAAGAAAATCAATGGGAGAATAGAAAAGACGAAGTCGCGGAATTCTTGATAAATCAACATGCTGACTTCATAGGAATTCAAGAAGCTTTGTGGGTGCAAGTTGAGTTCTTAGCTACGAAGCTTGATAGCTATGGATTCATTGGCGTTGGACGAGATGACGGCAAGCAAGAAGGTGAAGCTATGCTTATATTCTATAGAAAAGATAAGTGGAAGATTGTAAATGATAAAACAATCTGGTTAAGCCAAACACCAAATGAAGTTTCGAGAGGTTGGGATGCTGCATGCAATAGAACACTTACTCAAGGTATCTTTGAAAATGAGAACGGCTCCAAGATTGCAATTTGGAATACTCACTTTGATCACGTTGGTGAAAAAGCTAGGCAAAACAGCGTAAACCTTATTCTGGCACAAGTAAAAGCTAGTACTCCCGATCTACCCTTAATTCTAATGGGAGATTTTAATCTTACGCCAGAGACAGCTCTCTACAGGCAGTTGAGTTCGAATCTAAACGATGCAGCCATTAACACAAACAGTAAAAAAACAATTTGCAAAGGCACCTATAATGGTTTCGATATACAATCCAAGTGTGAAAGACGGATTGACTACATATTCTATACCGGAGAACAACTGACTGCTATAAAATACGAGGTACCCGCTCCAAAAACTAGTAGAAAACTGCACCTGTCAGATCATCTTCCAGTCATTACTGAATTTCAAGTCAACTAATATGATGGTAAAATATTTAAGCATAATTCTTCTCTTTACATGCCATTTTCTGACTGCACAATCTGTAGATGAAGCTTATACATATCTTAGCTATGAAAAAGAAGGTAATTCTTTGAATTATCGCATGATGCTTCCCCTTGATTTTGACGAAGAAAAAACATATCCAGTCATACTCTTCTTACACGGAATGGGCGAAAGGGGTACAGACAATAAAACACAACTTACACACGGAGCTCAATTCTTTTTGGATTCAATCCAAAAGTATCCTGCTATAGTAATATTCCCTCAATGTCCACCAACTGATTATTGGGCTAATCTTTACAGACCTGACGAAGGTGGAGCAAGCCGTCGATTTACCTACCATACGGATGAGGAACCACATCCATCACTTGGACTAGTTATTGGTCTGCTAGACAGTTTGATGCAAGAGTCATATACGGATGAGAATCGTCTGTATGTAAGTGGTCTTTCAATGGGTGCTTTTGGGGTTTGGGAACTACTGTGGCGAATACCCGAAAAAATAGCTGCAGCAATACCAATCTGTGGAGGAGGCCCTACAAAAATGGTTTCAAAAATGACCGAAGTTCCTATTTGGGCTTTTCATGGTACAAAAGATGATGTTGTTCATCCTAGGTTGAGTACCAGCTTAGTAAAAGCGGTACAACAAGCCGAGGGTCGAGCAAAAATCACATTAATTCCTGGCGCGAATCATAATTCTTGGGATCCCGCATTTGCAGATCCAGAGTACTTGAAATGGTTATTCTCACACAAAAAAAACATAAACTAAAATGAAATATACTTTTCTGCTTATCGTCATTCTTGGACTATCCTTCCAGTGTGCAGCACCTTCTAGTGCCTTAAATACACAAAAAACCGAAGTCAAATCTGCTATAAAATCAAAACCAGCTAGTAGTCCTCTAGTTGAAGCGCTCATTGCGAAAATGACCTTAGAAGAAAAAATTGGACAACTCAATCTGTTAACACCTGGCGGTGCGGTAACAGGTGCTGTCGTAAGTGAAAATGTAGAGAAGAAAATCAAAGCAGGGCGTGTCGGTGGAATATTTGGAACAAGAGGTGCAGCTAAGATTCGTCAAATGCAAGAGATTGCGGTAAACGAAAGTCGCCTAAAAATTCCATTGATAATTGGTTCGGATGTCATCCACGGACATCAGACAATCTTTCCGATTCCTTTGGGATTATCTTGCTCTTGGGATATGGACATGATCACTAAAACAGCCCAACAGGCAGCTCGTGAAGCTACAGCTGATGGAATCATGTGGACTTTTTCACCAATGGTAGATATCGCTAGAGATCCCAGATGGGGACGCATCGCTGAAGGCGCAGGTGAAGATCCATTTCTAGGTAGCGCAATTTCTCAAGCTATGGTAAGAGGATATCAAGGTACAGATTTATCCGACCCATTGACGATGCTGGCTTGTGTGAAGCACTTTGCATTATATGGAGCTGCCGAAGGAGGGCGTGAATACAATACAACAGATATGAGTCAAGTTCGAATGTACAATGAGTACTTACCTCCTTACAAAGCAGCGGTGGATGCAGGCGTCGAAACGATCATGACTAGCTTCAATGTGATCGATTACGTCCCATCGACAGCAAATAGTTATCTTTTTACGGAAGTCTTGCGAGATCTATGGGGTTTTGAAGGATTCGTTGTGAGTGACTACACAACTGTTAATGAGTTAGTGGAGCACGGGATGGGTGACATACAAGAAGTATCGGCTATGTCACTGAAAGCAGGGGTTGATATGGATATGGTCGGAGAAGGGTTTGTCAATACCTTGAACAAATCTTTTGAAAATGGTAATGTCAGTATGGAACAGATCAATACCGCATGTCGTAGAATTCTACTAGCAAAAGAAAAACTTGGACTTTTCGATGACCCATTTAGATATTGTGACGAAGAACGTGCTAAAGTTGAGATTTTATCAGAATCAAACCGTGCCTTTGCTAGAGAAGTTGCTTCGGAGACTCATGTACTATTGAAGAACAAAGACCAACTATTACCTCTAAAAAAAGATACAAAAGTTGCATTGGTTGGACCTCTTGCAGACAGTCGTCGAAATATGCTCGGAACATGGAGCGTATCAGGAAATCACGATCTTGCTGTAACAGTAAAAGAAGGTTTTGAAGAGCTTGTAGGAAAAGAAAACATCATATATGCAAAAGGTGCAAACATAAGTGACGATCAAGCTTTTGCAAAAAGAGTAAACGTATTCGGCCCTGAGATTGTCATCGATAAACGATCACCCGAAGCTATGATTGAAGAAGCTGTGGCTGCTACCAAAAAAGCAGATATCATTGTCGCGGTGGTCGGTGAAGCGGCGGATATGTCTGGAGAATGTTCAAGTATGGCATATATTGGCTTACAAGAACCTCAAAAGAGACTTTTAAAAGCTTTAAAAGAAACTGGAAAGCCCATTGTCATGGTTCTGTATAATGGTCGTCCAATGACACTTACATGGGAAAATGATAACATGGACGCTATCCTAGATGTATGGTTTGGAGGTACAGAAGGTGGACGAGCCGTTGCTGATGTCGTTTATGGTGACAAGACACCAAGCGGTAAATTAACTACTTCATTCCCCTTATCAGTTGGTCAAATACCAGTTTATCATAGTATGCTAAACACTGGACGTCCTACTGATGCAAGAAATTCCAAATTCCTATCAAATTATCTAGATATTCCTAATGAACCACTCTACCCATTCGGATTTGGACTAAGTTATACCACCTTTGAATATGGTGATATACAAATTTCTAATTCTACCATGACACCGATGGAAACGGTGACAGCGTCTATCACTGTCAAGAATGCGGGAGAAACTGCAGGCAAAGAAGTTGTTCAACTGTACATAAGGGATCGTGTTGGCAGTATTTCAAGGCCTATGAAGGAACTTAAAGGTTTCGAGAAGATTGAACTCGCACCTGGTGAATCAAAGACGGTAAGCTTCGAAATCAATAAAGAGCTACTGTCATTTTATAATGGAGACCTTAAATGGGGTACTGAACCTGGTGAGTTTGATATTATGATAGGGACGAATTCAAATGATGTATCTTCTGCAACGATTGAGTTACGATATAAAGGGTAGACAAGATTTCATTGTCAGTTCTTAATAAATTATCCGCCGATGAAATACTATATCTACCTAGCTTGCTTCAGCTTCTTTTTCTCAGCTTGCCAACAACAAAATGAGTCAAATACAGTAATAGCAAAAGATCAAAAAAACATCATATACATCCTTAGCGATGATCATCGCTACGATTTCATGGGTTTTACAGGAAAGGTCCCATTTTTGAAGACGCCGTCAATGGATAGAATGGCAAAAGAAGGTGCTCATCTTAAAAATGCCTTTGTCACAACAGCTCTTTGCTCACCTAGTCGTGCAAGTATTCTAACAGGTCAATACACGCATAAGCATACCGTAGTAGACAATCAATCGATGGTACCCGAAGGAACTGTTTTCTTCCCCAAATATCTTCAAGAAGAAGGCTATCAAACAGGCTTCATCGGTAAATGGCATATGGGTGAACATTCTGACAAACCACGGGATGGTTTTGACTACTGGGCTAGTTTTCAAGGTCAAGGACGCTATTGGAATAGCGTATTCAATGTCAATGGAACAAAAGAAAAACCGACAGACAGTACTTATGTCACAGATGCGATAACCGATTATGCGCTGGATTTTCTGAACAATAGAAATCAAGATAAACCATTTTTTCTATACGTTTCTCATAAAGCCGTTCACTCGGAATTCACGCCTGCTCCAAAGCATGAAGGAAAATACAAAGACGCTGGACTTGTTTATCCCTCGACGATGTATCCGCCTGATCATCCGAAATCAAGGGTAACAGACGAAGAATATAATTATAAGGATCTTCCAGACTGGGTTAAAAAACAGCGCTACAGTTGGCACGGTGTAGATTATCTTTATCACGGCGAAATGGATTTCAATACATTTTATCGCAGTTATTGTGAAACTTTACTCTCCCTTGATGAGAGTATTGGTACTCTGATTGACTATGTTCAAGACAACAACCTCATGGACAATACACTCATTGTTTACATGGGAGATAATGGATTCTCGTTTGGTGAACATGGCTTGATAGATAAACGACAAGCATATGAGGAGTCGATGAGAGTGCCTCTCCTTGCAATGGGTGCAGGTGTACAAGGCAACAATCAACTTATTGAAGAGAACGTTCAGAACATTGATATATCCGCAACCTTCATGGATATAGCAGGCGCTGAGCTTCCCAAGCATATGGATGGACAGTCATTTGCACCCTTGCTTGAAGGCCTGTCAAAGCCTTGGAGAGACACTATATATTACGAATATTTTTGGGAACGTCCTTTTCCACAGACGCCAACCGTTCATGCCATCCGTACAGATAAGTACAAATTTATTAGATATCATGGAATATGGGATTTGAATGAGCTATACGACATAGAAACAGATCCAATGGAAATGAATAATCTCATTCGCGACCCTCTTTATGCTGAGGAAGCAAAATCATTGAGATTAGCTTTATTTGATTGGCTAGAGCAAACTGAAGGAAGTAAGATGTTCTTACGAACTGATGGAAAAGGAGCGCGCTTTGATATTGGTGAGGGAGTATCATACAAAGGTACTTACTAACGAACTGTGGCAGCATCAAAAAAAGCCCCACTCTTCATAAGAATAGGGCCTTTTATCTATTGAGTTGATTTTATTTCCTTACTAAAACCTATAAGCAGCGGTCATATCTCCACCTGCTATTGTTGTTCTTACTGCTCTAGCTTCATATATTTTCCGGACTCCAACTCCTAATCTCACTTGTGCCCCTAGCTCAAATCGATTGAAGATTATTAGTCCAGCACCAAGCTTTCCAAAAACTCTTCCATGAATTCCATTCTTCATATCTCCATATTGGTATGCTTGTTCGAAGTTTACAACTTGATCCATTTGAACATCCGAACCCTCAATAATTTCTCCAAGCGTTCTTTCATTCACTAGCTGAACATCTTCTTGCGTCCGATACGATGCCTGTGCATATCCGCCAAAACTATAGCCAAAATTCGCTCCCAAGCCTGCATCGAAATACAATATATCCCAGGCAGTGTATCTTTTTTCTAGGACAGATTCAACAGCAATTTCATGGCTAAGACTACTGAAATTTAGAAAGTTGTATTCACCATTAGGATCCTCGTAGCTATATGTTATATCATCCCATCGATTGAAGATTCCTACCAATCCCGCATAAAACTGAACCCTCTGTTTCGGCAATTCCCAAGTCAGCCCTGCTCTGACATATGGATTTTCGCAATACATCGAGTAAAGAGTTGATTTGTCAAACTGACTCATATCCATCCCTGTCATATCTAGTCCTCCTGTGCTGGCAATATACTCAGCACTTAGTCCATTTAGCATTTCTTGCTCTGTTCCTAGGGTAACATTGATCTTATAACTCTGAGCATGAGCACTAAGAGCGAAAAATGTGCATAATGCTAGCAGTGTTAATTGTAAATATTTCATTCCCATTCTATTTTTTGTTCACAGTAAAACCTAAAAGTAGTGACTATATTCTAATTATATCTTATCGATAAGTTAATACCATATAAGTACTAGTAAATTGCAACTGAAAATACTTTTCTTTTCAAAAAATCCAAGCAATATCTATTGCAGTGCTTCCAATACACCCCTAAAAATCAATTCGGTAGTATAGAAAGTAAGAATAAAATACTGATGAAATGCGCATTTTTAAAGGATATCTGTACTACCCTTCTTTGGAACACTGTCTTTTGTACTTTTCCTACCCATTAGTTCCTAACAATCCGATTACAGATGAAATCCTACAAATGGGTATGATGAAATAATCGAGTAAATTGAAACTGTTTGACATCTATGAAGAACATCTTTTGCAGATACCAACACGATTACATGTAATGGATAGATTCTTCTAGCATATTCTTGAATTTGGGCGTGACCCTCAGCTACTGAATGCGTACTATCGAATACTTCAGACCAACTATCTTGGCCGTTGACCACATGAATTCATACCAACTTCGGGTCGGGTGATCCACTCATATCCTTCCTCGCAAAAGCTCGTTGGAACCCGCTACTCCCCCTCACGCAAAAGTAACGGAATCGTAACTCTCAGCATTTTTCGAAACCCGGAACAAACTAATCAGCATCATTCCATACAATGATCCTGGTCATCCCAATAACAGCTTTATGCATAGATATTTACCCCAAGATAAGGATGTTACATCAATCTAAATACCTTGAATATGAAACATATATTGATTCCCACTGACTTCTCAGAAAATGCAGAACACGCCGTAAAATATGCAATATCTCTTGTTGGTGATCAGCCTACTGATCTTCACATAATTCATATCTTAGAACCATTTGTTCCTGCTAGTGAATTGGCAGTTGTCTCTACTAATCTCTTTAAAGAACAGTTTATAGTTGCTGAAGAACGATTAGCTGACTTCAGAGAACGTATCGAAAAATCAATTGATATAAAGAATAATATCGATCTAACTTGCAGCGTCAAAATCGGATCGGTGGTTTCAGTTGTTAAAGAAGCAGTTGAGGATTCTTCTATAGAATTTGTTGTAATGGGTACACGGGGAGAGAATCACGGTGCGCTAGATCGATTCTTAGGAACAGTTTCGTCAGTCGTGCTAGAGCAAGCACCTTGTCCGGTTCTTTTAGTACCAAAAGACTATCAATGGAAGCTCATGGACAATATCATTTTTGCAACGGATTTAAAAGACGAAGACAAGGCAACGATCAGAAAGGCTGTCGAAATCATTGAGCCAAACGAAGTAATTGTTCAATGTGTATATGTTGCTGATGAAGAAGAACCAACTTTCAATCCAAGAGCAGAGAAAATGGCAAAGGAGCTAAAAGAAGGTAATACAGCAATCCAAACCGTGTTTCAAGTAGAAATAAATGATTCGGTCGAACAAGCCTTAAAAGACTATGCGGACAATTATGATGCTGAACTAATTGTGATGAAACGTACCAAACACAATATTTTTTATCGTCTATTGAATGGCAGTCATACTTCAAGAATGATCCATCAATCGCATGTTCCGTTACTCGTTATTAATAGCTAACAAGAAATTTATCAACCAATATTACAAATTCTAAAAACAAAATTTAAATATATGAAAAAGCGAACTCCAGTTTCAAAAATTATGACTTCTGAACCAATTACAGTAAACACAACCAACAATATTTCAGATGTAGCAAAAATTTTTGAAGACAATAATATACACCACTTACCTGTCGTTTCAGGTGACGCTCTGATTGGAATGATCAGTAAAACTGATTTGGAGCGGATCTCATACGTAACTGGTGTACAGAATGGCAAAGCTGCTTCAGCTGTTTACGATATGCTTGCGATAGAAGAAGTGATGACTAAGCAAGTTGAGACTATTCCTGCAGAAGGGCAAATCAAAGAAGCAGCAGAGCTTCTTGCACAAGGTACATTCCATGCACTTCCAGTTATTGAAGATAATGCTGTAAAGGGTATAGTAACAACAACAGACGTACTTAATTACCTTTTGGAGCAGTACTAAACACAAGATAAGTGACAGGAATAAACCAAGTCAGTAAGTAGATAAGAAAGTAAACCTGTCATAGGTATTTATAAAGAGGCATTCATTCGAGTGCCTCTTTTCATTTCTGCTGATTGCATAAAATTCGGCAGGCACTTTGTTTGCCAGAGTGTTAATTATGACATTGTCTATTATCAACACCGCAAGAAGATTAACCACCATATAAAATCGCTACAAGCGAAGTGAAAAATCTCTTCTCTAACTACTGAAATATTTGTACTTTAGCTTAAGCACATTAAGTAGTTTAACAAGACTAGCCTAGTTTAAAATCTGATCCAAATGAAATTAAATTTTACATTAATATTCGTTTCGCTTTTTCTCACATTTAATCTGTCAGCACAGGTTCTCAGTTTGACACCTGAGAAACCAACATTTATCGAGGAAGCAGTGCTAGTTTATGATGCAGCTCTCGGAAATGGAGCACTTAAAGATTGTGACTGCGACATATATGCGCACACTGGCTTATTGACGGGTGAGAGCGCAAGTGCTAGTGATTGGAAAAAAGTGGTTGCCGAATGGGGTGATAATCAAGACAAGCTAAAGCTAAAAAGTCTCGGCGATAATAAATACGAGCTACGTTTCAAAATTGCAGAACTATACGGAATTCCTGCTACTGGCGGTAACGTAACTGCTTTGAATTATGTTTTTCGTAATGCAGATGGCTCCAAAGTTGGGAAAGACTCGGGAGATAAAGATTTCTACATCTATTTTAGTGAAACCAATTTTAGGCAACAGCCTGAAACCATGCCTGTTAGCGTAACCAAAACGCCTGAATGGTCAAAATATGCCTCAATATACGAAGTCAATGTTCGTCAATATACAGAAGAAGGGACCATCAATGCTTTTTCGGAGCACCTACCGAGATTGCGAGAAATGGGTGTTGATATATTATGGTTTATGCCCATCCAACCGATTGGCGTCAAGGACCGTAAAGGAACACTGGGTTCTTATTACTCAATCCAAGACTACACTGCCATTAATCCCGAATTTGGCACAATGGATGACTTCAAAAAACTGGTAAACAAGGCGCATGGACTGGGCTTTAAGGTGATCCTCGACTGGGTGGGCAACCACACATCCCGCGACCATACTTGGATCAATACAAATCCAAGCTGGTATAATTATGACGAAAACGGTGAAATCATCGCTCCTTACGACTGGTCAGATGTTGCTGATCTCAATTACGACATGTACTACATGCGTGACGCCATGGCAGAAGCGATGAAATTCTGGGTGCAAGAATGTGACATTGACGGATTTCGTTGTGATGTAGCAGGCGAAGTTCCAGCTGATTTTTGGAATGAAACGAGAGATAAACTTGATGCGATAAAGGATGTTTGGATGATTGCCGAAGATGCATCCAAACTATGGTTATTGAATTCAGCTTTCAACGCCAATTACGGATGGGAGTTTCATCACCTGATGAACGAAATTGCTAAAGGAACAAAACCAGCCAGTGTTATAGTCCCAAATCTACAAAGTCTGAATGCCAAGTATCCGAAAGGAACTTATCCCATGCATTTCATTACCAACCATGACGAAAACAGCTGGTCGGGAACAATCTACGAACGCATGGGTGAAGGACATAAAGCCTTTGCAGTTCTTAACTTCACCGTGCCAGGAATTCCTTTGATCTATTCGGGACAAGAAGCTGGTCTGAATAAGAGACTAGAATTTTTTGAGAAAGATCCGATTGACTGGTCTGATACTTCTTTGATTCCATTCTACACGAAGTTGAATCAAATGAAAGCAGAGCATCCCGCACTTTGGAACGGAACCGCAGGTGGAGATTTCAATGAAATAAAAAATGATAAAGCTGAAAATGTTGTTGCGTTTATTAGAAAAAAGGATGACGGTAAAGTTGTAACGATCATAAATCTTTCAGGCTCAGCCCAAGATGTTTCTTTGTCGGTCGCATTCGATGCGGGAATCTATAAAGACTATTTTACCAATGAGACGATTACGCTTAATAAGCGTTCAAAAATCAAACTTAACAAATGGGCATACAAGGTATTAGTTTTTCAAGAGGAGGCACCGGAAGAAATCCGAAAGCTCGAAAAAATTGAAAATACAGATACAGGTCTTAGAATTGAAACAAATGACGGTTCTATTTTCATAAACCCTTTTACTGATAGTGCTTTAGAAGTAGAATTTGTTGCAATTGGTGAAGAAAACCCTCCATCATTTGGTATAGACAAAGCAACCAAAGACATTAAAAAAAAAGTCCAGGCCTCACTGATTGATAACGGTAATACAATCGAATACCTTGCTGGGAAGTTCGCAGTAACAATAGCTAAATCACCGTTCAACATCTCTTATGCATACAATGAATCTTCACTTTTATCTGAAGAAGCAGGCTATTATGACACTGGAATAAACAAAGGTTTCAGATTGAAGCTTGATCAAGACGAAAAGCTCACCGGGGGTGGTTCCCGAGTGTTGGGTATGAATCGAAGAGGTACTCGTTTAGAATTATACAACAAGGCGAGCTACGGCTATGAAACGGAGGCTGAATTGATGTATTTTTCTTTACCTGTCGTGGTTTCATCCAAGAAATACATGCTTGTTTTCGACAATGTAGCTAAAGGATACCTAGATCTAGGTAAAACTGAAAATAACATTTTACAATTTGGTGCGGAGTCAGGCCGAATGAGCTATCTCCTATTTGCAGGAAATACATGGCAAGACCTAATCACTAATTACACTGAAATCACTGGCAGGCAGCCCCTTGTTCCAAAATGGACACTAGGAAATATTACCTCGCGAATGGGTTATCATTCACAAGAGCAGGTTGAAACCGTGGTCGGTCAATACGTCAAACAAGATATTCCACTCGACGGTGTTGTTCTAGATTTATATTGGTTCGGAAGTACGCTCAAAGGAACCCTCGGTAATCTCGCTTGGCACCGAGACTCATTTCCAGAACCCGAAAAAATGATTAGTAATTTCGATGAACAAGGCATCAAAACAGTCCTCATTACCGAACCTTTTATCATCAAAGACACAAGAACTTATCAGGAAGTAATCGACAAAAAACTAGTGGGAACGGATGCCGAAGGAGCCCCTTTCCATTTCGATTTTTATTTCGGAAATACCCTCCTTCTTGATATTTTCAAACCCGAAACGCAACAATGGTTCTGGAACTTCTACAAGAAACATACGGATACAGGTGTTGCTGGCTGGTGGGGAGATTTAGGCGAACCAGAGGTTCACCCAGCAGATCTCCGCCATATCAATGGGACCGCAGATGAACTACACAATGCATATGGTCACGTTTGGGCAAAAACCGTTTTTGATGGTTACAAACTGGACTTTCCAAAACAAAGACCTGTTATTTTGATGCGCTCAGGCTTTGTCGGATCACAAAGGTACGGCATGGTTCCGTGGTCGGGAGATGTGAATAGATCCTGGGGCGGGCTCAAGTCGCAAGTTGAAATCTCTCTTACGATGGGTATGCAAGGATTAGCGCTGATGCATTCAGATCTTGGAGGATTTGCAGGTGCGTACGAAGATCCAGAATTATACCTTAGGTGGCTACAATACGGTGTTTTTCAACCAATATACCGAACACATGCCCAAGAAGAAGTACCAGCTGAACCGATTTTTTGGGACGAAGAAACCAAAAATCTAGCACGTAAAGCCATAAAACTCAGATACAATTTGCTTCCTTATAATTACAGTCTTTTTCACAAGAATGCCATGACAGGTATTCCGCTCATGCGACCGTTATTCTACGAAGAAGATGATCTCACATTATTTGAGAATACAAGCTCCTACATGTGGGGCGAAGCATTTCATGTAACTCCTATTACTGACAAAGGTGCGAGAGAACAAGAACTCTACCTCCCAGAAGGTTCGATGTGGATTAACTTTTGGAACGATAAAATATTCTCAGGTGGGCAAAACATTACGGTAAGTACAGATTCAGAGTCTATACCAGTCTTCGTAAAAGCAGGATCATTTATACCGATGGCTCCTTCTTTTCAAAACACGGAATCATATAATTCTGAGCTAATTGATCTACACTATTATCATCACTCTTCCGTATCCTCAAGCTCGGGACAGTTCTACGATGACGACGGCTCTACGAAGGGGGCTTTCGCCCAAAATCTCTACGAAATTTTGAATTTCAATTCGATCTTTCAAAAAGACAATCTAGCTATTACCATTGATCCTTCAGGCTACGATTACGAAGGTAAACCTGAGAAACGCACGATAAATCTGATCATTCA
>CBFHTK010000009.1:9150-14652 GCA_965658745.1 Saprospiraceae bacterium | reverse complement strand
AATGTTAAATCGGCACCTAAAGGACTTCTCATTGATGAGTCACAGTCACAATTTAACTATGATTCAGATACAAAGACAATGACTGTGCAGCTTGAAGAACTGGGTAAAAAAATAGTAGTTGAAGTCACAAACTAAATCTATATTTTCCAACGATTAACATCAATTAAATAATCAATTATGAACAAATTCATAGAAGTTAGGAGTAGCGAAACCAATGCCTTAATTACCATCAACACAGCTACAATTATCAAGTTCGAAGCAGAGTTATTGGACAAAAAAGAAACGTGTTTATACATTCAAGATGATAGCAACAGGGTCTGTCAAATAGCAGAATCTTACGATAATTTCAAACAAAGATTGCAAGCTCTATTAATTAGCGATTCACCTCTCTTTCATTATAGCTAGACAAGATTCCGGTGAGAAACGAACTTTTGAATAAAAAAGTCACTCGATTATCCCTCAATAAGCATATTAAGTACTAATTTTGCGTTCCGAATTATTGTTTTGCCGAATGAGACAGACTTAATTCATCTAAAATGAAGTGACTGGCCTCGTAGCTCAGCTGGATAGAGCAACAGACTTCTAATCTGTAGGTCCCAGGTTCGAATCCTGGCGGGGTCACTTTTACATATCAAAACCTTTTACATTCAGTTGTAAAAGGTTTTTTTTATGTCCTAATTTTTCTGTACGTCTGGTCTTCTGCATATGCCTATAATTATTCAAAATAAATTGTTTTCTATTTCATTAATTGGTTAATATCCAGCCTACATTGATGGGTTGTGTCCATCCATTGGTTGAATGCGTTGGTTCATTGGTTGATTGTGCGCATCGTTGATATCAATGCGTTGATGGGTTCCATTCGTATCGATGGGTTCCATTCGTACGTATGTAGAGACGCAAGATCTTGCGTCTCTACGTACGTGACGGGTTGTTGAAAAATTTATCTTTTTGCCAATTGGCGGGATTCGCAACGATGTAATTACAAATATTTCGAAACGATTTTTCATTGCGAATAATATGATCGTGAAATCGCGATTGCCAGGCAAATTCCGCGTTTATTTGACGTGCATTTTTGGTCACGCCAATTTTAAAACCACGGATGATGGATGCCAAATTTTTGGATTGTGGACCAAATCGGTTTTGTGGTGGATTGGTTTCGGTGTCAGGGATGGGTGTATCGTCGTTGATTGGGTTGGCTACATCGATTGGTTTATTGATGATGACAACGCCATGAACGTGGTTGGGCATCACGACATATGACCCCAATTCCACAAATGGAAAATGATCGGGTATTTCATGCCAACAAGCATTAGCAATGCGTCCAATTGTAGATAACTGCATGACACCGTCGACAACATTTCCAAACCAATGTGTACGGTTGTGGGTACATATCGTGACAAAATACGCTGCATTAGACCCGTAATCCCAAAATGGGGCGCGGGTAGATGTTATGCGGTATCTATTTTTGAATTTACTCAAAGGTCTTAATTATCCTTTTCAAATGTACAAAAAAAGATATCGCGGTGGGCAGACCTTCTAAATTGGAAAAATTTACATCAATTTGAGCTAAAACGGTTGGCTTCTTGTACTAATGGCAGCTACATGCAACTCGTATTGAGATTTATAAATACCAAATAATTTCAGCAGTACTTACTTGAAAGTCAATAGAAATTCATTCGAAAGTACAAGGCATCCCTCTACTTTAATCCCGCTTTTTGCTCAGATTCAACAGTGCTCCTGCTAACATTGTATGTATCAAAGGCAAGTAACTTGCTGAATCTATCACTAATATTTTCATAGCCATCATAAACTATTAATTTTTGACCTTTGTTTAGCAAAAGCTTCGTAAACTTTCCGCTAACATTTTCAAACCTTGCATAACTCGTAATCTGAAGGAGATTGACTATTCTCATCTTTCTTGATCCTACGATTTATACTTCAAGAAACTTTATCATTATTATAAGTTTTGATTTGAACATAAAAAATAAGAACTCCACTATTGTTTGATTCGCTAAAATCATAGGTGAAAAAAATCTTGATTTTGCTTTTAGCTGAGTTGGATGATTCCATATTTTCCTACATGAAAAGCAGATCGATTGGCGTTCAAAACTCGAGTGGAATGATTACTATTCAATATTATTCTACAAAACCAACTGCTAACTAGATAAACGATGCAACAACCCTTGATTTGAAGATGTTATATAGATGGAAATGAAACCTCATTTTACTGAACTATTCATGTATAAATACATTTAATACCTCGATTTCGAAATATTCGATCTTGAAACCAAATGCAACCCATGTTAAAAAATATCAACTTTCTATTACTCTTCCTTTTTGTAGCATTCGGTGTGCAGGCTCAAAACTACACCTTGAGCGGTAGCTTAAAAGATGCTTCCACTGGTGAAGACCTGATCTATGCAACCGTCGCAGTCCAATCTTTAAATAAAGGCGTCAATACAAATCTATATGGCTTCTACTCGCTTACATTACCTGCTGGAACCTATGAAGTCACCTATTCTTTCATTGGTCTTGAAAAGCAAGTTTTTACGATCGACTTGAATCAAGATGTGGAGAAAAATGTAGAACTCGCTGCAGCTTCTCAAGAACTCGTCGAAGTCGTTGTAACGGCAGAAAAAGACAATGAAAATGTGTCCAATACGGAGGTTAGTGTGGTAACGATTGATGTTCAAAAGACTAAGAAAATCCCTGTCCTATTGGGAGAACAAAATATTATTCAAACCCTTCAATTAATGCCAGGAATTAGCAGCAATGGTGAAGGTGGAACAGGCTTTTTTGTCCGTGGAGGTAATGTAGATCAAAACTTGATACTACTAGACGAAGCTCCAGTATATAATGCATCGCATTTGCTTGGATTCTTCTCTGTATTCAATTCAGATGCCCTAAAAGATGTCAAACTTTACAAAGGTGGGATTCCTGCGGAATATGGGGGTCGCGCATCTTCAGTGATGGATATCAGAATGAAAGAAGGCAACCTAAAAGAATGGGGAGCTACAGGTGGTATTGGATTGATTTCGTCCAGGCTCACGGTAGAAGGACCGTTCCAAAAAGATAAAGGTTCCATCATTGTCTCGGGAAGACGTACTTATGCTGATGTAGTCGCTAAAACCTTTTCAGATCAGTTTGATGGTTTAGATCTATTCTTCTACGATTTCAACGCAAAGGCAAATTACAAGATTGGATCAAAAGATCGAATCTTTGTTTCGGGATATCTCGGAAGGGATAAATTCGGTTTTGAAGGATTTGGTTTTGACTGGGGAAATACCACCTTGACAACCAGATGGAATCATACCTTCAACCAAAAACTATTCTCGAATACTACATTTATCTATTCCGATTACAACTACGGTTTCGACATATCTTTTGGAGACAATGGTGTTAATCTTACAGCAGGTATTTTCGATTACAATTTGAAGCAAGACTATTCATTTTTTCTCAATCCCAACAATACCATTCGTTTTGGCTGGCAAGCCATTCTCCATGATTTCAAGCCGAACAGCTTTAGTTTCAATGGTGACGATCCTGAAAGTGCAGCACAAAGACAGCAAGCGCTTGAGAACGGAATATATGTTTCCAATGAACAGAAAGTCGGCAACAGAATCAATCTAAACTATGGAATTCGCGTAAGTAATTTCAACAATCTAGGTGATTACACGCAGGAAATACTCGATGACGATCGAAATGTGATTGAATCGATTTACAGAGAGGCTGGAACTATCTACAATTCATTCGTTGGAGTAGAGCCAAGGGCTAATGCAACATTCCTACTGAATGAAAAGAGCTCCTTCAAAGCTTCATACAATCGAAATTTCCAATACTTGCATTTGCTTTCGAACTCCAACGCAGGAACACCTACTGATCTATGGATACCAAGTAGTCCAGCGGTTATTCCTACAATGGCAGATCAAATAGCGATTGGTTACTTCCGAAATTTTAGAGATAATACTTACAAATTTAGCGTAGAAGGATACTACAAGTGGTTACAAAACACGGTCGACTATAAGGACGGTGCGGAAACATTTGGCGTTGCCAATATCGAGCGAGAAGTTGTACAAGGAGACGGTAGAGCCTTCGGTGTTGAGTTCTTACTTCAGAAAACAAAAGGTAAGTTTACCGGATGGCTAAGTTACACATTGAGTAGGGCCGAATTGCAAAATGACGCTATCAATGACGGGAACTGGTATTCTGCAAGACAAAATAGACCGCACGATGTTTCGATAGTGGGGATATACGACATTAGCCCTAGATGGAATGTTTCAGCAACGTGGGTATATAGCTCTGGTCTTGCTGTGACTTATCCAGTCGGCAAATACGAAATTAATGGCGAATTAATAAATCAGTATTCGGTAAGAAATGGTGATAAATTGCCAGACTATCACCGACTAGATATAGGTGCTACATACATCATCAGCAAGTCTGATCGTTTCTCCAATGAACTAAACTTATCGTTCTACAACGCTTATAATAGAATGAATGCCTTTTCAATCACGTTTGAAGAAAATGCGCAAGGTCAAACGCAGGCTACTAGACTAGCACTTTTTGGAATCATCCCAGCATTAACTTGGAATTTCACTTTTTAATCTAGTCAAGCATTCAATTAATCTACCACCAAATAGCTGTGCTACACTACTCATATAAAACTAATAATCAGATGATTAACTATATAAAAACTAATTTTTCTTACTTGCTAATTTTAGCAGTCATCATCAGTTTCGCATCTTGTGAAGATATTATCGAAATAGACGTGCAAGATTCTGAGCCTAAAATCGTCGTCGATGCATTGCTGAATGTCGTTGAACAAACCGCAACTGTGCGACTAAGCAAAACAACACCTCTCTATTCAACAGACACCACAGTAGTAGATCTAAACGCAACCGTATCCCTAGTTGACGATGCTGGTAATTCTACTCCCTTATCTCAAGTAACTGTTGGAGAATATGTTGCAAGCGATCTAAATGTTCAAGCTGGTCAAGATATGACGCTCGTGGTTGAAGTAGATAATGAAATTTATAGTGGAAGTGCTATCGTACCGGAATTTGTAGAATTAGCTAAAGTAGATACTCTACAAACGGCTTTCACATTTGGTGATACAACAGTCGTTTTTTATCGGGTAGCCATGGAGTGGATTGATATTCTTGATGTAGATAATTTCTACCGTTTGCAGAGCTACGTAAATGACACACTGGAGACAGGCCAGTATTTTCTATATGCTGATACGCAAAATAATGGAATCGCCATGAATCGACCTATCATGTCCTTCTACCAACCAGGTCAGAATATTACGTTAGAGCTTTATAGCACAAACGAAAGCTACTATGACTTTTACTTACAAGTAGCCAGTATTCAAGAACAAGGTTTCGGAGGCACGACACCGTTCAATCCACAAGGAAATATGTTTGATAGCGACGGGAATCACATCTTGGGTAATTTCGGTATTATACAGTCCAGCAGTATTAATGTGCAGTTGTAGGTTAAATCAAT
>CBFHTK010000009.1:0-9140 GCA_965658745.1 Saprospiraceae bacterium | reverse complement strand
AAAGCCCAAATCCCATGTACTATATCACTGAAATCTGATCAATCTTCTCTTTCAGAGTTTGTATAAATAAGTCCTTTTCAAACTTGTTAGATTTGCTGATGCGCGTTGAATGAACTCTGACATTTTCAGCATATTTCTCCATGGCTAGGCAAAAATCACGATCTTGAGATTCTATGAAATTAGGTGTATCGACCATAATATAGTGAAGTGATTTTTCTCCCATCTGGATGCTTATCATATCGCTGGTCATCGTATAGTGATTGACATATACATCAAGTTCTGCTCTGGCTCCACCTGATCTATCAATCTTTCTTGACTGGTCTAACAGTTGATCCAAGTAATCTACTAAATCCGTCAGTTCTTGCTTCAACTTTTGCTTCACATATGGATCAACAATCACGGATAACTTAATCAACTTCTCAATTTGCACAATCGTCGTATCGAGAATTGAAGTGCTCCAAATCTCTACCTCATCTAAACTGCTAAACATATCAACGAAGAGCTTTATTTTCTCTTGTACTTCTCGCTGATCTAGCCATAAACTAGGTTGGTATTTCATTACTTGATCAATCTTCCAATTCATAGAATTCCACATATACAGCTTCAAATAAAGCAACTGGGGAAATAAAAAGTAATGGAATATCGGAAGCTCTTGACTAAGATAAATAGACTTCACGGGCTCTTTCGACTCAACTAAAGGTCGAAAATGTAGAAGTAAATTGTCGACGTACTCCGTCAAACTTCGAGGTATATAGTGCAATCCACGAGCCTTGAAACTATAACGTCTCTGCTTAGGATTATCCTTGAAAATAAGCGCATCTATTGAAATTCCATAAACCGAGCAGATACGCATCATTTCTTCGACAGAAAAACGCGACCTTCCATTGAGCTTATTATAAATCGTTTTAGCTGTCGAATCTAATTTTTTCGCTAGTTGATTGCACAAGTCTGCATTATTGCGATGCTGGATATGCGCCATAATTCGTGCGATAAAACTCGTGTAGAAGGAGTTTTCCATGATGTTGTTGTTTAGTATCTGTACAATCTTGTGTTCCCTTTTTCAAAAATAGCGACTTTTTCATCGTTCAACAAACAACCGATCTAGAACGGCGCAAATTCTGGAATTATATTTTAAAACTTTCCAAAAGACAACTTTACACATCAGCTAGTTTTACACCATTAGCGCTATAAACAACTTTACATCAAAAAAAATTAAAACATGAAACACAAAATTTTAAGCCGTCTGACATTGCTCCTTGTTTTGATTGCGACTGCTTTCACGCAAGGTTCATCACAAACCATTCCTTTTGTTTCAAGCATCGAATATGATATGCTAACAAAGGAGTATTCGACTTTTCCTGCTGGGATGTCACTTAATGAACTGAATATCATCGAGCTTCATGAACAAAAACCCATTATTTATGACCAACATATTGCGAGGTACTTCAACGATAACAATCATTATGAGCAGAAAACGACTTATCATTTTCAGCAAAACCTATATCCAAATTGGTACGTATTACCCACTGAAATAAACTACAACCAAAATGGGATTGAGCAGATTTTCGCCACAAAATCCAGTCTTTTCAGAGGAGGTTGGTTTGGTCATCACAATGCTAGAAACAATCCAGAACAAGGTAGTTTGACGTATTCAGAAGAAACCTGGAACAATAACCAAAATGTTGGTTTCATTCGTTCCACATTTGATCTAACTGAGTTGAATATATATAATGAAGCCAATAGCACGTATGAAGAACATGGTATGCTTCTCTCTTACATACCTCCTACAAATACTTTCGAAGGATATACACACAATGAACAAATAGACGCTGAACATAGCTATCGTGAAGGTCCCACGTTCAAACAAATCTATCATCCTAATAAGACAATTACTTGGTACATCAATGACAATGTACTAGAGACAATTTATCTTGAAAACGGAGAAATAACAGCAATCAACATCAAGCGATATAGCTACCTTCCAGAATTCAACTCCCTAGTCGTCTTTAATGAAAAAAATATCACCACAAATGAGTTAGAAAATGGAATTTGCTCGGAAAAAGTGGTAGAATACTATTATCGCAATTACAGATCTGATAATATCGAGCATCGCAGCTCAGTCGACGTGCAGGATTTCAAAGTCAAGGTCTATCCGAATCCCACAGCTTCCACTATAAGCGTAGATCTTAGTGAGTACAGCGTCAATAGTACTTTCCCTTCCATAGAACTCTCTCTATTTGATCAGCAAGGTATTCAACAAAGACGTGTATCACATTCTGAATATAGAGAATCCAACTTATTGATCGACATGGAGAATCTTCCTGCTGGTTCTTATACGCTTATTTTACAAATCGGTGATAAAGTGATCAATAAGCAAATTATTAAAATCTAAACAAACAAAACATGAAAACATTAATTATAACTTGCATGCTATTTTTTGGTATATTTTTTAGCTTACCTGCTCAAGAAACGAGCAATACAACCAGCATCACTAACAAACTTTGCCCAGATTCTGAAGCCAGGCGTATAAATCCACTAGAGAGTCAGAAAATACTTGCACCAGTACCTCCATTGCAGGTAAATGATTCAGACAATGACGGTTTACCTGATGATCTCGAAATGATAGGAGTCGATTGCGACAACGATGGTATTGAAAACATCATGGATCCCGACTCCGATAATGACGGATACATTGACGGAATTGATAAGTGTGTTTGTGATGCATTTTCTACCAATAACGGTTGTCCCTATGATGAGCGACTCGTCTTTTTCTCTCCTGGATTCCAAGGTGACATACAATCGTGGAACTTACAATACCCGTGGTTGCAGCAAAACTGCGATGATTCACGTTATGCATCCATTATTTACAACGACAGCCAAAATTCAATGAGTGCAGCGGTTGCAACAATGGTTGAGTTAACAGAGGATAAAATTGCGCTTTGGCAAGACATTGATTTACCAAATAAATCTAATTTCTTTGTCGTCCATAGCATGGGCGGAATGGTTTTCCGAAATGCTGAAGAAAACATTGATTGGACAAATCTTCCTGTAAACGGATTCATATCTTTCGGAACTGCACATCTTGGTGTTCCAGCAGCAGACTCCAAGGTTATTCTTGATGCAAATGGTCAGAGTGCTTATGAACGTTTCATCAATGAAGCCTGCGAAAAACTATCTGCTTCGCTCGGTACACAGTTGCTCTCTGAACAAATAAATGTAGGTAGTAATGTCGAAGCGGTAAATAGCCTTCTCGTCGGCAGTTTTTACAATATTGCGAATGCTTTTGATGAAGTGAGCTGTAGTCTAGTCTCACCAGCCGTATTTTCACTAGTAGAAACAGGTTGGTCGGATAACATCGAGAGTGAACTGACTACTGAGCAAGCGCAAGATTGGCCAGCTCCTACCACAGCTCACAATCTCGCTGTATATGCAGTAGAGGATGATGACGTAACTATAGTCATGACTGACCTCGATGGTTCTACATTTGATCAAGACGTAACAAACACGCTTACTCCTAGATTTTTAGGCGGTGTTGTTGAAAAAGCAGGTGATCAAGGTTTGTGGGGTGCAGATGTGTTGGATGATGTTGGTCTCGAATTGTTTGCCAATACCTTGGCACGACTAGAGCACAATAAAACAAGCTTAAATCAGACGAAAAAAATTCAACAAGCACTAGCAGTACTAGCATGTTCACCTATACCTTTTACTCCTGGTCTTTGCTTACCTGTACTTTTTTCCATACATTTAACAAACAACAACATCGCAAATAACCTCGAAGCCATGGAATTCATCAACAATATCGATTTTTACTGGAAAGATATTATCGGTGCGTCAGAGACAACAATTGTTTCGACAACTAGTTCCTGTTCATGTATTTCCTCTGAAAACGGGGTTATTACAGAATATGAAGAAGAAATTGTAGATGGTTCCTGTGAAAGCTATAATCTCTACCATCCCTTGGATGATTTATTTATTCATTGCGAGATTGAAAGCGAAAGCATCAGCATCGTAACAGAAGATTCCGATGGTTTTATTCCCGCAATCAATGCTCGCTCCATGCCTGGTGCAAGCTATCCTCCTGAAATCATGGTTGGCTCCTCGCATTTTCAGATGAGGAATGATAGTGAAGCGGAAAGATTATTCAAAAAAATCTTTCTGGGAATTGATGAACAGACTGGACAGCCCACGGAGGAACTTAAATATTTTAATTGTCAAGAGTAAATAACTATGAAAAATCTACTAATATTTTTAAGTTTTCTTACTCTGGTCACTGCCTGCGAAAAACCACCGCTAGAACCAGATGCACCGCCTTACTTCGAGAAGGTGTGGGAGCATCGTTTTGTTGAAAATGGTCATAAATTACATGCTGCTCCTATCATTTCTGAAGATCTGTTGATAATCTGGCCAAATAGTTTCATTGATCTACCCTACGACTTCGCTTTCGTGGATAAAGTCACGGGTGAAAAAACCTTCGAGTTTCAGCATCCTGATAGGATAAGTGATGTAATAGGCGTACGCTTGTATGATGACCTATTGATAGTAGTGGCAAAAGAGAGTATTTACTGTTTTGACTTAAAAACTAAGAGTATTATGTGGGATATCCCGTCTAATCCTGACTCTGTTGAACGAATTTATACGGGACTATTATTTGAAGATTACTTCTATATCGCTGTTTCGACTAGTTCCACACAAAGTGTGCATAATCGCGATATTCTTCAACAGAAACGTTTTAACGTTTATACAGGAGAGATGGAACTATTGTATGAGCATCAAAGCGATAAGTTTGATTGGGATATTGCAACAGGAGGGTCGACCATTTACCGAGATAAGAAGGGAACACTACAAGGTGTTTTTGGATTAAGTTACTGGACGGACACGATTGCTCCTTCGGGTACGCTATCTGATCTAGTTTCAGTCAACCTTGAAACGAAGGAAGTGAACTGGATAAATATCGACTATTCTGAAAATGGCGCGGGCACTGGAATCTATATGGACGACAAGCTCTATATCAATACCGATTGGTCACTCTATTGCTTTGATGCGACAAATGGAAATCGATTATGGAGAAGAGAGGTGGTCGAACCGCAACCCTATTCCATCTTTAAAACAAAGCCTGTTTACGCCAATAATCATTTCTATTGTCTAGATGGTCTTGGTACCATGTATAAAATAAATGCGACCAGTTCTCATGTTGTCAAGACTTTCTACGAAGTTGTTCCAGGCAATGATGCAAGCCCGCTCGTCAACGATGGTAAGATTTTCTACAGTAGTTTTGGTACACAAAGGATACATATCTTTGATATTGACAAAGATGAATTTGTGCATCATGAACCTTATACCAGTTTCGGTGAAGCTATTGTCTACGACGCAGAAGTAGATCTATATTATACTGTGACTGATACGCATCTGCATGCTTTTAGAATTAATGATTGATATATAATAAGACATTGTAGCCAGAAAGTATTGTTTGGGCTGCGGTGTATGTGTTCTTTGATGATAAATATGAAAAGAACCATCAGCATCGTAACAGAAGATTCCGATGGTTTCAATACCCATTGTGCTTGAAGGGGTCACGTAATAATTTGGAATTATTCAATATCAGGCGAAATAAAAAACGCAGGGATAGCAGTAGCTATCACGAGGCTTTTTAGTGAAGCTTGATGCAGAATAAAACAAAGAATTAGGGACCTTCTCAGGCAGAATGGGTATACCTCCAGCTATCAACGCACGCTCCATGCCTGGTGCCACCTACCCTGCCGAGATTATGGTTGGCTCCTCGCACTTTCAGATGCGGAATGATAGCGAGGCGGAAAGATTATTTAAAAAGATATTTTTAGGAATCGGTGACCACAATAATACTTATGAAAAATATTTCAGATGCGGACAATAAATAAAACTCCATATAAGCTATTGTTAATACTATTTGGTATCGTATTTTTCACAGCCTGTGAAAAACCTCCGATAGAACCAGATGCTCCGTCTTATTTCGAGAAGATCTGGGAACATCGCTTCGTTGAAAATGGTCATAAATTACATGCTGCTCCTATTATTTATGAAGATCTGCTCATAGTTTGGCCAAATAGTTTTATAGATCTACAATACGATTTCGCATTAGTTGATAAAATCACGGGTGAAAGAACCTTCGAATTTCAACATCCTGATAGGATAAGTGATGTGATAGACTTGCACTTAGTTGGAGATCTCTTACTTGTCAAGTGCGTTGAAAGTTTGTATTGTTTTGACCTAAAGTCTGAAAGTATTTTATGGGATTTACAGTTTAATCCTGAGTACGAACATCATGGTTTTAAGTCCACAGTATTCAATGAATTCTTATACATGCCTGAATTGACAAGCTCTACATTATCCGGTAGTAATCGAGATATCTTACATTTAGTAGAAGTATCCATCTTGTCTGGAGAGACTGAAATCGTTTTTAAGCAATCTATTTCCTACAAGAACAATTGGAAAATGAGCATCACAGCTCCAGTAATTCATACTAATAACCTAGGTGAAACCATTGCTTATTTTCAGATATCATATGGTTCCAATTCGGAATCACCTCATGTCACGCTGCCCGACCTTGTAGCCTATAATCTAGATCAAGATACAACCATCTGGAGAATAGATGACTTCAATGAAATTGGCATTGGGAATCTAGCTTGTGTCATAGATAACAACAGATTACTTGTTTTTGGGGACTGGTCAGTTTACTGCTTTGACATGAATTCTGGGAATAAGTTGTGGAGAACTGAAATCACTACTGAAAATCAATTGAATGTTTTCGAAGAGACAAACATAGTAATACATAACCAATCAATCTTCTGCTTGAGCAAGGGAGGCAATCTGTACAGACTAAACAGAAATTCAGGTCAACTTGTACAAGCCTTTTATGACATCGCACCTAGTTCTTCGCGCAACCCGCTCGTCAACGACGGGAAGATTTTCTACAGTAGTTTTGGTACGCAGAGGATACATATCTTCGATATTGACAAAGATGAATTTGTACATCATGAGCCTTATACCAGTTTCGGTGAAGATATCGTCTACGACGCAGAAGTAGATCTATATTATACGGTGACTGATACGCATCTGCATGCTTTTAGAATTAATGATTAATGATACTGCACACCGCTGCTCGTAATTGCTATTTTGAGCAGCGGCGTGTATAATAGATTTGTAATGACAAGAAAAGCATCAGCATCGTCACCGAATATTCGGATGGGTTCAATACCCATTGTGCTTGAAGGGGTTACGTAATAATTTGGAATTATTCAGTCCAGTAGTATAACTGTGCAGTTGTAGGGTAAATCAATGTTTCTTTTGGGCTTAAAGCCCAAATCCAATGTACTATATCACTGAAATCTGATCAATCTTCTCACCGCTATTCGAAGTTTGCTACATCGAATGAATACGCATCTTAAGAACATTTATACTTCCCAATCTGCGTCAACAGTTGATTCGCTTTCTAAAGTCTTATACCATTTCTACTATAAGGTGTCGCATAAGTTTTTGAAATTATTCAAAATCAGATGAGTTGAAAAACGTAGTGATAGCCGTAGTTCTCACGAGGCTTTTCAACGAAATATGATGAAGAATAAAGCAAAAAATTAGTGACATTCTATAGTAGAAATGGTATTACTATGTGTTGGTGCTTTAGTCTGTTGCTCTTACTTTTTTTGTCCGTCAAAAAAAGTAACAACAACAACAACAACAACAACAACAACAACCTACACTTTCAACCACAAAGAAAACCAAGAGCACAAATCATCCGTCACAAAACGTTAAAGACCCACTAACTAGTTGTCGTAATCGGACCAAGGCCAAAGGTTTTAAAAAGTGTTAGAGTACCACCAAAATAGGTTAACTGCATATCACCCTACTCAATCTCATACTTCGACTTCACCACCCAATCTTTTCCATTTCGTGAGGTAAAGGTTGTAATGGATTTCGGCAACTCGAAAAACCCAAGATCGGTTCGTACTTCGACATCGGGATAACCGCTAATTTCAATATTCGACGTAAAATGTTGCAGAAAATCAGGATCTGGAACGACATTATGTTGACCGCGATGGAATAGAAGCTTTGGTATGCGTTTCAAGTTTACATCCTCTGAATAGGTATAAACATGCTTTTCATACTTGATTTCTGTTAAATCTTCTGGAATGAAATGATCTCTGATGATCTTGTATTCTACCACTCGATCTAGCTCGTCGAACTTGAGTTGCTTCGTTGTTTTGAGGACAGCGATATCTTCCTTGTATTTCTCTTTATGAATCTTGATGAATTCTTGCTCAGATTTTGATTTTTGAGTCATCAAATATTCAGTTCCAGCAAAAGCTGTTTTCTGCACCCGAAAGGGTAAAGTTTCTGATCCTTTATATGAATAGCTGACTGTATCTGCTGAAAAGTATCGCAATTGACCATTCCTTTTCTTGATGAAGGTCGTATCAAGCCTATCCCCTGAATCGTACACGTGATTCATGACAATAGATACTGAATCAACATGATCTCGCGTCAATCGAATCATGTCCACAAATTCAAAAGTCTTCAGCAGTTGATTCTTGTAGCGGTATCTTTCGATCGATTTCAACTTCAATTGATCGTAATGCGATTGATATCTTTTGACTTCCGCAATATGACCATTGTTGTCATAGTATACGTCAAATCGCTCAACTTCCTCGTCGGAAGTCAAAAACGCAGCCGATCTTATGCCGATACTATCGTGCAGGATCTCTTTTCTTCGCTCAACGCTTTTTCCCTGCTCCACAAAATGGAAGCTACCAAGCTGATCTTGGAATAGAAAATACGTATTGGTAGGTATGGAGTCTTTTGAAAGACTAGATGAACTATACCAATGAAGTGTGTCAATTTCTCGACCCGTCGTTATCTTAGAAGTTTCAGCGGACTGGATTGATTGTTCAACATGTTTTACTTTCAAACCTTGATTTGAAGTCTTACATGCTGTAACCATTATGACTAATCCAATCGCCAAACCCATTGCTAATACTCTCATGCTAAAAATATTCTCGATTTTCTGCCTCTAACGCGATCCGTAATGTATTTGTCTTTTCCTTATTCATAGGTGATCATAGACCAAATGATATGAAACGACTGATTATGTTTTATATAATGATGTTCTT
>CBFHTK010000008.1:26372-148864 GCA_965658745.1 Saprospiraceae bacterium | reverse complement strand
AACGTTCAAGGTGGTGTTTATGTATATATTTATGAGGTAGAGTTCATTGACGGAGATGAAACCATAAGCCGCACAGAAATGGGAGATTTGACAGTATTAAGATAGAATTTATCTAGCTCCAGATCGTCGCCACAATCTTTCGAGATCCACCTTGATTCCTGAATTCACAAAGATAGATACCTTGCCAAGTGCCTAGATTAAGTTTGTAATTTGTTATTGGAATCGTTAGGTCGCTACCAGATAGACTTGTTTTAATGTGTGCAGGCATGTCATCGGGGCCTTCTAGTGTATGTTTTAGACCACTCATATTTTCAGGTACTAAACGATCAAATACGTATGCATAGTCGTGAAGCACATCTGGATCTGCATTTTCATTAATACAAATACCTGCTGATGTGTGTTTACAGAAAATATGAAGTAGACCAGATTCAGGTAATTCAGGTAAGTACTGTAAAATATCTGATGTAATAAGATGAAAACCCCTACTTTTGGGGGACAGTTTAAATTCAACTTGCCTGATCATTTTGGATCTAAGTGTAGCTTTGCAGTTTTTAATTGTCCTGCTCTTTCATAACTTATTTTCACTTTATCTCCAGCTTCATAAGAACCTAGATGTTCAAGTAGACCATGAATACTATAGATTTTCTGCTGATCTACTTTTACAATGATATCATCAGCTTGTAATCCTGCTTTCTCTGCAGCTTTTCCATTTATTACTTGAATTACTTTTCTGTTTTCATCGATTTCCACACCTAGAGATACTTTTGATTTCGGAAGGGGCTCAACATCCACTCTATTTTCATCGATTTCCACTTTAAAGCCTTTTTCTGCGTGGCTGATACCCTTATCTATATGGACTTTTATCTCAGGATTGTCAATATTTTCAGAGAGAGCCTCAATCGTAATAGTCTTGGTACCATCTTCGGCTAACATTACTTTAACATCAATATTCTCTGGTTCGTTGTCTTCAAGATTTAGACTTTGAATGAGTGAATCTACTTCTGAGTCAATTTCTTCATGGTCTTTCGAGGTTAGGACAATCAGTCGTTTTTCAATGGTCTTTTCATGATCTCCTTCTTCGATGATTGTCACTACTTTCTCAATAGTTTTTGAAGTGGAATTCTTAACGTTATTCTGTTTTTGCGCGCTCAAAGATGAGAGCGTCAAGATGCTAAATGCAAGAAAAAAATATTTCATATCGATTTATTATTTCATTAAAGATACATTATCACGCCAAGCTATTATCTTCATGCCATCAAATTAACACAACATTAAATTTATGGAGAGGTCCATTCAAAGTAATGCTAACTTGCGAACGGATAATTCTTTCGTACTGTTGAGTCTTGCAGTTTGTTTGTATGTACTCCTTGTACTTTACCATGGATTTATTGCCTTTGGCAGGGATACTATAGAGACAGTTCCGTATGCTCTTTGGATGGCGGATCAAAGACTATTCGCTTCTGACTTTCATCTTTCACATCTGCGCAATATTTTCCCTAATGAGCGCTGGATCATAGCTTGGAGCTTACATTTTTTTGCAGAGCAAATCAAGTTGGCAAGTTGGGTATTCCACGGTATATTCAGTCTTACTTTATTAGCAGGTATGCTGAGAGTGAGCGATCATATCTTACGTAATATTGAAATGGCAGTATTAGCTGTTTTTATCTGCTTGTTCAGTCTCTATAATATCAACATCGGTAGTAACGAGTTGTACTATAATATGTATGTACCTAGCTTGGCAGGCAAAGCGGTTGCTGTTTGGGCATTATTCTATTTCTTGAAAGAACGATATTTACAAGCCTCAGTATTATTGGCAATGGCGAGTTTTCTTCATCCGCTAGTTGGTTTTCAGCTTTTTGTGATCGCTTCAGCAATGTTTGTATGGAAAGTAGCATTCAGTAAAACTGAGAAGAAGTTTATTAATGTTTTAAAGTTTATTATACCATATCTTCTTACTGCAGGAATATGGATTGTTTTATTGTTGGGGGCTCAGGGCCCAAAGGAATTGGGTGAGATTCCATTCTTCGATATTGTTCGATTTCGGATAGCGCATCATTTTTTTCCGGCATTTTTTCCATTAAAGTCGATGATATTGCTGGGTGGTTTATATGTCATTTCGATGTATTACTATTATGTAAAGAAGTCTCTACTTCAAGTTTTTTTTTACGTTTCGATTCTAGGAATGATTTTTTATGTTGTTGGACTTTCTGCCGAAGTAGAATTAGTACTTTCCTCACAATGGATGAAGGTTAATATTTGGTTGAAGTTTTTTGGAATAATGGGATTTCTTGGGCTATGTCAGAAGTTGATTGAGAAACGCTACATAAGAGTGTTAACCCTTATTTTATTTTTGGGAGCTTTGGTGATTGCCCTTTTACGTTTCAACCCAAGTTGGGATAAAGCTCCACCTACTGATCTGTATGCTTGGATATCAATTAATTCGGATACGGATGATTTATTTTTAGTTCCACCTGAACTAGTTGATTTTAAAGCACGTACTTGGAGAAGTAGCTATTTTGATTTTAAAGCAATGCTTCATCATCAGTCAGCGATCTATGAATGGGCGAACAGATTTACTTCAGTTTATAGCATCGAGATTACCGATCGAAAACCAGAAGACGATATCTTTATGATGGTGAAAAATGCTTATTTTTCGGCAGAGGTTTTGTCTAAGATTCCTGAAGTGAAATATGTAATAGTAAACGAAGATCAATTATCAGAGGAACGAGAATTAGCTTTGTCTAGTTTATGGAAGCTGGTATATGAAGGTGATAGCTACCTGATCTATGAACAAGTAGAGTAAACAAAAAAAAGTCTTAGTAGAGTTCCACTGTTGTTTTATCATTTAATAGATCCATGCGTTTCTTCTTCATTTTTTAATCGCAAGAATTCCATTCCTATTCATACTATGATAGAAGCCTTAGACATGATTACTGTTTTTAGAAACTCAAAATTGTGAATTATAGCGATGAAAGTTCTCTCATTAATAATCATTGCTTGTAGCTACAAATAAAAAAAGCAGCTTACCGTTTAAAGGTAAACTGCTTTGAATCTTAAGCTAAGAGCTCAATAAACTTTGTGCTATTTGCTTTTCAAGAAAGCACCAGTAGCCATAAACTTATATTCCATGGCTGGTTCTGTAATCTTTGCAACTTCTTCAGCAGATTTTCCTTCATCTTCTGCATAATGTCTTAATTCTTCTACGGCTGTTACTTCGATGTAAGCCTTTCCGTTTAGTACGATGTTCTTTCCATCGCAGTCTAGGGGTAGAAAGAATCCATAGTCCTTAAATTTTACAAATAGATTTTGCTCTGAATCCATTCGTGAACCTACGTTGGTCCAGCAGCCTTTCGATTTACATACTTTTTGAACAACGCCAATTACTTGGACTTCCATTGTATCCTGAGCACCGAGTCTTTTAATAACATTTTCTACGGCTGTAGGGCTTGAAATTTTGAATTTTTCACCAAAATATTCTCCTGGCAGGGCGTCTCCAACAGTTTTCTTCGAAGTTTTTGAGATTCTTTCTGTTTTGCTATTCTTTAATTTTTGCGCAGACAATTCACTGGAAGAAAAAGCAAAAAGCATAAACAGAGCTAGGATAAATGAAGATTGTTTCATAAATTAATTTTTCTTTCAAAGTTAATGTATTATAGCTTCCAACAGAACAATTTTATCAAGAGAATTGATCAGAGCGAATCCGTCTTTAACAACAGCTGTTGAACCTGAATAGTGGTCTCGAACTGTTTCTCCATCTTTAAACATGAAGTCCACTGGAATTTTCTTCGACCCTATTGGTTGATCAAGCCCAATAATAACACCATCGATATAATTTGCGTTAACATATCTTCGTGCAAAAATATAAGGGGCTGTGTTGATATTGTATTGGACACCAGCTCCAACGCTTGGATGATTCTGACGAAACGTGCCTAGTTTGCGCCAATGTTCTAGTATTTCTTTTGTTTTCTCGCCTCCAATTTCTTTGTTGTCGGAAAGATCATCCCAATTCATATACGTTCGTAATTGAGCATCGCCGTTTGCTTGCGCAATTAATGCACGCGCAGTTTCATCACCATAGTAAATCTGCGCTCCTCCTTGTGCTAAGAGTAATTTGGTACCTGCATCTAGTGGATTTGCTCTGGTCCTATCAAAAGGAGAACTATCATCGTGTGAACTGATATAGTTGAGGGTCGATTTATCTTTGTATGTATGTTGAAGCAATGATTGATATTTTGAGAAAATCGTTTGGTAATTTTTATTAGCATCCGATTTAAAGTCGAAGTTTACCAAGGCATCAAAACTCTGGTCGTAAAAATCAACCTTCTTGTCACCGTAGTCAAAAAGTCTACCACTAGACAAAGAGTAATTATAAACTTCACCGACCATATAGAATTCATTGTCATCAAGTACTTTATCGGGATTTTTGGATTTCCACTCTGCAAAGGCTTTGTCCGCTTCTCTTCTAAGATCTTTCCATACAACTTCCTCGGTATGCTTTGCAGTATCGACTCTGAAACCATCAATTCCATATTCCTTGATGTAGTCAACGAGCCATTTGATAATATAGTAATACGGCCGTCTTGGATAATTCGTTTCAGTAAAAAAGGCATCAAGTTCTTCAACCTCTTTTTCGTAGCGACCTTCTTTTTTCCACTTTTCTATTAGAAATTCAGGGAGTTCTACATCTTCAGTTGACTCAGTTTTTACATCAGGAAGATTTTCAACAAGGGTACATGTAATGGTATTAGGTGCATTGTCATATTTGCATTTTGGCTGTGTACGAACCCATGAATCTGGCCATTTTTCATCTAGGGGGGTCACTGGTCCTGTATGATTTACGATGACGTCCATAATTACACGAATGCCATGTTGATGAGCGGTCTCAACAAATTCAGCGTAGTCTCCATCAGAAGCTATTCTTGAATCAAGGTTCGTCCAATCTTTTGGCCAATAGCCGTGATATGCATAGGAAGTTCCGGTTCCTTCGTCGACGGAACCGTCGATATTTTGATACACAGGTGTAGTCCATATTGCATTGACTCCCAAGCTATCAAAGTAGCCTTCATTGATTTTTTGTGTAACACCTTTGATATCCCCACCTAGAAAACCGCGCAATGCTGCAGGCGATTCTGACGTTGGATGGACAAAGTCATTATTTGGATCACCATTGTTAAAACGATCCGTCAAAAGGAAGTAGACAGTAGCATTGTTCCAAGTAAAATAGGTCGGTAATTGAGTGTTGACAGAATCTGATGAAATTGAAGGGCTGGTTGATGCTTGATTGCATGCGGTGACCGTCAAAGTGAATAAACTCAATAGGATTAGGTATGTTTTTTTCATAGGTAGAGAATTTACTTCGTGTAAACTTAACACAATGTATTTTGAAATCAAATTAAACTAGAACTATTCATTAGATCTTTGTCATGCGAGATAAATTGCGATTAGGATAAGGGATTGTAAGAATGACCTAGATTGATGACCACATTGATTGATTAGAAAAATTCAATTTAAGCCCCTTTCTCCTTACAAAATGCTTCCCCTTTCTTTCTAGATTTTCCCCCAATCAATAGTTACCAAGACGAGTTGATGTGTTTTTGGACCTTGTCTACTATTTAGTTGTTCAAGCTAATGCAACTCTGCATCACAAGGTGTGCACCAAGTTGCCCCGAAATTGACAATGTGAATTCTATCATCTTTGATATTTATGATGTCGGCTTGAAATTTATAAAACGAGGAAGTACTTAGAACGTTTGATCGCATACAAGCTGAAAAATCCAGTTATGGCTGGATTTGGTATAAAGTCTAGCAAAGACTTTTCCGTTGTGAATTCGATTGTTGGCGGAGTAATCCTCGGCTCAGCTTTTGTAAAGCATTTGAGTGCAATCGGTACTTCCGCAGAGCCAATAAACAGATTTGTCTCTGGATTAAAATATAAATAAAAAAGGGACTGCCATTTTAAATGACAATCCCCGACATATATTTTTTCAATTCTAAAATTACCGCTTAGTAATTTTTTGTACTGTTTTTCTATTATTACTATTATCAATAATCGAAAGAAAATAAATTCCCGTGTTTAGAGAGCTCAAGTTGAGCTCAGTTTGTGTTCCTAGTGCTTCAGTGTTCATTACTACTTTACCAGTAATATCACTGACTGAAATGTTTACTGCTTTATCATTTCCCCACTTTATTGTTGTGAAATTATCAACAGGATTAGGATACACAGTCAATTGTAATTGCTCATCTAAAGTATTTGAGACCGTAGTTTCTTGAAAAGTGATAGAACCCTGAGTTGAGTCGTCACCATTCGTACTACCGTTCGCATTACTGGCATGTCCAGCAGCGTAAAAGCTTACAGATCCACTTCCATTTACAGGAGCTGTCCAATCACTTTCAAAAACATCTGAAGATGAAAGACCTTGCTGTTCAAGATAGGTACGACCCATTGCACTTACAATTTGTGAGTTAGATGAAGGGTTTGAGAATCCTTCAGTATCAACGTCTCCATTGTCAATTAAGCCAACCATTTGTAATCCATATCCACCGGGAGTTGTAGTAGTTGTTATTCGGGCTTGGACGGTATAAGTTTCACCACCTAGGTATTCAGATACCTCTGAACCTGCCATGTCGAACATTTTGATTTCTATCTCAGCTCCAAAATCACCACCACCATGACACGAGGCACATGTTTTTGAATCATCTCCTGGAGCACCAGTATTTCCTTCTCCTAAAATACTAGCTCTACCTCCTGAATTGGACATGAATAGAAAACAGAAAGAGGCTAGGATAAATAAACTGATTGTAAATCTTAGTTTCATAAAGTGATTTTTCTTGTTAAGTGAAAACTACCTGCGTAATCATTCTTGGGAATGATTGTCAAACAAGCGTAAAATTATTTAGTTCAAACAATAACTAGACACCTTCTTTATATAGATAGCTGTACTCAGGTATCTTTCCTTTTGTCGTGCGGAAGTAATCATCAATCATTTTAAGATCCTTCTCTTTATTTCCACTTAATGTGATTTCATCGGAAAAGTGCACAACTTTAGTTCCCCAATCAAATTTCACGAAGAATAAAGGGACTTCTGCTTTTAGACATATGTAATAGAATCCAGTTTTGAGCTTGTCTACTTTTTTACGAGTACCTTCGGGAGCTATTTGAATCGTGAGAGCGTCTCGTTCTTTAAAAAGTTGAACTGTGGAATCGACAAAATTATTTGATTTTGATCTGTCAACTGGGACACCTCCTAGCCACTTGAATATGAATCCAAATGGAGGCTTAAAAAGGGAGTCTTTAGCTAAGAAATTAATTGTTGCTTTGAGTTTGGTCCTCACTAGTATTCCTAGCGGAAAATCCCAATTTGAAGTATGAGGTATGACGATAAATACCTTCTTTTTGGCATGATAGGGATAATTGCCTGTAATCTTGAACCCCCATATTTTAAGAATAAAACCTGCCAATTTAGATATCATAGCGTATGTTTTGTGCTACAAGTTTAAAATAAATTCATGACAAGGTAGGTTTGACATTTGTATAGATGATCAACACTAAAGATTTAAGATTGAAAAAAACTATAAGTATTGTAAATTGAATTAAACCATTCATTAAGATAGTAGTCATAGTACTGATTGATTGAATAGATTGCATGACGGACGAACAAATCATAGAGTGTTTGCAAAAGAAACAGCAAACGAATACTGCTTTCAGGGTACTTATGTCCAAGTATCAAGAACGCTTGTATTGGCATATTCGACGCTTAGTAGTCAGCCATGAGGATACAGATGATGTTTTGCAGAATACATTTATGAAAGTGTATAAGAATATTGCTTCGTTTAAGAGTGAATCAAAATTATATACTTGGATGTATCGAATAGCAACTAATGAGAGTATGACTCACTTAAAGAAGAATCGTCGAAGTTCTAAGCAAGAGGGTTTGGAAAGTCAAGAAGACTATCTGAATAGATTGGAAAGCGATGTGGGATTCAATGGGGATGTGATAACAAAAAGTTTACTTGCTGCTATTGCTACTTTACCTGAAAAGCAGCGCCTCGTTTTTCAATTGAAATACTTTGATGAATTAACCTACAAAGATATTTCAGAAATAGTAGGCACTTCAGAAGGAGGACTAAAGGCATCGTATTATCATGCATCGCAGAAAATTCGAGAACAACTAAAGCAAGTAGAGTTTCTTGAGTGAAATAACTTTAATGAAAACTAGGGTACATATTAGATTAAGTGATAACTAAAGAAAAGAAATATAGATTAAAGATTTACAGATGAAAGATAAAGGTGAAGAAATGGGACCATTGGAAGACTTAAAGTCTAAGATCAATGCAAAAAACGGAGTATGTAACCAACAGGGCTTTGCCTTGCCAGAAAACTATTTCGAAAAAATGCAAGCGGAAGTGCTTGATAAGGTAAAATCCAAACCATACTCGAGCGTAGGCTCGATTCGAAAAATGTGGATTCCAGCTGCTGCAGCTTGTCTGCTGATTGCATCAATATTTTTCTTACGGAATCAAGAAATTCATAGTTCCCGAACTGGCGTCTATGCAATGCAAGAGGAAGTAAGTTCAGAAGATGTATTTGATTACCTAATTGAAAATTCAGAGGTAGTTTCAGAGGATGTTTTATTGGAAATGGACGGAATAGAGGAAGTTATTGAGAGCTTGGAAGATGAGATATACTTTAATTTTTGATACTTGATTATTGAAATAAAAATTTACAAACAAATTATAATTATAAAAAGATGATACATAGATCAATATTGACCTTCATGTTATTTGCAGGATTTGTAGGAATTGCCTTTGCACAACCCAACGATCGTAGGGAAGTAATGAAAGAGAAGATTAAATCGATAAAAATAGCATTCTTAACATCTGAATTGGAGTTGACACCCGAAGAAAGTAAAACTTTTTGGCCTCTCTATGAAGCTCATGAGAACCAAATAGAAGCTTTGCGCAAAGATATGCGAACCGGTAATTCAGATCAAGATTTGAATGATGAAGAAGCTAGACAATTACTTAATAAGCATTTTGACATGGAAGAGGAGAAGTTGAAGCTCGAGAAAGCTTTTGTTGCAGAAATGATTCCTGTAATCGGTTCTCAACGAGTCATTCGGATGAAGAAGAGTGACGAAAAATTTAACAGAAAGCTCCTTGAACGCACTCGAGAAAACCGCTCAGGAAATGCTCGACAGAGAAGTCGATCAGGAGGCAGATTTTAAGCCTACTTAAGTATCGACCGATTTATATCACGGACTATTGTCGGCCCGTAATAGACCATACCACTATAGATTTGAACTAGGGAAGCACCTGCATTAAGTTTTGCCTTTGCAGCTTCTGGACTATCTATTCCGCCTACTCCGACAATCGGGAAAGAACCTCCACTTTTTCTATGAAGGTATTTAATTACTTCAGTACTACGTTCTTTTACAGGTGTACCACTAAGTCCACCAGCGCCGATTGAATTGATAAGCTCTGAAGAAGTATTTAAACCATCTCTTGAAATAGTCGTATTAGTGGCGATGATGCCATCAATCTTTGTTGATGCTACAATTTCAATAATATCATCAAGCTGTGAGCTTGTTAGGTCTGGTGCAATCTTAAGAAGAATTGGTTTCCGATATTCTTTCTGATTGTTAAGTTTTTGAAGTGTGTTCAGGAGATGAGTTAAAGGTTCTTTATCCTGAAGATCTCGAAGGTTTGGTGTGTTCGGAGAAGAAACATTAACGACGAAATAGTCTACATAAGCGAAGAGTTTCTCAAAACAAATAACATAGTCGTCAACCGCTTTTTCATTGGGTGTTATTTTGTTTTTTCCAATATTACCACCGATTATATAATTACGTTTTTGGTTTTCTTGTTTTTTTAACCTTTCGACGAGCGCGTCAACGCCTTCATTGTTGAAACCCATTCTATTGATTAAGCCTTTGTCTTTAGGTAATCTAAATAGTCTAGGTTGCGGATTCCCATCTTGACCCAAAGGAGTTACAGTTCCAATTTCGACAAAACCAAAACCTAATTGCGCCATTGGATGATAGTACTTGCCGTCCTTGTCAAAACCAGCTGCTAAACCGACGGGATTTGAGAACTTTAAACCAAAAAGCTCTTTTTCTAGAGACTTACTTTCAACTCGAAGGTTTTTTCGAACTATGCTCGATAAAAGTGGTATAGCTAAAATGAATTTCCATAGGCTTACCGTGATGTGATGTGCCTTTTCTGGAGAAATAAGAAAAATGAGTGGTTTGAAAATCGAATACAATGCCTTGAGTTTATTTTTTTGACTATTTGGGCGAGCGAAGCGCAAGCCCTTTTTTTCTAATTTACTTTGGATTTAATCTCTTATCACCTTCAAGCTAAGGTCCAATTGACCTGCACTATGTGTCAGCGCACCAGACGAAATATAATTGACTCCCGTTTTTGCAATATTTCTCACAGTATCCAGAGTAACGTTGCCTGAAGCCTCAACCTCATATTCGCCGTTAATTATTTGGACAGCCTCTATCATAATAGGAAGTTCAAAGTTATCTAACATGATTCTAGTAACTCCTCCGACTTCCAAAACTTGATGCAATTCGACTAGATTTCTAACTTCAACCGTAATACCTAATTTGAGTTTGTTTTCGTCTAGATAGTCGAGTACATTTTTGATTGCTTGCCCCACCGTTCCACATGCATCAATGTGGTTATCCTTTATCATTATCCAATCATACAATCCATCGCGGTAGTTGTAACAGCCGCCGTTACGTACAGCAAACTTTTCAAGAAATCTCATTCTAGGAGTAGTCTTCCGTGTGTCTAAAATTTTAACAGGAAGATCTTCCACTTCAAACGCAAACCGATTGCTCATAGTAGAGATGCCGCTCAGTCGTTGTATCGTATTGAGAACTAAGCGTTCTGTTTTTAGTAACGCTTGTGCATTCATTTCGATAGTAAAAGCAATGTCGCCATATTGAACTTCTTCGCCGTCAGCGATCAATTCTGTGAAAACTGCTGTAGGATCTATATGTTCAAAAATGTATTTCGCGATAGATACACCGCAAATGATTCCGTCATCTTTAACTATTAATCTTGCATTATCTCTTTTGCCTTTCGGAATGCAAGCTTGAGAAGTGTGATCACCGTCACCGACATCCTCGCGCATTGCTTCATCAATATAACGATCTAGCTCTTCTAGATTAACCTGTTTCATGTTGTTTTAATTTGACTTTTGCAAAAGACATTCAAGTGAAAAGTTCTATATGTATCTATTTATAAAACAGTCTCTCGCAAGTGAAACAAATGTATTTTTACAAAGTAAATATAAATTAAGAGTTTCGAAGTGGATATGGAGCGAAATGTCTTGGAAAAAAGTGAATCAGTACAATAGAATTTGCTCGTATTTCTTAGCTTTTGCTTAATTTTAAATGCAAGCTTCTTAAAATGTAGATAATTTCGTTTGATCAGCTTGTGAAATCTGCATTTTAAACTTCCTAATGAATATGTTTATGAATTTGACTAACATAAAAGCAATACGAGGGCTATTACATCTTTTTTATCCCAAATTGTGTGTTGCTTGCGAAGATGAAGTGCCGGTGGAAGGAGAGGTCTTCTGTTTAATGTGTCAACAAGCTCTCTATTATACAGATCAAAGCAGCAAACGAAATAATGAATTTGAAGCGCATTTCTTAGGTAGAATACCTTTAGAGCGAGGAGCGGCAATGTTTTACTATAGAAAGGATACTCCGATTCAGTCCATAATGCATGCATTGAAGTATGCAAAAAAGGCCGATGTTGGTTCGAAATTGGGAGCGGAGTTTGGAAAGAGATTGAAGAGAGAAGGGTTTATGAATGGAATTACAGCGATAGTGCCTGTGCCTTTGACTTGGAGAAAGCAGAAGGCAAGAGGTTACAATCAAGCAGAGATTCTAGCCAAAGCAATTTCAATAAGTACAGGAGTCCCATGTTTCGGCGATTTCTTCATTAAGACACACGAGACTGAAAGTCAGACAAGTAAATCAAGGCAAGAGCGTGTAGAAAATGTAGCTCAGGCATTCGAGATTAATGAGTCATATAAACTGGAGGAAGACCACATTTTGTTGGTTGATGATGTCTTAACAACGGGAGCGACTCTAGAGGCTTGCGCCAAAAAGCTCAACTTGGATAATGTGAAGGTTTCTATGGTCACCTTAGCAATTGGACGAATCTAAAATTGAAATCAAAGGCTTGCGCCCAAAAATAAGGCTTAACCGCGGCTGCTAAATTTGAGAGTAAGTCTAATAATAGGGAATCATAACGGCTTGCAGATACTTTAGATAATGGACAATTATTTCAGCAGAATAGTCAAGAAAGCATATATGTTAAGTTAGAAGGTGCAAATAAGAATAAGGTTATTCAGATTTTTAAAACTTATGCAATGCTTGATTCTACTACTTTAGTACTTGATGATCCTGTAAATCTGTATTATTTGCTTGAATAAGAGTGACTTATATCACTTGTGCGATAAATAAATAAACTCTTTGATAAGGCACATATTTTTGAACACAAAATCTAAAACCCGCAACCAAAAACCACCTGCACACTTCCACCAACCTACCTCTTTACAACTTTTTGATAACTCAATTCACCTTCTATTACAATTGCAGCCATATAGACTCCACTTGCTAAATAACCAAAGTCCAATTCGATTAAATTTTGACCTGCCTGTATCGTTGTTTCCAACTTACCACCAACCCTTTGTCCTACTACATTGACTAGATAAATTTCAACATCATTTTGAGAAAATGATTCCCACTCCAAGTAGAGAGTTTCACTAAATGGATTAGGATAAAGTCGCCAAGCTGTAGTACTTTCAATATCGAGATCTAGAATAGTTTGATTAATTGTACTCGTGCAACCGTTCGCATCAATTACTTCTATTTCGTAGCTACCATTTGGTAAACCTATAAACACACCTTCGTCTTGCCAGGCACCATTATCCAGACGATATTGATATGGGGACGTTCCTCCTTGCACTTCAACAATTAAATCAGTAAGATTGTCTATGTTGATACTCTCTTGTATGTCTACTATACTTAATTGTTCTGGAGATGTGATCTCCAAGGTGTCATAGATAATGCATGAGGTAGAATCTTCAATCTCGAACGGATAGATTCCTGGACCTAAATTCTCAAACAATCCAATGTCATTCGATGTGCCATTAAATGTAAAAATGAAGGCTCCTATATCTTCGGTTTCAAACTGCACACTTCCGTCCATTGCATCAAAACAGCTAACATTATTGATGTCACTAATTCCGTATGTGAATGCATCGCTTTGTCCAATAGTGAATTGAACGACATTCGTACATGCGTTAGCGTCAGTAATACTTAGCGCGTAGTTTCCAGCATTGAAATTTTGGAAATATCCATTTGAATTTTCTATTTGTCCAACTGCATAACTATAGGGAGGTACACCAGTAGTTGCTTGAACTTGGATGTCCCCTCTAATGCTTCCGTCACAATTCGCATCTGATTGCTCTATTATTTCCCATTGAATCGCTTCCTCATCAAATACCTCGACTGATTCGCTAGCAGTACAACCATTTTCATCCTCAACTAATATTGTGTAGATTCCAGCGGAAAGCATGTTAGCCTCAGTCTCTTGACCATCTTCATCAACTATGATAATGTCAATAGATCCTTCTGCATTTTCTACGCTGGTAATTTCAATTTGACCATCTGAAGCTCCAAAGCAGTTCGTTGAATCAATCTGGATTCCTATTAACTGAATCTGAGGAATATTAAGAACTTCATACTCGGTTTCAAGTGCACAGCCTGCTTCATCTGTAATAGTAAAAGTGTAATTGCCGACTGCAAGACCTCCAAAAAAACCAGTCTCATTTTCTTCGCCATTGCCGCTAAAAATAAATCCACCAGCACCTCCCGTTGCAGAAAGATTAATCGTAGCATCAGTTCCATCGTGACAACTAATGACGGTAGATTCTGATTCTATTTGAATCGGTGGGTTTTCTTCAAGATTAACTAAAATTTGAGTTATACAACCACTGTCGTCAGTTGCACTGACCGTGTAACTACCTGCACTCAGATTTGTAAATAAGCCGCTTTGCTGATAATTCGAACCATCGATACTATAACTCACTGTCCCAGCTCCATTATTGCTACTTACGACAATTAATCCGCTAGATGCTCCTGAGCAAGTGATAATTTCTATTGTTTCTACTTCTAGATTGAGTGATGATTCTTCGGTCAAGGTCCATTCTCCACTTGTTATACAACCATTTATATCAGTAGTGATTATTTGATAGGTGCCACTCGTTAGATCATTAAATATACCTGTACTATTTGATTCACCTGTTTGGGAAAGCAAATAAGTATATGGTGCAACACCATTTTGTGCTTCGACAGAAATACCTCCACTTTCGGAATTACCACAACTAGGATTTTCGATACTCAATTCACTAAGTGAAACTATATAACCCTGATTTATAGTAAATGTAGTTTGACTTAAGCAATTGTTGGCATCTAGGATTTCAGCGGTGTAGTCACCAGCATCCAATAGTTCAAAAGTGGGGTTGGCCCCAAATGGACTGCCATTAATCGAATATGCGTAAGGTTCAGTGCCTCCTTCTGCTGCTAAAGTAACACTCCCTAAATCTACGCCCGAACATGTTATAGATTCTATGTTTTCAATAAATCCTGTAAGAAGGTTTGGTTGCGATATTTCAAATGAATTGACTCCTATACATCCTAAGGCATCGACTGCTTGAATATCATAATCTCCGGCAGGTAGATTTATAATAGTATTATTGCTTATTGGATTTCCATTAAGAAGCACTTGGTATCCAGGGGTCCCTCCAAATACAGTGAAATCGACACCACCATTTGATTCTCCAAAACATGATACTTCTACAACCTCATCAACAGTTATAAGTACCGGAAGAGGTTCAGTGATTTCGTATTGAATTGTCTTTTCGCAAAACTCCGAATCCATGATTATGGAAGTATAATTACCAGTTGCTAGATTCGATATCAAATATTGATTTCCAGAAGCGGCTTGACCATCTACAAAATATGGTGGAATACCACCATCTAATTGAAGAATTACCGATCCTTGGCTAAATCCTGAACAGGGATTGTTTTGTATGGAGTTGACCGATACAAGTAGCTCTTCATTTGAACTTATAAGAACGCTGATACTTGCAGTGTTACCGTTATCATCGGTAACCTCAACGTCATAGCTTCCGCTAAGAAGTTGATTGAAGACTCCACTTCCTTGACTAGCTCCGTTATTTATTGAATAACTATAAGGTGGGACTCCACCTCCAGCGGCAACTTCTAAGGATCCTGTAGCCTCTCCAAAACAAGTAACATCAGTAGAAGTTATTAACTCAATTGTAAGCGCAACCACATTGTTGCAGAGTGTACTTGCTGCATTAAGTAGAGATGATCTAGAAGTATTTAATATGGTTTGCATGTAATCTCCCTGTTGTACTGAGAATGCATTCATACAGTTGTCATTTACATAGTCCATATAATTCATGAACATATCGTTACTACCACATGATTGCTGCGGATGAGTAGGACATCCAAAATATTCATCGTCTTGCAAAGGGGTATCTGCGAAACCATCATCACTATTACATCCATTGTTTCGCCAGATATGAAGCAAGCCGAGATAGTGACCGATTTCATGTGTAACAGTTCTCCCAAGATCATATGGATTATTCGTTGCAAAACCAGGTCCACCGAAAGATCCAGCAGCGCAAACAACTCCATCCAAAGTAGCGTTTGGTAGGTTCGTTGTAGATGGGAGGTATGCCCAACCTAGTATTCCTCCAAGATTCGGAGCAGACCAGATGTTTAAATAGTCATTGCGATTCCATCCAGTCGCTGACTTGATGGAAAACTCATTACTATTCATATTTTGAGTTGTTGAATAACGTGTTATTCCATCAGTCGGATTCCCATTTGGATCAACTGATGCGAGACAGAATTCTATTTCTGAATCACCGGCAGCAAATTCACTAGGTGTATTACTTGAATCACTGTTCAGTCTCCTGAAATCTTCATTCATGACATCTATCTGAGATTGTACATGTTCGACACTGAAATTTGTGCCTGTTCCAATCGCTTGTCCCGGGTTATGAACCAGAATAACATGTACGGGTATAGTTATAATAGTTGAACTTGATTTCTGAGCACCATTGCCATTGAATTCTTGAATACTCTTTTCCACACTTTTTAAAAATGCGGGGTAGTTCCCGTAAGCCGCGGGAGCTTTTTCGTCGATACTACATCTTATAGTAGTTTGTGAATATATATTTTGTAATAGGCCAACGAATATCACTAGTGTAAAAAGGTACTTAAACATGTAGTTACAATTATGAAGTAATAAAAAAAGGAGCGCTATTAGTGAGTTAGGATTTCAAAAGAATCGCAAAATAAAAAAAATGAATATATGAGTCAATACATAGTTTCCCTTTAACTGTCGCTTGTCGCTTATTCTTGATTTGTTTCGACACAATTCTTTATTACACGACAAAGAAAAGAGCACTTCCCACGAAATCTGCAAACATAAGTCCTTCTCTAGATAATGAAATGGTGGATTGTTTCCGGTTAAGAAAGGTCTTAGGTATTTCTAGTAAGCTATCATCAAAATGCTCAATGTATTCAGCAAAATTTTGCTTTAATATTTCTAGTGAAATCCCTGAAGATTTACGAATATTGGTCATTACAAATTCATTATACTGATCTACTTTTGATAGATTCTCAGTCTCTAAATTTAGCTGCCCCTTGTTGACGCCTTCAAGATATTTTGGCAGATGAGCGATGTTCCATGATCTTGATTCTCTGTTGTAAGAATGAGCTGAAGGTCCTATGCCAAGATATTTCTTTCCTTCCCAGTATGAGCTATTGTGTTTAGCTGAATATCCAGGAAGACTGTAATTTGATATTTCATAGTGCTGGTAACCTTTTTTACTCAGAAAATCATGCGCCATATAAAACTGCTCTTCAGTCTCTTCATCTTTTATTGCTGGACTTTTACCTTTTTTAATTTGGTAATCAAGCGCAGTTTTTGGTTCAACTGTCAAAGCATAGCACGACACGTGTTTTGGGCGAAAGCCCGCTAGAATATCAAGATTTTGCAGCCACTTCTCTCTGCTAGAGATTGGAATCCCTAGAATAAGATCCACACTGTAATGATCATATTGATAGGATTCTACTAGTTCGAGACAACGCGTTGCTTCCTCAGAATTATGAGCACGATTCATCCACAGTAGCTCATCTTGATGAAAAGATTGAATTCCTATTGAAAAACGATTTACGTCTGTTTTCTTTAATTCTTCCAGATACGGCTTAGTGAGATTATCAGGATTCGCTTCAAGTGTTATTTCAATTTCAGAATCTACTGAGAAGGAATTTTTGACTCCATCAATTAACGTTTGAATTTCCGAGGGAGGAAGCATACTCGGAGTACCACCTCCAAAGTAGATAGTCTGAATTGTTTCTCCCGAGAGATAATTTTTGCGATAATCAAGTTCTTTGAGCATCGCCTCTGTTGTCAATTTAAGAAAGCGCTTTGATGTAGTGAAGAAAAAATTACAATAATGGCATGCTTGCTGACAAAAAGGAATGTGAAAGTATATACCTGCCATAAATCTTTTACGTTTTGTAGTTTTACATCGTTACAACGCCTTAAGTACGTAACAAGATTGCAAAAATACGACATTCTTGATCGATAGATTCATGGACACATGCTCTCCCATTGGAAAGCAAATTTTCCTTACTGGGCTTCTGATTTGTCTAGGGTGGGGCTCGTGGGCCCAAACTACTAGTATAACATACTTTGCGGATGAAAGTATCACACGGTTTATTGACTCAACTTCAGTAGATTTTCCCGAGGAATTAGATTCTTCAATGGTGGAATTTATGATGAGACAGAATATACGGGAGTTTCAGAAACAAGGTTTTTTATCAGCAAATCTCGATTCCGTGGTGTTTGAAAGAGACAGTTCTGTGAACGTTCATTTCTACATTGGAAAAAAACTGGAATACGGAATTTTTGATTGGACTGGCTTGGAAAATTCTTTTTACAACATACCAACGCTGCGTAATTTTAATCCTGAGCGATTTCCAACGAATCCAGCTGATTTTCAAGAAATTTCCTATTCAATCCTTGGAAAACTCGAAGATAGTGGATATCCATTAGCACGGATTTATCTTGAAAATAAAAGATTGATCAATGATACTATCCATGCAGAGGTTGTGATTGATAAGGGTCAAAAAATTGTTTTTGGAGGATGGATCAACAAAGCAGATTCAGTCATATCGCAGAATTTCCTTGCAAGGTATTTGGATATTAAGCCTGACATGCCTTTTCAAATGTCAAAGATTAACAGTATACAAGAACAAATAAATCAACTTTCATATGTGCGTTTAAAGGCTAATCCTGAAATTCAAGTGCGCGGAAGTAAAGCATATTTACACATTCCACTCGCTGAAACTCCAGCCAGTAGATTTGATTTTCTTATCGGTGTCCTGCCAAATGTTGAAAATCCCGAACGTTTTACGATATCGGGTGAAGTCACCGCGGATTTCAAAAACAAGCTAAAGAGAGGAGAGGAATTATATTTTTACTTTAGACAATTGAAACCCGAAACACAACGAATTGATTTTCGTGTAGTATATCCCTATTTGCTTAATTTGCCTTTTGGGGCACATGGAGATTTTGCACTTTACCGAAATGGTCGAGAATCGCGAGATTTGAATGCTAAAGGTGGAATTCAATATCGTTCTGGTAAAAATCTAGAAAGTAGATTTTTCGTTGATTTTCAATCGTCTAGACTGATAGAAATTGATACACTACAGTTACTCAGCACAGGTGAATTGCCGGCTTCCTTAGATGTTTCTCTTAACAGTATAGGAGCTAGAATCACGAGTGACCAGCGCGATTATCGATTTAACCCTAGAAAGGGTTTGCTATTTGAATTTGCAGTCACAGCAGGTATAAAAAGTATTATTCCCAACCTTACAATCACTTCCCTGAGTAACGCTGACAATGATTTTGTAGCAGCCTATGATTCGCTTGATCTCCAAGTTTTTCAAACAAGTGCCGAATCTACAATCAATTACTTTTTACCGTTGGGGCGTTCTTCAACTCTGTTGATCGGTAATAGATCAGGAGTAAAATGGAGCCAGCAACCTTTATTTTTCAACGAGTATTATAGAATTGGAGGTTCAGGAATTCTGAGAGGTTTTGATGAAGAGAGCATTCGAGCTCAATACTTTAGCGTCTTAACAGCGGAATTTCGATACCTTCTAGGATTGAATAGCTATTTCTCAACTTTTGTAGATTATGCGGCTGTCTACAATGACTTTAGAGAATCTCAAAAATGGGATTTACCGTTTGGTTTTGGCGTAGGTTTGAGTTTTCAAACTTCAGCAGGAATTTTTGCACTCAATGTAGCCTTAGGTCGTCAACTTCAAAACCCACTAGATTTTCGGAATGCGAAGACCCATTTTGGTTTTGTAAGTTTGTTTTAGGTATACCGATAGTATTTTTGAAATCAGAATACTTATATTAGTCATTATCAAATTTTTGACGATTAACCAGTAACAGAATTTTTTTTTATGAAAAAACAGCTCGTTATAATCAATACAATCATAACAATTATCATCGTGATATGGAATGGAATTGCTGGATCGCGAGGGGTAAACGGTAAGACTGTTGGTGAACTGAGTGACGAGTATAATAATCTGATAACCCCAGACGGCTATGCGTTTTCTATTTGGGGGATTATTTTTATTGCCTTGCTCTTATTTTGCGGATATCAAGTAAAGAAGGTATTTCTTGATCAGAGAGAAGATGAGTTTGTTCTCCATATGGGTTATTGGTACTCATTGGCCAATGTAATGAATGGGCTTTGGTTGGTTTTCTGGCTCAATGAATATATCGGATTGTCCGTAGTTGTAATGATGATTCTATTAATCAGCTTACTGATGGTTGTCATTCGATTGGGGATATTTGATAAAGAAAAGTCACTGGGTCATAAGGCATTTGTTCAATGGCCTGTTGGAATATACACAGGATGGATTTCGATTGCTATTATAGCAAATGTCGCCTCATATCTAACCAAAATTGATTTCGCTTTTTTAATGTCAGAGGAATATTGGGCCATTTCTTTGATCGTAATTGCAACATTGATAAACCTTTACATGGTCTTAAAGCGTGGTGTTATATCTTATGGCCTTGTTGGTATTTGGGCACTTGTTGCGATTTCTGTAAGACATAATAGTGGTATGGATTCGCTCTATTATACATCCTTGATTACCGCCGGGATTATAGGACTAGCTATTTTACTTAAATTCCTTAGATCGATGCGTGCAGCTTGAAGTTAGGCTTCGAAAGTTGGTACTAATTTCGTCCAAATCAATTTTTTCTTACCAATATTCGTGCAAGCGATAAGGTAGTCATTTCCTGCAGCAATGAGCTTGAATCTATTTCGTATTTGCTCGGATGAAAGGGGGTGATTTCTCGAAATAACATGTGCTTTGTCAGATAAAAAAACTGAGCTAAATGCTTTTTGCTTCATTGGAAGTTCCTTTTCTACCTCGAAAATCCTACCAGGATAGTTTGCAATAAGTTCGTCAGAAGTATAAAAGTGCGTAAATGCATCTAGTTTTTCCAATTCATAATACATACCTACATGATTTTGTAGTTGTAGTTTTAGAATTGCTTTATTTGGTTCGTAAATGTACTTTTTGAACTTTGAATTTGGACAAGTAACATCTGGCTTTTCTTCGCTCTCGAAGTATTGTTCACGCATTGACGAATCCAATAGGTTGATGGCAATTCGACGTCTTTGCTCTTTCTTTTTAGAAAGTATAACCAATAGCTCTTTAACTTCATTTTTGTAGGAAATAGCTACCGTAGTTTTAACGTCGGGTAGTTGCTCGATCACAGCTTGCACGTCGAGCATCGGAGCTAGCTTAATTATGATTTTTGTGGATGTTTCAAAAAGCTTCTCATATATAGATACTACATTTGGACTGAAGTCCTCCAAGAAAAATGCTCTGCTATTTTTGTCAGCCTTAGTGTTTTTCCTTCTCGCAGGATCCAAATAAATGATATCATAATTCAATTCCTTTTTGAGCAAATCAATACTATTTCCAACAACTATTTCAATATTCTCTTGACCAAGATGCTTAAAGTTATGTTGGTTAATAGACGCTAGATTCGATTGCTGTTCAACAAGTGTATACTTATCTACTTTTTTTGAAATATAATAGGCATCTACACCGATACCACCTGTCATATCAAGAACCGTTGTACCATCAAAAAACAATGCTTTTCGTTGAGCAGTAAACTGGGATGAACATTGTTCCATTGACAAATATGGTGGGTATATTATTTGTTTATTCTTAGCCCATTCTGGCAATTTTTCTCTTGCCTTTCGATGCCCTTTTATCTGGTTAATCAAAAAGTCAACATCTACTTCTTCAGGAAAAGACTTTAACGCTAGGGCATCCAAGTCAGAGTGATAATGCAACTCAACTAACTTTTTCACCAAAGGATCGATCTCCACAATACTCTTACTTCAAAAGATTCAATAGATATTCCCCGTAACCACTCTTGATGTATTTATGACCTAGCTTTACCAACTGTTCGTCATCGATAAAACCTTCTTGCCAAGCAATCTCTTCTATACAGCCTATTTTGAGGCCTTGTCGTTCTTCAATAACCTCGATGAACTGTCCAGCCTGCATAAGTGATCTATGAGTTCCCGTATCAAGCCATGCTACCCCTCGCTCTAAAACCCCTACTTGCAGCTTCCCCATCTCAAGGTAGATCTTGTTGACATCTGTAATCTCATATTCTCCTCTAGCACTTGGCTTTAGGTTTTTCGCAATCTCTACAACAGAATTATCGTAAAAATATAGACCAGGCACAGCGTAATCAGATTTCGGTTCTGTTGGTTTTTCTTCTATTGAAATGGCTTTAAAATTCTCATCAAATTCAACGACGCCATAGCGCTCAGGGTCACTTACTCGATAGGCAAAAACGACTCCTCCATCAGGATCACTGCTTGCTTTAAGTAGTTTCTGCATGCCACTTCCGTAGAAAATATTATCTCCTAGGATCAGACTTGCAGGATCATTGCCGATAAACGATTCACCTAAAACGAACGCTTGAGCTAGGCCGTTCGGATTATGCTGCGGTACATAAGAGAAATTACATCCGATATCTGATCCGTCACCGAGCAGCTTCTCGAAATTTGGTAAGTCTTGAGGAGTTGAAATGATAAGAATATCTCTTATTCCAGCACTCATTAGCGTCGAAAGTGGATAGTAAATCATTGGCTTATCATAGACGGGCATAAGTTGCTTACTAACAGCCATAGTCAGCGGATATAGACGAGTCCCTAGCCCTCCGGCAAGAATAATTCCTTTCATTGTTTTCGTTTAATTTATGTTTGATCTATCTCAAGAAATCCCTTTTAGATATTCAAGCAATTTTTTAAGTTCTTATTTATAACGGATTATCTGCAATAAATATGCCATCCTCTACCTTTGCTTTTCGCGAAAGACGCAAAATAATCGTGTTATAGTCCATATATTTGCCGCTTTTATCAAATTAATCAGGCGGAGCCTGAAGATAATATGAAAATATGAAAGTTTCATTAAACTGGCTAAAGGACTATATTGATCTCAATGCTTCAAAAGACGAGATCGAAGAAATGCTCACAGCAATTGGTCTTGAAGTTGAAGGAATGGAAGAGATCAAAACTGGACCGGATCTAGCAGGAGTACTAGTAGGAGAAGTTCTTACTTGTGAACAACACCCTAATGCTGATAGGTTAAAAGTGACAACCGTTAATGTTGGGGGTGAAAATCCACTCAACATTGTATGTGGTGCGCCTAATGTGGCTCAAGGCCAAAAGGTACTGGTAGCAACAATAGGCACAATCCTTCCCACAGAAGACGATTCTGTTTTCAAAATAAAGAAAGGTAAAATCAGAGGCCAAGTATCTGAAGGTATGATATGCGCTGAAGATGAACTTGGAATCGGTGTCGACCACGATGGAATTATGGTCCTTCCAGATGAGACAGAAGTAGGAATAACTGCAGAAGATTATCTTAATTTTGAAACGGATGTAATCTATGATATCGGATTGACTCCCAATAGATCAGACGCCACTTCTCATTTAGGTGTTGCACAAGATTTACTGGCATATATAAAGGTCAATTTGGGTCAAGCCCCAAAATTACGTAATCCAGATACCAGCAATTTCGTTGCAGGAGAAGGTCAACCAATTGAAATTGAAGTAAGAGATACAAAAGCTTGTCCAAGATACTCAGGTATTCTTCTGGAGAATATCAAGATACAAGCTTCACCCGAGTGGATGCAGAATCGCTTACGTTCAATTGGTGTAAGGCCGATATCGAATATTGTTGATATTACAAATTACATACTCCATGAATTGGGGCAACCTCTGCATGCTTTTGACGCCGACAAAATTGCTGGCAACAAAATCGTAGTTACGCAATTACCACAAGACAGTTCCTTTACTACACTAGATGAGAAAGAAAGAAAACTTCATGCAGAGGACTTGATGATCTGTGACGGCAATGAGCAGGGTATGTGCATTGCTGGTGTTTTTGGAGGAATGCAATCCGGAGTCACAGATTCAACAAGTAGAATTTTTCTGGAAAGTGCTCATTTTAAGGCTTCAAGTCTTCGAAGAACAAGTTTTAGACACTTGTTACGTACCGATGCAGCAATGGTATTCGAAAAAGGAAGTGATCCCAATGTAACAGTGTACGCACTTAAAAGAGCCGTCCAACTGATGCAAGAATATGCTGAAGCAACTGTTGCATCAGAGTTAATGGATGTTTATCCAGAGCCGATCACTGAAGCTGAAGTTACTTTGACTTTTGAGAAAGTCCGAAGACTTATTGGAGGTACAATTTCTGATGATGAGATTAGAAATATATTATCAGCATTGGAAATGGAACTGAAAGCAGATGATGGAGTGAGTTTTACTGTTGCAGTTCCAACAAATAAAGCTGATGTGACGAGGGATGTCGATGTAATTGAGGAAATACTGAGAATATACGGCTTCAATCAAGTTGAGTTACCTGGTTATATACACAGCGCAATTCAAGTTAGTTCAGGAGTGAACAGCTTCCGAGTCAAGAATGATATCGCAAATTTGCTAACAGGTGCTGGTTTCAGCGAAATGATGGGACTGTCATTAGTTGATAAGAGTCTTTTTGAATCTCTCGACGATAAGGTTACTATCAATAATACGAGTAATGTTACTCTGAATGTGATGCGACCTTCAATGGCTTATACTGCTCTTGAAACGGTAATTAACAATCAGAATAGACAACAACTAAATTTAAGATTGTTTGAAAATGGACGTTCTTACGCCAAAAATGGAGATGATTTTAAAGAAACAGATCACTTGAGTCTCACTATGGTAGGAGATCAGCTGGAGGAAAGCTGGATGAATAGTGAGAAGCGCAGTCTAAGTTTCTATGATCTCAAAGCTTACGTGGAAATGATCCTTACGAAATTGGGAATGAATAGTTACCAGGTTTCAGAGTTAGCGAACACGGATGATGTGTTTAACTACGGTTTGTCTTATCACAGAGGTCCCCAGGTTCTGGTCGATTTTGGAGTATTGTCAGACAATCTAAAAAAGAAATATGGTGTAAAACGCGATATTTTCCATGCTATTTTTAATTGGGATATTATTTTGCGCTTCATGAAGAAAACGTCTATTTCTGTCAAAGAAATAACGAGATTTCCAGTGGTTAGGCGAGATCTTGCTCTTGTAGTTGATACTAAAGTAAAGTTTAGTGAAATAACTGCAATCGCTTTTAAAACTGATAAGAAACTTTTGAAGGATGTAAGTTTGTTTGATGTTTATGTCAACAAGGATCAACTAGGTGAGGGAAAGAAATCCTATGCAGTTAGTTTTTCATTTGAAAATCTTGAAAGAACCCTGAAAGACAAAGAGGTGAATAAGATAATGGATCAATTGATTCGTAAATATGAAACTCAGCTAGGAGCTATGATAAGAAAGTAGGCGCATAATTGAGATAGGACGAGTTCTTTGATTTAATTTCAATAGTCCTATTAATCCGAGCTATACATATATAGAACAACACTTATATTACGAGCTATCTATATAAGCGATATTCTGAAATAAACGTATATTTACTTTCATGTTGAGTCACGAAGACAGAATATCAGCCATTGTCAAGCAGATACAAAGCTTAAAGGATACAAACAAGCAGCTCGAAAGAGAGCGAGACTTATTGGAAAACCAAGTGACTGAATTAAAAACACAACAACTAGCCTTTAAAAATGAAAGAAAGGCTTTTGAAGAAGAACAAAAAGAAGAACAAAAACGAAAAGTAGGAGAGGAGGAGATGTCTATGTCAAGTGTGGAATTGAAACAAGAGATTAACAGACATATTGAGAGTATAGATGAATGTTTGGATTTGTTGAAAACAATATAAATAAATGGAAGAAACTCCCACTGCAAAAGCGACAATTACCATAGCTGGTAAAGAGTTTCCGCTGATGCTTAACGAAGTGGAAATGGGTAGACTTCATTTGATAGAAGAAGAGATCAACAAAAAGGTGATGCAGTACCAATCTCAATATGAGCATATAAATCTCAAAGATGCGATCACACTAGTATTAATATCCTATGCCTTTGAACTAAAGGGAGCGAAAGCTAATCAGTCCTCTGAAAAGCTTGACCAAGCATTAAATCAACTTGAATCAATCCTCCAAGTCAACTAATTTTTCGTGCGTTTTTTTGTTTTAACTTGCTAAGTCCTTAATTGGATGAAGTTAATGCCTCAAGGAGAGGCGAATACGACAGATGTGTTGTATCATTTTTACATTGACATAAAATAACGAAAGAGCATGGAATTAGGAATGGGATTACTGGCTGGCCTTTTAATAGGTGGTTTAGTAGGATTTCTTGTGGTCTATTTCATGATGCGTAACTTGAATAAGAATCGTATCAATGAAATCAATAATAAAGCAGACCTTACATTGAAAGAAGCTGAATTAACAGCTAAACGAAAATTAGACGAAGCGGAAACTAAAGCCGATAAGATTACTGCAGCTGCAGAGCAGAAGAATGAAAAAATAAAACAAAGGAAGATTAGCGAAGCTAAAGAGCGGTATGCTAAGATGAAATCTGAGTTTGAAAGTGAAAAAGCGGATCATAAAGTTCAATTGAAAGAACGCGAAATTGAAGTTAAGTCACTTGAAAAAGAACTTCAATCAAAACGCGATAAGCTAAGGAATGAACAAGAGAATTTTGAGAGCGAACAAGCAGAGGTAAAATCAATTAAAATCAACCTTGACAAGCAATTGAAGATAGTTGCAAAGAAGAAAGAAGAATTAGACGCGGCTAATGAAGAACGAATCAAAGCTCTTGAATCGATCTCAAAATTAACTCAAAACGAAGCGAAAGAACAATTACTTGAAGCAGTGAAGGCAAAGGCACAGAATGCCGCTTTAGCAATTGAGAAAGAAGCTGTGACAAGAGCTCAAGCAAACGCTAGTAAGCAAGCTAAAAAGATTGTAATTCAGTCAATTCAAAGAATGTGCGCTGAATATACAATTGAGAATACAGTTTCTGTATTTAATTTGGAATCTGACGATATCAAAGGTCAAATCATCGGTCGTGAAGGTCGAAATATTAGGGCTTTAGAAGCAGCAACTGGAGCAGAGATCGTTGTAGACGACACTCCTGAAGCTATCGTGATAAGCAGTTTTGATCCAATTCGAAGAGAGGTTTGTAGACTAGCACTCAAAAGACTAGTAGCAGACGGTCGGATACACCCGACAAAAATTGAGGAGATCGTTGCGAAGACCAAAAAGCAACTTGATGAACAGATAGTTGAAATTGGAGAACGAACGGTTATCGATCTTGACATACATGGACTTGATCCATATCTAGTGAAGATGGTAGGACGTATGCGATACAGATCTTCTTATGGTCAAAACCTTCTAAAACATAGTATCGAAACTGCTCATCTTTGTGCGATTATGGCGGCAGAGCTTGGACTCTCTCCAAAACAAGCTAAAATGGCTAAAAGAGCTGGGTTACTTCATGATATTGGTAAAGTCTCAGAGGATGAAAGCGAATTGTCTCACGCTTTATTGGGTATGAAATTATGTGAAAAACACAATGAACATGCTATTGTTTGTAATGCGGTGGGAGCGCACCACGATGAGATAGAAATGAATAATATTTTATCTCCAATCATTCAAGCATGTGATGCAATTTCGGGTGCAAGACCAGGAGCTAGAAGAGAGATCCTAGAGAGCTACCTAGAGCGTATCGGAGAGTTGGAAGATTTGGCAATGGGTTATGAAGGCGTGCAAAAAGCATATGCCCTGCAAGCTGGTAGAGAATTGAGAGTAATTGTGGAAAGTGATAAAGTAACTGATGCTTTTGCTGACGACCTGTCATTTATGATATCTCAAAAAATACAGGATGAAATGCAGTATCCAGGTCAAGTGAAGGTAACTGTTATTCGTGAAAAGCGAGCAGTTTCATTTGCTAGGTAAAAGCTTGAATAGTGACAATCCAAAATATCAGAAGAGACATGTACCTTAGAGTGTATGTCTCTTCTTTGTTTATATAATATCGATGAGTACCCTTCTTAAAATCTTATTTGTATTGCTTTTTGCTCTTAGTTACGTAGTTCTAAGTGCTCAAAAGGATAGTGTGTATATTGATGAAACAGCAGAGACTTTTACTTTTGGTGTGCACTTAAAGTATCGAAATAATAATGCAATCTTAGCTTTGAATAACGACGAGCATTTTGTAATTCATGACGAGGCACTATTGGCTGGAATTAGATTAAGATATAAGTGGCTTTCTAGTGTTTTATCGGTTCCTATCATTGATAATATTCGCAATACTGGTATTAGGCCAGCTACTTACAGCGTTACTGCTAGAGCATATCCTACGCACTTTTACGGTCAATTGAATGCTCAATTTGTGTCACTTTCTGAAGAGTCTTTGATTACTTCTTTCGATAGATTATTTGCCGCTCCTAAGGAAGCGTATATAGCTCAAGCAAATGCTCTCCTTGTTTATGGCTTCAATAAAGACAAACTTTCAATGTCTGCAGCTTACAGCTTTTTTGAGCGGCAGAATAAGTCGGTTGGCAGTTGGTTATTGGCTGGGCAGTTTGACGGAACTTGGTGGCACTTGCCAGAAGCGCAGTGGGAAGAGTGGGAGGAAGATCGGTTAGATTTTGATAGAGTTAATACTTACAGGTATATGTTGGGTGGAGGGTATTCATATTCTCTAGTATATAAGTCGTTTTGTGCCAATATCATGGCTACGACTGGCGTAGAATTTGTCTCTTCTGTTCGCAAAGATACCAATGAGATGCAAGAAATTGATCGTACTAGTAGCTTTCGATATGTACCACTACCTAGATTTATGGGCTCCATAGTCCACTATTTTTCGGATTACTACATAGCGATGACTGCTGAATATACTGCAGACTCAACTCCAGAGAAGCTTTACCATACTAGATTAAGAGGTGGCTTTGTTCGTATGTCCTTTGGAAGATTTCTTTGATAAGAATCTTTGGATTCCCCATATAGTATAATTTTCTATATGATTTTTTACTAAACGTCAATTTTCTCCACCTTAACTTTTCTTACTATTGTGATAAGGTGAAAGAATTGCAATACATTTTGGACGTAAGTCCCTATTCAATCTTGAAAAAGGCTTACAATCAGAATTATTAGTATCTAGATTTTAGTTGAAAAACCTCGAATTTTAAGCACTTTAACTTAGATTTAAACCATACTTTGATCAATAAGAAAACGAAATTATTCCGATCCATAATCAAAACAATATGAAAAATCTACTAGTAGTATGCGTCGCAGTACTTATGTCCTTCATGGCATATGCACAGCCAACACAGACAGTTCGTGGCCAAGTTGTTGATAGCGAATCGCAATTCCCACTGATAGGAGTTGCAGTTATAGTTGTAGACCAGTCTGGGGTGCAAAAAACTGCAACCACTGATGTGGAAGGTGTTTTCAGAGTTGACAATGTTCTTGTTGGTCGAGCAGTAGTGACTTGTAGCTACTTAGGTTATCAAGATTTTGTGCTTCCAGACTTAATTGTCAATTCTGGTAAAGAGAATATTCTCGAAGTCAAAATGTCGGAAGCTTTTGAAGAAATTGCGGAGGTTGAGATTGTTGCAAGAAAAGCAGGTGAAACGGTGAATGATATGGCGATAGTCAGTGCACGTGAATTCTCAGTGCAAGAGACTGACCGGTATGCAGGATCGAGAGGAGAGCCTGCTAGGATGGCAAGCAATTTTGCAGGTGTTCAAGGTGCTGATGATTCTAGAAACGATATTATAATTAGAGGTAATTCTCCGCAAGGCGTTTTGTGGCGTTTGGAGGGTATTAATATTCCAAACCCAAACCACTTTTCAATTCCAGGAACCGGAGGTGGTCCAGTCACAATTCTCAATAATAAGTTTTTAAAGAATAGTGACTTCTTCACAGGGGCTTTCCCCGCAGAATATGGAAATGGAATTGCCGGTGTATTTGATCTACGCATGCGCAACGGAAATAATGAGAAACACGAATTCAGCGGACAGTTGGGGTTTTTGGGTACTGAGCTAATGGCGGAAGGGCCGCTCTCAAAGAAATCTAAAGCATCGTACCTTGCAACGTATAGATATTCGACGCTGCAGTTATTCCAATTTCTAGGAATTAACGTGGGTACTGATGCTATTCCTCAATATCAAGATGGTGCATTTAGACTAAATTTTCCACTGAAAAACGGAGCGAACGTAGCTGTTTTTGGAATTGGGGGAACGAGTACAATCGATATTGTACTAAGTGAAGATTTAGTGCCTGACACCACAACTCTAATTTTTGGTAGTAATGATAGAGATCAATATTTTTCATCTCGGATGGGAATCGTGGGAGCAACTTATACTCAACCAATTGACGAGAATACATTTGTTAAGGTGGGTATCGCCGCTTCACATTCTCAGATTGATGCCAATCACAATTACATCGTACGTCGAGAAGTCGATAATATGTATGTGATCGATTCCTTGCCTCCGATTCTTGATTACACTTTTCGTGAAAATAAGTACTCGGCATACGGATATATCAATCGTAAGTTAAACCGACGATTATCAATGAAAGCAGGGATAAACTTTGATGCTTTTGATCTACGTTATATCGATAGCGTTCGAAACGTTACGTTCCAAAATCCAGATAATCCAGACCCATCGCAGGTTAACCTTAGTCCTTACACAACTAGGTGGAATTCTGACGCCATCAATGTGCTTGTTCAGCCTTATGTGCAATTCAAGTATCGCGTGAGTCAGAAGCTAACAGCAACTGGTGGTTTGACCGCACTCTATTACAGTATTAATGAAAATAGCTTGTCTCCATTTGAACCGAGACTAGGTCTAGCCTATCAAATTGACGATCGACAGAAGCTTTCATTTGGTTTAGGTGTTCATTCCCAAACCCAATCAAATTATCTGTACTACTACGGAGATTCCAATCCGGATGGATCGGTCACTACCTATAATAGTGGAATGGGGCTTACAAGAAACAATCATGCTGTATTGGGATATGACTTGAATATCGGGCGAGCGGCAAGGATGAAAATTGAAACTTATTATCAATATTTGAATAATGTTCCAGTGGAAATGGTTTCATCTGGCTTCTCATTAATTAATGCTGGCTCTGGATTTTCAAGGTTGTTTCCTTCCAAACTGGAAAATACAGGAATTGGTAGAAATTACGGTATCGAGTTGACAATGGAAAGAGCATTTAGTAATAACTACTTTTTTCTTGTAACTACGTCTCTGTACAAGGCTGAGTATAAAGGTAGTGATGACATATGGAGAAATACAACATTCAATGGTAACTACACAGTTAACACGCTCTTTGCAAAAGAATTTAAATTCAAGCGCTCATCGCTGAATTTAGGAGGTAAGATTACTGCTGCTGGAGGTAGAAGATATGGTGATGTAGATGAGCCCGCATCAGTAGCTAATCAAGAAATTGTATACTTGAATAATGAAAATTTAAATGAATATCAATTTAGACCGTACTTTCGAACTGATGCAAAAGTAAATTATCGTTTTAACACAAATAAAATTACCCATGAGATAGCGATCGATTTTGTCAATATCTTCAACACCAGGAATATCTTGACATTAACTTATGTGCCAGATCCAAGTGTTGACTTTCAACGTGAAGATTATCAATTGGGATTCCTACCATTGTTTTATTACAGAATTGACTTCTAGGGAAGTTTCTTTGAATGGTTAGGGAGGGTAAAAAGAGCTTCTTTATTTTCGGACTCTTCCTTGATTCTCCTTAACGAAGCTTTCCCACGAACTATGCTTTTTGCCTTTAGACTTTGGAATTTTATTTTGAGATTTAGAAGGCGAGAGATTGATACGATCTTTCGTGTTGTAAAAAGTCATTGCTGCGGCAAGTGCGTCTGTTGCATCTAGGTATTCATCTACAAATTTGACTTTTAGAATCTGACCCATCATGGCTGCAACTTGTTCTTTAGAGGCATTCCCATTCCCAGTAACAGCTTTCTTAATGGATTTTGGACTGAATTCATGGATATCCAGTCCCATAGTCATACCTGCTGACATCGCAACACCTTGAGCTCTACCTAATTTCAACATGGATTGTACATTCTTACCGAAAAACGGCGCCTCAATAGCCAAGGTTGCCGGCAAATAGGTTTCAATGATTTCTTGAAGTTGAAGAAAAATTTCCTTTAATTTAGTTACATGATCAGGATGCTTAGATAAATGTAGTACTCCCATAGCTTCTACCTCCAAGTGATTGCCTTCAAATTTCAATATTCCGTATCCTAGGAGATTGGTCCCTGGATCTACACCTAAAATCTTGTTTTCGATTAATCGCATCAATAATCCTATTACTTTTGCGTAAAGATAAACGAAGTCAAAGCAAGTTTGAGCAGCGTCCCCAAAAATAAAAGTAGAAGAGGTAGAATCATCCAAGCATTCGCTTGGCTTATTCTAGCTATTATTCTGTACCGATTTGTTTATCGAGACATCAAACTTAGTTCGTTTATTAGTGAGTTGAGTTCGATTAATGAAGCGCACTCCTTTTTGCTTTTTAGCATTGCAGTGTTATTGATGCCTTTGAATTGGTTGCTTGAAAGCAAAAAATGGCAATCAAGTTTGAGAGGTATTGTTAAGCTAACTATAGGCAAGGCTTTTCTTTATGTCTTTCAAGGAATTAGTTTGGGCATCGTCACTCCAGGTCGTATTGGAGAATATGGAGGCCGCGTTATTTATCTGCCCAAAGAGTATCAAGTATCCGGAGCTCTAGGCGTTTTTCGATGCAGTCTAGCACAAAATCTAGTGAATATCGGAATCGGTATTTGGGGCTATTTAATTTTATCGCCGACTCTAACTGGTTTTGCAGATATCAATGATGTACTCATTTACGCATTCGGTTCTGCCGTTCTCATTGCAATATTTGTGGCTTATATGCAATTACCTTGGCTTGTAGGAAAACTAGTTAGGATCTCTTTTATTAAAAAATGGATTCCTTCTCAATTAGAAAGTCAAACGAATCGCTTGACTTTTGAAGCTAATATTAGGATCGTAATTTTTTCATTGTTAAGATATGCTGTTTATGCCGCTCAGTACATTTTAATTCTTTTGGCTTTTGGGATCGAGATTCAGCCGATTCAGTATTTAGCAGGAGTTGCGTTGATATTTGCAATTCAGTCTCTTTTGCCGTTAACGCCTCTGTTGCAATTTACAATAAGAGGTTCAATTGCTGTTTTTGTATTTGCTTCGATAACACAACAAGAGGCCTCACTTGTATTAAGTAGTTATGCTATGTGGCTGCTCAACTTATTAGTTCCCGCTATTTTTGGCGTAAGCTCATTGCTCTTGATGAAAGTAAGCAACCAGTAGACTATGCTCTGTGATTTACTAAGGAAAATAGAAATCGAACTGTAGGCATATAGTGTAGCCGAAACAAGTTAGCTCAGCGGAGCCGAAGAAAGGTAGCTGAGCGGATCCGAAGCTAGCCTCGGATCCTTTTGAGAACTGCTCTTTGGTATGTTTTTGTTTGATAGGAATTAACAGGAGGAACAATATTTTCATTTACTTTCATGTCACCTGTAGTATTAATGATTTCAATAGGACCTGCGATTACTTCAAAAACCATGTCATCTTCAAGGAATGTATTCATCGTCGTAAGAAGCGTACCTCCTACATCAAAAGTAGAAATCAGCTTATTTTCAAAAAGAAAACAGTCTAAGATAATTCCGTTGTCTTCATCGATTTTGTAATGATTACGTTCCTTATTGTGCATGAGTAATAGGTATGGACGTCTGTCTTCTTGGTCCCCAGGATTGTATATTAATTCCCATTGAAATACAACAGGGTCTAGCGTTTCATCGATTAAAACAGCCATAGGGACCGTTTGAAGAAGGCTATCTACTCCATAAATTTCCAATTGTCCTTCCCAATATCCCAGCACATCATACGGGAAATCGAGTGAAATATTTTGAGATTGCTGCGCTTCGTCTAGTTTCAAGGTCTTTTGTCGAGCTTTGCAGGAAATTAGCCCGATAAGAATTATTATTGTAGCTAGATACCTAAGCATAGAATTTTTCTTTATAAAAATTTGAAACAGATGATGACCAGATTAGTAAAGCATTCAGAGACCTTTTTCTCCTTTCATCACACTAAAAGTAATAGAATTTCTACGATTGGACATTCTATTTGCTTGATTATTGTGTGCTTTTTGATTACTTCAAATGCGATTAATGCACAAATGGTCAATCGAGCCTCTTCAAAGAAGTCTTTCGAACCATATTTTCAACAGACGGTAAATACAACCATCGATGTAAGTTTGGACGATGTGAAGCATCGATTGGATGGTAGCATCTCAATGGACTATATCAATAATTCTCCAGATGTGTTGGACACTATCTTCATACATCTTTGGGCAAATGCTTACAAAGATCGGACCACCGCTTTTGCAAAGCAACAGCTAAAAAATAAAAACACTAAGTTTCACTATGCACAAGATTCTAGCAGAGGGAACTTTGAAGCACTTCATTTTAAAGTAGATGGAAAATCGGTTCAACATCAGTACTACGAAAATAATCCAGATATCGTATTTATTATCTTGCCAGAAAGTCTAAAGCCTGAAGGCCAAGTAACAATTTCGACTCCATTGAAGTTGAAAATTCCAGCGTCATTTAGCCGTTTGGGTCATGTAGGAACTTCATACCAGATGACTCAATGGTTTCCTAAGCCTGCTGTATATGATCGAGATGGTTGGCACCCAATGCCCTACTTGAATCAAGGAGAGTTTTATTCAGAGTTTGGGTCGTATGATGTTACGATTACACTGCCGGAGAATTATGTTGTTGCTTCAACTGGTGTTTTACAGAATGAATCAGAAATTTTGTTCTTAGAAGAGAAAATGAAGGAAACCAAAGCTAGGGCACAGGATTCGATTCGTGATAATTCTTTTCCGGAGTCAAGCTCCAAAATGAAAACCATACGTTATTTGGCAGAAAACGTCCATGACTTCGGTTGGTTTGCGGATAAGAGATTTTATGTTGAGAAAGGTCAGGTAACATTAAGCAACGGTAAGTACGTAGATACATATGTATTTTACACCGATACAGAAAAAAGTATGTGGCAAGATGCTTTAGGCTACGTGGATCGTTCCGTTAAGTTTTACTCTGAAAAAGTTGGGAATTATCCATATCCACATGCTACTGCTGTACAGAGTGCACTTAGTGCTGGAGGAGGAATGGAATATCCTATGATTACGGTTATTGGCGCTATGGGCCAACCGCAAGCTCTGGATGGAGTGATCACGCACGAAGTTGGACATAATTGGTTCTACGGGATCCTTGGATTTAATGAGCGAGACCATCCATGGTTGGATGAGGGATTAAATTCTTACTATGATCATCGCTATGATCAATTGTACTATGATGCACCCATGACCATGGGGCTTCCTGAGCGTATAGTTGGTAATCTTCCAACAAGTGCTATGCAATTCATTCTACGTGCACAGATGAAGAGAGGACATGCGCAAGATCCATCATTACACTCTGCTGAGTTTAGTAATATCAATTATTTTCTAAGTTGTTACGAAAAGCCGGCCCTTGCGTTCGAATTTCTAGAGCAGTATTTGGGCGTTGAACGATTTGATAAGATCATGCATAGCTTGTACGATAAGTGGGAATTCAAACATCCTGGTCCAGACGATGTAATTGCACATTTCAATAAAGAATCAGGCGAGGATTTGAGTTGGTTTTTCGATGGTTTTATCTATAGCTCGGATGAAGTAAATTACAAGATATCCAATATTAAGCAAGAAGGTGAAAATTACAAGATTAAAATAAAGAATACGGGAGATGTGAATGCACCGTTTCCTATCACCGCATACAAGAAAGCAACGGCAGTGGAAACAAAGTGGTACGATTCAGTAGAATCCTCCAATGTAGTAGATTTTCCAAATGGTGATTACGATTATTTTGTAGTTGATTCGTCTTACACGATGCTTGACTGGAATATGGATAATAACTACAAAAAATCCAAAGGCATTAATATGCCAAAAATTGGTTACGCTACGGGATTTGATCGGATGGATAAAAAGCAGTTATATCTTTTACCTGCTCTTGGATACAATGTAAATGATGGTTTTATGGCAGGACTCCACTTGAACAATCTGTCTTTACCTTATCCAAGATTGAAGTTTGTGGCTAACACCATGTATGGATTCAATAGTCAAAAGATTGTTGGTACTGCGCTATTGCAATATGACCAAGTAGTACATAAAGGCGCCCTGCAAAGAGTAAGCTATAAGCTTGGTTCAAAGCAATTTAGTTTGGGACAAGATCTCGGACTTGAGAATCGAGCAGATTATGGAACGATCACACCATCTGTTACTTTTCATCTTATGCATGGTGAAGGTTCTTTATGGACCTCAAAAGTGGAGCTTAAGAATACATTTGTACGAATTAGTAATGTCGATAAATTTGGTGATACTGGTGAAACAACAGCAGATAATATTTATACTAAAGCAAGTTATGATATTCAGCACGCTTCTGTACTTGCTCCTTTTGAGGCCTCATTTTCCGCTGAATATGCAAATTATGAAAATATACTTCCCGACGAGAGATTACAATCTGTTCGTTTAGATCTAGAAGCTAAACAGACTTATGCTTTTATGAAGAAAAAGAACTTGTCTGTCCGTTTTTATGGTGCAGTTTTTCCTTATACGGAGTTTGACAATACAACCGGGAATAATGCCTCATATGGTGGAGTTAATAATAACATCAATTTGATTCATACTGCCGACGCAGATCATGCTTTTGAAGACTATTTCTTTGGACGAGATATGCAGGGTGGTGTAAATGCAAATCAAGTTGGACAAAGATTCGGAGCTTTTAAGGTTGCGGGTCAAGATGTAAGTGCTAATCATTTGGGACAATCTGACCAAGCTGCTTTTGCAGTGAATTTAGTAACCGATATTCCAATAAAAAGAATACCATCACTATTCAAACTTTATTTTGATTATGGAGGCTATATGTCAAACAGACCAACGAGCATTGGACATGAATTTGAGACGATTTATAGTGGAGGAATTATGTTTAATGGACTCGACTTTGTAAATGTTTATTTCCCGATTTTTCAGTCAGAAAATATTCGTGTTGCACAGCCTGGCAATTATTTTAGTAGAGTAAGTTTTACATTTGATTTGAACAAATTGAACCTAATTGATCTTTACAATAATTATAGAATCTAATCAAATGCAAGATTTGTGAGTTTGATTAGATTTTTTAAATCAAAAATTGAAAATCTAATAATTGAGGTATGAAATTGACAGAAGGAGATAAAGCGCCAGATTTTGCATTGTATTCAAGCGAAAAGCAAGAAGTGAATTTGAAGGATTACACTGATAAGAATCTTGTTATACTTTTTTTTCCACTTGCTTTTACGGGAGTGTGCACAACTGAGCTTTGCTCAATAAGAGATAATTACAATAAGTATTTAGAATTAAATACAGAAGTTGTTGCCATAAGTGTTGATTCACCATTTGTTCTTGAAAAATTCAAAGAACAAGAATCATATAACTTTCCTTTGCTTTCCGACTTTAATAAAGACGTTTCAAGGTCCTATGGAGCTTTGTACAATGAGTTTGTTCTTGGAATGAAAGAAGTTAGCAAGCGATCTGCTTTCGTTGTGGATAAATCAGGAACTATTAGATATGCTGAGGTGTTAGAAAATGCAGGTGAATTGCCTAACTTTGCAGCAATTGAGGAAGTACTTTCCACACTAAAATAAACTTTTTTTTATGAATTTGAATATACTAGATTCTATGTCTGATACTGAAGAACTAATCGATTTGGATGAGTTGCAGGATGTTGGTCAAGGGTCGCAATTAATTGTTTACAACGATGATGTAAATACATTTAATTGGGTAATTCAGTGTTTTATAGAAGTTTGTAAGCACAGTTTTGAGCAAGCTGAGCAGTTGTCTTTGATGATTCATTACACTGGGAAAGCTTGTGCAAAAACTGATAAATTTGAAGTTCTAAAACCGATGAAAGATGCATTGGTTGAACGAGGCTTATCAGCTGTTATCGAGTCGACGAAAAATCATAAATGATTCATATTCTCAGCGAAGAACTCGAATTTCCTTCTGCTGAACATTCTAGTCCACAGGGAATTGTTGCAGTAGGCGGCGACTTGTCCCCAGATAGACTGTTATTAGCTTACAGGAGTGGAATCTTTCCATGGTACAATGAACACGATCCTATAATTTGGTGGTCTTTAAATCCTCGAATGGTCCTTTATCCGAAGAACCTGAAGGTTTCTAAAAGTATGCGTCCCTACTTTAATCAACAAAAATATCACGTAACTTTCAATCAAGCTTTCGGTACAGTAATTCGAAATTGTAAATCAAGTCAACGCAGTGGACAAGAGGGTACTTGGATTACTGGAGATATTGTAGAGGCCTACGAAAAACTGCACGAACTAGGATATGCAAAATCCGTTGAAGTTTGGGAAGGACATGATTTGGTGGGAGGATTGTATGGAGTTGATTTGGGCAGAGTATTTTGCGGCGAATCGATGTTTAGCTACAAAAGCAATGCTAGCAAATTCGGATTTATTTCTTTGGTTAAGAAACTTGAAGAGCTTGATTACCGATTTATCGATTGCCAGCAAGATACGCAACATCTTCGATCTTTGGGCGCAAGCCCGATTCCCAGAAAAAGATTTCTGAAAGAACTTCACGAAGCTATCGATTAATGTGTTTTAGCCTTCCATTTCAAAGGCATCGATTTCATTCTTATAGAATTGAATATCTCCTAAAGCGTCATCGATGGTAGGTCCTATTTCTAAACCTGCTTGATAAAGAGCATTCGCAGCTCTACCAGATGCTTCTAGTTTTGCCGCATATTCGCTAATATATAGTTTTGAAAGCTCCTCCGCATTCTTTTTGTAATCATTATAGAATGCTTCCAACGCTTTTACTTGATCATATGCTTTATAGGTTTTGGCTGCTCCCACGACCGTTCCAAGTCCGTTTTTTAACCTTACCTATCTTTCCTGTAGCATCTTTAAATCCGTCAGTTGCATCTTTACTAACTTCCATACCTTTAGCTAGTAGATCCAATCCTTCATCTGTCTTGGTTAGAAGGACAGTAGAAATAGGATCCCCCGGACTCTCTGGAACAGTCCTTAGCAGCTTTAGTTCCGTAAAGTAATCCAAGCATTATAACACCCCCAAGAATAGGATTTGAAATTCCTAGCGCAGTAAGTATACTAGCCTCAAGACCAATTGCTAGAACGTCGACCATTAGATCAGACCCTTCTTTTAATAGCATCTTGTTAGCATCGACCATCATTTTTTGTAGTTTGGCCGTGTCTTCATGCAGTTTTTCAAGTTTAGTAAGTAGATCTGCATAATTGTAGGCTTCGAAGATCTTTATGAACAGTTGAAGCATCGGCTTTAGTTTCTTGGACTGAATGGCTTTAAAGAGCTTTACATAAGAGAGCTGCAGCTCCGTACACATTAATAACATTTCTAGATACCTGTAAGCGTCTTCTCTATTTTCATCCTGCGACTCTTCTGAATCATTTTCATTGGCATTTATAACGATGGCAATGCTATTCAAAAGTTCATTTATTATGTCTTTGCCATATTCATGATCTGGTGCAGCTACTGACCAATCAGATTGAGTGAGATCGAACGCTAGCAGCTCACTAGAGGAACTATCAAACTCTTCTGCAGCGATCCTATAATCATTGGCGAATCCATCGTAAAAAGCATCGTCGATTGCTTCTTCTCCTCCTAGATCGTCAATGTCTTCATCTACTTGGTTTTGATTTGTTTGTGTGCCTTCATCTCCTGAACTTAGTGAAAAAGCTGGGGCTGCAAACCCTACTCCTTGAGACTCAAAAACTTCGGTTTCAGCTGCAGGCCCTTGAAAGCTTGATTGGTTTTGAGTTTCGTTTGTTGGAGTTGGCATATGAAGTGTTTTGATCAAAATTAGAGAGATGTAAGTCTCGCCGCCCTACCCAAAGGAGTAGTTTGAAGGAGATGCAAAAATAGATTGATGTAAATAGTTGATAATGAGCAAATAACGAAGAGTGTGCCACAAGGTTCATGGTAGTAGTAGGATCGCTAAATTTGAGTTTTTGGCGGAATCTCAATTTGGACGCAGGTGCGTACTTTTCATTTATACCTTGATGAGCTTTATTGAATTTATTTCATATAAATGTTTGGTTATCAATTGTCTATGAGGAGTGTAGCACACTGAGATGTAGAATGAGTCAACTTAGAATATTACTTTTGACAAAGTCTTTTTTCATCTTGTGTCGGTGAATATTATTAAAGAACAATGACTTGTTTTTCTGTAATTGAACGATATAGATGAAATGCCTCTTTCCAAGTAGTATTTTTCTAAAGTTTATAAAAATAATTTTCTTTATTTAGATGTTTTCTAAGGAGTACACTGCAAAAGAATAGCGAAGTGCTATATTTGTGTTGATTTTCAAAAAAAATACTCGATGAGCAAGAAGTTAATTTATTTAGACAATAATGCCACAACACCCTGTGATCCACGTGTAGTTGAAGCGATGGTTCCTTACTTTTATGATTTGCATGGAAATGCAGCATCAAGAAATCACCCATTTGGATGGAGATCCGAAGAAGCGGTTGATTATGCGAGAGAGCAAATCGCTAATTTACTAAAGGTCGACGCAAAGGAGATAATCTTTACTTCAGGAGCAACGGAGGCTGATAACCTTGCAATCAAAGGAGTATATGAAATGTACGCTCGTAAAGGTAACCATATTATTACCCTTGAAACAGAGCACAAAGCAGTTTTGGATACGTGCAAGAAATTGGAGAAGATGGGTGCAGAAGTGACTTATCTTAAGGTTGACAGATTAGGTCGAGTTGATTTAAATGAACTTGAGGCTGCAATTAAAGATAATACAATTCTTGTGTCAATCATGTGGGCTAATAACGAGACTGGAGTTATTCAAGACATGAAGGCTATAGGTGAAATCTGTAATCGTAAGGGAGTATTGCTAATGAGCGATGCAACTCAAGCAGTTGGAAAAATTCCAACGTTCCCAAAAGAAGTTGGTATACACTTGATGGCTTTTACTTCACATAAAATGTATGGACCAAAAGGTGTGGGCGCATTATTTGTTAATCGCAAGAACCCGAGGGTTAAAGTAACTGCTCAAATGGATGGCGGTGGTCATGAACGCGGTATGCGTTCAGGTACTTTGAATGTGCCAGGTATCGTAGGTTTTGGAAAAGCAGCAGAGTTGGCTCAAAAGGAAATGGCTGAAGAAGCTCAAAGATTATCTGTTTTACGTGATAAGTTGGAGAAAGCTTTGTGCGAAAGCTTAGAGGAAACGTACATCAACGGTGATGTTGAAAATAGAATGCCGCACGTAACAAATATTTCATTTAAGCATGTTGAAGGAGAAGGCTTGATGATGACATTCAATCAAGAAATTGGTGTTTCGTCAGGGTCTGCTTGTACTTCTGCAAGTTTGGAACCTTCATACGTATTGATTGCCCTAGGACTTGGAGACGATCTTGCGCACTCTTCTATAAGATTTAGCTTAGGCCGATTCACGACGGAAGAGGAAATCGACTATACAATCGAAGAGATTTCCAAGGGAGTAAATCATATGAGAAATCTTAGTCCAATTTGGGAAATGTACAAAGAAGGAGTTGATCTCGATGCGATCGAATGGACTGCACACTAAAGAAAGGAAACTTTAAACGTCATGTGGGCGTTAGAATACATAATAGGAAACAATTCTACAAATCGAATAAATAAATAAAAATGGCTTACTCAGAAAAAGTATTGGATCATTTTAAGAATCCAAAAAATGTTGGTACACTTGATAAAAGTTCTAAGAATGTTGGAACAGGTCTTGTAGGAGCGCCTGAGTGTGGAGACGTAATGCGTTTGCAAATTCAAGTTGACGATAACACAGGAGTTATTGAAGATGCTAAATTTAAAACATTTGGCTGCGGTTCTGCAATTGCTTCCTCTTCATTAGCGACTGAATGGTTGAAGGGTAAATCAATTGATGAAGCTTTGAGTATCGATAATATGACTATTGTTGAGGAATTAGCTTTGCCTCCAGTAAAGATTCACTGTTCAGTATTGGCAGAAGATGCGATCAAAGACGCAATTAAGGATTACCAAGAGAAAAACAAGTAGTGATAAACCTGCCTTATGTGGTAGGAGTAAATAGAATAATATGCTTTTTGTAGCAGATAGTGCAAAAGAAAAGATAAGTGAGTTGATGAATGGTGAATCACTAGATGATTCCTATTTCGTGCGAGTTTCTGTGACAAGCGGAGGCTGTTCTGGTCTTTCTTATGAGATGGATTTTGATAATGAATCAAGACCTGACGATCAGATTTTTGACGACAATGATGTACGTGTTGTGACTGACCTCAAATCATTTCTTTACTTATGTAATACGACACTTGAATTTTCAGGTGGTCTAGAAGGAAAAGGCTTTTTCTTCAATAATCCAAACGCTAGTCGTACTTGTGGTTGTGGAGAGTCTTTTGCAGTCTAAGTAATATTTATGCGTAAAAATGAATTCGTTCCTTTGAAGTTACGTCTCATTTTTACGCATTTTTTTTGCATCTCTCCGATGCAAGCTAATCTTCAAGAATTACCTTGAAATGATACTAATTGGATTTGTTGACGCCTTTTAGGAAAGGAACGAAACTGAACATTCCAAAATTAGAGGTAGAGAATTCTGACTGCGACATCCTTGTGTAGACGATCATCTCTTGTTCTTCATTACATCCCATAGGAATAACCATTTTACCGCCGATTGCTAGCTGACGAAGCAGCTTTTTGGGCACTTCAGTCGCTCCCGCAGTAACGATGATCTTGTCAAAAGGTGCAAACCTAGGAGCACCTTCATAGCCATCACCAAAAAGTGTGCGTATTTGGCGAAAGCCAATTTTTGGAAGAAGCTTAGATGTTTTATCGAAAAGAACTTGTTGCCTTTCAATAGAGTAAACTTTTGCACCCATATATGAAAGGACGCACGCTTGATAACCTGAACCAGTTCCAATTTCTAGTATTTTATCTCCCGGAAGAATTTCTAACAGTTGAGTTTGAAAAGCAACGGTGTAAGGATGAGAGATCGTCTGAGCAGCTTCGATAGGAAAAGCACGATTGTCATAAGCGAGCTCCATAAATGCAGAGTCAAGGAAATAGTGTCGCGGAATCATCTTGATCGCTTCAAGAACCCTCTGACTGTGAATTCCTTTTTGTTCCAATTGCTTAGCTAGCAATTGTCTCTTACCTTTGTGATAGTATGAATCTTGGTATTGTCTTTCCCCCGTATTTTTTCTAATTCCGATCACTTAATTCAATTTGAAGCGGAAATATATTAAGATTTTTTGTAATATGTATCTTCTTTGATTGATTTATTTATTCACTAGATCGAAGGGGGGCAATTTTTATTATCTTCACGTCTGAGATAACAAGATAATTTCTAAAATTATATATATGAATAAGCCAGCAGAAATAAAATTCGGTACAGACGGATGGCGAGCCATAATTGCAGATACATACACATTGACCAATGTTATGAGAGTGGCTGAGGGTACGGCCCAGTGGATGAAAAATAACAATATGAATAAGGTTGTAGTGGGACACGATTGTCGTTTTGGTGGTCCTATGTTTTCTAAGGCAACTGCAGAAGTTTTTTCAGCTTACGGGATTGAGGTATATAGAGCGAGTGACTATGTCTCAACTCCTATGGTTTCATATGGTGTGGTTAATGCAAAAGCTGACCTTGGTGTTGTAATAACAGCCAGTCACAATCCCCCTTCTTACAATGGGTTTAAACTTAAGTCTAAGTTTGGGGGACCAAGTGTACCGGCAGATATTGCAGCTGTAGAAGCTTTGATTCCTGTGCATTCTAGATTTGCAGCTGGAGAAATTACTGCAAATACTTCGTTGATACATGAAATAGATTTAGAAGAGATCTATTATCAAAAAGTCATGGACTCATTTGATATAAAAGGCATTGCAAGTTCTGGTATTAATCTGGCTTATGACGCTATGTATGGTGCAGGGCAGCGTGTATTACATAGAATTTTGCCCAAAGCGAAGTTATTGCATTGCGATGAAAATCCAGGTTTTCATGGTCAAGCTCCAGAGCCGATTGGGAGAAATCTGACTGAATTATCCAGATTTATTCAAGATTCAGACGTCCCTTATGTTGGTTTAGCGACTGATGGTGATGCAGATCGAATTGGATTGTTTGACGAGCATGGAAAATTTGTAGATTCACATCATATATTACTTTTATTGCTTTACTATCTAGCAGTTGAAAAGAACATGACAGGTGATGTCATTGTAACTTTCTCTGTGACTGAGAAGATGAAAAAATTGGCTGATCAATTAGGATTGAAAACGACAGTCACAAAGATTGGATTCAAATATATTGCTGAACTTATGCTTGAACAGGATGTTCTTGTTGGGGGAGAAGAATCAGGTGGACTTGCCGTTAAGGGTTTTATTCCAGAACGGGATGGAATATGGATAGGTCTTACAATCATGGAGTTTATGGCCAAATCAGGTAAAAAATTGCATGAATTGGTTAGTATGATCCATGAAAGGGTAGGATCTTTTGACTTTGATAGAGATGATTTACATTTAGACGAAGAGAAGAAACAGGCTGTTATCGCCAGATGTCAGAAAGGTGGTATTGACAACATCGGCGATCTCGTAGTCAAGGACACAGATGACATCGATGGATATAAGTTTTTCTTCGAAACTGAAGGAGAATGGGTTATGATAAGACCTTCGGGAACAGAACCGGTACTGCGTGTTTATGCTCAGGCGGCAAATTCAACTAGGGTTCGAGAAATTTTAGATACAACCCACGCGTTCTTCCAACAATAAGAATAATTAAAAGAGATAATACATGAATTATACAGCACTGAAATCAAAAGTTGCTAAGTATTTGAAAATTAAGCAAAATACGCATGATTATAGAGATCAATGGAAAGCTGGCAAGAAGAAGTTAGTAATAGATACTTTGCAAGGTATCATTGACAATACTGACCTCGAGGCTGAGATAGATATTAAGGATGATGTTGATAACCTTGAAGTTATTATGTTTAATCTTGGTCGCACAAAAAGTGGGATTCGTGAGAAGCTTCAAGGGGAAGAGTATCGTACAGTAGTTCGTAATAATGGGTTGTTAGTTTATCAGCAATTATTTAACGGTAAATTGGTTGTGTTGATCGTCCAGCCTTTTCTAGAAGGTTATGGAGAGCCGCAACAACCTAAGACTTTAGAGATTCTGCGACCTGATGAAATCAAAGAGGGCTACATTGTCCGACATGTTGAAGAATTACTAAATGAGTTGACTAATTGGGAAGACTATGATGATGATCAGCCTGCTCCACCTCCAATTGGGTTTAACACGCAATTTCAAATGACAGAAAACGAGGTATAGATTAGGAATTGTATCTAGCTAGATGTTCTTCTATCTTTTTGTTATTGGATAGTTCAGAGCTTTTCTAATTGATAGATTCCTAAAATGATCATTGTTATGAAAAATATCCATCATCCTGCAGAAAACGGAAGTTCTTTTCGCTTCTCTCGATGATTTCTCTGTCATTGGAAATAAGATATGCTCCGTCTAAGTCTGCGAAGTCAAAGTAGGATATTAGTTGTAACATGTGATTTATTCCGATACTAGATTCGGTCATGCAACCAGCAAGAAGCTTTTTACCATGTTCTCGAGCATAGTTTATGATTTCCAAAGTAGGTGTAATACCACCGCACTTTGTCAGTTTTAGAACATAGCCATCATAAGATTGGACATACTTTTTTGCATCACTAAGTGATGTTATGGATTCGTCTAAAAGAAACAGGCTCTCTTGAGGTCGATCTAAACGATCAATTTCATTTACCATCGTTTTGCGAAGTAATTGTTCGATGTATAAACAACCTTGGTTTTGTAGGTAATTTATTGCTTTTTGGGCTTGACCCATATCATTAAACGCACCATTGGCATCTATACCAAAAGACCTTCCAGCATCTACAATTCTGGTAATAATATCCTCTCTGAAATCTTGTTGATTGATTTTGATTTTGAAAACTGGCCATCTCTGGTCTAGTTTCTCTTCGACGTTTTCCACGGAATCACTCATTCCGATTGTAATCGATGACGGTACTTGAGGATTCTCTACTACTTCTAAGTCAGGACCATATTTGTTATCATGAAGGTCATGATATGCAGTTTCGAAAGCACTTCGTAGAAAAGAATTGGAAGGAAATAAATCAAGAAGCTTTGTGTAAAATGCCTTTGGTGAGATGTCAGAAGCTATTCTTGTGATCTGTGGAGCAGCCTTGTGAGCAAGTGCAAGCATCTCATCAATATTCTGTCCGTAGTAATCAATGGCGACTGTTTCACCGAAACCTGTGTTGTTTTTATCAGCGAGTTCAATAAGTAGTTGATCTCTATGGTTGTATGCACCGTGAGAAATTGTAAATTTGGTTTTAAGGATTAATCTATTTTGATGACAGTGTATCTGCAAACCTTCCTGATATATTTAGTAAAATGATAAAAATACATTTTTTAGCTCTTGTTGTATGTCTGTTTTTTGCTGTTGCTTGTAACCTACCAACTCAGGAAGAATTTTTGGACGAGACAAAAGATGCTTTATGGGCGATACCATTGATCAATGATGAAATCACTATGGAAGATATTTTCACTTCGTCAGATCCAACTAGTAATTCTCAAGTTCGATTCGACGATGAGGGCAGAGTGATTGTGAATTATTCTGGGGAGGTACTCCGCGATCCTGCATCAGTAGTCTTTCCTCCGATTTTTGGAATTGGTTATATCCCTATGAGTGATACTTTTTTTCAGTTAGATCTCTCACAAGGTGCAACTTTGAATAAAATTGATTCTGCTGTATTTCTTCAAGATCAGTTGAATTTTCGTTTTATTTCATCATCCACGGAGCCGATAGAAGTAGAAGTTTGGATAGAGGAAATACAACTAGATGGGGTGCGACTAAGACAATTCGCTTCTTTTCCTGGTTCCCCAACAGGTGCTGAAGTTGAAATAGTTAGTCCACCTGTAGACCTTGAAGGATGGTCTTTGGTAGGAAATGATAACCTGATAACCTTTCACTATGATGCTCGTAGGGCGGATGGAACTCGCGTAGAAATTGATGAAGTTGCTGTGAATTTCAATTTGCTACAATTTAGTTATCTGCAAGGATATTTTCCTAGGACTTCTCGTCCAGTGAGTGGAAGTTTCATTCCCATCAATTTGTACAAACGATGGCTATCAGGAACAATGGATTTCGTTGATCCAAAAGTTTCTTTATCTGTTGAAAATTCTTTTGGATTTGCGGTAGGTACTGATTTTAAGGAAATGACTCTGGAAACGATAGGAGGAGAAAAGTTTGATATTGAAGCCCAAGTTATAGAGACTGGGATCGTATTTAATTATCCAAGTTTTGAGGAGATGGGTGAAGTGAAGCTAACTTACTTTGAATTCACAAAGGATAATAGTAACGTTCGGGAAATATTTCAAGATAGAATCGCTAAGTTTAATTACAATATTGATGCTATAGCAAATCCAAGTGATGACCCAGACTTTTTGGGGTATATGACTAGTGATTCTTACTATGCTGTGCAATTAAATGTTGAAGTGCCACTCCATCTTTCAGTGAACCAATTAAAGGTTTCTGATACATTGGATATAAATCTACCCGATGATGAAGTTAGTTTCATTGATACAGCGGAGTTAAAGCTTATTGTAGAAAACAACTTTCCAATTGATGTTACAACTCAATTGTATCTGATGAATGATCAGGACGAAGTAATTGATAGCATTTTTGATGAAGGTCCCATATTTTTAGCAGGTGGAACTTATGACGGAACCGAGACGTTAACCGACGTGGACAAGCAAACTTATTTTATTGACTTTTCAGCAAGTAAGTTAGCTAATCTGAAAGAGACAACGAGGCTTCTGGTTCAGCCTACTTTTCAGTCTACAAATGATGATGGTGAGTATGTGTGGATATATAAGGACTTTGGTCTTCGCATAAAAATGGGAGCTAAGTTTAGTTTAGAGTAATCCTCACGAGTAAACAAATAGGACATTTGATACAATATACGTCATTAGATTGATGGCATTAATGAAACTGCCCAATTAATAGAGTTTTGCATGAGATACATATGGTTAATTTGCCTTTTCTTCGTCGCTCATTTTCTTAAAGCGCAAGAAGAACTAAGTTTGTTTTTTCATCCTGATGTGATTCAGTCTGGCCAATTGCAGCCGGCGTATGCTCCCCAAGGAACCTTCAATATTGGTTTTGGAAGTACTTACTTTCACTTGGATGCAAGAGGCCCGAGGATTCTTAGCTCAACTGGGACGGTCAATTACTTAAGAGACCTTGCAGGCGGAATAACTCGAAATTATTTAAGCTCAGATGCTTCTTTCAATGTATTTGACTTGGGTTTTGTAAAAGATGGATGGTACATAAGAGCTGGGTATCAGATGCATTCAAATGGATATTTCAATTTCAGCCCAGACCTTGCAAAACTCTTTGTTTCTGGAAATGCTGATGAAATTGGCAAAACAATTGAATTTGGTCCGTCGCTTTATTTTCGACAGACAAGTGAAGCTTATATAGGAGCTTCATACTTGATCGATGATTATTATCGATTTGGAGCTAATCTGAAATTTATTTCAGGAGCGCTTGATATAAGTACACCTGAGACTGAATTCAATCTGACGACTGGAGAGGAGTTTTACGAAATTACGGTAGAAAATGACTACCTAGTGAACACTTCTTATAACAGCTTAGAGTTTTCACTAAGAGAAGCTCTTCCTTTTTCGAATCCATTTCAAGATAATATCGGTGTGTCAGCAGATTTTGGGTTTCAGTATATTGCAGATCGTTTTGATATTTCTGCAAGTCTACTTGACGTAGGTCTAATTAGATGGAGATCAAACCCTATCAATTATAGAAGTGAGGGTAAATACACATTTGAAGGTTTCACCTTCGATGATGCTACGGTAGATACCTTAGAAGTCTTGTTGGACACTCTCCAACAGGTTTTCGATGTAGGTATTAGCTTTGAAAACTATACAACGTTTACACCGATAAAAATTGTGATTGGAGGTGAGTATCATCTCAATACGGTTCATCTTGGTGCTGTTTTATATGGAGAATGGAAACAGAATAGATTCCTACCAGCTATTGGCCTAAATGTGCGTAAGAGAGTATGGAATTTCTGGGATGTTGGTGTTTCATATGCTTACAAAAATAATACTTACTCAAATTTAGGATTGAGTTCAGTCATGAATTTGGGCCCTGTTCAATTACATGCATTGAGTGATAATGTGGTTGGGATTTTCCTGCCTTGGAATAGGATTAAAATGAATTTTAGAGTCGGAGCCAATATCAATGTTGGTAGAGCAAAGAAACCAAAAACAATTAGTGATACTGCTGCGTTATATTAACTGATTACCTTAAATCCATTGAAAGATTAAATCGAGAAACAATGAAAATAAGAATCCATTTTATTTTGTCTATAGCGATGATGCTAGCTGCTTTAAATCTGCAGGCACAATTTGACTATGGTTGCGACGGAGATAGATATATTGATCCAGTGATTACTAATTATGGTCAGGATGAGATAAAGTACGGAAGGAATATCAATCCAGCTGGGGATAGTGTAGACCTGTTTATGGACGTTTATTATCCAGAATCTGATCTTGTAGATGCTAGGCCATTAGTTGTACTTGCACATGGAGGTTCGTTTATAGGAGGTAATCGCCAGGATATGGAAGACTATTGTATACGATTGGCTGAACGCGGTTATGTTGCAGCTACTGTTGATTATAGACTGCTTAGTATATTAAACGGAATTCCCGATTCCATCAAGGCAATGGATATCGCTATTAAAGCATCTCATGACATGAAAGGAGCTATTCGTTGGTTTAAGCACAATGCTATCGAAGATGGGAATACTTACAATGTTGATCCTGAGATGATATTTATTGGTGGTTATTCAGCTGGTGCTATAACAGCTTGTGTAGCTGGCTTAGTAGATGAGGAGGATGTTGATTTACCTTTTTTGACTGAAATAATTGAAAATAATGGTGGGTACGAAGGAAATACTGGGGATCCAGCTCATTTCATTTATGACACAGAAGTTCGTGGAATACTAAGTTTATCTGGAGCCGTTTATGACACAAGTTGGATTACAGCTTCTGACCCATTGATTTACAGTTTGCATGGAACTGCCGATGATGTAGTACCATATGAAAAAGGTTTTGCAAAGGTATTTGGAATAGACATAGTGCCCTTATATGGTAGTGGAAGTGTTGGACTACGCCAGCAGAATCAGAACTTGGGCGGATCGTTGTTTTCTGTCGAAGGTGGAGGACATACAGATATTTACTTTGATCCTTCATATGAGAATACTCGTAATCAATTTCTTGCTGAGACAGATGCCGCTTTTGCTGAGATAATTTGTGGAGTTATTAGTGAAACTAAATTAGAATCAGAATCTGTGGTTCGAGTTTTTCCTTCGCCTGCAAACAGCTTTATCAATATTGACGGAATTTCTTTAAATTCGGAATTTCAGATTTATAATTCGCAAGGACTGCTTGTGCAAAAAGCCCGAATAGAACCAAATCAACGGATAGATATTTCTGCTTTCAATACCGGAGTTTATCACTATGTAGTTAGTATTGAAGGTACTTTACATACAGGGAAGTTTGTCAAAATGTAGATTGCTAGAAGTCACAAGATTAAACCTTTAAAATTTTTGATTTTTGTTGAGTTACTCATAGCTAAGCAAAGACTATTACAGACTATTTTATAAGATTTTTATGTGAGTTTTCTTCAGCTTGTTAGAAGTTGTAGATATCTGCGTATATCTCATCAACGTGTGGCACACTAGTCGCAATAAATTGATTATCAATTTGTTGCACTTATTTTTTTTAATTCGATGAGACCCAAACAAAAAGGAGCGACACGATTGTGTCACTCCTTCATACGTTATGGGGATTACTCTTTATTTAGGATTTTAATTTTTTATTCAGATCATACATAAACTTTTGTACATCGTTCTTGAAATCTGACCATCCAGCTTTTAGATCCTTATTAAGTGCCTTAGCATCATCGCACAATTCTGTCCGAACTTCACGTACATCTTCACTCATTTCTTCTTGCACTTCTCGAACGTCTTCACTCATCTCCTTAATACCATCCTTTGCTGTAGTTTTGGCTTCGTCAAAGTCATCGCTGATTTTTGTTTCAATATCTTCGATGTCAGAAACAATTTTGTTTTTCCAATTCACCAATTGAGCTCTGTCTTTTTTTAGCTCTTCTTGCATTTCATCAGACGATTCTTGAATTTTCGCGTCAATTGCAACCAAGTTGTTCATCGATCTCGTTTCTAAGTTCTAGCATTTCGTTTTTTATAGAATTGCTTGAATCTTCTATTTCCTCGTTAATTTCATTTAACTCGGTTTGCATTTTAGTTTCTTCTGTTGTTGTTTCGGAACCACTCATACAAGCAAAAATTGTACTGAATAATCCGAAAACTAAGCTTTTGTAAAACATTATATTTTTTTGAGTTACCCAAAAATCATTGAACAGATGATATTTTGGTTAATAGTTTAGTATTTAATGATATAGACTCTATAATCTTTGTCTATATCTTGTTTCGTTCAAGACTATTACTCATCAATCGAGGTTTTGTTCGCTTTATGCCTGTCTATTCTGTATTTACAAGTTTTTTTATTGTCTATATCTTGGTAAACTACTTCCGTATAGTGCGATCGGCTCACTTTTAGGATTTTATATGAGCTAGACACGTTTTTTTGGCGGAAGCCCTATCTACCAAAAGCTTTCCCCCTCTAAACTTCCCATTATCAAAGAGAATTATCTTCATATATTGATTATGTTTCATATTTTAGCGGTTCATTTACAAGTATGGAAAGAGAAGAGAAAGGTGAGGTAATCACGTTGAATGGTTTGTACCAAGAGTATTTCTTGGATTATGCATCATATGTTATTCTGGAACGTGCCGTTCCTACTATCGAAGATGGAATGAAGCCGGTGCATCGTCGTATTCTGCATGCAATGAAGGTAATGGATGACGGACGTTATCACAAGGTCGCTAATATTATTGGGCAGACTATGCAATTTCATCCACATGGTGATGCTGCGATAGGTGATGCACTTGTCCAACTAGGTCAAAAGAATCTACTAATTGACCCACAGGGTAATTGGGGTGACACTAGGACTGGTGATTCAGCGGCTGCTCCTCGTTATATAGAAGCGCGTTTGACAAAGTTTGCTTTGGAAGTCGTATTTAATGGGCAGACAACAGACTGGCAAAATAGTTATGACGGAAGGAATAAAGAGCCTATCACACTACCAGTCAAATTTCCATTGTTGCTTGCACAAGGAGTTGAAGGAATAGCAGTTGGGCTTTCTACAAAGATACTACCTCACAATTTTATCGAACTAATTGATGCGTCTATCAAAATACTAAAAGGGAAAAGTTTTCAGATTTTTCCAGATTTTGAGAACGGAGGTATGATTGATGTACGCGAGTATAATGATGGTAAGCGCGGAGGTAAAGTCAGATCGCGTTCCAAAATTGAAATAGTTGACAAAAACACTTTGTCAGTGCGTGAGCTGCCATATGGAGTGACTACAAATAACTTGATTGATAGTATTATCAAGGCGAATGATAAAGGTAAAATCAAGATCAAAAAGGTCGTTGATAATACGGCTAGAGAGGTAGATATTCATATTGATCTTCAGTCTGGAATTTCACCAGAGGTTACGATTGATGCGTTGTATGCATTTACAAATTGTGAAATTAGTATCTCTCCCAATGCCTGTGTCATAATTGATAATAAACCACATTTTTTAACTGTTTCGGAAATACTCAGAACTTGTACTGAGAACACAAAAGAGCTTCTTCGCAAAGAGCTAGAAATCAAGAAAGGAGAATTAGAGGAGAAGTGGCATTTTGCAAGTCTTGAAAAAATATTTATTGAAAATCGTATTTATCGAGATATAGAGGAATGCGAAAGTTGGGAAGAGGTGCTTGTTGCTATCCACAAAGGATTAGCTAAATATGTTGCAACACCCAAGACTTACAAAGGAACTTCAGATAGCCGACTTAAGCTGAATCGCGAGATTACTGACGATGATGTAGTACGATTGACTGAGATAAAAATAAAGAGAATATCCAAGTACAATAGTTTCAAGGCTGACGAACTTATAGCCAATATAGAGAGTGAATTGGAAAAAGTAAATCATCACTTGGCTAACTTAGTAGAGTTTGCGATTGACTATTATCTTGAATTGAAGAGAAAGTACGGCGAAGGTAGGGAGCGGAAAACTGAGATAACCGAATTTGATAGTATCAGTGCAAGACGTGTCGTTGCTAGAAATGCGAAGTTGTATGTGAATCGTAAAGAGGGATTCATGGGAACAGGCATGAAAAAAGATGAATTTATTCAAGACTGCTCAGATATTGACGATGTAATTGTATTTCGTAAGAATGGAACATTTGGTGTCTATCGCATAGCTGATAAGGTTTTTGTAGGTAAGGATGTGATTCATATAGCTATTTGGAAAAAGGGAGATGATCGTACAACTTACAATATGCTTTACGTAGATGGTGCCAGCGGCAAAACAATGGCAAAACGATTTAATGTAAAAGCGATTACTAGAGATAGAGAGTATGATTTGACGAAAGGGACTCGTGGGTCCAAAGTACTTTATTTCACAGTTAATCCAAACGGAGAAACAGAATTGGTCAATATTCAATTGACGCCTGGAAGCAGTGCCAAGAAGAAGGTATTTGACTATGACTTTGCTGAAATTGCTATAAAGGGTAGAGGTGCTCAAGGAAATACGGTGACTAAGTATCCGGTGAAGAAGGTTACTCAGATTGAAATGGGCACATCATCGCTTGGAGCCCAAAAAATCTACATGGACACGGTTAGTGGTCGCTTAAATAAGGCTGAAAGAGGTGATTTCTTGGGAGAGTTTGACTCGGGTGACAAGTTATTTATAGCGTATGGCAACGGTGAATATATGCTCAGGGATATCAATCTAGACATCAAGGTCATCGTTGATAATATGGTCTTTATTTCAAAGTTCGATGCTGATAAGCCATTGAACGTTCTTTATTATGATGGCGAAAAGAAGAGAACGATGGTCAAACGATTTGTTGTAGAGACGAGCAAAGAAGGAACACTTTACAGTTTTATTACTGATTATCGAGGATCTACTCTATACTATATTTCGGATCGGACTCTTGATCTTGTAGAGATTTCATATCGCAAAGGTCGATCAACAGAGAAAGAGACTTTGGAACTAGCTGGTTTGATTGATGTCAAAGGATGGAAAGCAATTGGAAATAAAGTAGTGGAAGGTACCTTGAGGAAAGTAGTCCCTCTAGATCCTCCAAAAAGTGAAAAAACTGAAGAAAAGAAGAAACCAAAGTCACCTCCACCGACTTCGGAGAAACCAACAGATCTTTTTGGAGAACCGATTGACAAGAAATCGGAGAGTTCAACTAAAAAGCATAAACCTGGAGACACAATAGAATTTTAGAATTTATGAGATACCTGGCTGTTATTGCGCTTTCAAGTTTATTCTTGTTAAGTTCTTGTCGATCGGCGAGAATGCAAAAAATGTTAATCTACCATAGTTCTCAACTCGAGCAATTAGTAAATCGAGATATGGCTGCTCCAGATAAAATGGATGTCCTTGCAGCACTCATGGTTGAAGCACTTGAAGAATCGCTAGAATTTAAGAAAACGAAGGATTCAGTAAAATTTCTGAAGGCGTATACGAAAGATAACAAACCTGCTCTTGATGCGCTCTATCGAGAGTTTTCAAGTTGGTACTTAAGTCTAAGTCCCACTCAGAAACTAATTGAAACAACACGCATAGCCACCAAGCCTTATGTACGGCAGGTTCTAAACGTTGTTCCCAAAGTTGAAATCAAGATCAAGCGCAAGTTGAATACGGTCTTTGCATTAGGTAGATTTGTGAAACTGTTTCGGCTAATATGATTTGATTTGTGTTTGATCATCAATTACCTTTTAAATCTTAGAATAACTATTGACTATATCTAAAGATGTGATTATCTTTGCGGCGCTTTATCACAAAAAGAATAAAATTTTATGTTAGTCATTGATGTCAAAGAAGAGGAATCTATCGACAGAGCGTTGAAAAGATACAAAAGAAAGTTCCAAAGTACTGGAACGCTAAAGGAATTACGAAATAGAAAGCATTTTACTAAGCCATCCGTTGTCAAAAGAAATCAAGTTCTTGGCGCGGAGTATCGACAAGAGAAATTCGGTAGCTTGTAGCAACACTGTTTCTAAGAATTAAGAGAGGCTGTTTTCTGTAAAGAAGACAGCCTTTGTTCGTTGTGCCAAATTGATAGGAGCAGTGGTAGTACAGTCAGGATAATTTAATATAGGTAACGAAGGAATGCTTTTTATTATATTTTAAAAATTCATATATAGAAAAATCTATTATTGGAATAAATAATGATATTTTTGTTACTTGTTTGGGAGTCCGTTTGAATGTCGGATTTTCAGACTTTATAGAACCAACCGTAGAGAATTCCAACAACCGACAAAACGAAAAGCGATATCTCTGGTATCAGCATTGCTAACTTATAATACTGAATATTATCAAACAGGAATTCTACGCAAGGGGAAAACTTATGCTCACATCTGAGTATTACGTCCTAGACGGTGCAAAAACTTTAGCATTCCCAACAAAGCAAGGTCAAAAAATGATGGTTAAGGCTACTCGCGGTAGTGATCTTAATTGGAAAAGCTATGATGTACATGGTGAGATTTGGTTTGAGTCGCAAATATCACTTTATGACTTTTCTGCCGTAAAGACTACTGATGAAGCAGTATCAAAGAAAATCCAAAGTATACTCAAGAATGCCGTTCGTCTCAATTCAGAATTTTTAAGCAATTGGAAAGCCTTCAAGATAGAAACACATCTTGAATTCTGTAGAAATTGGGGATTGGGTTCTAGTAGTAGTTTGATACATTTAGTTGCAGATTGGGCTGGTGTAAATCCATTTTTACTTCATTTTAAGGTTTCTCAAGGTTCTGGCTATGATATAGCTTGTGCAGGTGCAGATGGTCCTTTAGTTTTTGCATTAGCAGACGATTCTTTACATTATGAAGAAGTTGACTTTAATCTATCTTTTACTAAAAATCTGTACTTCGTTCACTTGAATGAAAAGCAGTCTAGCGATGATGCGGTGAAATACTATTTCGAGCATGCTAAGAATAAGAAAGCAACAGTCAAAGCTTTAACTGAGATCACTGATAAGATTATTAGCGCTGGCGATTTCAATGAATTTTGTGGATTGCTGAGTCGACACGAAGAGATTGTCGCAAGAGAAATGAAGTTAAAGACAGTTCAATCTGAACGTTTTTCTGATTTCCAAGGTGTTACTAAATCTTTAGGAGCTTGGGGTGGAGATTTTGTACTTGCGGCTTCAGACAAAGGTCAAGAAAAAGTACACTCGTATTTTAATGAGAAAGGTTTTGATACGATTGTAGCATTTGATGATATGATTTGTCAGTAAATTATTTAATGACTTTGACTGTACTTATATAGTGTGCCACACTGTCCATAAATTGCTGTTAATCAGCAAATAAAGCCCTTTATTTTTTTCTTAATATCATACCCATGTGGGGAATATTGTCTTCAAGATATCTTTCTATTGTATCTTCAAATCCCAAGTCAGTATAGAAGGTTTTAAGGTATACCTGAGCTGAGATTTTAATGGGAATTTTTGGGTATTTCTTCAAGCAAGTTTCTATTGAGTATTCCATAAGTTTTCTCCCAATTCCTCGACCTCTTACCGTTGAAGAATTTACCACTCTTCCTATTGAAGTGTATTCGGGATAAGAGACTCCCGCTGCTAATATTCGCGTGTATGCTATCAACTTAGCGTTTTCATAGATCATAACATGATCTGCATCAAGATCCTTGCCATCTGCGTCGAGGTAAGGGCAATCTTGTTCAACTACAAAGACTTCTTGGCGTAAAACCATAATGTCATAAAGTTCCTTAAGACTTAATTCGGAAAAAGACTTGCATACGAATCGCATCTACTTCAACTTTAAGATAACAATGAGGCCTTCAGTATAGCTAAATTGACCGTTAGTAGACATGATTGATTGCGTGCTATGAAGTTCATATCCCGCAGATTCATATTTGTAAAGCAGTGCTTGTATCTCAGTTTTCATAGCTGGTCCATCAACTTTGAAGCTGGTCATTTTGTCAAACTTCTTCTCGACTAATTGCTGAGAACTGATGAAGAAGGTTTTATAGCTTGTCATAATTCAGCGGTATTAGATTCAATGAATTGTAGGTTGGCAGAAATCCCCAATCTATAACCTAAGCTATCTACTAGGTCGCGAAACATAGTACATTCAAGGTCTGGAGAATGGAAAATATGATCATAAGGAATTGACAATACACTACTAGAGACATCCCGTCTACTGTTCTTCAAACCTGTTTTGATTCGGAAGTCTCGTATCCTACTGGACCAATATACCATATTGAAGTCACCCATAATAAGAGAGGTACCTTGATTTTGGTTAAGGTAATTGCCAATGTATTTTAGTTGGTTATCTTGGAGTTCGTCTAATTGATTGTCTATTGAAGGTAACAACAGTGTGTTAAAGACCCTGATTTCATTTTCATCTGGAAGAAGAATCATTGCTTCCAAGCCAGGAACTTGCTCATAAAAGATTGTATCTACAGTTACTATTGGATATTTTGAGTATATGGCCATTCCAAAAGGATCAATTCTGACATTTTCGGCTTTATAAGGATAGATTGTAGATAATTCTTCGCGGAGGAAAACTGACCAGTCAGGCTTAATCTCTTGAAAAGAAATTATGTCTAGATTTTCGCCCTTTACTTGGGAGAGAAATGTTTGGTAAGAGTCCTCTACTGAGGAGACATTAATATGGGCTACTGCAAGTTTCATTTGGTTATTCTCCTGTGGAGTCCGGAGATTGTTACTACTAGCATCTTTTAAGAAAAGACAAAGTATTGCAGTAAAAACAAGACTTCCAAGTAAAATCTGTTTTTGATTAACAAGGTAACCAATGAGTGCCATAAAAAGGAATCCTATCATAATGTAGACTGCCGATTCCTGTAATTGCTTAACGTATGGACAATCTGTGTTGAATACGATTAAGGTAACCAAAACAGATCCAGCCACTAGAAATAGTGGTGATAAGGTTTTTAGTATACTTTTTGGCTGTGCGATAGCATTTCATTTTGTACAAAAATAATAGAATCCCTACTTCTAAGATACTTTCAGATCAAAAGATGTCCAAAAGCTTGACATGCTTTTTATCTTGGAGTGTTTCTCCCGAGTCCGTAAAAGATTCTATGTAAACTAGATAATGCCCAACAGTTGCTTTAGTGCCATCATCCATACTTCCATCCCAAGTAATAATGTCCTGACTTGCAGTAAGCTGATTGGTTACAAGATTTCTAATCTTTTGCCCATTAATATTGAAAATTGTTACTGTTGTAAAGAATCCAGTTGAAGGCATATCTAATAACAAGATCATTTGATCTGAGTCTCCATCATTGTTAGGTGAAAAGTAACTTTGCTCCAATTGAAATATTTCGCCATTGTTAGCATTGCTATTTCTTGCATTTGCATTTTGGTAACCTGGTGTAGCAAACATGGTTGAAGAAGTACCCGAAGTGAAGTTACTTGCAATTGTTGGTGAAGTTCCAAATATTCGCTCAAGAGAAACTCCTTTTGTATCATCGATTAGCGATAAATGCATATCTTCTTCATAGTCCAAGTCATCGAGGATCTCCCCATCTACATTTACAATCGTAACATTGCCGTCACTCTGATTGAAACTTGGGATTGACATTTCATGTAATCTTGCAGTAGCTGGAGTTTTGTAGGTCTGCCTTAAGATTGACGTATCTGAGCAAAACGCAATAATGTCGCTTGGTTCAAGAATAATTGCCTTTGAAACTAACTCTTCGCTGTTTTCCTTAGTATTATTCAGAAGTGTCAATCCTTCGATCGAGATTAGCTTGTCAGATATATTTAGTATTTCAACAAAGTCGTCCCCCCCGACGAGCGGATCAAATAGAATTTCATTGATAATAACGTCTCCAATTGCTGGCGAAACCGCTTGCCTAAATTCTATAGTTTGTTCTGCCATACTATTGTTTGACTCATCTCTTAATCCGGAAATTGTCAATTCATAGGTTGGTCCAGATGGAAAAGGCATTTCAAAATCGATTGCAAGAATTTGATTTTGCATACCTGCTAGTTCCGTATCAATAACGTCGTTTTCTGGAGGGCTTACGCCCAAAATCAAATTGTCTAGACTTACCGCTGATATTGCTTCATTGAATACGATATTGAGTCTAGTGTCACTTGTAAATTCATAGAAAGTAATAATTGGACCTTCTGTATCTGGTGTAAAAATTTCTCCATTGAGATTGTCTAGAAAAAAGGCTTTTGAGTTACTAGAAGTATAGATTGCTTCAAAAGCAAAATATCCACTTGAAAGAAAGTCATACGTATCATCAAAGAACTGGATTTCCTCAATGGGAAAGCCTCCTTTTGTGTAGTCGGTATAAATAGTCCAAAGACCTTCAACGCGATCCATTTTGATGCTTACCTGTGCGGGCTTTTGGGCGACAGCCCCCATTTCACATTCTGCAACAAGGCTGGGAGAACCCTGATCCAGTCTAAAGATTTTAATTGCATCATTCGCAAGGTTTTCTCCAATTTCGAGATAGTAGCCATTTGCTGTTGATGGATCGATATCTGACATGAATATGTAAACTCTTCCCTTATTATTGTCGGAAGGTGAAAAGTTTAGTTCCCAATCCCACTCCCATGTAAAATCTGCAAGAACTTCTATCGGCAAATAAATAAATTTTGATCCCGCTTCTTCTTCATTTAATTGCAGTTCGCCATTGGAATTTATAACGTATGCGTCTACGTCACCGAGCCACATGGGATTGTTGGAAATGTCTCCATCGTCAAAATTATCAGAAAATTGTCCCATCAATAATGAGGTTGAAACCAAAGAAAGGACTAATATTTGTACTAGTGATTTCATAAGACTACGAAGCTACGGAAAATTCGCCATTGATTCATTATTTGAGTGGAATCCGTACACAAGCATTATGTTAAATTAACCTCGTTTGAATCTGAAGTTTTTTGACTCAGAGATTTTTTTTGCCAAGAAGATTAATAATGCAAATAGCTATAGTTGGAGCAACTGGTTTAGTAGGAACTGTCATGCAGCAGGTATTGCGAGAGTCAAGTCTAAAGATTGAGTCTATTATTCCCGTTGCGTCACCAAAGTCTTATGGGAAAAAAATTAGCTTCAATGGAGTGCAATATTCAGTTGTTTCTCATGAAGAAGCTATTGCATTGAAGCCAGAGATCGCACTATTTTCAGCTGGTGGAGCAACGTCAAAAGAGTGGGCACCAAGATACGCAGCAGCAGGAATTACAGTTATTGATAATTCTTCAGCTTGGCGTATGGATGCTTCTAAGAAGTTGATTGTACCAGAAGTCAATGCAAGTCAACTTACCTCATTAGATAAGATTATTGCGAATCCAAATTGTTCTACTATCCAGATGGTGGTAGCTCTTGCACCACTTCATCGCGAGTTTAGGATCAAGAGATTAGTTATTAGTACTTATCAATCTTTTACTGGGACTGGCAATAAGGCTGTAAATCAGTATGAGATAGAAAGAGATGGGAATGTCGCAGATGATCCCGCGTATGAACACCCTATTTTCGAAAATTGTATTCCTCACTGCGATGATTTTCTTGAGAATCGCTACACAAAAGAGGAAATGAAACTAATGCACGAAACTCGCAAAATATTGAATGATTCTTCAATTGCGGTGACAGCAACTGCAGTACGCGTTCCTGTCTACGGAGGACATAGTGAATCAGTAAATGTTGAATTTGTAAACAATTATGATATAGATTCAGTTTACAAAATATTCAACGAAACCGAAGGTTTAGTAATCCAAGATGATCTAGATAATTTTAGTTATCCAATGCCATTAATGGCAAAGGATAGAAACGAAGTTTTCGTGGGACGAATACGCAGGGATGAAAGCATCGAAAATGGCTTGAATCTGTGGGTTGTCTCTGATAATTTACGAAAAGGTGCAGCAACAAATGCTGTTCAGATAGCAGAGTATTTAGTAGAAAAAGGCCTAGTTTAGGTCTGAAAACGATTGAAAAAAATAGAATGAAGAACAAGATTGTAATTTGGGCAACCGACGAGAATGAAAAAAAGCAATTATTAGCAATCGAGTTGATCGAGGCTGAGAACATGGTAAATATCTATCAGTTTCCTGAAGAAACAGTGACAGAGGCTTTCCAGAATAGTCTCATGAACGAGTGGAAGAGTGGCCAAGAAGTAGAATTTGTAGAAGGATACTCTACGATGACAAGACCTCTATCAGTAACAGATGATTTATTACCTGAAACATTGCGAGTAGATAGGGCCGATGTCATCACCAGAGCAAAGGCAGAATGGCATTTTGTTGTTTTGTCTAATAAGTTGTATGAGTTATACCATTCTGAATTGGCAGATATCAAAGAGAAGGTTGACAGAATGGAATCGTATTCGTCTGCAGTCTGGGAAGAAATGAAAGGTTTTTGGAATAAAGTTCAGACGCAAGTTCAGCAAAAAAATCTTTTCCGTGAACAAGCAAATAATTTAAGAAAAGATACAAATGAAATCTTCGATCGCTTGAAATCTATGCGAAAGGTCATGGACGCTAAGTTCAAGGAAGAATCAAAAGAGCAGCTTCATGATTTTCAAACAAGGGTTAACGAGCTCAGAGAAAAAATCGAGGGAGGAAAGAGTCTTCAACCTATATTCGAAGAATTAAAGAAATTGCAAAGTAAGTTCTCGAAAACAAAGTTTACACGCGATGACAGAAACAAGGTCTGGTCAAAAATCGATGAAGCTTTCAAGTTCTTAAAAGAGAAAAAGTATGGAAAAGCTGGTGGGAAATCTGGGAATAGTCAAAAGGCTAGATTGGAAAATAGACTGAAAGGTTTGCTAGCTGCGATTGATAGAATGAAAAATTCTATTGAAAAAGATCAAAGAGACAAACGAAATCAATCAAATCAGGCAGAAGGAGCTTTTGGCCAATTGGAGGCTCAATTGAGAGAGGCAAGGATAGGTATGATTGAAGAGCGTATCTCTTCCAAGGAAGAGAAGTTAAAGGATATGCTGAAAACTAAAGGTGAACTAGAACAACGAATTGAGAAAGAAGTTAAACGGGAAGAGAAGGCAAAACTGCAAGCTGAAATTAAGGCTAAGGCTGAAGAAAAGAAGCAAGAGATAAAAAAACAAATTGCAGAGACAGAGATTAGTGACGAAGAGAAAGCTAAATTGGAAGCTGCTGCGTTGGCGATTAAACTGGCCAAGGGGAAGAAGAAAGAAACAGCAGTAAATACAGATGTCTCTGATGAAACTCCAAAGGCTGAGCCGAAGAAAGAGGAGTCAAAGAAGGAATTAACTAGCGAGCCAGATGAGCCGAATAACGAAGAAACAATTGGTGAGAAGGTTGAAGACTTGATCGATCAAGCTCAAGATATTGTTGAAGACGTTTTAGAGAAAGTGAAGGGTGCAGCGGGAAATGCTAGGGATAAGATCGAAGATTTTGTGGAAGATATGACCACAAAGAACAAAGAGGAAGAATAAAATCAATTATCTCCGAAAAGAAAGGCACCAACTTTTTAAGATGGTGCCTTTTTTTATTTTTTTGCTAAGAATATGAATTGAGCTCCTAACTCGGAGAGTACAAAAACACAGAAGTGATATTTAGGATCTTTGAATACTTTCTTAAATTCTTCAATATTCTCTTCTTTGATGATCTGTTTATAAACCATCTCTTCCAGCGAAGTCGCATGTATTGTCCAATTACCTTTTACTTTCCCTCTTTCTGCTAAAACTAGTCCTATCTCCATGGTCTGTTGATGAGCTACAAAAATAGGGTACTCCGTTACGTCTTGGTCTAATATAATGTCACTAGCATCACCCATCATTTTATAGTAGATGCTTAGCTCTTTTTCCAATTGGATGAATTTCTCAGAGGAGATTTTGTCAGCTTCTTTCTTCATTTTATTTTAATTCAAGTAGTGCTACCGATTCCACATGGTGTGTATGAGGAAACATATCGACCGGTCGTAATCTTTTTACTTCGTATTTCTCAGAAAGTAACCGAATGTCACGCGCTTGTGTTGCGGGATTACATGAAACATAAACAATTTTTTTAGCACCAGATTCCAATAAAGTGTTTACCACTTCTGGATGCATTCCTACTCTAGGTGGATCAGTTATGATCGTATCAGCTTTGCCGTGTTTTTGTACAAAAGCATCTGTCAAGATATCCTTGACATCTCCAGTGTAGAAAACAGCATTTCCTATGTTATTTAGATCTTTATTAATGTTTGCATAGTGAATCGCTTCCGGTATTTCTTCAATTCCAGTTACAGATGCAACTTCGTTTGCAATATATAGAGCAATACTTCCCAATCCAGTGTAGAGGTCGTAAACGTTTTCATTTCCCTTGAAGTCAGCATATTCTTTAACTACATCGTACAATCTTACAGCTTGTGTAGTATTAGTTTGAAAAAATGATTTAGGACCAATCTGAAAGGCAACGTCGCCTAAATATTCAATAAGAACTTTCTCACCATAGTAGTGATGATAATCCAAATCAATGGTCACTGAATTGACCTTGTCACTCAAGACATAGAAGACACTTTTTATAGCCGGGAAAGCTGCGATTAAATCATCTAGTAGTTGTTTTCTTAGTTGCTCGTCATCGTAAGCAAAAGAGACTAACACAAGAAATTCACCTTTTTCAGTAGAGCGCAGCATAATATTTCTAAGCCATCCTTTTTTTGAACGAGAAGAATAGTATGGAAATTCTGAACCAGAGGTATAGGTTCGAAGCCAATTTCTAATTTCATTTGAGGGTGCTTCTTGTAGATAACAAGTCTCGAGATTTATCACTTTATCAAAAGTTCCTGCTTTATTGAAACCCAAACCTTTTTTATCAGTAATAACTTCATTGCTACTAATTTCTTCCTCAGTCATCCATCTTGCACTTGAGAAGCTATATTCTAATTTATTTCTGTAGAATCTGGTCTTTCCACCTTCAAGAATAGGTTCCCATGAACCAACTTCAACCTTACCAATGCGTTGAATGGCATTTCGAACATACGTGTCTTTTTCTCGGAGTTGAGCTTCATATGATAGGTTTTGCCATTTGCATCCTCCACAAAGGTCGAAGTGTTGGCAAAATGGTTCGACTCTGTCAATTGATTCTTTTGTAATGTGATGTACTTTTCCAAATGGAACTCCTTTTTTCTTCCGAGTAATCTCCACAGTTGCTTCGTCACCAGGAACGGCTCCATCTATAAAGTATACTTGCCCGTCTGGATCTCTACCGACTGCTAAACCTTTGTCTGCAATGCCCGAAAATTGCACCTGCTCTACTATTTTTCTTTTCTTTCTTGCCACGGATACCTCTAAGAGGGATTGATTAACTGAAATTCAATTCTTCGGTTCATTGCTCTGCCTTCTATTGTACTATTAGTCGCAATAGGGGCACGTTCGCCGAAAGCTTTACTTGAGATGCGATCTCCAGAAATACCCGAGTCTATCAAATAAGCCTTGACCGCATTTGCTCTTTGCTGGGACAAAATTACGTTATCTTCTGGATTACCTATATTATCTGTGTGGCCGTTTATGATAATCTTTTTTGTTGGGTTTGCAGCCAAAAGTGAAACAAGTTTATTCAGCTCTTCATTTGAACTTTCAGCCAATTCCGCTTTTCCAGACTCAAAAAAGATATTTCGAAGGCTCACCGGTGGTAGTGTGTCTTGTGTGATTTCCTTTTCCAAAGGAAATAGTTCTATTGTGTATTCAACGGGTTTGCTGCTATCTGATCTTAGTTCTGTAGTAATTCTCTCAGAATGAAAAGTGTAGCCTGTTTTTTCGACATAAATACTGTAGTCAGAAGATTGTTCTATTACTAGCAATTTACCTACAGGATCGATTTTGTACGTTTTCTCAAAACCTTTGGAAATTTGTCTAAGCAGCAGTTTGGCTGAAATCTCCTTCTTTGTTAAGCCGTCCTTGACTACCAATTTTAGGTAGGTAACAGGCTCAGGTTTGAAGTCCTGAGGTAATTTAAATCGGTATATATCAGAGTCTAGTCCATTGGATCTTTTGATGGTCTTAGAATAATAAGCGTATTCTCCCTTGATATCTACGTAAAGACCTCCTTCATCCGCACTGCTATTTATAGCTCCTCCCATATTAATTGGGATACTCCATGAACCATCTAATTGTCTTTTGGAATAAAAAAGGTCCATCCCTCCTAAACCTGCGTGACCATTACTCATAAAATAGAGTGTTCTGCCATCAGGATGTATAAAGGGAGATTCCTCGTTACCAGCTGTATTTATCGTTTTGTCTAATGAAACTGGACTTTGCCAAGTTCCATCTACTCTAGAAATCGAGTATAGATCTTTATTGCCATTTCTAGCGCTGCTAAAATAGATTGTATTCCCATCTGGACTGAACGAAGCTTGCGATTCCCAAGCTTCAGTGTTAATGTTGGACATGTACTGGCCTTCAGACCATTTGTTATTTCTACGTATTGAAATATACAAGTCACAACTTCTGTATCTTTTTGGGACATCGCAGCGAGCATAAATGAGATATCTTCCATCAGGTGAAATTGCATGTGCTCCCTCATTGCCAGGAGTGTTTAACTCTTCAAGCGATTCTGCTTCAAGCCAGTCGCCTAATGAGTCTTTTGTTGAATGATAGAAATCTTCTTGTCCATTAATTCTTCTTGTAAACGTGATTTCGGATTCATCCAAAGATAGAACTGGCTTGTACTCCGCGAATTGATTGGAGTTGATTTTTTCGCTTAACAACTCAATTTCCAAGTCATTATAGGAACTAGCAAGGATCTTGCGGGTTTCATATTGTTGAATTCTTATTTGAATCTTGTCTGCGAGTTTACTATTGGGTTTTAGTTCTAGGAATTTGTTGAGGCTTTGTTGTTCGCAATCAAAGTCTTCAAGTTCCCTACAATAATTGGCTAGGATTAAATGTCGTTTGACTTGATATTCGGGCTTGAGAGCAATGCCGTCTTCAAGTGTAGATCGTGCTTGATTGAGTTCCCCAAAATTGTAAAGAACGAAGGCTTTTTCTGTGTATGCATCCACAAACTTTGGAAATTCAGTAACTATTCTACTTAAAAGTTTCAGTCGCTTTTCTTGGTCGATTTTGTACTTTTTTTTATCGAGTTTCGAATAGAGCTTTTGTGCTTTTTTTGGAGCTTCCTTTAAAGTGTAGCCTGAGTTTTCAATCGATTGAGCGAAAGGAACATTGACACTAGTTCCTATTAATAAGAGGATGCCGAAAAATAGACGAGAGATACTCATTGATTTTATTTGTCAATGTTACCTGATGTCGTGATGAAGCTTGGGAAACTTGCGCTACCGTAATGGCAGAAAAGCTTTTCGTACTTTAATTCTGTTTCATACTTCATTATGAACTGTGAAAAAAGGACGCTCACATACTCATAGTCCATGTTTTTAGAGTTGGGTTTTGGAAAAAATGCTATGTGTTTGATTCTACCATTTGGACTCCAAAAAACATTGATCCATATCTTAACACCATTGATGTCTACCTCATTTTCGATAGCAAATTGTTCCACAGCTCTCAGGAAATTTAGCCAGTTTGCGTACGCTTGATCCATGTTACCGTTGCAAACGGTCATTAAGAGTTCTGGTTGTTGGGTAAGCATTTGAGAATAAGCCTTTTCATGTTCTCCGATCATAAAAACACTAGGAAGTGTGTCAACAGTCGTCTGGGCTTTTAGTGAAAACTGAAAGCAAATTAACAAAAGGAAAGTACTTAAGATATATCTCAAAATATCGTTTATAAAATCAAATATCGTTATTTATTACTAACTGAAAAAAGGCGGACAATTATTATTAAAATTAGCCCTTCGAGCATTCCTTTGTTCAACATACACATTCGTGTTTAGTATTATAACTAATTTGAATCATGCAAATGCACGGTAGGTAGTAAGTTTTAAGTGTTTATTAAGACGAATTGTTACTTTAGCACAAATGCCAAAACGAGCGATAGGCATTGTTTTTGTTAGAAGTTCCAGTAGGCTGTCTTTCTTCTTGAATGCAACAACGTTATGTCAACTTTCATCTATATAAAGATGAAGTTGGTACAATTGAATACATTATAGAAGAAGATTTATTGATATTTGTAAATACATTATGCTATACCAATAAGGATTTATTTAGCATATCTTTCTCAATTCTAATTAACTAGTATGTACATTGATGTAATATTTGGCGTAGTACTCATAATTGGCTTCTTTTACGGCTATTCCAAAGGGTTGATCAAGACGGCTTTTTCGATTCTGTCAATTCTTCTAGGAATTATTGCAGCGATGAAGCTATCTCCGTTGACGATCAATGTAATGGAGAAGATTGTTCCGAATTCGCCAAGATTGAGTTATATTTTAGGCTTTTTATTAACGTTTATTTTAGTAATTGTAATAATCCGGTTTCTTGGAAATAAGCTGGAGAGCTTACTAAAATTAGCCAAAATAAACTTCTTCAATAAATTCTTAGGTGGGGGAATTACTGCGATCTTCTTTGGGCTTCTTTTCAGTACAGTTTTGTGGTTTATGAATGAAGCTAGATTAATTTCAGAGCAACAGAAAGATACTTCCTTTACGTATTATCATTTGGAACCCATTCCAGGATATGCTCGTGAACAATTCGAAATCATCAAGCCAGTATTCAAAGAATTTTGGGATAAGACGGTTGATACGTTTGATAAGGTGAAGGATAAGGGAATCGAGATTCAGTCAGAAAACGAACAAGAATCTGAAGGTTAATTATTTGCCCAAATTAAATTCCATTAGTTGATTAGAGTTATGGTAGATAAAGTCTTTTGAAGTCTGCAACACAACACTTTTGTATCCCTTTGGTCCTTTTTTCAGCATTCTCCTATTCACTAAAGCGAAAAAAGTATTACTTTCACGTAAATACTTGAACGTAATTTGGTGCTGATTAAACAATTACTCAGGTAAATATTAACTGATGTATCATATTGATTAAGGTGCATACAAACTTTTCCGCATGTCTTTCCCTCAAAAGCATATTCAATTCCTTTTAATAATTTTCCTTTCATTTGTTGCCCTTCAATTACAAGCGCAACAACTTAATCATGTTCAAGGGCAACTAATGATTCAGCTTGATCGTTCGATTGAGATTGATTCATGGGTCAATCAATTTAATAAAACACATTCTTACCAAGTTGTACTGGAGGACCGAATAAGTCCCGTCTTGGATGTTTACAAAATAAATTTTGACTTTACAGCTTTTGATGAGCAAGAAGTTCTACTTGCGGCTACACTTGATCGATATGTAGACGCTGCTCAATACAACCATTTTGTTAGTCTTAGATCTACTGTGCCCAACGATCCTGAGTTCATTAATCAATGGCAATATATTAATACTGGACAGGGTGGAGGCTTGGAAGGAGCCGACATAGATATGGACTTAGCATGGGACTATACAACAGGAGGAGTAACAGTCGAAGGGGATACGATCGTGGTTTGTATTATCGATGACGGAATAGATAATGATCACCCTGATATTCTTCCCAATCTTTTTGTAAATCATGCAGAGATACCCGACAATGGTATAGATGACGATGAGAATGGTTTTATCGATGACTATCGGGGCTGGAGAACAAGTCAGGATAATGACAATGTATATACAGGTGGAGGTCATGGTACACCTGTAACGGGGATTATTGGTGCGAAAGGAAACGATGGATTTGGAGTTGCAGGTGTCAACTGGAATGTAAAATTGATGATCGTACGTGGAGGTTCAGGCTTAGAAAGCGAAGTTTTAGAAGCTTATTCCTACCCATACACTTTTAGGAAAAGATACAATGAAACAAACGGTGAAGAAGGTGCATTTGTAGTTTCAACAAATGCCTCATGGGGTACAGATTTTGGACAACCGGATGATGCACCTTTGTGGTGTGCATTTTATGATACTTTAGGTGCTCAAGGAGTTTTAAGTTGCGGAGCAACGATCAATGGAAATCAGAATGTGGATGAAGTTGGAGATCTACCAACAGCATGTTCAAGTAATCATCTTATAGCAGTTACAAATATGAATCGTGATGACGTAAAAGTTACTGGTGCTGGTTATGGTCAAGTGACGATAGATCTTGGGGCGTTTGGTCAAGGTACATGGACGAATGCTTTTGGAGGCGGATTTGGTGGATTTGGTGGAACATCTGGTGCTACACCTCATGTCACAGGCACGATCGGATTGATATATTCAATGGGCTGTCCAAACTTGATTGCACTATCTAAAAGTGATCCAGCTGCAGCAAATTTACTGATAAAAAGTGCGATTCTAAGTGGTACTGATCCTAATACTTCACTAGAAGGTATTACAGTTTCTGGAGGAAGATTAAATGTCAAAAGTACGATGGATATTCTCTTGACTACGGTTTGTGGAGATTGCCTATCTCCTCTCGTGCAAGAAGTTGAACTTGCTGATGATATGACAGCAGTTGCTACGTGGACTACTAATGACACTACTGAGTTTGTTAATTTGAGATGGAGACAGATAGGGGCAATGTCTTGGGATACAATTGAGATGGTAGAAAGTCCATATACCTTTGGCGATCTCGAAATGTGTGAATCTTATGAGTTTCAATTACAATCTACTTGTACAAATTCTGTAGGTGAATATTTGTTGAGTAATACTTTCAGTACAGCAGGGTGTTGCGACAACCCGATTGAAATTGCAGTCTCAAATGTTAATGAAACAGCAGCTGAGGCTAGTTGGGATACAGTTCCAGCAGCAACTGCATACAATCTCCGCTATCGTGCTGTAGGTGCGACGGAATGGATTGAAACGGTTGTTGATGAGACAAATTATAGTTTTGAAGATCTTGATCCTTGTACATTTTATGAATTTCAGTTGCAAAGTATTTGTCTTCTTACGTCACCTGATTACACTGAGTCGACTGAATTTTTCACGTTAGGTTGTACAGAAGGTTGTACACAATTACCTTATTGCGAAGTCGTTGGATACAATGGCTCCGAGGAATGGATTAGTTTGGTTTCATTGGCAGGAAAAGAAAATATTTCCCTGTCTGACAATGGATACGGAGAATTTCTAGGTGAAGACCTTAGTTTTGAATTAGCTCAATCAGGTAAATACCTTATTTCAATTTCACCTGACTTTGAAGGAAATACATATTCAGAGTATTTCAGAGTGTGGCTTGACTTTAATCAAGATGGTGTTTTTGACGAAAACACTGAATTGATTTTCTTGGAAGATGACGTAAGCGAAACTGTTGGTGGAATAGTGGCAATCCCTGAAGATGCAGTGCTTGGGAATACTAGAATGCGAGTTGCTATGAGATACAACCAAGCCCCGACCGTATGTACTGGTGAAGGGTTTGATGATTTTGGCGAGGTAGAAGATTACTGTATTAATATTGTAGAATTTACATGTCCTACATTAGGTAGTATTGATACCACTGATATCACAGAGAATACTGCAACAATTACATGGGCTCCAGATCTCAATTTTGAGGCTTTAGTTCTTGAATATCGAAATACGGTGAATACTACATGGGAAGCTATCTCACTAATGCTGGATGATGAATCTGTTTTTCTTGATGATCTTGATGCTTGTTCTGATTACGAATATCGATTTAGATCGTTTTGTCCTAACAATGATGAAGACCTTAGTGAAGTTATGACGTTTTCAACCTTATGTACATCTCAAACTATCCCTGGAAAATCTGCTGAAATTGATGTATATCCCAATCCATTCAGAGATCACTTTGTAGTAGAAAGTTCACATTCATTGAAAAAAGAATCTTACAGATGGACGGTTTTGAATCAGTTGGGTCAAGCCCAAAATTCAATTCAAATAAGCGCTCAATCAGAGAAATTTTTTACAGTAGTAATGGAAGATGTGCCGACTGGCGTTTACTATTTGCAAATTCTTGATGGATCAGAAGTGGTGTTGCAGCAAAAGGTGGTAAAGCTTTAAATTTCTAAAGAGTCTATTTTGATGTTTACTAGAAGCAATTTGAAGTAGAGTTTTTTCTAAAAAAAACCGTGTTTTAGGCAATTGCTAATTCGCATTTTTTTTGTTGTAATAGTGTGGTTTTCAAGTGATTGAGATGACCATGCCATACGCATAGATCTAGATTTCTCATGATTCTGTTTTTTTCAGTGTAGTGGTTCAAATAGAAGTTTCATGAATATGGTTACAGGTTATAGTTTGAGGAGATCTGGGAGGCTTGTCCACTTTTTGATACTTAACTAGTTGGTATTCAATGATTTGAAGACATCGTAACACGCGCATTAGATTCATAAAATATGCGTTTTGATTACCTCTCAACTGCTAACTTTTGGACGCGAATATTTCAATAAATAAATTTACGTTCTTAACTCCAAGAAATATCGATTAGTATTGCTATGCTTTTAGTCAAAGTTATAGCAAGTGATAGAAGTAAGACCTATGGATCAATTAATCAGCCAGGCGATCAAAAAGTCGCGTATCCAAAGATTTGATTTTCCTATTCGTAAACAATATGAATTTCAGCAGCATCAGCGTGAGCTTGGCAAGTTAGAATATATCCGTTGGCAATATCATCATCATCTAGTGCATGCGCAACTTCCATATGAACTTTACCTGTTTTCATTTTAGCCATACAACTACTACAAGCTCCTGAACAGCAAGAGTGTGGTGGGTCATACCCTTCGTCAATCAAAGAATTTAAAATTGATTGTTGAGCATCAATTTTTAACTTGATTGTCTTACCATCGAGTTCAACAGTCAAGTCACTAGTGCCTTTGAAATCTCCTACATCGGTCGTTTCTGTCCCATCATCGGTAGTTCCAAAAGATTCGAAATGAATGTTGCTTTTTACAAAAGCGTGTTTGATTAGGCGTTCTTGAACGTCAGAATTCATACTTCCAGGACCGCAAATATATGCTTCAGCTAATTGATGATTAGTCACTGGAAACTGTCCTAAAAGCTTCTTGATTGTATCTTTTGCAATTCTTCCTGGAAAATAAGGTAGTTGTACGCTAGATTTCTTGAATAAAGAGCCGATTAAACCTCTCTTTTCCTCTTTTGAACTATAAGCATGTCGAATATGAAACTGATCTCCATAAGTCTTTACCATTTGCTCGAGTTCAGATTGATATATTACTTGGGCTTCATCGATATTTCCATAAAGTAGGTACACTGTACTTAGTGGTTCTTGCTCTAGAATCTCACGAGCAATTGACATCACAGGAGTTATTCCACTTCCCGCAGCAAACAGGTAATATTGAGCTTGTTTTTCTGGATCTGCTATATAAGTGAATCTTCCATCAGGTGGCATCACATCAATTTTGTCACCAATATTCAAATTGTCGCACATGTAGTTAGATATTTTTCCTCCATCAACTCTTTTTACGCAAATTCTCCATTTATTATCTGTCGGCGAACTACTTAGTGAATAAGACCTTCTTTCCTCTTCTCCTTCAATCTCAAATCTAAGGGTAAGATATTGGCCAGCCTTAAAACTGTAGTCTTCTCTTAGATTCTCAGGAATTTCTAGTACAAAGGATTTTGCTTTCTGAGTTTCTTCTACTATTTCTGAAATTACGATCTTATTGAATGAATTGCTCATATGATTATTCGATATTAAAGTATTAGGCCATTGTATCACTCGTTTGCATTTAGCTTGCCTTCTAGTGATACTGACGATTAATTGGGCACGCAAAGATGAAAAAAATACTCGATTTGCATTTTGATGTAAATCAGTGACTCTAGTAAAAATGCAATACCCAACATCAAAAACGTAAAAGTCATCTTTTGGGTTTATATTTATCCTTTCAATATGAAAATATTATGCTTTTATCGATAATTATTCCTGCTTATAATGAAGCTAGAACAATCCATTTAATTTTGGATAAGGTTCAAGCTGTCGATTTGATAGGAGGAATTGAAAAGGAGATCATTATCGTCAATGATTGTTCTACAGACGAGACAGAATCCGCAATTAAGTCATATATCAGCAAGAACCCTGAATTTAATATTCAATATCGAAAGCACGAAGTTAATCAAGGTAAGGGAGCTGCTTTACATACAGGAATTGTTGAGGCTATAGGTGATATTGTTGTTATTCAAGATGCTGATTTGGAATACGACCCTGAAGAGTATAATATTCTACTTGGTCCCATTTTGAACGGTCAAGCTGACGTTGTGTATGGTTCTAGATTCATGGGTGGAAAACCACACCGGATTTTGTTTTATTGGCACTCTATCGGGAATAAGTTCCTTACCGCAATGAGTAATATGATGACAAATCTGAATCTAACCGATATGGAAACCTGCTATAAGATGTGGAAGAGTGATATCATAAAGTCACTTAGTCTCGAAGAAAAACGTTTCGGTTTTGAACCAGAAGTTACAGCCAAAGTATCAAGAATAAAAGGCGTGAGAATTTATGAGGTGGGAATCAGCTATTATGGTCGATCGTTTGAAGACGGTAAGAAAATCGGTTGGCAAGATGGATTCAGAGCCATTTATTGTATTTTGAAATATAATCTTTGGAGTAGGTAAAAGCAGGACTTTCGTCCAAAAGAGGTACATGGATAATAATCGCACACATATTCTATTTGCATCAGATTTTCACCTAGGTATAGATACTACTCATACTAGTAAAGAACGTGAACTTCGAATCGTCAGGTGGTTGGAGTCGTATGAGCATGTACTTGCTGAACTTTATCTCGTTGGTGATATTTTTGATTATTGGTACGAGTATAAAACATCTATTCCCAAAGGATTTTCGGATCTGCTTGCAATGTTGAAGAGGTTGAGGAACAAGGGAGTGAGAATCTTTTTTTTTACAGGTAATCACGATATGTGGATGTTTAATTACTTTACCCAAGAATATGGAATTAAGGTCTACAGAGAGCCTCAGATCGTTTATATTGGTAGGCATACGATGTATATTGGACATGGTGACGGCCTCGGTCCAAGTGATTTTAGTTACAAGGTTATTAAGCAGTTATTCGCTTCTAAGATCGCACAATGGCTTTTTTCCCTCATTCATCCAACCCTTGCACTTGGGCTAATGAAGCGAATTTCACAGCGAGATGCTCAGAAATATACTCGTCCGGATGAATTCAAGGCGGAAGAAGAATGGTTGATAAAATACGCTCAAGATTTTCTTAAAACAGATCAGTCAATTGATTATTTCATCTTTGGACACCGACATTTAATGTACGAATATTCACTTTCTGAAACTTCAAAGATCATTAATCTAGGCGACTGGATTACTCAGGACTCTTACGCTGTATGGGACGGAAATCAATTACAATTAAGGCAATATGAAGATTAGATTACTCAATTGCTTTCTAGCAGTACTTTTTGTCCAAGTCAGTTGTAGTTCATTACGTGAAACTCCAAAGGATTTCGTTGTACCACAATCGTATTCCTATCATATTCAAGGTAGTAATTTTTCACTTATGAATGTAGATCAGGTTGGAAACATGTACTTGGTGAAGAATCAACGTACTTTGCTAAAGTATAATATTGATGGAAACTTAGACAAAACTTTTGATAGTCAACTTGCAGGTTTTATTTATTCAATTGATGTAGCAAATCCACTTTACTTGCTGGTCTTTTATCGAGATGCAGGGAAAATTATGTTATTTGATCGCAATCTTGCTCCGCTAAAAGAGATTTTGCTAGCAACATGGACCAAAAACGACATAACTGCTGTGTCATTGTCTAATAATAATCAACTGTGGATGTACGATACAGTTGAAAGAAAACTTCTACGTTACAGTATTGAAGGTGATAGAGTTTTAGAAAGCGCAGATCTATATGGAGTAACAAACCTCGAATTGTCCATCGAGACGATTCGTGAATACAATAATCAAGTGTATCTGCGAAATAGGGAGGGTAAACTATTGGTGTTGGATAATCTAGGACGGTTTATCGATGATGTTGATATTACGACCGGTTTGCCCTTGAGAGGAGTAGATGAGGTGATTTGCTTTCCTAAAGGTGATGAATACGGGTGTTTAAGTAAAAGTGCATTTGAATATACCTATGAAAAAGAGTTGGAGGTCCTCGGAATCGAGGAATGTAGAGTTTTGACTTTCGGAGGAATGCTATTTGTGGAGACTGAAGGAGGAGTATTGACTAAGAATTTTAACAAGTAGTAAACCTATGCCACGGTATCTTTAATTATTTGATTTATAGCTATTTATCTCTATATTTTTTGCGACTAGCAAGGTGAAAATTAAGTGTAGCAAGTTCATAGTTACATATGTAATCAATACAGCAGGTACAATTTGTTATTATTTAGATTTTTCAAAGTAATACGTTGTTCTTTTTGTAGAATGAATAGATTGTTAAGAATAAATTGTAGGCAATAGGGCACATATGTACCTACCTCTGCTAGAAATATGTCAATGGGAGTTTCTTGTCAGTTCATGGACCCCTTCGAAGGAGCATTTGAAAACTGCTCGCTATGCTATGTCTAAATTTATGACTTGTATGTCATAGGCAACGTAATTAATTGGATATCAGAGACTTAAATGATTTTTTTATCTTTTTTTTGGCGTCTTTGTCAACTAAATCAAAATATTTTTGAATCGTCTTACTGATAGATTTTTCGAATCCTAGACCTAAAAAGTCATACCTTTTGATCCACTTAAATGCTTTGCACAAGGACTGACTTTTCTCTTCATGAAATGACTTGCTACTTAAAAGCTCAGGATTTCTTAGTAGTTCTCCTTTTTGATCAAAGTATCGAGGATTAGCTTGGTATTTCTTATTGGGTTGATCAAGGCTAACTTCCCGATTTCTAATTTTTCTAATGTATTTTCTAGCTTCTTCAATTGAGCTAAATTGATATTTTTGAAATACTTTTTTTGAAGCATTTCCCTCTCGTCCTCTCAAAGGGTTTGTGATATTTGTGAAACGAGATCTAAGTATCCTGATTGCTTCGCTAATAATCAGATTCACAGAGTTGAGTACTCGTTTAGGCCTTATGCTCTTCCGTTTCAATTGATTGAAATATGAAGTTTTGATTTTGTATTCAGATTTAGTTTTGACAATTAGTTGCCAGCCAGTAGGTTTTATCACATACTCTAGAATGGACATGTACTGTCCTAATCGTCTATTGATGAGGTTCAAGAATATTCTAACTTCTTTTTCATTCTCGATGAAATGCGTGTTTGCCGTACAAAGGCCTTCTAACAGATATATGCTATTGTGTTCTATTTGTTTGATCTTAATCATAGTTGGCTCTTTAGATTTTAGTGAATTAGCTTTTACTATTAGTGTATTGAGTAGCAGGATTGTCCCCTTTTCATGAGTGAAAATTTAAAAATAGTTGTGACGTGTTCTATGCTTGATTACTTTATGTAGACTAGAAGTTCTGTGTTCAGAGAAACTGCCTGAATATGCTAAAATGGAACCTTAAATTGACTGTGCCCCACGTCAGCGATAGAAGCGGGTTCCGACGAACCATAGTGAGGAAGGATGTGAGCGGATAGCGCGCCTGGACGCCCAAATCTTTGAAATTACTCGAGGATTTCTACTAATTGAAGTTGATTTTTGGAATGAATACAGAAGCTTTAGCAGAGATATATTAAATTTGAATTTTACTAACGAACGTTCATTCGGTATTTATGGAATTTTACCAACTCAAAGTATCGCATATCGAGCATCTAACTGCTGACAGTGTACGTGTTGATTTTCACCCGTCTCAGGATAGATCCGAGGATTACAATTATAAATCGGGTCAGTATTTAGTATTTGAGCATGAAATTTATGGGGAAACTATCAGGCGCTCTTATTCTTTATGTAGTGGTCCTGAGGAAAATACTATTTCCATAGGTATAAAAGTAGTTCCCGGCGGAATCTTCAGTACTTATGCTAAAAATGATCTTCAAGTTGATGATGTCGTGATGGCGAGTTTACCTCAAGGTAATTTCGTAAATAAAATGGAGACCGAAGCAGATACGCACTTTGTGTTTTTCGCTGCTGGTAGTGGTATTACACCTATACTTTCCATGATTAAATCAACACTGAGTTTATCTCCGGATTCCCAAGTTACCTTGTTTTATGGTAATAAGAATGTTAGATCAATTATGTTTTTAGAAGAGTTAGAAGCTCTCAAGAATCTTTTTGTAGAGCGTCTCCAAGTTTTTCATTTATTGTCAAGGCAGCCTCAAGAAAGTGAAACGTTTAATGGTCGAATAGATCGAAATAAACTGGGCCTTTGGATTCCAACTTGTTTTGATACGGCGAAAGTTGATCAATATTTTTTATGTGGTCCAGAAGAGATGATTATGGATGTCCGAGATGGGCTTTTTGCCTTAGGCATTAAGAGGGATCAGGTACATTTTGAATTGTTTACAACTAGTGAGGGTAAGAAGGCAAGAAATGAGAGACAAGAAAAGCAAAACGAAACGGTTCCTAACAAAACAATGGAAATTGTCTTGGATGGAAAAACCATGTTGATGGATTTTAGAAAAGATGATGATAATATTCTCGACAAAGCACTTCTGCAAGGTGCAGACTTACCCTTTGCTTGTAAAGGTGGTGTTTGCTGTACTTGTAAAGCAAAGTTAGTATCTGGAGAAGCAAAAATGTACGTTAATTATGGACTCGAGCACGATGAAATCGAACGAGGATACATATTAACTTGTCAATCGTACCCAACCTCTGATCATGTAGTTGTGAGTTTTGATGCAGTGTAACTGTGACTATGACCAAGAAAATTTCAAAGAAGGATAAGATATACTTTGCAGCAGCTAAACTGTTCAAGAAAAATGGATATCAGGCGACTTCAATGCGTCAATTGGCAAAAGAAGTTGGCTTGGAAGCTTCTTCTTTGTACAGTCATATTTCAAGCAAACAAGAGATTCTATCACAGATTTGTTTGAACGAAGCCAACAAATTTCAAGACAATTTGAATCTAATTTTGACAGAAGAGGGGGATGTTTTTGATCTACTCAGAAAGATCTCTTACTTCCACATAGAGATGGCCTTGGAAGACCCTATGTCAGTTACGGTATTTAATGATGAATGGAGACATCTAGAAGAACCTACAATATCTCAGTTTCGAAGTAAGCGAAAAGCTTATGAAAAGCAAATTCTAGATATAATCGAACGTGGAATTGATGAAGACGTGATTATTAAAGGAGATTCATTTGTTCTGTACCAAACGTTCTTGTCATCATTCAAATGGCTATATCTTTGGTATCGTCCTGGTCGGGAAATTGATAAAAATAGCTTGAAAGCAGATATTGCAGGGGTCATTCTGAGAGGCCTACGAAAATAAAAAGTGCGCGACTTTCATCACGCACTTTCAAAATCGGTTTAAAAGTAAATTGTTTACGATCCCTCAATCATAAAGCTTTTTCTTCTAGTCCTTTACCTCAAAAGTCAGTTTTAGATTAACTCTATACTATTTCACTTTGTCATTTTCGACAACAGCACTCTGGCTTTGAACGAAGACGGACTTTATTCCTTTGACTGATTTGGATGCTTTTTTAACAGCTTTAGCTGTGGCATCTTCCCAGCTTGTCTTTGAATCTGATAATACCTCTATCACTTTTAGTACTGCCATGTGTTTAAGTTTAAGTAGTATATAATACTGTGCTTGAGCCCAAAAATTGTGCCAAGTAAGTTTTGTATATCTAGACTCAAGTGAAAGATTGTCCTACTTTCTAAATACTTGACATTGAGTTGGTGTACTAATTAAATTGGAAGAAGAGGATCTTAAGGGATTGTGACTCCTTGATTTGATTGTTTTGACAATGACAGTCTTGTATGTAAATAGCATGCTACGGTGTTCTTAATTAATTGGTTTACAGTTGTATATAGTGTTGTCTTAGTTAGTTATAATTGTTATTCTGCAGAAATTATCAAATGTTTTCTCACTAATACTTGTTTATATCGAAAATATTAATCTACATTTGTAGTGTACTATCACACTAATACACTAAACTTACACTTATGTTAGCAGTTAATGATGTCCATTTTTCTTATTCCAAGAAAGCTAAACTCTTCAAAGGAGTAGATTTTTCTCTGGAACCGGGAACTATATGCGGGCTTCTAGGTAAAAATGGAGCTGGAAAGACTTCTTTGTTGAGGCTTATTGTCGGAGCGCAATTTGTTGATCAAGGGTCGATTCAATTTAAAGGTGCAGAAGTCCACTCTCGAAAGGTTGAAACGCTTCAAAGTATGTTCTTTCTTCAAGAGGATTTTGAGTTACCAAAGATGACTGCTGAAGTTTATATTAATACGTATTCTGTCTTCTACCCTAATTTCAGTAACGCAATTTTGGAGAATGTCCTTGATAGATTTGAGGTTCCTAGATCGGGTAAGCTCAAAAACCTTTCCTTTGGACAACAGAAGAAATTTCAGGTAGCATTTGCTCTAGCAACTCAGGTGTCTTTATTGATTCTTGATGAACCTACTAACGGAATGGATATTCCTTCTAAAGCAGTTTTTAGATCCGTTGTTTCTGAATCTTTGGGCGAAAGCCAGACTATTATCATCTCTACACATCAAATCAGGGATTTAGGCCAACTACTCGATCGTATTCTCTTAATTCAAACAGGGAAGATTATCGTAGATGAGTCGCTTTACCACCTTGCGGAGCAATTTAATTGTCAATTCTGTCCAGGAAATTCAATTCCTTCAGATGTGATTTACAGCGAACCTGTTGCTGGTGGCTCAATGGCACTTGTGCCAACAACGCCTGAACGTCCAGGGGAAATTGATATTGAGATTTTTTTCAATGCTATAATTAGCAATCCATCCATCCTTTCAAAAACTACTACTAATGGAATTTAATTTAGGAAGAGTACTGTTTCTTTTTAAGAAGGATCTTAGGCAACTTGTACTGCCAACTTTCTTGACGACTACGGTAATATTTATTGTGATTTTGGGATTTAATGTATTCGGACTTCTTGATAGTCATGCTCCAGCCAATTTAGATATTTTTGGTAACTTTTTAGCGTTTTTCTATATAAGTTTGGCAATTATAGGATCGCTCAGTTGGGAAGAAATAAACAAGCGAAATAAGCGAATTGATTATTTAGTGTTACCAGCTTCAAGCTTGGAGAAGACAACTAGTAAATTCGTATCAGTAATGTTGGTCTATCCTGCGTTGATGATTCTAGTTTATATCGTTTTGGCACCGTTGGTGAACAGCATCGCTGGATTACTTTATGACGGTCCCATTACATTTAATTACAATGCTGATTCAAAGCTCTTATTGTTGAATGCAGGTTTAATCATTACATCATTTTTTGCATACGGCTCCATCAAGTTTAATACAAGCTCGTTTATTAAGATTATTCTTTGGGGACTAGGACTATTCGGAATATTTGCACTGGTTAGTTTTGTGATGGCTCTCACGCTTTACCCTGATTTACGAGCAGAGGTTTTCGGCTATGACTCGACAATTACTCGCAGTTTCAATATCGATCCTGAAGACCATTGGGTGCCTAAGCTAGCTATGAAACTGTACTATATTGTTCCTCTAATTTTTTGGACAATGAGTTTTTATACACTGAAAGAAAAAGAAGCATAATGGAATTCAAGAAAACAGAATCAATATATGAACAAATTGCTTCTTCTGTGCGAGAAAATATACTTGATCAAGTATGGAAGGAAGGTGATCGGATACCCTCTGTGAGAGAAACCGCAGGAAATATACAGGTTAACCCAAATACTGTGATGAGAACTTATTCATTGCTACAAGACCAAGGTATTATTTTTAATAAGCGTGGAATCGGCTATTTTATTTCAGATGGAGCACGTTCAAAGACAATCAAAATGAAACGAGAAATATTTAATCAAGAATTCCTACCTGAACTTTTTAAGCTTGTAGATCAGCTTGATATTAGCTGGGAAGACGTACAAAAATCATTTTTAAATTGGAAAAAATCAGCGAATCATGAAAACCAACATTAAGATTGAACTTGGGATATTATTTGCTTGTCTATTGGGTTCATTTATCTTTCAACTTTATGTCAAGAATGTCAGTGAATTTAAAGACTACGGTGAACTAGCTTACAATGGAATGACTGAGGATCATGAGTATTATGTTAAACCGTACACCATCCTAGATATTGATATGCAGGCTGATGTGATTTTCAAAAAAGGAGATCCTAAAATTGAAATTGAAACCGCAGAAGGATGGCTTGAGGCTTTAACCCTTGAAGAGGAGAATGGCACCCTGATTCTTGAGCTTCCTAATGAAATCAAAGGGTCAAATAATTATAGATCGAAGCTCACCATTTATAATAATCAACCTTTGGAAGGTCTCGTTCTTTACTCATCTGTAAGTTTGGACTATCAGTATCCAGATTCACTCGAAAATCTAAAGATTACACAGAGGCAAGCGTCAAAGTTTAGAGGTACAATCTATTCAGAAAACTTAGATCTCAACATGTCTGATGCATCGCAGAATGAAATGGTAGGTAGAACAGAAACTTTGACCTTAGAAATGCGTAATGCTTCTAGAGCTAAAATGCAAGATTTTGTAGTTTCTGATGCTATATTGGAATTGCAAGATGCGGCGAGAGGCTCTTTGACCATTGATGATTTTCTAACTGCGGAATGTTTTGGTGCTAGTCGTATGGAAATCGCCGGCTCGCCAAGGATTAAAGGATTTAGCACAAGAGATGCAAGTAGGATTGATTTTTTGGACTTAGATGAGAAGAAGGAATAACTTCCTTTTGAGCATTTTTCAATACAACTTGACAAAACACCATATTTGATTCACCTGAATTTAAGGTGAATCATTTTTTGTTGGATAAGTTCAAAAAATATTAGCGCTTTTCTGTGGAAGGACATTGAATATTGTTCTGTTTAATTAACTGAAATGCGAATGATTGATGTGATTTTGAGCCTGAATCAAAAAGATAATCAGACAGACTTTTTCGTCCTCTTCCATAATCTAGAACATGTCGTACCTTTGCAGATTATTTGACACCCAAAAGAGCTTGGGGCTAACAACAAAAGTATCAGCATATGAATCCATGGCACGATGTCACAGTTGGAGAGAATATTCCAGAAGTAGTAAACGCAATAATCGAAATTCCCAAAAACAATCGAGCTAAATATGAGCTTGACAAGGAAAGCGGTTTATTGAAACTGGATAGAGTTCTTTACGCATCAATGTATTACCCAGCAAATTATGGATTCATTCCTCAAACATATTGTGATGACCATGATCCATTGGATATTCTAGTCTTATCCCAGATCACAATTCAACCTTTGTGCATGGTCGAGGCAAAAGTTATTGGCGCTATGCGAATGCTGGATGGTGATGAAAAGGATGATAAGATTATTGCTGTCGCATTAAATGATATGAGTGTTAATCATATTGAAGATGTATCGGAATTACCTCAGCATTTTTTCCGTGAATTAAGAAATTTCTTTGAGGATTATAAGAAATTGGAGCACAAAACAGTAATCGTCGAAGAGTTTCAAAAGAAAGATACAGCGTTGGATATAATAAGACAGTCGATTGTAGACTACGGAGAATACGTGAAGAGGTAAAATTATTCTTTTGAAGCTCACTAATGATCGTGAATAACAGTTATTCTGCGATTAGGTACTTGAATTAAATAATATATATTTGCAATCGCTATTGCTCCCGCCCGGGTGCTGAAATTGGTAGACAGGCATGCTTGAGGGGCATGTGTCCTTATGGGCGTGCGGGTTCGACTCCCGCTCCGGGCACAAGAAAGAGATTCATCGGTAGGTGGGTCTCTTTTGTAGCTTAAGGATACCATGTTTGGCATTGAAATGACTTTAGGCAGGTTCCGTTGTACAATGGAATGTCCTTATGGGCGTGCGGGTTCGACTCCCGCTCTGGGCACAAAAAAGAGATTCATCTGTAGATGGGTCTTATTGTCTTTTGGAGCAATTACTACTTGACACTCATATTTGATAGGCTTCAAGATCAAAAAAGTATGCTACACTCGCCATAAAATATTGATTTACAATATTTTGAGACATTTTTTAGGAGTAAGGTCGACCCAATAAAGTACAAATGAATTTAACTACCTGTTAAATCTTTTCGCTATGAGTCGGTAGATGAATTACAGTATGGATGATTAACGAAAGACCTATGCTACGGTCACTCTTATATATTGATTATCAATTTTTTACGTTTGTTTTTTATATTGTAATATAATGGTTTTCATACCAATCAAACTGACCTAGATTTACATTTGATCCTAACTTCCATTACCTTTGACAACCTACAGTAAATCGTCATGATATATGCAATCAATAGATCAAAGGGTTAATAACTTCATCGGGCCACTAGCAGATTGGCTTAATTCAATTGTACTTTACGAAATTCAACTTGGAGATGTTCGTTTTCCATGGATCGTAGCTTGGTTGTTATTGGCAGCACTCTTCTTCACAGTTTATTTCGGGTTCATAAATGTAACGGGATTAAAACATTCAATTCAAATTCTGCGAGGAGACTCAAAGAAATCGAAAGGGAAAGGAGAAATCACTCATTTTCAGGCACTAGCGACAGCTTTGTCAGGCACAGTGGGAATTGGAAACATCGGAGGCGTTGCAATTGTAATTTCAATTGGTGGTCCTGGTGCAATGTTCTGGTTGGTTGTTGCAGGATTTTTGAGTATGAGTACAAAATTTGTAGAGTGCATACTTGGAGTAAAGTATAGACGAAATAATCTGGATGGAAGTGTCTCAGGAGGTCCGATGTTTTATCTAGAAAACGGACTTCGTGAAAAGGGTTTGAATTGGTTAGCAAAGCCTTTAGGTGTGTTTTATGCGATAGCTATGGTCGTTGGATGTCTTGGTATAGGTAATATGTTTCAGTCTAATCAGGCTTTTGAACAATTCTCCTTTTTAGTCGGTGATGAGTCTTTTTTAGGCTCTAATGGCTGGTTGTTTGGTTTGATTTTGGCATTTTTTGTAGGACTCGTTGTGTTGGGTGGAATTAGATCTATAGCAAAAGTGACAGGTAGGTTAGTTCCGTTTATGGCTGTTTCATATGTCGTTGTAGGCCTATTGATTATAGGGTTAAACTACCAAAAAGTACCTTGGGCAATTGAAGCTGTATTTACAAATGCTTTTTCTCCTGATGCCATGACAGGTGGAGTAGTTGCCGTGATTGTACTAGGATTTAAAAGAGCCTTGTTTTCCAATGAAGCCGGTATAGGCTCCGCTGCTATTGCACACAGTGCTGTTAAGACAGATGAACCTGTAACAGAAGGATACATGGGCTTGTTAGAACCTTTTATAGACACGATAGTTATTTGTAGCATTACAGCAATGGTAATTCTCACAACTGTTTATGATCCAGGTGTTGAATATGTTGATATACAAGGTGTCCAATTGACGGCACAAGCATTTGAAGGAACCATCAGTGGATCTGTCGTCCCCCTTTCAATAATCGCTATTTTGTTTGCATTTTCAACTATCATATCTTGGTCATATTACGGTCTAAAAGGCTGGACCTATCTATTTGGAGAGCATCTTCGTACTAAAAAATTGTTCCTATTGATCTTCTGTATTTTTGTTGCAATCGGTTGTTCAATCCAACTAGAAGCGGTTTTGGATTTTTCTGATGCCATGGTCTATCTCGTTGCGCTTCCTAATATTATCGGACTATACATTTTAGCTCCGATTGTTAAAAAGGAATTGAAAGGATATCGTGAAAGACTTAAAGCAACTAAAGATTAGGTCACAATCTTATGTACTAAAATCATTGATTAAAAGGGTAGGGCGTCCGGGCGCTGTATTCCGTCTTCGTCCAGTTGGACTCATCCACTCAGCTGCGCTTTCGGGACAAGGACTCCATGTAGCTGACGCAAGATTAAATGTATTTGTCAAAAAAAACACTACAAAGCACTGACTATCAATTATTTAAAGATAGTATGCCACAGGGTGGTTGAAATCGTGATAATTAAATACACTCACTCAAGTTGCCGAAACAACCACGAAAGACCTTAGCGTTAAACTCTAAAACACACGGACAAAATCAGCTATTCGTAAGAAATCTCTCATCTGAAACGAAAATATAATTCCCATCAACATCTAGGAGCTCAGCATCTGGGAATACACTGCGAAACGCATTATTGAAGAAAGCTTCGCCAGTTTTTCGCTCTGCTTCTCGATTAGCCAAATGATTAAAAAGTACAAGGCCATCCTCGTTCAGACATGACTTGACTTGCTCAATAAATACATGGGTTCTAATAGGTGCCGGAATCTTATCGTTTATGAAAATATCTACACAGATGAAATCAAATTTTTCCTCTGTAATTTCTACGAAAATTTCAGCAGAGGCTTGTATTAATTGAAGAGGTGATTCCAATTGATGACAAATGTATTTTTCTGCTAGATAAATAACTTGATCGTCAATCTCAACTCCTGTGTAATATAAAGATTGATTGAAGTTTTTTTCGAGCATCTGAGGAATACTCCCCAAACCAAATCCAAGAACCAAACTCTCTTTTCCTGGAAGTTTGCCGAGATCCAATTGTGCAAAGGCTTTGTAAAAATTGTCGTATTTATCTTCCCAACTGTAAATAGCATTTTCGGCATTTAGCTGAAAACGCCCATCTGAAAGACAAAGTGAAAGCGTATGACCGTACCCCGATTCAATTTTCTCTAATTCAAGCTCTATGATATGAGAAAGCCATTTTTTCCATCGGGGAATTTTTGCCATCTATGAGCTACATTGATTGCATTGTCCTTGAATAACCATATAGCTAGTCTGGACCGTATATCCAGATGGAACCTCTACTCGTGGAACATCGATTTGCTCTAAGCAAAGTGTTTTTTCGCACTGAGTACAATGAAAATGGGCATGATTATCAACATGCTCGTGCTCTGAACAATCCGCATGACACATAGCATACTTGTTAGTCCCTGAGCCATCGATTGCTTGATGTATAATGCCTTTTTTCTCAAAAGTCTTTAGGGTTCTATATAATGTTACTCGGTCCGAATCTTCGAGTTCAGCTTCAAGTTCTTGATTGGAAAGAGCAATTTCTTCTTTATCCAAAAAGACTTGCAGAACATCCATACGCATTGCAGTCTTGCGTAATGCGTGATTATCCAATACTTGAGTCGCTCGAGTTTCCAATTCCTTATTCATATTGTAAAGATATAGTGTCTACTTGATATAACAATGCAAACTTATATTCAGTTTCGTTAGCACTTATGGTAGCGTAGTAGTATTAGCTCTAATTGAATTAATATTCTGGAAAAACTGGCATGATTTATGCATTTATAGAGACATATCCATGAAATAAGATAAATGTCTTGTATAGTTTTAGCGTGAAACTCTTGAAAAGGTTCGAGAGTTTCTTTTTTTATGCTCCAAACTGATCAATCATCCAGTTTTTCTACCCAGCTTTCCCATTCAACTTCAAGACTTTCGATTTCCTGGACGATCACACCGATTTCAGCCGAAAGCTTTGTTAGCTTGTCTAAATCTTCCAAATTGGAATTTAGTTCTTCAGTCAGTTCTTTCTTTTTGTCTTCCTTCTTTGCCAATTTCTTTTCGATCGTCTTAATTTCATTTTTGACCAATTGAGCTGGATGTTTTTTACTTTTTTGAACCTTAGATGAATCACTTGAAACAGAAGACTCTCTGTTCTCTTCTATAGAAAGTTCTTTTCTTGCTTTCCACTCAGAATATGAGCCGTTGAAATCCTGTACCTTTCCCTGACCTTCCATAATGAATATATGATCAGTCAGCTTGTCCATGAAGTAGCGATCATGAGAAATAATCACAAGACAACCTGGAAACTCTTGCAAATAGTCTTCGAGAATATTTAGAGTTACAATATCAAGATCATTTGTCGGCTCATCGAGTATCAAAAAGTTTGGATTGGACATCAAAATTGACAATAGATAGAGTCTCCTTCTCTCTCCACCTGATAGCTGTGAAAAGAATACTTGTTGTTGTGGTCTTGGAAAAAGGAATCTTTCGAGCAATTGTTCGGCACTCAACTTTAAGCCTTTTTCCAAAGGAATATATTCAGCTATATCCCGAACAATATCAATTACACGTTTGTCAATGTCAAGTTTTAGCCCTTCTTGATTGTAATATCCAAACTTGACAGTTTCTCCAAGAATTATTTTCCCCTCATCAGGTGCAAGACTACCTGTCATAAGATTTATAAATGTCGATTTACCGCTTCCGTTAATACCAGAAATTCCAACTCGCTCATTTTTCTTGAACTTATAAGAGAAATTTCGCATAATCTGCTTCTCATCGAACGCCTTACTGACATTGTGAAATTCAACAATTTTACTACCAAGCCGCTCTGGGACGATATGGAATTTCATCACGGCTTCGCGTGTAATACTATTCTTTTCAGCTTTGATCTTTTCGAACTGTTCGATACGAGATTTTGCTTTCGTTCCTCTTGCTTTAGGCTGTCTTCGTACCCAATCAAGTTCTTTCTTGAAGAGCTTCTTGACCTTTTCGCCTCTAATAGAGTCATTCTCCTTTCGTTCTGCTCTTTTTTCTAAGAAATTGGAATAATTACCTCGATAGTGAAAGAAGTTTCCTTCATCTAGTTCAACGATTACATTGCACACCCGCTCTAGAAAATAGCGATCATGCGTCACCATGAAAATGGTCAAATTAGGAGAAGCAAGATATTGCTCAAGCCACTCAATCATTTCAACATCAAGGTGATTTGTAGGCTCATCTAGAATCAGAACATCTGGCTCTTTTATCAAAATCTGTGCAAGTGCAATTCTTCGACGTTGCCCTCCAGAAAGGAATTTAATCTGCTTCTCGAGCATATCGATATTCAAGCGAAAAAGAATTTCTTTAACACGTGCTTCTATATCCCATGCTTTAAGGTCTTCAATTCTAGATACACAAGCATTTATCTTATCTGGATTACCATCCGAAAGTGCAATTTCGTAGTCACGTATGGCACGAATTTCTGGAACATCACTATCCATCAATGTATCAATAACTGTCATATCTGGATGGAAGTTGGGTTCTTGTTTAAGGTATGCAATATTCAAATTCTTTCGAACGAGAATATTTGCTTTCTCTCCTTCGGCTGAGATTTCTCCTGCCATTAGCTTCAGAAAAGTAGTTTTACCACTTCCATTCTTAGCAATAAGTGCAATACGATCTCCCTTGTTTATCAATAGGTTGACGTCGGTAAAAAGTACTTTCTCTCCGAAAGATAAACTAGCATGCTCAACATTGATATAATTCATGGTACAGGTTGTTCCACAAACCTAATGAAATGCATTGGTATGTGAATGTGTTGAAGATTGAAAGCTTTGAAAACTTTATTTGGATTCGAATCCAAAGGCTCATTCTTATTTCCTTTCATTCATTTATTATAAAGTGCTAAATTTGCACCCGCATTCGCTTTGGTAAGACCAGCGATATATTATCATAAACTTCTTTGTTTTACAATATACTTGTCAAAATGGCTAAATTAAGTTCAGTAAAAGATATCTATCAATCGCCGGAGATTGGTGCTTCATATAAGGTTCAAGGATGGGTTCGTACTTTTCGCGGAAATCAATTTTGCGCATTATCTGATGGTTCCACCATCAAAACTCTTCAAATTGTCGTTGATCGCGATACAACAGATCCGGAGTTGATTAATAAAATCAAAACTGGTGCAGCTGTCGTAGTTACAGGAACTTTGGTAGAATCGCAGGGAGCGGGACAGTCTGTAGAAATTCAGGCTCAAGAGCTTAAGGTAGTTGGAGAATCGGATTCATCGGTTTATCCTCTACAACCCAAAAAGCACAGCCTTGAATTTCTTAGAGAGATTGCTCATCTTAGATTCCGCACTAATACTTTTTCAGCAATATTCAGGGTAAGACATGCAATTGCCTTCTCAATTCATAAGTTTTTCAATGATCGAGGGTTCTTTTACATTCATAGTCCAATTGTTACAGGTAGTGATGCAGAGGGTGCTGGTGAAATGTTCCAAGTGACAACTCTAGATTTGAATAATCCTCCAAAGAATGAAGATGGTTCGATTAATTTCAAGGAAGACTTTTTCGCAAAAGCTACTAATCTTACTGTATCTGGCCAATTAGAAGCTGAGCTTGCTGCTTTGGCGCTGAGTAAAGTTTATACATTTGGTCCAACCTTCCGTGCTGAAAATTCAAACACAACAAGGCATCTTGCTGAATTCTGGATGATTGAGCCAGAAGTTGCTTTTGCCAACTTGGTAGATAATATGGACTTGGCAGAGGATATGCTAAAATATGTATTAAACTACTGCATGGAAAACTGTGCAGATGATCTTCAATTCTTGCAGAATCGTTTGGAAAATGAAGAAAAGTCTAAACCTATGGCTGAGCGTTCGCCAATGCCTTTAGTAGAGAAGTTGAAGTTTTGTGCTGACAATGAATTTGTTAGATTAACCTATACAGAAGCTATTAATATCCTTAAGAACTCAAAACCAAATAAAAAGAAAAAGTTTCAGTTTGTCATTGAAGAGTGGGGAGCTGATCTTCAGAGCGAGCACGAAAGATACTTAGTCGAAAAGCATTTCAAGAAGCCAGTAATACTAACGGATTACCCGAAGGATATCAAGGCATTCTATATGAGAATGAATGAAGACGACAATACCGTGGCAGCTATGGATATTCTATTCCCAGGTATAGGTGAAATTGTCGGAGGCTCTCAGCGAGAAGAACGTCTTGATAAACTAGAGAAGAGAATGACTGAAATGGATATGCCACACGAAGAAATGGATTGGTTTCTTGATACTAGGAGATTTGGAACGTGTGAGCACGCAGGTTTTGGTCTTGGATTCGAGCGATTGGTTCTGTTTATTACAGGTATGAGTAATATTAGGGATGTAATTCCTTTCCCTAGGACTCCAGGAAATGCACAATTCTAGATATTTGGACGAGATGCTTGTCAAAGTTTTCTAACCTTGTTTTCCAAGTATTTTGGGCGAAAGCCCGGATTCTAGTGGACTAGTAGACTACTGTAGTTATCATTTAAATAGTGACGAATTAATCTAGGAACTTCTTGAAAAAGGAGAAAACAAGTAGATAGTCAGGGGTTAAAATCCCCTTAAAACTGAATTTAGTGTAAATTCCTAGAACCAAACTTCGTCTACTTAGCGTTATAAATAAGTACCAAAAGCCTAATTTTGAACAACTTTTTTTCAAGTCAAAAGCTCATGTTAAAAGAGCAAAAAAATAATACGATGATTAATTGGTTTCAAGTAGTCGTACTTTTTATTATTTCTTTGCCCTTGATGGGCCAAACTTCAAGTGATACAATTAAGTTAAATAACCCCTCTTTTGAAGATATTCCGCATGCCGGGACAGAAACTTCTTATATCAGGGGATGGCAAGATTGTGGTGCTACATTTTTTAGAGGTGAAACACCCCCAGATATACATAATGGACTTGATCCAGCTTCTAAGAACTTACTAAACCTGTATTTTGGTGTCAATAAGAAAAGCTCGGATGGAAATACATTTTTAGGTTTTGTGGTGCGAGAGAATGACACTTATGAATCAGTTTCACAAAGACTTTCGCGCCCGCTTGAGGCAGGTTCATGTTACACTTTTTCAATTGATCTATCTAAATCCTCGACATACATAAGTCCTTATCCAGAGACTGCTTCTTCGCAGTATTACATAAAGCCGGTAGTTCTGCGTATATATGGTGGCGTAAGTTCGTGTAGTAAGCGTGAACTCTTGGCCGAGTCAGCTGAGATAGATCACGATGATTGGAAGACATACACATTTGAATTTAAACCCACCCAAGAGCATCGTTATATTGTAGTTTCAGCATTTTATAAAGTTCCAAATTTATTCCCATACAACGGGAATCTACTTCTTGACAATGCTAGCGCAATAGTAAAAACTCAATGTCCAGGTGAAGAGCCTCTTGTGGCAGAAGAACCTGAAGTAGAAGAAGAACCAGAAATTGTAGAAACTTCTGCAGTGCCAGCAGTCCCTGAGTCTACTAAGCCTGATGTCGCAGAAAAGCCTGTTGAGGCACAGCCAGAGGTTAAGGAAAAAGAGGTCGTTTTGAAGCCAACAGAAGCCACTATCAATCGGGAATTGAATCGAAAAACCCTGAAGAAAGGTCAGACAATCAATCTTAAGAATCTTTATTTTGATGCAAATGCCATTGAAATAAATTCCAAGTCATATCCTGCTTTGCAGGAGTTGGCAGTTTTCTTGAAAGAAAATAATGATGTGCGTATCGAGATAGGTGGGCATACCAATGGTAGACCTTCTCATGCTTTTTGCGACTCACTTTCTACTGCTCGTGCAAAATCTGTTGCTACTTATCTTTTTAATGATGGTATCCCTGAAGCTCAAGTGGAATACAAAGGTTACGGGAAGAGAAACCCTATTGCAAGTGATAAATATGCTGAGGGTAGGGCACGAAATCAACGCGTTGAAATCAAAGTTCTTACGATTGGAGAAGAGTAATTTAGTGTAGAACATATAACTGCTTCCTTTGCTGATGGATCGATCGATTTTGGAAGATCGCTATTAATAAGTTCATAGCTGTGTTTAATACCTTCGCTTACTTGCCTTATTCAGCTAGTTTTGTGACTTTTGTATTTCGAAAATTATAAGCACATGATTAATATCACTTTCCCTGATGGAAATGTACGAAGCTATGAAGAGGGCGTAACTTCATTGGAAATTGCCTCTTCAATATCTGAGGGTTTGGCTAGAAATGTTCTTTCTGCTACTGTCAACGGAGAAGTTTGGGATGCAACACGTCCAATTTCTGAAGACTCGAAGATTGTTTTCCATACTTGGAGAGATGAAGACGGTAAGTCTGCATTTTGGCACTCATCAGCGCATCTTTTGGCGGAAGCCTTAGAGGCTTTTCATCCGCAGACTAAGTTCGGAATAGGACCTCCGATTGAAAGAGGCTTTTACTATGACGTCGATACTGGTGATTACACGCTTACGCCAGAGGATTTGGTTAAGCTTGAAAAGAAAATGATCGAGCTAGCTCGTCAAAAAAATGCATATATCCGCCGTGAGATTTCGAAGGAAGAAGCAGTTGCTTATTACCAGGAAAAGAATGATGAATATAAACTAGAGCTTCTCGAAGGTCTTGAAGACGGTTCAATAACATTCTACACTCAAGGTAATTTTACTGATTTATGTAGAGGACCACATATCCCTACTACCGCTCCCATAAAAGCAGTTAAATTAACTTCTCTTGCAGGAGCATATTGGCGAGGAGATGAAAATAGAAAACAACTAACAAGAATATACGGCATTACTTTCCCCAAGGCCAAGGAATTGACACAGTATCTTGAGATGATTGAAGAGGCTAAGCGCCGTGATCACCGAAAGCTAGGCCAAGAACTTGAGCTATTCATGTTCTCAGAAAAAGTTGGAGCTGGATTACCAATTTGGCTACCAAAGGGTACGCAGATTAGAGAAAGACTTCAAGATTTTCTTAAAAAGGAACAAGAAAAAAGAGGATATCAAGGTGTTGTCACACCCCACATTGGACACAAAGACTTGTATGTCACATCTGGTCACTATGAAAAGTACGGCGAAGATAGTTTTCAACCAATCAAGACTCCTCGAGAAGGAGAAGAGTTTCTTCTAAAACCTATGAACTGTCCACATCACTGTGAAATATTTGGTCATAGGCCAAGATCTTACAGAGAACTTCCTCTAAGAATTGCGGAATTTGGAACTGTATATCGCTATGAGCAATCTGGTGAGTTGCATGGTTTGTCTCGTGTACGAGGATTTACTCAGGATGATGCACATATATTTTGTACTCCTGATCAGCTTAAAGATGAATTCTTAGACGTTCTCGAATTAACTACGCATGTTCTTAAAAAAATGGGCTTTGAAGACTTCACTGCACAGATTTCTTTGAGAGATCCAGATAATCCAGAAAAGTACATCGGATCAGTAGAGAACTGGGACAAGGCAGAGCAAGCGATTATCGACGCAACTGCAGAAGTTGAAATGAAAACAGTGACGGAATATGGAGAGGCAGCTTTTTATGGTCCAAAGCTTGATTTCATGGTGCGTGATGCGCTCGGAAGAAAATGGCAACTTGGTACAATTCAAGTTGATTACAACCTGCCGGAACGGTTCGAACTTGAATATATAGGTTCAGACAATGCATCCCATCGACCTATCATGATTCACCGTGCGCCTTTTGGAAGTATGGAACGTTTTATGAGTATCTTGATCGAACATACTGGTGGTAAATTTCCACTTTGGTTGACACCTGAGCAATACGTTCTTTTGCCGGTTTCTGATAAGTATTTGGATCTTTGTAAGAATATTCAATCGGAACTTTCCAAGCACGATATCAGAGGTTTTATTGACGATCGAACAGAGTCGATTGGGCGAAAAATTAGAGATAACGAGTTGAATAAGATTCCATTTCTATTGATTATTGGTGAGAAAGAACAAGAAAGTGGAGGAGTAGCAGTAAGGAAACAAGGAGAAGGAGATTTAGGCGTAATGTCCATTGGTGAATTTGCTGATTATTTCAATGTAGCGCTTGAGGGATAGGGTAACTTAGCAGTTCAAAGAACAGAATTCTAAGTTTGTCTTTCAGGATGTCATGGATATAGCGCTAACCAATTGATTATTAGTTTTTTGTCGATAGTGTGGCATAATGTCTTGTAGTTTGTAGCGCCATCGATAGCGTAGGCTGATCATTTAAGTTTTGTCTCTTTGACAAGCAATTCTTGACAACACTGATGGATAAAACTTTATCTAGTTAAATAATTAATTGTCAATTATTTATAGCTAGTGTGCCATATGCTTTTTGTATAGACTAAACGCTTCTAAAAAATACCACATGACAATCTCAATACCAAATGAACTATTCACGCATGGATAAGTTTGAAAATCAATACATTACTTTTGTGGCTGCTGATTTATTTTCGCATTGTATGTAAGAGCTTTCGCTCAAAATGAAAAGTATGACTTCGACCAAAGTACAAGTAGATATAAGAAATTTTGAACTCAAGGAGATCAAAGAGTGGATTCTTTCGGTTGGTGAACCCAAGTTTAGAGCCAAACAAATCTTCGAATGGTTGTGGAAAAAGCGTGCGGTAAGTTTTGATGAAATGACCAACTTAAGTCATGCGTTAAGAGAAAAATTGGCGCAGCATTTTGTCATAAGACCTATTGTACTCGATATATATCAGAAAAGCTCTGACGGAACAATTAAATGCCGATTTGTATTGCATGACGGATTTAAAATCGAATCAGTATTGATTCCGGTAGAAAAAGATAATCGATATACAGTCTGCGTTTCATCCCAAGTAGGTTGTAGTTTGAGTTGTAAATTCTGCGCAACGGGCCAGATGAAACGGATGAGAAATCTTGATGCTGGAGAAATCTACGATCAATATGTGCTAATCAATGAAATTTGTCAAGAAACATACGATCACCCACTTACCAATGTAGTTTACATGGGAATGGGGGAACCGCTTCTCAACTATAAAAATACAATGAGATCGATCGAGCTTCTGACTGCCCCATATGGTCTGAATATGGCTCCTCGAAGAATAACTATTTCAACTGTCGGAATATCTAAAATGATCACAAAATTGGCGGACGCCAATACGGGCATAAATCTGGCAATTTCACTTCACGCTGCAGATGATGTTAAACGAAATGAAATTATGCCTATTAATGAGACTAATAACCTTCAAACAGTTATGGACTCATTACGATATTTTTATAATACTACCAAAGGTCGAATATCATATGAATATATAGCCTTTAAGGATTTTAACGATACGATTGAAGACGCTAATAAGCTTGCGGCACTTTGTAAGTATTTTCCAGTGCGAATCAATGTGATCGAGTATAACCCTATTCCAGGTGTGACGTTCGTTAAATCAAATACTGATACGCTCGATATTTTTGCGAGACATCTCAAGAAAAAGGGTATCATGATGACTGTTCGTCGTTCACGTGGAAAAGATATCGACGCAGCTTGCGGTCAATTGGCGAATCAGGAGTAAGTCGAAACTGATTCATCTAACTTTAGATTCGGAAGAACTTAGCGTTTCTTTGCTTTGATGTGATTAATACTTAGTAGATCTGTTGCTTGCCTATGTATTTGCGTTCTTAAAAGGTATCTGGAGTACTCTAAAATCCTTCTTTCCCTCCATTTATCAAGCACTTTTGCTAATTTTCGGTTAAAAGTTGAGCACTTCGCAATCAAAATTTGCCTTTTACTGTTACTTTAGATATAATTACGAAAATTGAGTAAGAAAATGAGAAACTATCTATTTGCTTTTTCTTCGATCGTCATGGTCGGACTACTATATGTTGTCTTAACAGGACAAAATCCTTTTGGGGACGACCCCAAAGCAAAAGAGGAAACGATTATCAAAGCTGTGAATAGTTATCTCTCTCAGGTCCACTACCAACCACAGCAGATTGACGACAACTTATCAGAAAAGGCATTTGATCTTTATTTGAAATCACTTGACGGCAATAAGCGTTTTCTTACTCAGCTAGAAATTGATCAAATGAATTCATCTCGAACTTTGTTGGATGATGAATTCAAAGCAGGAACACTTCAGTTTTTTGATCAGTCAGACAGCCTTTTAGAAGTTTCTATTGATCGAGCTGAAGCAATTTTCAAGGATTTAGTAGATACTGACTACGATTTTACGCAGAGTGAAGAAATCCAAATGGATCCCGAAAAAAGGTCATTTGCCAAGGATGAAGTCGAACTTCGTGATCAGTGGAGAAAAATATTGAAGTATGATATTCTTCTAAAGTATAATCAGGCTCGTAAAGACCAGGAAAAATTAGAAAAGAGGATTGCCGAAGGTAAAGCTTCAGATGAAGATAAGGAAGAGAAAATTAAGTCTGAAGACGAGTTGATTGAAGAAGCAAGAGAGGAAGTTCGTGAAAATTTTGAAGACTGGTTTAAGAGACTCGAACAAGTACGAAGATCTGATAGATTCGAAAGCTATGTGAACGCTATTATTCACTGTTACGATCCACATTCAGACTATTATAATCCAAAAGAGAAGGCTGATTTTGATATAAGAATGGCAGGGAAGCTTGAGGGGATTGGAGCTAGATTGTCTAGTGATGGAGACTATACGAAAGTAGTTTCAATTGTGCCTGGTGGTCCTGCATGGAAAGGAAAAGATCTTGAAGTTGACGATCTTATTTCTGCGGTAACCCAAGAAGGAGATGAACCTGTCAACATCGAAGGAATGCGTCTCGATGACGTAGTTTCAAAGATCAGAGGAAAAAAGGGTACCGTGGTAATTCTCACCGTGAAGAAGCCGGACGGTACGATGGAAGATATACGCATCGTAAGAGATGTCGTTATTACTGAAGAAGGTAACGCGAAAAGCGTGATAATTGATATGGAAGGCGTCTCGGATAAAATTGGTTATATATACCTTCCTAGTTTTTATGCCGATTTTAAGGCAAAGAATGGACGCTCATGCGCCAAAGACATTGCCACTGAGCTCGAAAAACTCAAAGATGAAAATGTTGACGGTATAATCCTAGATATCAGAAATAATGGTGGTGGTTCTTTAAGAGATGTGGTTGATATGGGAGGTCTATTTATTGAAGAGGGACCTATTGTTCAGGTCAAGCCAAAAAGGGGAAAACCATATGTATTGGAGGATGAAGATAGTTCGGTACAGTATGATGGCCCACTGATTATTATGGTTAATGAGTATTCAGTTTCTGCAAGTGAAATCCTTGCAGCGGCAATGCAAGATTATAAAAGGGCATTGATCGTTGGATCTCCAAGCACTTTTGGGAAAGGTACTGTCCAACGATTTTACAGCCTAGATCAAGTAAGAGGTGCTGACGAATTCAAACCATTAGGCGACGTCAAAATGACAATTCAGAAGTTCTTTAGGATTAATGGAACATCAACACAGTTGAAAGGTGTGGTGCCAGACATTATCCTACCTGACAACTATCAGTTTATTAAGAGAGGAGAAAAGGATTATGATTATCCGCTAGAATGGAATGAAATTGAGTCAGTTGATCACACGCAGAATGCATATGTAATTTCCAATCATGACGAACTAAGAATGAAGTCAGAGAAACGAGTGCAGCAAGATTCAACTTTTCAGTTAATTCTTGAAAATGCGCATCGCTTGAAGGAAAGTCAGGAGCAGAGAACATATCCTCTTGATTTGGATGCATTTATAGCAAAGATGGATGAGCGACAAGAAATGGGTAATAGATATAAGGATATCGGAAAGGATGTTATTCCTGGACTAGTCGTCGAAAACCTCGATGTAGACATGGACTATATTCAGGCTGATTCGTCTCGAATTGGAAGAAATGAAGATTTTATCAGCAAATTGACCAAAGACATCTACCTCAAAGAAACTATCCATATCTTGGATGATATGACACCTGATACCGCAAATGCTGGAAACGAATAGACTTCTCATTAAACCAACCAATCTTGATGATGCAGAGTTTGTCTTAGAGCTGATGAATACTGATGGGTGGATTAGGTTTATAGGTGATAGAAATGTGCATACGATTGAAGATGCTAAAAATTACATTTCTGAAAAAATGCTACCTCAGTTAGAAGAGTTCGGTTTTGGAAACAACACCTTGATTCGCAAGTCTGATAACCTCAAAATTGGTTCTTGCGGGATGTACTTGAGGCCTGGTATGGAAGGGGCAGATATAGGTTTTGCGCTCTTACCTGAATTCTATGGTCAAGGGTATGCGTATGAAGCTAGTAAGGCCTTGCTTGATTATTCCGTCGAAACCCTGAAACTGCCACTTATACAAGCAATTACCACGAAAGAGAATATTGATTCTCAAACTTTGATTACGAAATTAGGAATGAAGTTCATAGAAGTGCGGGATATCACTGGAATATCAGAGCCGATGCTAGTCTACCGTTACGGAGAAGCCCAATAACAGTATTTCTATTCCTGACTTCTAGGATGAAATTGAAGTATAGTCTCGCGCAAAAAATGATTGTCCAAGTGCGTGTAAATCTCAGTCGTTGTTATTGATTCATGCCCGAGCATATCTTGGACAGCGCGCAGGTTTGCACCACCTTCAACCAAATGAGTTGCAAAAGAGTGTCTAAAAGTATGTGGACTTACAGTTTTCTTAATGCCTGCAAGTTCTGTCAGCTTTTTAATAATTGTGAAGATCATTACTCGAGTTAAAGGTCGCCCCAACCTATTTAGAAACACAAAGTCTTCGAATCCTGGCTTGATGGGTCCATGTTTCCTTATTTCATTAATATAATAATTAAGTTGCTTGATAGCTTCTGGACCGATTGGAACGATTCGCTCCTTGTCATTTTTTCCGAATACTCGAATAAAGCCATCATCTGGATAGTAATGGCTCAATTTTAAATTTACAAGTTCAGTAACGCGAATACCACAAGCATAGAGCGTCTCAATAATAGCTCGATTTCTATGCCCATGTTTGTCACTCATATCTATGGTAGCAATGATCTGCTGAATCTCATCAAAGCTTAAGACACTGGGAATTTTTCTGGTAAGTTTTGGACCCTCGATAAGCTCCATTGGAGATTGTACAATAAGGTCTTCGAGCATTAGATATTTAAAGAATGACTTCAGACCAGAAATTATTCGTGCCTGCGTTTTTTCCCCTAGGCCTAGTTCATATATTCGACCGATAAAGATCTCAATATGCTCTTGGCGAACTTGCTCCGGTGAAATCTTTTGCTCTATGATTTCTTCAAGACTTGCTAGTTTTTGAACATCTCTTATATATGCATCAATCGAGTGCTCTGACATAGACCTCTCTAACTTCAGGTAGAGTGTGAATGATCGAATATGAATTTTCCAAGATTGTAGCACCTAATAGTCTGTATTTCAATTGTAAATATAGAATATATATTTATAATGTGTTGTATGCCTACTTTCGAATATATCCTATTATTACTGTATTAGTCCAGACCAATCAAAAATTGATGATTCCAATATTTTTTGAACAGAAGGCGTAATTCAATATTGAGATGAAGCAATTCACTATCTTCGCTTTCGAAATAGTTTTTCATGTCAATTTTTGATTATTTTCGTTGGAATCAACAACACGAGTACAAAGGTCCAAATATAAAATTTGGTAGATACTCGGATGCATTTAAAGATGAAGTCAAGCAGACTTTGTTTTACGAAGCAATTCAACGTTTTGATCAAGAACAATTTTTGCCCTCGGTGATCAATTTACTTGATTTTTTACGAGATGATCTTACTGACAACGTCCAATATGATATTGAAGGAGAAGAATTGTTTTTTCAAATCCTACAAGGTTCAAAAACCATCATGGGACGTTGTAATAACGAAAAATTTGTGGCAATTTCAGAAATAGCTGCAGTTAGTGCTCCCAATGTTGGTTTATATCGTCGATTACTAGATAAGAACTATGTCTTAAAGCACAATCGATTTTGCTTGGACGCCGACATGAATTTGATTCTTAAATTTGGTAGTTTCGCTGTTGATGCTTCTCCAAAAAAGCTATACTTTGCCTTGAAGGAATTAGCAATTAACGCAGATAAGTACGATGATATTCTGATTGATGAATTTGAGGAATTGGATCAATCCAATACGGGTAAGATTATACAATTGACTGATGTTATAAAGTCAAAAAAAGCTGAATTCCTTCGAAAAGAAATCCAACATTCATTCGATCGTATTGATCAATACAAAGGATTCAATGATGAAGTGCACCATGCCATTTCATACATATTACTGTATTGTAACTATAAACTTGACTATCTCGTAAAACCTGAGGGTTTCACTATGGAACTCATTGAGCGAAATCATCGCCTCTTTTTTACGAAAAATGAACAAGAAGCTTCGCATAAGAATAAGTTAGTGAGACGTAATCTTGCTCTGCTATTGGAACGGACAGACGATCAATTGTTCGAAGAATTTTACGATACAGTACACACTTTTGGGTACACCCAAAATGCAAGTCATGAGCAGCTTAAAGCTCTTATCAACAACGAATTGCCAAAAGCAGAAACTTATATTTCAGCGGGAAAGATTGATCTTGCTTTGGACGTGATGGGCTATGTTGCTATGTACGGGCTCTTTCATAACGGGTTTCCTCAACCCGATGTAGATATGCTAAGTTTGTTTATGCATGTGATGGAATCTGAATACTACGATGATTTGGGATTTGAGACGACTTTTTACCGCAAGGAACAGCTGAAAGAGAAGAGAATACTCAATCGAATTCGAGAAATAAGAGAAATGAACAAGGAGTTATACCCTGAATTCAATCCTGAAGTTTCCATTTTAAGTTTTGAGGGCAAGTGGCAATTTGCACACTCATTTTTGAAAATGCTACAAGCGTATGATTTGCACTATGCAGGCACAATTTCTTAATAACCTGCAAAATATTGATTGACGATGGAGAAGATTATCGAGTTACTAAAACATAATATTGTACAAATTGCTACGCCATATAGTACTGGAACAGGTTTCTATCTTTCTGATTTTGACTTAATTGTAACCAATGAGCATGTTGTTAGGGATAACGCTTCAGTTGTGCTGAAGGGTGCGGGCTTTAAGAAACAGCTGGTAGATGTCTTGTTTTTAGATCCTAAACATGATCTTGCGTTTATTGCGCCTCCAGAAGACCACGATTTAACACATCTACAACTCAATAGCGAAGAAGAACTTTCACAGGGTCAAGGAGCTATGGCAGTTGGACATCCTTTTGGTCTCAATTTTACAGCTACTCAAGGTATTATCTCTAATTTACTTCAAGAGAATAAGGGGGTACGCTATATTCAGCACGATGCAGCATTGAATCCAGGTAATAGTGGCGGACCATTGGTTAATCGTTCTGGTGAAGTAATAGGTGTAAATACTTTTGTTATGCAAAAAGGCCATAGTATTGGTTTTGCGCTACCGGCTAGCTATTTGGCTGAGGCGATTTCTGAGTTTCGCAAGTTAGGAAATGACGAGACTAAAGCTGTTAGATGCACTTCTTGTAGTAATACCGTTGTCGAAGATCATGCGTCATCTAGTTACTGTCCATTTTGCGGAAGCAAGATTATAAGATTAGCACACATAGAACCTTATGAGCCATCAGGTGCTGGAGAATTGATAGAAAAAGTACTTGAATATTTAGGATTTGAAGTAGCGCTGCAACGCAAGGGTCCTAGTGCTTGGCAAGTAACAGAGGGTAGCGCAAAGATAGAGATCAATTACAATAAGCTTTCTGGCATGATTGTGGGAGATGCAATACTCTGTCACCTACCAAAATCAGGAATTCAAGAAATTTATCAGTATTTACTGCAGCAGAATAACAATTTGAACAGTCTAACTTTTAGCGTTCAAGAAAATAGTATCGTTCTTTCGCTAGTAATTCATGAAGAGTATCTTAACGAAGACTCCTCAAAAACGCTTTTTCAATACCTTTTTGAGAAGGCAGATCACTATGATGATATTTTGATTGATGATTTCGGCGGTATTACGCTAGACAACAATTAGTGCAAATTATTACCATGATTTTTTGCTAGAATCTTTTTTAAAACATCATTTAAATAGTGTCGTCGAAACCAGAAATATTGATATACCTGCAGTGATGAATGCATTATAGCAATAAGTTATGCTAGATTTGCAATAAATTTTGACCAAAAAAGTGAAAATTCTAGTAAAGGATTCTATCTTTATCAGTCTGTAAGAGAAATAAAATAGTTTATAATAAGTTTTAATTGTTGATTAAACCTTAGAACAAAATCCTTAATCTGAAAGATTATGACGAATCGTATAATTAAAATGTTTGTTTTTGTCCTATTTCTAGGAGGCACTTCTAGTTTGATGGCTCAGGACATTCATTTTTCCCAATTCTATATGTCACCCTTGAATCTTAACCCAGCTTTGACAGGAGTTATGAATTGTAATACAAGGATGATAGCCAATTATCGAAACCAGTGGGCGACTTCTTTGAAGTCAAGCGCATATAATACATATTCTGCAAGTTATGATCAGAAAGTACCTGTAGGTAGATCTGATTATTTCGGAATCGGCGGGAATCTCTACGGGGATGTTGCCGGTGAAACTAGATTTGGAACAACTCAAGGAAGATTAGCTCTTTCTTATAGTAAGAAAATGGGTGGTTATAGAAAAAAGGCTCACTATTTAGTTATTGGTGCAGACGGAGGTTTTGCCCAAAGAAGAATTGATCCTAATAATACTAGATATCCAAATCAACACGATGGCGACGGTGGATTTGATTCTACAATAGGTGGAGAAATTATTGATCAGAATAGCTTCTTGTACCCAGATGTTTCAGCTGGATTACTATGGTTTAGTGTTTTTGATCAATACAACAACTTCTACGTAGGGTTGGCAATGGCACACTTGAATCAGGCAAATCAATCATTCTACGATGATGTATTTGATCCTTTGTATTCTAAATTTACTTTACACGCTGGTGGTCAGTTCAGTTCGACACCGAAGATTTCAGTTCTTCCAGGATTCGTTTTCTTTGCTCAAGGACCGCACAGACAATTCAACTTTGGTACTAGCTTGAGATTCAACTTAGGAAATAGTAGATTGAGTACACAGTCTTTCCAGATTGGATCTTGGTATAGAATAGGTACAAACTTTGAAGGTAACTTGCATAGTGATGCATTGATCCTGTCAACAAGATTTAACTATGAGTATTTCAATTTGGGATTCTCATATGATGTTACTGTTTCTGGATATAGAGAGGCAAACTTTGGAAGCGGTGCTTTCGAATTCTCTTTAGGATACGATATATGTGGACCGGAAAATAGAGGTGTCTACTGTCCTAAATTCTAAGACAACATAAACGATATATAATTCCTCTTGTTTGTAATAAAACAAGGGGAATTTTTGTTTTAGGAAGATATTAACTGCTTTGATTAGTGAAATATCTTTCCAAAATCGATATTTGTGCTTTCAAAACTGATGTAGGGAATTATTTTTAATGTAGTTAAGAATATGACCTTTATAAATTCCCAATTGATTCTACAAGTTTATATCTTGCAGAAATCGCGTATTGATACTGAGACGAATGACAATAAGCTGCAAATCATGTTATGATTAAGTTCGTCTATTGTCAAAGAAATAATACTTCATCTTGACTAAACACCTAAAGTCGACGTCATGAAGAAGTACTCAAAAAAAAGTAAGAATGTTTGGTAAAAAAGATAATGATATGGCAAAGCAAAATGGTGTTCCAACTTCAGGATTGAGTTCAATAAACACATTGTCTCAGGGAACTAGCGTGGAAGGTACCATTCAGGCGGATACTGATATTCGAGTTGATGGTACATTAACTGGAACTCTTAATTGTAAAGGTAAAGTGATTGTAGGTCCAACAGGATTACTTGATGGTACAATAAATTGCGCTAATGCAGTAATAGAAGGTACCATTAAAGGACAATTGACCGTGAAGGATCAATTACATGTTAAGGAGACTGCTAAAATCAATGGTGAAATCGTAACTGGCAAACTAATTGTGCAATCAGGAGCAGTCTTCAATGTGAAGTGTCAAATGGGCGGACAAGTGCTGTCAGATTTTAACAAAAAAGCTAAATCAGGAGCAATTGCTTCCTAAGAAGTCCAAGAAGAAAGGTCAGAAGTCAAACCAATATATGCGTTATGCAGGGATGGCTACGACCATGTTTATTGCTATGTACGTAGCTTTTTGGTTAGGAAGTAAACTGGATGAATATATAGGAAACAGTCAAGCGTATTTCGGTTTGCTTTTTCTTGTTTGCACATTGGGAGCATATCTTTACAAGTTAGTCAAGGATCTCAGTTAGATTATCTTGTTTCTCATAAATCAACTATCATTGAAACCAAATTTCTTTAGCCAACTAATATTATCGACTTGCGTTTCAATACTTGTAGCTTTTGTATTTCATAAATGGCTATTGGAAGTCGATCACATTGGCTTTCTGCTAGTCTCTATTGGTTTCTTTACGCTTTTAGCAGTTGTGGTCCATCAACTAGCTTTCCAAGCGACCAAAAGTAACAACAAATACACTTTTTCTAGATTGACGATGGGTGTCACTTTTTTTAAAATGTTGCTCGTTGTTTTGCTCGTTGCCATATATAGATTGAAGTTTAGTACAGATAACATCGATTTTATCTGGCCTTTTCTCTTGATCTATCTTATTTTTACAGTTCTAGAAACACGTTTTTTACTTAAATTGGCTAAAGTATGATTCCATCTAAAATCGATTATAAGATCTCCAGCTATTATGATAATGAAATTCACTTTACCGAAGGTGATCTAAAAGACTTTAGAGTTCTGCAAAGAGATCAGGAAACTATCAAATTTCTTTTCAATGGAAAAGTATATGATGCCAAAATTCTTTCGATTGATGATAGATGTAAGCAATTTAAGGTCGAATTGAATAATCAAGTAATAGAATTGACTCTGCGCGACAACCTTGATCAACTAGTTGATGAGATGGGACTCAGCGATATTTCAGAAGAAGCTGGTGGAGAAATTCATTCACCGATGCCAGGACTAGTTCTAAATTGTATCGTTGAAGAAGGTCAAACTGTTGCCAAAGGAGATCCACTTCTTGTACTTGAAGCTATGAAAATGGAAAATTTGATACAAGCAACTGCTGATGGAGTTGTTGCCAAAATCCACTGCAGTAAATCTGATTCCGTAAATAAAGGGGATCTTCTAATTTCTATTACTACTGAAGTCTAACAGCGGTGCCGTAAGCCAAAATTTCTGATGCCCCAGCCATAACAGTTGATGAGGCAAGACGCACATTAACAACTGCATCAGCACCCAAGTCTTCAGCATCGTCAATCATTCGCTGCATGGCTTGCTCTCTTGCAAAAGCTTGTAATTCTGTATAGGCTGATATTTCACCACCAATAAGATTCTTTAGTCCTGAAATCATATCACGACCAACATTTCTTGCTCTGACAGTGCTACCTCTCGCTATACCTACAATCTCCGTAATTTCTTTTCCTGGAATAGTTTCTGTTGTAGTTAAAATCATAGCCTTGCGATAGTTTAGTTAGTATATATGAGCTTAGAGATAGTTCTCATTGAAGAAAACTTCATACTCTTTGATGCTTTTCTTTTTCATGATCTCTCGGAAATTCTGCTGCGTAATTGGAAATACCTCGTAGTTTACCTTCGGCTCCATAAACTCCTTCTTTTGTCGAGTTATCTCTTTATAGTACTTCATAGCATCGGCCTTGTCCTTAAATTTACGAAGTAAAACAGTCTGAACATTGTTCTCTTTATTCAAGGTGCTGCTTGAAACTTTAATACGCTCCACGCTATGGTACTTCCTATTATAATTACTAATGCTAATTTTAGCTGAATTTAGATCATTTCCGTTCTTGCTGTTAATGACGACTATGACGTAGTGCAGTTTATCATCAGCAAGTGCAAAATCTGCTAAGGCTTCATTTTCGTCAATTGCGATGAAGGCTTCTTGATCACCTTTTAGGAACCTCAATATTTCTTTTGCTCTAGTTTGCTCTGGTGTATTTGGATACGTTGCAATCATCTTCTTCAGCGCTGACATGTAGGCATCGGAACCTTCAAGTGATCCCGTGGCCATAGCACCAAGCAGGGCATACTTGCTGGCAAATAGATTCTCTGGATACTTCTCTTTTGCTTCTGCTTCTCGAAGTAAAACTTCTTGGAATTTACCTTGCTCAAAAAGGGCATATGCCTCATTATAAGAATTCTCTTGAATCTTTGTTTCTTTCAGGAAGTTGTCGACATAGGTAGGGTCAGTCAGGGCCAAAGTATATTTCTCCTCTGGATACTTTGTCTTTAGTTGATTAAGATAATATTGGGCTCCTGGTTGATCGTCTATGTCATTATGTGATAAATACAAATAGTACAAAGCATCTGGTTCTTTTTCGGAACCTGGAAATCGTTCTTGAAGGGACTTGTGAGCTTCGATAGATTTCGGGTAATTCTGAATTCGTTCACGGAATAATACCCCCAATTCAAATAATGCACCTCGGATTTTAGATTTGGATTGAGCCAAAGCATTTTCTGTCATCGGTACATTCTTTAGTATTTCCTGAATTTCGTCTTCCGTAAGACTGAGATCATCACCAGCGTCGAAATCGTCAATTGCAATATCACCGCTTGATTTATTGGATCTTCGCCAATCATCTTCAAGAAGTCGACTTCCCCAAACTTTGGCGAAATCAAATTTACCTTGTTCTTTCTTAACATCATCATATGCGAAGAAAGTCGTAAGTCTTGTTCCCAATCTATTGGCAGGTATACTTCTGATATTGCTAGTAGGTAGATCGTCATCATCTTCTTTTGCTTTAGCTTCAGCAAGTAGTTGCTCTTTTTTTAGCTTGTTCGCAAGCTCTGCCTGTTCTTCAGGCGTCATCTTAGATATACGGATTAAACTATCTTGCAATTCAATCGTGAGAATATTCTCAGCGATAGCAGTCAGATTCTTACTGAATGCTTCTACCTCAAAAAATCGCGAATCCGCTTTTGGTATCACGGTTGAAGTACTATCGTAATAGTTTTTAGACATGACGTAATCTTCACGATCATAGAATATGTTGGCAAGAATGTAGTATGATTCTACAAGTTGTACATCGTTTCCGCTATTATACTTTATCGATTTTCTAAAATTGGGAATAGCTTCTTCCTCATTTTTTTGCTCGTAGTAGATTTCGCCTAATGTGTAATAAATCTGATCTTGGAATTGATCAAATTTTTCTTCTTTAAGCATTTTTTCAAGCTTAGCCTTGACACTAGCGATTGATTCTTCACCTGATCCCATGGAGCTTTTAAGCATTTTTAAAGCTGCGTTAAATTCCATAATGAAATCGGGCTTCATATCAATTACCTTGTTGAATCCCTGAAATGCACGTTGTTTATTTCCTAGCTTTTCATAAATCTGAGATTGGATGAAGATTAAACGAGCTCGACGTTTTTTGTTTTTCTCGAGGAGAATGGCATCTTCAAGAAAGTTTACAGCATCTGTGTATTCCTCTTGCTTAAGTGCACTATAAGCACGTACTACAGGTACTTCCTTTAGTACTTCTGCTTTAACTTCTGCTTGTTCACCAATTTTATTCAGATAGTATTCTACTAGATTAAATTTGTCACGCTCTGCATAAGTTCGGGAAAGCCACAACAGACCTTCCGGAAATGCAGATTGATGTTTGAACAGTCCTGACTTGCCTCGATCAATTTCCGTTGTATTTTCAAGTCGCTTGGATTCTGCTTCAGCTTGCTCTTTAGCAAACTTTTCTCTCTCAAGTCTAGCTTCTCTCTCAGCCTTGGTTTCTTTCTTTTTTTTCTTTTTCTTCTTCTTTTTCTTTCTTCTAGGCTTCTTTTTTTTCTTTTTCCGTTTCTTCTTTTTGCTAGTCGATTTCTTTTTGCTCGACTTTTTCTTCTTGTTTACACTGCGACTTTTTCTTCTTGTATTACTCGGATCAAACTCCTCGATAAAGTATTCAAAGGTTTCTTCAGCCGTTTCATAATCTTGCAAATAATATTGAGCTTGGCCCAACATGATATAACAGTCATCCACCCATTGAGAAGGTTCGTGAACCGTTGCTACAATTGAAACTTTTTCAATCGCTTTGTTCATGTCTTCTGCGATTGTTTCCGGTTTGTTGGTTTCAGTTTCTACATATATTGGTAAGATCTCATTGTAGTTATCTTGATGTTGCTCTCGTAAACTTTCGATCGATGCAACAACTAGTTCATTGGCATTGAAGTAGCCATTATAGTGAGCTGTCGTATTATGGTAGAATTTACCTAGCTTCGATATTTCACCTTTTTTCTTTTGGGACACACATGAAACCAAAAGAAAGACTACCACGACTGATAGAATTCTCGATGCCCAAAGTTTTATAAGTTGTCGATTCATATAATTTTTATCCACTTTGGCCCTGCGCCAACGATTGAGATTAAATAGTTTATCGTAAGGATTATGCTGCCCAAATACTTGAACCTAGATATAACTGATTTTTCGCAAATTTATTATTAAAATCACTAGCATTGCTTTGATTGAAGACAAACTTTTGATGGTGAGTAGTGCGAGAAGCTATTTTTCACGTCAATTTCTGCAAAATAGGCACTTGTAAGTCGAGGTAGGCGGCACTAGATTGATAAATGTCTTTTGACACTCAGTCACAAATAGATAAATGTTTTCGCAGTTCATCTATTATCGAATCATTAGTTTTTCGACGCTGATTTTGTCATTATGATAGATAGTCACAATGTACATTCCTGAAGACAGGTTTGCTATATCTATTTGTTCAATTACTTGAGGTTGAGATTTTGTGTAGACGATCTCTCCGATAGAATTAGTAATGGTATAAATCAGGGGTGCTTTTGCACCAAAATCTACTGTAAAGCGTCCATTGGATGGATTTGGAAAAATCCGTATATTATCTTCAATTTCTTCTGTTAAAGAAACAGTAATTAGAGAGATGCTTGCTGAGTTTTCACAACCAAATTCATTGGTCACCAAAACGGTATATTCACCGTTTTCCAAGGGGATATAGGACGATGCATTGGCATCGGCAATAGGATTTCCGTCCAAAAACCATTGGTAATTTACAAATCCAACATCCGTGACTAATGTTCCTCCTTGCAGATCTGTAAAAACTAAGTTTAGATCAGGAATCGGGTTCACCGTGAAAACAATTGAATTACTTTGAACAGGATTTGGAGTAGAACAGATATTGTTACTTAGTACTGAAAGCTCTACGATATCGCCGTTTTCAAGTGCAGTAGTATTGTATGTAAGTCCACCATTTTGAGATAACTCTCCATTAAGAAACCAATTAAATGATGGATCAATTCCTGTGTTTTCAACATTGGCTATTATGGAAACGCTGTCATTTTCGCAGATTTCAGACATACTTGTCGAAAGATTTGCTGATGCTTCAATATTGGGTAGAACTACTAGATCATATTGCTTGATTGAGCTCGGGCATAGAGCATTTTCTGAAGTGGTGTACTGAAGAGTAACTATGATTGTGTCAGTCACATCAGGCGCAGTGTAACTAAACTGACTGATTTCACCTTCGCCAATTAACTCCACCGCACCTCCAGCTGGGAAAGGGTTTAATACTAGGGTTGAACTAGCGCAAATTGCATCAGGTAAATCGATAAGTTGAGCTTCGGGACAAGTAATAATCTTGCTAATAAATCCCGTTTCGTTTTCTTGCGTATCTTGAAATCCGTTGAAGAATATACCTTCAGGAGATTGGGTTGTTCCAGCTACATAGACCGTACTAGCCATATCCAAGCATATTCCAAGCACATAATCATTATTAGATCCTCCCAGATAACTGCCCCAAAGTCTTTCTCCAGCCTGATCAAAACAGACAATATATCCATCTGAACCACCACTATAGCTATTTTGGAAGCCTCCTGAGGCTATCCCAGCATTACTATTTGTTCCCCCGCTCAAATAGATATTGTTTTCAAAGTCTGTCGCGCAGGCATAACCTATATTGGCTCCGGATCCTGGTCCTCCGCCACCGACCCCATAGTATGTTCCCCAAATACGCTGACCATTCGCATTGAATTTTACGAGAAATGCTTCAGCAAATGTACTCTGAAAGCCATTTGATTCAATATTTTCTAGTGATCCAGTTTCACCACTAATAAATACATTTCCGAGCTTATCTGTCGCACAAGCATAGCCCACGTCTTCATTCGAACCACCGTAGTAGCTACTCCATTGCAGGATCCCCGCTGCATTGTATTTTGCTACGAAAGCATCGGTCTGTCCACCATATTCTGATTGATGACCATCTAGGAAGATCCCTGTTTCAGAGGAGCTACTTCCAGTCATAATGATATTGTTGGCATCGTCGCAGCTAACGCCGAACGCAAATTCACCGCCTGAATCGCCATAATATGTAGACCATAGTAAGTCACCCGACGAACTAAATTTTGAGAGAAAAGCATCTCCAGATAAGCCTATTTGCTGATCGGCGTTTTCTTGGCAGGCATTTAATACTGGAAAATTAGTCGAAAAAGTTCTTCCTGTGATTATGACATTGTCTTGATCATCGATTGTAATAGATCGTGCTACTTCGTCGGCACTGCCTCCTAGGTAAGTAGCCCACAAGCGTTCACCCGAAGGACTAAACTTAACCAAAAATGCATCTGACTCACCATTGTTTCCGTTTTGAAACCCATTGAAAGCAAGTCCGTTATCTAAGGTAAGGCCTGTCATGTAGACATTCTGATCGGAATCCACCGCTACTGAAATACCTCCAGTAAACCCACCAGTGCTATAGTAGGTGCCCCAGATTCTATCACCTTCTGAATTAAACTTTACTAAATAAGCAGCGGCGATTCCTCCATTGAGTGCTGCATTGTTATTTTGAAACCCATTAATTGCTAGACCATCACTCCCATAAGTAGTTCCGCATGTATACACATTTCCAAGTGCATCGGTGACTATTGAGTTTTGACCTTCTGTTCCTGTACCACCGTAATAGGTACTCCATTCGATTTGTGGATTTGCAATCAAATTGTTACTGTTGTCTAGTGCCGATATTTTACTGTAACCAAAAATACTTTGAACTTGACCAGTAGAAGGACTGCAAAAGGATAGAATAAAGCAAAATACGAGAACGGTAATTTGAATGACTGCTTTCATAGAATTGTGATTGAGACGGCTGGTTTTTTTATTTGTAAAAGGGTATTACTAAATTAGAAATTCAAGCGTTTAAGACCCTAGCATTAGTCTATGAAAAACACAGTTTTATGTGATCTTGTTTCGAAATCGACAATGCATATTATCACAACATTGTTTGCGATGTCCTGAGCATATAAGTTTACTATTATAAATTGTTTGCCTATATTGATAGTATTCTTCTACTGACTCACCCACTTCTTCGCAAGCTTTATAAATAATCCAATCGGCTCCAGACGTTTTTTCAAAACCATTCATTTAAACTTGCAGTAATTCTGGATAATATGCCGAAAACTATCTGAATTGCTATAAAAAATATGTGTATTGACATCGTATCCATTGTCTTCAAATAGCCTAGAGCTATCTAGTTACAAGCTTAATAAGTCAAACAATGAGCCCCTTTAATATATTTTGCTTTTAAATTCTTAGTGTTATCATTTATGAGATTGAAAGGCTAGGCTAAAAAATAATTTAGGGATGACGCCTTACTAAGAGTTTAACTGTGCTAAAAATATGTCTTAGTTAATTATCCCTCTTGTATATTCGGTTCATTCCTGCTATTATTAAATATTTGAGTGCATTTGATTGGCCTGACAATACATGCTGACTTTTAAATGACAAAAAAAGATTTTGTTGTTCGTTTCTACTTTCCTATCTTCGTCGTTTGTTCATTCGAAAGTTTGATAAAAGTTACTGAGAAAACAAAAAATTATTTCATTTATAGCAAGTTACGAGAATAGGTACGATTATCTAAAGTGAGAATAATTAGTGTTTTTTATATTTTGTTTAGCCAATGGGATTTATTGTTATCGTAAGTAAAAGTCTCGTTATGTTAATCAAAATAATATTCTTTCTATATGGATTAAAGTGAATTTATTGATTTAGAACTTTTTTTATTAAAAAATTTATTGCGTATGAAATTTTTTTACTCATTGCTTCTAATGACTTTTGGTCTGTGCTTAAGTGCCCAAAGTCAAACGGTCAAAGGGGTGGTTACAGGTTCAGATATCGATGATGTCTTGATTGGAGCTTCCGTACTAATAAAAGGGACTTCTACTGGTACCATTACAGACTTTAATGGCGCTTTTGAGTTGAAAGCCACTCCAAGTGATACATTACAAATATCATATACAGGCTACAAGTCTATTGTTGAAGTGGTAGGAGAAAGAACACAAATAGACGTTGTTCTGAGTCCAAACAATCAGTTTCTTGATGAGGTTGTTGTTATTGGATATGGTATTCAGAAGAAAAAACTTTCTACTGGATCTATATCTAAGCTCACAGCAGATAACCTCAATGGTATTCAGGTACAAAATGTTCAATCTGCTTTAGAAGGGCAGGTTGCTGGGTTGATTGTTAGTGAGTCTTCTGGCCAACCAGGATCAGGAAAATCCATCTTAATTAGAGGAGTTAGTACAAATGGTGATAATACACCGCTTTTCGTGGTTGATGGATTGCAGGTAAACAGTATTGATAACATCAATCCAGCGGATGTTGAGTCTGTAGATGTGTTGAAAGATGCAGCTTCAGCTGCGATTTATGGTGCTAGAGGAGCTAACGGCGTAGTTATTATAACTACTAAAAAAGGGTCAGAAGATGGAGGTCGATTAAATTATGAAGTCTTTACTTCGAACTCAACGCCTTGGAGACAGCCTGATATGCTAGGAGCAGATGATTATATTGCTTTAACTAGAGAGAAGTTTGCAAATGGTGGACAACTAGAATCTTTGAATACTTTGGGATTCCCTACGGATGCAAGCGGAACAGCCAATACAAATTGGATGGATGCAATATTTGAGGATGCTTCATTGACTTCCCATAGGCTTTCTGCATCAACACGAGACATTTATGTATCCATGGAATATTGGGATCAAAATGGGGTTATAGGAGGTGATAAATCTAACTATAAACGATATGCGATAAGACTGAATGGTCAGAAAGACATAAATGACTATGTTACAATAGGGGAAAACATCTATGTTAACCGGGTAGAAAATCAGCAAATTGGAGAAAACAATGCTTTTGGAACAGTGATCGCAGATGCCTTTGCATATGATCCGTTAACTGATGTTTTTAGTGAAACTGGTCAATATGGTTTTGCACAATCGCCTTGGGTTCAAAAAGAATATGTTAATCCATTAAGTAGATTGTTTTTAGCTGACAGTGAAGGTCATGCTGATCAGGTTCAGGGTAATATATATGCCGAGATCAAACCATTCGAAGGCTTAAGATTTAGAAGTGATTTAGGTGTTGATTATAATTGGTTCAAGTTCAGAAGTTTTACACCTGATTATAATTATCATCCTGCATTTGTAAACATATCTAATGATGTAGCACAGGGATATGGTTTTAATCAGGCTATCCAGCTTGAAAATTATGTCAATTACACTACTAGTATAAAAGGTGTGCATAATTTTGATTTTGTAGTTGGGCAATCATATAGAGAACAGACAAGCGAGCAAGCTGGAGGGTCTACATCGTTTATTCCTGGCGAAGTGCAGTTTAATGATAATTTCCAGATCATTGATGCTGGACAGGATACGTTAGATCTAGCATATGGAGGTATCGGAGTTGACTATCGATTGATAAGTTACTATGGTAGAATGCTTTATAATTATAAAGATAGATACCTTTTTACGAGTACAATTAGAAGAGATGGATCATCAAACTTTGGATCGGCAAACAGATTTGGTATATTTCCTTCATTTTCAGCTGGTTGGGTTATATCTGATGAAGCATTCTTTAATTTAGGGCCTGTAAGCTTTATGAAACTTAGGGCCAGTTGGGGTATCAATGGAAACGATCGCATTCAACCATTATCATTTGCTTCAACAGTTGAAAATGTATTTACTTATCCTTTTGGTATTAATCAATCATTAAACAGAGGAGCATCATTGGCAACACCTCCAAATCCTAATATCAAATGGGAAGAAAGTGTTCAGATTGATGTAGGTCTAGAATTTAGAATGTGGGATGATAAATTGACAGGGGAAGTTGATTACTTTAGAAAGAATACAAGAGACTTATTAATGAATGAAGTAATTCCAGGCTATATCGGTGCGACTAATAACCCGATTAGTAATTTGGGAGAAATACAAAATACCGGAGTAGAGGTAGCATTGAACTACCGAATTGCTCTTGGTGATTTGAAAATTCAGACAGGTTTGAATTACACAACTTTCACAAATACTGTAGTAAACGTTGCAGGAGATGCAGGTTTCTTGACAGGATGGTCTTGGCCCGTAAGAAATACTCCTATTAGTAGAATGACAGAAGGTTTTCCAGTTGGCCATTTTGTAGGATATCAAACAGATGGTATTTTTCAAGATGAACAAGAAATATTTTCACATTTAAATGCAGATGGAGATGTTTTACAACCTAATGCTTCACCAGGTGATATTAAGTTCCTTGACATTTCAGGTCCTGAAGGCGTACCTGATGGTGTGATTAATTCAGACGATATTACAAATATTGGTAGTCCTTGGCCTGATCACATTTTTGGGTTATCACTCGGAGCACAATACAGGGGATTTGATTTTTCAGCAATATTGTCCACGCAGATCGGACATGATATTTACCGAACTTATGAACGTTCTGATATCACTTTTACTAACTATCAAACGTTTTGGTTAGACAGATGGACTCCAGATAATCCAGATGCGGAATTACCGCGCTTGGTTTCTAATGATCCTAATAACAACCAAAGACCTTCTGACTTCTATGTAGAGGATGGTTCGTTTTTGAGATTGAGAAATTTACAAATTGGATATACATTACCACAAAAATTTGCAGAGAAAGCAAAACTTAGAGATGTCAGAATCTACGTATCTGCGAACAACCTTTTCACTATGACAAATTACAGAGGTTTTGATCCTGAGATTGGGACAACAGGTTGGATATTGGATACTGGTATTGACAAAGGATTTTATCCGTCAAACAGAGTTCTAGGACTCGGACTCAAAGTGTCTATGTAATCGTAATACTTAAAATATACTAAAATGAAGAAAATAAAGAAGTTAAATCTATTTACTATACTACTTATTGGGGTTATGTTTTTCGGTTGTTCTGAAGAACTGTTAGATGTTGATCCTGTCAATGAGTTTTTGTCAGAAAATTATTACCAAACCGATGAACAAGTATTCGCAGCATTAGTCGCAGCTTATGATCCTATCGGCTGGACAATGGCATTTGGAAACTGGATTAGTGAAGTAATGTTCGGTGAAATTCGATCTGATAACGCGAATGCAGGTGGAGATACTTCGGATAATGATCAACCCGCATGGCAGGAGTTTGATGATTTCAGAAATACGAATACGAATACAGTTTTACAGCCTATGTATAGAAAGAACTACATTGGAATTTTTAGAGCAAACCTCGTTATTCATAAGCCTCAAATAACATCTCCAGCTGTTGATTTATATCAAGCTGAAGCGAAGTTTCTAAGGGCGTATTATCACTTTGAATTATTTAAGCATTTTGGACCAATACCTGTAGTGACTGAGGTGCTAAGTCCAGAGGATATTGACCTGCAAAGAAGCACATTAACAGAAGTATTCACGACAATAGAAAAAGATTTGCTTGACGCTATTGAAGTGTTACCACTAAGTGTTTCTTCCACCGAGGTGGGGAGAGCAACAAAAAGTGCAGCTCAGGCTTTACTTGGAAAAGCTTACATATATTGGGCAGATTTCAATGATGATAATCCACAACTATTTGCAAATGCTGCTGAACAACTCAGAGCCGTTGTCCAGTCAGATATTTTTACACTTGAGGATGATTTCGCGCAATTATTCCAATATGGAGTAAAGAATCCATCAGAATCCGTATTTGAGATTCAGAAGTCAAGTTTATGGCCAAGTGACTGGGGCTGGTTTGAAGGCATAGAAGGTAATGGTTTGATCCAGTTATGCGGAGTTAGAGGCTTATGTGAAGATCATCCAGACTACCAAGCAGGATGGGGATTTATGTTGCCTACTGAAGGACTTGTAAACTCCTTTTTACCTGATGATATGTATAGATTAGATGCTGCAGTCATGTCAGTTGAGGAAATTACAGATGAAATTAGTGGAGTTGGAAGCGATTGTGCTGTACCCATTGATGTGACACAGTCGAACCCCATTGATTATACAGGCTACTGGCAAGAAAAATTTGGAAATTTTAAGCAATATGAGGGTAACAATGTGAATGGAGGAGATGACAACTTAACAAAAGATGCTAATATATACTCAATAAGATATGCTGATGTTTTACTAATGTTGGCTGAAGCGATACACAGAAGCAATGGCCCTGATAGTGAAGCTATGGGTTACATTGATCAGGTGCGTGAAAGAGCATATGGACCAGGAGATAATCAAGGAGTTTTTAGAACTAGCAGTCAATTGATGTCTGACTTGGGATGGACTCTTCAAGATGTCATATGGTATGAAAGACGAGCAGAGTTTGCCATGGAAGGAGATAGATGGTTTGATCTTGTAAGGTCTGGAAGAGCTTCTGCTCAATTATTTGCAGGTGACCCAATAAGAGAAGCTAATTTTAGCGAAAATGACTTATGGTTGCCAATTTCACTCGAAGAGACGACTGTGGCAAAAAATTTAACAGAGTATCCTGACGCTAGCTTATTTCAATAAGAGAATAATTTTTTTAATAACTATAAATAATTTTTGAATTATGAAAATTTCACAAATTGCCATGTTTAAGAAGTCATGGCTTATATTAACTTCTCTAGTCATGCTATTCATGATTAGCTGTGAAAAGGAAGAACCACCTGTCGATACTGATAATCCTATAGCTAGTTTTCAGTTTGAAGTAGATGAAACTAACTTTTTACAAGTATCATTCACCAATTTTTCTCAAAATGCTTCAGATTATAGCTGGGATTTTGGTGATGGAAATAGTTCTACGGATGAGTCTCCGACACACACATATGCAGCAGGTGGCTCTTACGAAGTAGTACTAACTGCAACAAAAGGTTCTGAATCTGCTCAAAGATCAGAAACGATTATGATCACAGACCCTAATTCACAGTTGGCATTACTTGCTGGAGCTGAATCCAAAACTTGGTACTTACAAAGAGAAGGAATTGCTCTTGGAATTGGACCTGAAGTTGATGATAATGCATGGTGGTCGTTTGGAGGGGTAACTCCTTTGGCTGACAGACCATGTATATTGGATGATTCTTATACTTTCAATAGAGATGGTTCATTTAGCTTTGAATCTGCTGGATCTATCTTTGTAGATGCGACGGCAAATGGTGGTTGGATTATTAATGGAGAAGATCAAGAAGGCTGCTATGATGAGACTGATCCTGCAACTTGGGGTGATAATGCCGATAGAGCTGCTTTTGCTTCAGGAGGGGACTATACATATGAGTATGACAATGCAACTGGAACAATTGTCCTAAATGGTTTAGGAGCTTTTATTGGATTGGCAAACAAAACAAATGCCGGAGACAATGCAGCACCTATACAAATGAAAACCTACACAATTACTACTCTTAGTGAAGGCCCTATTGCAGATTCTTTACACATGCATCTATTAGGAGATGGATATTCTTGGAATTTTTATCTAGTAAGTTATAAAGATATCAACGATTTACCAGAAATTCCAACTGATGTACCTCCATTTGGTGTTGATTTACCAGATGCGTCGCCTTCAAGTTTGACTAACACGTTTATGGAAGCGGGAACTGCATCGTTAGATACCATTGTTTCAGGTTCAACTGCTGAATATGGTGTAGCTGATCCAGCTGATGCTTCTTTGACATGTGGACAATTTAATAGAACTGATTTACAATTTCAAGAGTTGAAGTTCCAAACTTCTCCTGATAAGAATGATATCAATTTTGAAAATTTAACAACGGTATCTATTGATGTTTATATGCCAAGTTCAAATGATTACAGTGGTGCGCTTGAAAATAAAGTAATCATTGGTTTTGCTGATCAGAGTGCAACAGCGCAATGGTGGACAGATCAAATGGAGTATACTACTGCAGATCCTCTTCCATTAGATGAATGGACAACTATTACGTATAATTTATCTGATGCGCCAACATATGTAGCTGATCCAGATAAAGCTATGAATCCTTATGGTAGAAATGATTATGATATGATCTATGTACAAATTGGTGGAGGTAATCATACTGAAACAGGTACTTTCTATGTTAGAAATTTACGATTTGAATAAGAATGATTGATGTCAAAGATACAATTGGCATGTAGATTATTTTAATAGTATATTTATCATTGTAAGAGCATCTGTCCATGACAGATGCTCTTACTTTATTAACCAAAATTTATAGAGCAGTGAATTTTCTATACACGTTATTATTACTCTTGATGATATTCTTAACTTCTTGTGACGAGAACCCTGATATAGGTACAGGAACGACAGCATTACCTGTAGTTTCTCTAGAACAATTAGATGTGCAAGAGGGTAATGCAGATAAAGCTGTTTTTGCTAGTGTGAGATTGTCGCGATCATCTGACGAAACTGTGACTATTTTGGTTGAAACAAGTGACGGAACCGCAGAAGAAGGATCAGACTATCTAGCAGTATCTGAATCAATAGATTTTGCTCCTGGTGCTACACAAGCAAATGTTAGATTAGAAATACTAGGTGATGAAGAGTCTGAAGTGGATGAAAAATTTACATTAAGTATTACTGATGTTAATGGGGCAACAATCGGTAATGGTTCTATTGAAATTACTATAGAGAATGATGATTTAGGATCTGGGACGGTTGCTATTCCTTCAGCAGGATATTCAACACCTTTGGAATATCCAAGCATGCAAATGATTTGGAATGATGAGTTTAATAGTGAAGTGCTTAATGAAGCTTTTTGGACCTATGAACTTGGCAACGGAGACTGGGGTTGGGGTAACAATGAATTACAGTTTTATAAAAAGGAAAATACGTTCTTAGTTGATGGATATCTTGTTATACAAGCACTAAAAGAAAATCACCTTGGCTATGATTATACGTCGTCAAGAATTAAAACTCAAGGCAAATTCAATTTTACACATGGTCGGGTAGATATAAGAGCTTCTCTCCCCGAAGGTCAGGGTGTATGGCCTGCATTATGGATGCTGGGAGAAAGTATTACACAAGTATCTTGGCCCAGATGTGGAGAGATTGATATCATGGAGATTCTTGGACAAGAACCTTCAACACTCCATGGAACAGTGCATTATAGCAATACAAATGGCGACCACCTACTGAATGGAAAATCATATGATCTGAGTGGCGGTAAGAAGTTCTCAGATGAATTCTATGTTTTTTCAATAGTCTGGGAAGAGGATAAAATCGATTTCTATGTCAATGATATTAAATATCATACTGTAACGCCCCAGTCATTGGGCTCTCAGAATCCATATCCCTTTAATGACGACTTTTTCTTTATTTTTAATGTAGCTTGCGGCGGAAACTGGCCAGGGTCGCCTGATGCATCAACATCATTTCCACAAAATATGATTGTTGATTATATAAGGGTTTTCCAGAATAACTAAGAATCAATTAGTGTACTCCCTATTTGCCTCTCACACAGCATGATGTTTTGACAGAATAAATTGACTTGAGTATTTAGTCGATAAAGTCAAACCAAATTCAATAAGAAATCTAATTCTTTTATTCATACGGACTTTAATTTTTGACCTTGTTAGGAGTAACACCTCTTAAAAATACAAATAGCGCTACATGCAATAGTAAAATGCATTGTTATTGATTTGGGTGCTGAGCTTGATTTAAGATTTGCTACGGTTTGTACAAATAGTACATTCACCAGTTTATTTTTGTGCACAATCATTTCTTTCTCTTATACCAATGTTGAAGAAATGAAAATAATATACTCAAAATATAATATCAGAAAACTACAAAGGCATTTGAATTATATATGAATTTAATGTTGAAAATACAGGTGACAAGGTTGGCTAAGAAGTGGTTCAATTATATATGAGCAATGATGATTCGAGAGTAGAAAGCGCGAGCAAAATACTAAAAGGATTTCAAGAAAAATAATTAGTCAAGAAAGGACAAATGTCCGCTGTAAGTTTTCAAGATCTAGTTTGAGGCTAAGCTTATTATGATATAGAAAGTGGAAAGTGGGCTGTAGAGCTTGGAATCTATAGGATGTAAATCGGAAATTCTTCAAGAGATATCAATGGTGAAGTAGTTATTGAAGTTGAGTAGATATATAGATATATTAAATCTTGGAACAAATATTCTGTTAAATTTATATAGTGATGTTGATAAAATCCTAACGAGTAAGCGTACTTTGTTTGGATTTTGCTGGAATCAAGCTACGCGCCATATTGCTTTTCTTTATGAATATCTGTATTCAAGTAAGTACATACCATCGTTATCAGAAGGCTCAATAACAGTTTTCTAGCCACTATTTTCAAAGAATGATTTTGCAATAATATTTTTCTCGTCTACTTGGGCTTGCCAATTCTGTCCCTCTTTAGTCGGAAGCAAGTCGATAATAGTATTAAGAACTAATTTTCCAAAGCCCCTTTTTCGCAGATCTGGTTTGACAGCAATGGAAGTAAGTAGATAGCATGGAAATTTAGAAGTTGGAAAAGCAACACCTACTACTGCAACTAGATTGGCATTTGAGAATACTATATAAGTACATCCTCTATCTTCTGTTTCTTCGTTTAGTTCTTTCAATATGTGACTCAACCATTCATCGTTTTCCTCCATTGGCCCTAAAAATGCATTTAAAGTGGGATCTTGAAACCAACTCAAATACTTAGCGAAATCATCTTTCTTAAATAGTTTGAAATCCGATGTTGCATTCATCTTACTTTTGTTCTAATTTCCTTGATTTCTACATGTAGGTTTCCTAGTTCATTTTTTACTGGAGCTCTTGTCTATATAAGCAATTTATCAATGATCTTGTAATATCTTGAATCCATACAAACGCTCAAATCCGTGGTCATGAATTTCCCGTCAAGGAACAAACTAAAAATAGTAGCTGGGCTTGGAGCGTTCTGAGCGTCTTCCATTGTTTTTAATTTGATCTCTTCCACTTGTGCTTTATGGTATCGATCCACCTGGCGAACTTGATACCATAAATAGAAGCAGAGCAAGGCAAGAGCAGCAATTACTCCTAAAATCATGTTTATGCTATTTATCGAATTTATCGCAGTTCCTTGTGCCATTTTACGTGAGTTTAGTGTACACTAAATATAAAGGAAAAACTCATTTTGAACTTGTAAATTGTAAAGGCAAAATTACAAAGGAAAGTAAGCTTAGAATTGGTCTTGAAATTGAAGTCTTAAGAGATTGGCGGGGATTCTTTGAGACTTAGCTCAAACTTGAATATTGTAGTTATCTCCATGCTCTTGTTTCCTGAGGATGTAAGTAATTACATGATTTAATACAGATAACAAACCTAAACTCCTCACATATTTCTCGATCTGCTCGTACGAGTCATCTAGCATGTCTATCTTTGTGCTAGCTTTGTGCATAAATAAGCCACTTGGGAATTTCTTCTGTCAGTGGTTGTATCATAAATAGAATGAGTAGCACTCCACAGAAAAGTAGAAACTGGCGTCAGAGAATTAGGGATCATTATCGCCTGGTTGTTCTTAATGATGAGACCCTTCAAGAGGTATCTAGCTACCGTTTGAATCTGCTCAATCTATATATTTTATCAAGTACTTTGTTTGTACTAATTGGTGCGTTAGTATTTGTCTTCATTATCTATACGCCAATCAAGAAAGTGATTCCAGGCTATGGAGATATTACAGCAACACCTGAGTTTATCCAACTGAAGGAGCAGACGAAAACACTAGAGCAAGAGATTGTTTCATTGCAGACATACATCGAGGCCAACAAGAATCGGATTTTGGGTAACCCGAATGCGAGTACTTCGAATAATTCCCAACTGATGAATCAAGCTTACAAGCCTGAGCAGTTAGATAGAGTAGATACGATTACTTACAACAAAGAAGGAACTACTCCAATTGTGAAAAAGGAAATGAAGTTTTTCTACCCGCCACTCCAGGGACGAGTATCTGCAGAGTACAATGATTCTGGCGATCATTTTGGAATAGATATTTTGGCGCCTAAGAACACACCCATTTCGACGATTGCAGATGGGACCGTAATAAGTGCGGAGTTCAACCTTGAAACTGGGAATACGATCAGTGTCCAACATGGAAACGACGTTATTTCGCTCTACAAACATAACGCAGAGCTTCTGAAAGGGGTAGGAGATCATGTTAAAAGCGGTGAGCCAATTGCAATTATCGGGAATACTGGGACAAAAACGAATGGAGCACATTTACACTTTGAATTGTGGATGAATGGACAGTCAGTTGATCCACGTGTATATATTGATTTCTCTGAGTAATTATAATAACTTTACTTTCTGTAAGAGTGGAAAAATCGTATGAAAAATTCAACATAATCACAAATTTAAATATGCAATTTCAACAAATCAAAGACGAAAAAGGACACAATATCAGTCCTAAACTACCAGATGAGATCAAGAATTACTTGATTGATATCGATGGAACAATCACCGACGATGTTCCTAATGAGGAACCAGAACGTATGGTCACTTGTGAACCATATCCAGATGCTCTTGAAATTCTTAACAAATGGTACGACGAAGGTCATATCATTACCTTTTTTACCTCTAGAACAGAAGGGCACCGTGAAGTTACAGAAACTTGGCTTGAAAAGCATGGATTTAAATATCAAGGACTACTTATGAATAAGCCGCGCGGTGGAAACTATCATTGGATTGATAATCATATTGTGAGAGCTACGAGATTCAAAGGAAAGTTTACGGACTTGATCGTCAAAAAGAAAGACGTAGAGGTTTTTGAACGGTAATTTTCAAGTCTTTTCATAATTTTCTCACTAACTATACGATACTATGTCTCAAGCAGCCATTTCCATTATCAAGATCGCACTGGCAGTCAC
>CBFHTK010000008.1:18638-26201 GCA_965658745.1 Saprospiraceae bacterium | reverse complement strand
CTTTGCCAATGGTGCTTCTGGCTATGAAGTGATCGAAGGTCCTACTGGAGGTTATTTGGTAGGTTTTATTTTAGGTGCAATGGTCGTTTCATGGATAAGGGATCCCTATCGCCGGGAAACGATTTTAAGTGTGTTTCTTTTAATGCTTGTTGGTACTGTTATTATTTTGATTTGTGGAATTATTCGGTTGAGTATACTTTATGGACTTGAGAAGAGTTTGGAGAGTGGTTTTTATGCACTTTGGAAAGGGGCTCTTATTAAGATAGTCGTTGGTGCAATATTGACATACATTATTCATTTGATAGTTAGAGCTATCAATCCTCCTCAGAAAAAGGGTGCGTAAGCTCAGATCTTTAAGAGACTTCTTCGAGGGTCTAGTTGGCGTATGTATAATTCGTGGGCTATAGCCCCAAAAAGTAATACGTACTCTAAAGTGATCGCCGGAAAATAATAAACTCCTCCTTGGTAGTATTTAGCATAACTTAGTACGGCTAAAAACGACCAAAAGATAGCAAATCTATATCCCGAAAATACGGAAAGAAAAACCAATAAAGCTGTATACCATGGATGAACCGTTGTTGACAAGAAGTAGTATGTACTGAGTCCAAAAATCATGCTGGTAGACAAAGATTCCAAACTTGTCTTTTTCTCGAAAAATGCAATACTCAAAATAGTAATCGCTGCTAATATTGCTAAAGAGGGTCCTAGACTTCCTATAATGTTATATCCCTTAATCCAGAATCCGACTGAGCGGATGAGGTAATATATACTAGCGTTGAATTCAAATTTCTGAAAATACAAATCAAGACCTTTTCCAAAGTTTTCGTAGTTCAACAAGAACATCGGAATAAAAAACAAGGCGAAGAACAGGGCAAACCAGCCGAAAAACGGGATCAGTTTATTGATTCGACGATTTTGAATTAGACGTTTAATTAGAAATGGTGCTGCTATCAGCGTGATCAATTTGGCAGCTACAGAAAGCGACAATGCAAATGCGGATATTATTGCCTTTTTGGGCCCAAGAGCCCCACAAAAAAAGTAGTATAAGAAAACAGAAAATCCGCTGATCATTACAAGCTCCATATGCAGATTACCCATCAATTCCACGATCACCAATGGATTGAGAAAGTACAACAGAATCAGACGAGGATCTTTATTGAAGTGTCTTAAAATTTTCAGCGCATAACGAACCGTTATAATCTCAAATCCGAGTAACATAAGTTTTAAAACGATACTTTGTCCGATGATGCTAGTTGGAATAATCAAAACTGTAATCGCAAACATTAACTGCAATACTGTCGGATATACAGAGTAGTATTCCGGCGAATTCATAGACTCAAGTAAGTAGTTTTGAAACGTAGTTACATCCAAAGGCACATTAATTGGTAAATAAGCAAATGGATTTACAAATTCATTAATCAGCCAACCATCCCATATGAATCTATATATGTCATCACTCAAGAGCGGAAAAGCAAAAATCGCCGCAATGCGAATACCCCAACCTATATACAATCCAGCTTTAACGGAGTCGATCGTTCGCAACAGAAAGAAAAAGGCTATAAAACTGATGCTATAGCCTGCAATTATAATAGGGAATTGATCAATATTCGAAAAGAAAAGTAGAATGAGGATGCCTAGTACGTGCACAATCGTCCAAAGCATTGTTCTACTTGATTGATTCATGCCTTTACATTATTTCAGCGTCAAGTGCTTGATTGATAAAAAGCAGATCGTACCATAACCAATGGCTAAAAGGATATGAAAGAATAAGAACTCAAGACTACCAACTTTGATCGACATAAAAATCGCTGCAACAAAGTAGAGACTTAATAGACCTTCAAGTACAGTTGTAAAAGGAATCCGAGTTGTTAAGTATTGTTTTTTATTAATCTTGTCAGAAATGTCCTTGATGTTAAACTTTGGAGTACGAACAAAAGGTGATTTCTTACCTCGATACCCTTGTAGGACAGCGATCGAATTGTGCAGAGACAATCCCATCGATAGCGCTAGAAAAACTGGAAATAGGAATAGAAATTTCCAAATATTGTGTTTTCGATCTCCATCGGCCCAAGCGACTTTGACATTCCCTACATAATAAACTGCAACAATTGACAGCATACTTGTCAAAAATATGGCAAAATACTGTGCATTAAAATGTATCGTATCAAGCAAGAATAGAACGGGTACACTAAATATTCCAACTACAAAAACACAAAGAAATATCGATGAAGATAGTAAGTGTAGGGTAGCGTGAAATTTCTTTCCAAATCCGAGATCAGCTTTCCATACTTTCGGTAGTAATTTCTTAGCCGTTTCCGCACCACCTTTCATCCATCTGTGCTGTTGTGACTTTAGGCCATTCATTTCAGCAGGAAGCTCAGCCGGAGATACTGTTTTTTCTAGATAGAATATTTTATATCCTTTCAATTGGGCACGTAGACTCAAGTCTAGATCCTCAGTAAGGGTATCTGCCTCCCATCCGCCAGCGTCTTCAATTGTTTTCTTACGCCACACACCACCTGTCCCATTAAATTGTAGGAAATAATTTCCATTCTCGCGTCCAACTTGCTCAACAGTAAAATGCACATTGAGTTGGAATGCTTGAAGCTTGGTGATAATGGAATAGTCTTCATTGATATGGCCCCAGCGTGTTTGGACAACTCCAATTTCTGGATCTTTGAAATGAGGGATAGTTCGCCTTAGAAAATCTGGTTTAGGAAGAAAATCTGCGTCAAAAATGGCAAAAAACTCACCCTTAGCATGTTTCATGTCTTCTTTAAGTGCGCCAGCCTTGTAGCCCTTTCTGTCTTCGCGTAATACATGTTCGATTTGAAATCCTTTTGCCTTATATTCTGCTACTTTACGCGCTGTGATATCGACCGTTTCATCCGTAGAATCATCTAGTACTCGTATTTCATACTTATCTTTTGGGTAATCGAATTTGGTGATATTGTCGATCAGTCTTTCGACTACGTACATCTCGTTGAATATTGGAAGTTGAACCGTTACAAAGGGTAATGATTCGTCGGTCATTTCAATCAGCTCTGAGCGCTTTTCATTTTTGTAATACTTAAAAAGCAAGTGAATTTGCATCAGGCAAAAAGCAGCAATGTAAGTCTCTGCAGCTAAGTATATGATAAGTGTTATATAAGCGAATATGATCATAGTAATTTGAATATAGTCCATAAAATTTTGTGGCCAGCGAGGATAGTGCCTTTCACTGTTCCAGATACTTTTGACTGACCAATTCGCTTTCTATACTTTACAGGAATTTCCGTACAAGCTAGTCCTTGTTTTGCTGCTTTCACTTGCATTTCGACCGTCCATCCGAAATCAGGGTCGTTCATTTCCAAGTCAAGTAATGAACTGTAACGGATTGCTCGAAATGGACCGAGATCAGTAAATTCATACTTGTAGAAAAGTCGAATAAGAGTAGTAGCAAGCCAGTTGCCAAAAATCTGTTGGGGAGTCATTGATCCTCGTTCAAGGTCGCCCGTGGCTCTTGATCCGATCACCATATCTATTTGCTTGTCTAGAATTGGATGGATCAACATTGGTATTTCTTCTGGATAGTCGGAATAATCTCCGTCTAGGAAAACGACGATATCTGGCTTTGTTTCAAGCTTCGTAATCTCATTCATTCCTGCTAGACAAGCACTACCATAACCTTTGGTTGGTGCATCAACAACTAATCCGCCATTCTCCGAAGCTACTTCTGCAGTCCTGTCTGTCGAATTATTATTGCACACAAATACATTTCTTACCAAAGGACGAGGGATATCTCTAAGGACGTGCCCTATAGATTTCTCTTCATTAAATGCAGGTATGATGACGTCTATGAGTGGAGGATTATTCATACAGTCGCAAAAGTACGAATATCAAGATGATAATTTTTCTTTTTTGATCGGTGGGCAGGGCGCTATCCTATTAATTTTGCTGTTTTTCCGCTTGCTTTGTCTCTGAGCGGCTAAATTTGAATCAAAAGATGCACGATTTTATTGAATTTTAATCTTTTCTGCTAGATCTCTTTTGAGGCGAATTCGCTTGTTGAGGTACAAGAGATCGATCGACCCGCTTGTTTTTCGTTGGACTTTAAAATTTGTATGTGGAAGAATTCCTAGTTCCCACAGGGCAGAATCGATTTCATCACTAATCTGATCTTTGATAATTATATAGTTTCTATTTAATGCGGCTTCATGGAGCATAATGGTCTGTTTTTTTGGAATCGGAGATCCGTGCGGATCGATTTCAGGATATCCTAGACTGGCATCTACTTCGTCTAGAATTTCTTTTGAAAGGTGATGCTCGAGGCGATCAGCTTCGTCGTGTATTTCATTATCGTTCATTCCCATACTACTAACCAAATAACTTTCCCATAGTCTATGGGCTCTCATAAGCTGGTTGGCTTTGTGGGCGCCTGCCTGAGAGAGGTAAATCTTATTGTTCTCCTTGCGCAGTATATCGGACTTCAGCATTTTGCTCAGATGCGTTTCCAATTTAGTTGATGACATACCCAATTTAAGACTAATTTTTTCAGTATCGAGCGGGACTGCTGCTCCTTGTTTGATTGCTTGGCGCAAAATATCTTCCTGTTCGATCGTTCTTCTTGAAGCCAGTTTTCGGAAATAGCGAAAGATCAATCCTTTTGAAGGTGAAAGGAATACCACTAGCAAATAAATAGCAGTTGCAGTAACGGCCATAGCAGGTCCAGGGTTTGTATCAAAAACAATTGAAATCAACATGCCGATATTGGCAGATAAAAGGCCAAGAATCGCAGAAATGATGATAACATTTTTTAACCGATTAGCAAGTAGTAATGCAGTGGATGATGGCGTAATCAACATCGCAACAACTAGGATTACACCTACGCTACTCAATGCTGAAACAACGGCAAATGATAGGAGGAACATCAAAAAATAATGGACCGTCTTTACGTTTATTCCCATCGTTTTGGCAATGGTTTGTTGGAAAGTTGTTATAAAAAGGTAGCGATAGAAAATAAAAACGCTCAACAAAACAAAGACCATTACACCTGCTGTCATGTAGATATCCACATCAGAAATCCCAAGTGCTTCTCCAAAAAGAAAATCCGTTAGATCAAGATGTACACCACGCTGCGAAATCTTGGATATTCCCATAACTCCAATGGCAAACATGCAAGTGAACACTATACCTATGGCCGCGTCGTTCTTAGTCTGTGCATACTGTTGAATCCACGTAATCCCAAATGCAGTCAATAGACCTGCCATAACACTACCCACAAAAAAGCCTACAACGTTGTATCCAACAATCAGAAATGCAACAAAAATACCTGGCAATATAGCATGTGCCAGTGCATCTCCGATTAGAGACATATTTCTTAAGACAATGAATGAGCCTAAGACACCACATGTGATTCCCACCATGGAGGAAGTAATGATTGCACGAAGTGCCCACGGGGCCGATAATTGCTCAAGTAACTCTAGCATAAAGCAAAATTAGTATTTTGAAGCACAATTTTAGACGATAGCTAAAAATATTTTTAGATTAGTCTAAAAATCTAAAAGGTCTTCTGCTACAAGGCCTTCCTTCACTGCATATTTACTGATAGTAAGTTTGGTAGCTGGCATACTTCTTATTATCCAACCCATCAGAATAAATGCTACTACAATTAGTTTGGCACGTTGACTCGGAATTCCTTTCATATCTAAGCGATCAGCCAATGAACTATGTAGAATAAGATTATGAATACTCCAAAAATCAGCGATATCAACTTCATTACCTGTAAAATCTGGTGGATATTTGCCCTGTTTGATGGCTGATATTAATTCAAACGATCCTGAGGCACCGATGAGATAGTTGATTTCTTGCGAGGCTAAATAGTCAACTAGACTTTTGCAGTTGTTCTTTAGGTAATCTTCCAAATTCTCTACCTCTTCATCCTCAATAGGTTCTTCGTGTTTGAACTTGTTATGCAATACTCCGACACCCACTGGAAAACTATCAAGCCATTTGATTTCTTGATTTTTTATGTGTATGAATTCCACACTTCCTCCACCGATATCCATGATTAAAGCGTTATCAATAGGTGCATTTGATTCCCATTGGACGCCTTTTGCTATAAGTTCAGCTTCTCGTTCTCCAGATATGATTTCGACTTTTGCATTTAGAGTTTCTTCGATAAAAGCTGCTAAGTCAGGTCCATTTGATGCAACTCGTAGCGCTTCTGTTCCTACAATCAAGGTGTTGTCAGGAAGGTATGTTGAGAGAGTTTTTCGAAAATCATGTATAGCTTCTTTGGCTCTTTCAATTGAACTCTCAGCTATTGTTTCAATGCCCTTTTGAGATAGAAACACGTGGTGTCTTTTTCTATACTGTTCGCTCACCATTTTACCTGTGCGTTTGAAAAGTACAAGGTGAAAGGTATTCGTTCCTAGATCTATGACCGCGATTGATTTATTGTTGGGGTCTCCGAGCATTCTCTGCTTGTTGATATATATTTCTGATGAAATTGTATCCTTCCTCGGAATGACTAGAGCGATACGTTTTCTTATTATCTATAAAGTACTCTACATATTGGCAATTCTCCGTCATGTACATTTCCGTTTCACAAAGGATGTTACCTTCTGACAGAAATGTTAGTCGCAAAGGAGAACGGCATGTATCGTTGTACATTTTTGCGGCGCCGGGACTCAAAGTCGAAATAAATCCTTGCGTTGCAGGCTTTTCGTCCTGTGAGATAGAAAAATTGGTATATCTGAAAAAGTAATCTATATGATCCACTTTTTCGTAGAGTTCATACAGAAAATCTGTTGGAACAGGAGGTAGAGCTTGTGACTGCGTGACTACCGCTTCGTTATTTCCTCCCGAATCAGAGTTTTTACTTTCTTTGCACGAAGTCGAAAGAAGAGTGATTAAGCAAACTATCAAAAGGAGAGTAAGATACTTAAACTGCATGTGATTTTTTGTTTGCAAATATAAAGAGATACACTCAACTATAATTGGTAACCTACACGTAAGGTCAAAAAATAGGAAAGAAACTGTTGAACGTCGTTTGCTCCTGCATTCTCTGCAACATAAAATGGAGCGATAGATCTTGTATATCTAAAACTGCAAAACAAGTTTTCAGTTATATGATATCCTGCACCTAAAAGCCATGAAACATCGGTTGTTCGAAAATCTTCAATTAATTCTGGTTGATCGCTTCCTGTTATGTTTGCAGTTATTAACCTACCTGGCGCTAGACCACCTTCTATCCATACTTGATAGTATTCTTTGTCTTCTTGGTACCAGTCATATAGTTTATAAACAACCGGCAGTGAGATGTAATCAATACGTATGCTACCATTGGGGACACCATCACGCCTAAACAGACCATTCTTACTCCCTCTTTGAGAGTACAAGAATTCTGTACTAATCATCATGTTGGGCTTTATATTAACTCCGATTCCTATTCCCGCCGAAAGACCAAGTTTGTTGTAACCAACTTCAAAATCTCCGTCTATCTGACCTGCATTGAGACCTGTCAATACCGACGCTTTAAATGTCTGAGCATCAATTCTGACTAGGCTTGTTAATAAGCAC
>CBFHTK010000008.1:16520-18526 GCA_965658745.1 Saprospiraceae bacterium | reverse complement strand
GCAGATAACGTTCGATTCCTTCAAGATTCCTATACTTTTTACAACAAATTAGATTGGAGATTATTTATACTTTTACGTAGACAATAAGTATAAGAAACTTTAATTCTAACTCGTGAAATTAACCCGGTACACATTAAAAAAGCTTGAGGCAGTCTTAGAGGAGATTGGCTATGAAGTTATATATGAGAAGGGGAACTTCAAAAGTGGATATTGCCTAGTTGAAAATAAGAATGTAGCGGTGATTAATAAGTTTTTTGACGTTGAGGCAAGAATACATTGTATAATTGATATCCTAGACAACATTGATTACGAACGAGATATTTTGACCCCAGAGTCAAAGGCATTTTTAAAAAAAGCTTTTTACAAAGAACCGAACCTACCAATTTCTGGGTTCACCGAAAATGAGAAACCCTAATGTTAGATATTACCTTTCTAGGAACAGGGACCTCTCAAGGTGTCCCGGTCATCAACTGTCCATGCGATGTTTGTCAATCTGAAGATCCAAGAGACAAAAGGTTGAGATCATCAATTTCTATATCAGATGGAGACAAGAATATTGTGATAGATGTGGGTCCAGACTTTCGTACTCAATTACTTCGCAATCCTCTTTCGAGAATAGATGCGGTCTTTATCACACATGAGCATAACGATCATGTTGCTGGAATGGATGATCTGCGACCATTTAATTTCTTGCAGCAAGCTGATATTCCGGTGTTTGCGTGCGAACGGGTTATAAAGGAGCTAAAAGTGCGCTTTTATTATGCCTTCATGGATAAGTCATACCCTGGAGCTCCTGGATATCAAATCAAACCGATCAAGCATGGAGATACATGGGAAGTGGGTAATATGAAGTGCACAGCTTTCGAGGTTATGCATGGAAATCTGCCAATAATCTGCTATCGTATCAATGATTTTGTTTACATAACCGATGCTAAGACAATTTCCGAGTCATCTAGAGAAATCATTCGAGGATGTCAGGTGATGGTTGTCAACGCGTTGAGAAGGCAAGATCATTGGTCCCACCATACATTGGGAGAAGCGGTCAATTTTGCTAAAGAAATTGGAGCACCCCTTACATATTTTACTCATATGTCACATCTTATGGGTCAACATAGTATCATCGAAAATCAGCTTCCCAAGGGCATGATGTTCGCCCAAGATGGCCTAGCAATAAAATGCTAGACTACTGTAGAATTTGACAATTCTTGAAATAATAGCCTTAAATGTCGGCTTGAAAAAGAAATAAAGTTATAATCGCTTAAATTTCAGTTTTGTCGCGACTATTGCTAATTTAGAGAAAGTTTGATGAACACATAGAGAGACTTCTTGTTTACAGCTTGCTGCAAGAGTATCGTGTCTTATACATTGTATGTCAGAAAGTTAGAATGAACTTACCGCTAAAAATTGCTATTTCTTGGTTATTCTTAATGTCTTTTTCCATCATTGGATTAAGTCAGCAATCACGCTTGTCTAGTTTGTTTATGTATAATAAGTACGATTATATTCCTGCATATGCAGGTTTGGAAGGAAGCTTGTACATCACAGGAAATTATCGTTCGCAATGGCAGAATTTGGCATCCAACCCTGTTTCGCAGCAAGTTAATGCCCATGTTCCACTTTATTTCTTATCTGGAGCTGGTGGGATTAAGGTGCAGAATCATACTCAAGGCGCTCAGCGATTGTCGACTATGGACGTCTCCTATAATTACGTGTTGCAAGGTTCTTGGGGTTTGTTATCAGCTGGTGCTAAAGCTGGTTTATTTCAATATCGATTGGATGGTTCAGAACTACGTACACCAGATGGTAATTATATTGACGGTAACTTGGAACACAATGATCCTAGATTGCAAGAGGATATCAATACATCTATTGGTGCTGCCTATGGACTGAGTGTCTATTTTATAAATAATTATTTCGAAGGTGGATTAAGCATTGAACAACTTCCAAGTTACTCCACTAGATTAGGAGATGGTAGCTATGAAAAGTCTGCATTATTAAGATTTACT
>CBFHTK010000008.1:0-16083 GCA_965658745.1 Saprospiraceae bacterium | reverse complement strand
CATCTATTTTGAAATCATTACAATATTTTTGACCAAAATAATTCTAAAAAGGAATTATGTTTTACATATTTGCGATTTCGCAGCACAACCATGTTGCAAAATACAAGACCAGCAATTCAAAAGTGAATCGAATTAAAAAGTCAATTGGTATATCTTTTGAGCGGAAGAAACAGAGTCTGGTTGTTCAGATTTATTCTGTTTTTTTATCTTAGAAGGCAATATGCCAAACAATATGCCGTTTCTAGTACTATCTAAACGAGTTTCTAAACGGCAATTTAATAAGTAAGAATTAACATTTCGTGTAAAAACCTATGATTTTACACGGCAATTTAACGAGGAAAAAGAGATCTAAATGAAAAGTATTATCAATTCTTTGGCACTATTTTTAATGGTGGCAATGTTGTTCAGTTCATGTGGTGGCGGAGGTTACGGTGAACTAACTGGAGTACAAAATAGACCTTCATGGTCTGGAATCAATCCTTATGGAATGGTTTACGTACCTTCAGGGACCCTTCACATAGGTCAAAGTGATCAAGATGTGTTTAGCACAAACACGCAAAGAAACAAAGCAATTTCTATTTCTGGATTTTTCATGGATGATACCGAAATCACCAATAATGAATATCGAGAATTTACAAATTGGGTTCGTGATTCAATCGCGCACACGCTCATCGGAGATTTTATAGAAGACGACTATGGTAATGAAAGTATCGATTGGGACGTAGAAGTTGATTGGGAAGACGAAACTCTAGAAGACATGTATTTCCAAGGAGATATGATGATTAACAATAAGAGAGAGCTTGATACTCGTCAATTTGTATATAAGTACCAATGGTTGGACTGGCAAAAGGCGGCGAGTAGAGAAAATTATTCTCGCGCTTCTCTCATAAACGAAGTAGAGGTTAATATTTTCCCAGATACCTTAGTTTGGATCAGAGATTTCTCTTATTCTTACAACGAGCCTTTTACTAGAAACTATTTTTGGCATCCAGCATATGACGACTATCCAGTAGTCGGTGTTAATTGGAAGATGGCTAAAGCATTTACATTCTGGAGAACTCAACTTTGGAATAAGTATAAAGATGCTGAGGTTAATACAGAAGAATTCAGATTGCCAACAGAAACAGAGTGGGAATACGCCGCTAGAGGTGGAAGAAATGCTGCTCCTTACGGATGGGGTGGTTACTATGTTCGAAACTTAAAAGGATGTTTGCTTGCAAACTTCAAGCCTGGTAGAGGAAATTATCCTGAAGATGGAGGGTTGATTACTGTAAAATCTGACCAATATTTCCCTAATGATTATGGTTTATATAATATGTCTGGAAATGTGGCTGAATGGACTGAATCAGCTTATGAACCAAACGCTTACAGTTTTGTCCATGACTTGAACCCTGATTTGAAGTACGATGCAAAGGAAGATGATCCGAAAGCATTGAAGAGAAAAGTTATCAGAGGAGGTTCTTGGAAAGATATTTCATATTTCCTTCAGACTGGTACAAGACACTGGGAGTATCAAGACACTACTAAATCATATGTTGGATTCAGATGCGCGCTTACGTTCTTAGGTCGTTCGATAAATGATCTCAACTAAAATACAAAATTGAATATGATATACACATAGCCTGATCTCTTGAATTACGGCTCAAGAGAAAGGACAGCTAGTGTAATAAATTGCTAAACTTTTCAAATTAACAATATCGCGTAAGCGAGTTTTACTAATCACTAAATGTACTAAAATGAGTTTTATAAAATCTAAAGGCTTTAAGTATCTAAAGAATTTCATAATTGGTGTAGGTGCCGCAGTCGTAATGGTCGGAGCACTATTCAAAATTATGAGTTGGGAAGGTGCAGACTACATGTTGATTGCCGGATTATGTACTGAGGCTTTCTTATTCTTACTATTGGGTATATTACCTCCAGAAAAAGATTATTATTGGGAGAAGCTTTACCCAGGTCTAGAGAGTTATAATTCTCAAATCTCTCCTTTAACTGCTGGTGAATCAGCAGCGAGAAAAGAGTTAGATGCTCAGGTTGTAGAAGGTAAACTTGGTGGAATGTTAGATGAGTTGCAAAGTATGTCAAAAAGCTTGGGTTCTTTGAAAGCACTTCAAGAAGTTGACTTTTCTGAAACAAGTCAGCAACTTAAAACCATGAACAGCTTCTATAGCAGAATGAATGACGCTATGCAAACTCTTAATGACACTGTAGAGGATACAGCTATGTACAAAGAAAATATGTCTTCTTTGAATAGAAATTTGAATTCTTTGAATTCTGTTTACGGAAATGTGTTGAACGCATTTTCAGTAAAAGAGTAGGTTCAAATTTTTCGTAAAGCTTATTTTCTAAATAAAAAAAATATAAATGTCAATACCAAAGGAACCGCGCCAACTCATGATCAATATCATGTACTTGGTGCTTACCGCACTGCTTGCCTTGAATGTTTCTGCCGAGATATTCAATGCCTTTAAGATTGTTGATAAAGGTCTTGAGAAATCTAATGAAGCATTGGATAGTCAGAATGCTGCATTACCTGCATCAATTAAGAGTAGTGCAAAAAGAGATTCAAAGTTACAGGTCTACGCTGATCGTACAGATACAGTTGTCTCCATTGCTGAAGAAGCGTCTGCATTTTTTGATGATATTATTGTTACCCTGATCGACGAAACTGGAAACAAAAACGGGATGATTGATGACGGTGACTACGTAATGAAGGAAGGTGTAAGAAAAGACTTGATTGGTAAAAAGAATAAAGACTATGCAACACGAGTCTTATTCTATGGAGGTAAAGGTGAAGAGATTAAGGAATTTCTAGAAACTACTAAAGATAAGTTTGCGTCTATGGTTGACCAAGAGGAGCGTGATTCTATTTTTAAATCACTTGCGATAGAAATTGATGACGAAACTTGGAGAGTCAAGAAAAAGTCAAGTTGGTCTGAGATGAACTTCAAGCAAATGCCAGTTCAAGCGATAATTCCGATTTTCAGAAAGTATATTAATGATATTAAATCTTCTGAGGCAACAGTAATGAATTATTTGGCAAGTAAGGTGGGACTTGTTGATGAAGTTGTAATGAATCAATTCAATGTTACTGCATCTCCTAAAAAGTCATATATAATTAAAGGAGATCCTTATGAGGCTGAAATTTTCTTAACTGCTTTTGCAGGTGAAAGTTCGAAAACTGGGATTAGTATTAACGTTGGTGGAAGAAATCTGCCCATCAATGAAGAGGGAAAGGCTCTTTACAAAACAACTCCTACTACCTTAGGTGAGAAAAAGTATAATGCAACGATTAGTGTAACAAATCCAGTAACGGGAGAAGTCAAGTCTTATGAGAACACATTCTCATACGAAGTTGGTGAAAGATCTCTTACTGTTTCTGCTTCCAAGATGAATGTATTCTACATTGGTGTTCCTAACCCGATTGAGGTTGCGGCAGCAGGTGTAAATTCAAATGATATCAAAGTTTCTATGGGTGGTTCTGGAGGAGGAACAATCAAGAAAAATAGCGATGGTACATACACAGTAAATGTAACGAGACCTACTAAGAAAGGTGAGTTTGCAAAAGTAAATGTGAACGCTCCTGGCTTGAATGGATCTCGTGATTTCCGTGTAAAGAGAATTCCTGATCCAGTAGCCAAATTGTCTGGAACTAGAGGTGGAACAATGAGTAATGGTGAGTTTAAAGCTCAACAAGGGGTTTTTGCAATTCTTGAGAACTTTGATTTTGAAGCAAAGTGCAATGTTACTGGTTACAGAGTTGTTCGTTCTGCAAGAAGAAAAGATCCTGTAGTAGCTGTTAACGGTGGTGGTAGATATACAGCTGAATCTATGAGAGTAATTCAGCAAGCTACACCTGGAGATAGATACTATTTTGAGAATATTAAATGTAAATGTCCAGGTGATCCAGGTCCTCGTGATTTAGGAAGTATGTCATTTATCATTAAGTAAAAAGAGATAAAGCATAAGAGATGAAAAATAGCAAATTAAAATTTTTATACACGTTCCTTTTTGCAGCTTTGAGCTTAGGTGCATTTGCGCAAGAAGCAGAGGTGATTACAGAGTCGACTGAACCTGATGATGAAAAGTACATTGACGGAATCGTTCAAAAGACTTTGACAGTAGAAAATAGGGTATTACCTTGGGAACCAATTCGCGAAGCGGATATTGCTTGGGAGAAGAGAATTTGGAGAGTTATTGATACTCGTGAGAAAATGAATATAGCTTTTAGATATCCTGAAAAGCCATTTGTTATGTTGCTAAAAGATCTTGCAGAAAATGGCGATCTTGTTGTTTTTCGTGATGAGAAATTCAATGAAAAACTGGACGCTGAAGCATTGCAAAATATTTTTTCTAGACCTGATACAATTACTCGTTTGGATTACGATACTTATGAGCAAACCATTGAGATTGTGACAGTCGATATCAACCCTGAGGACATTAATAGATTCCGTGTAAAGGAAATTTGGTTTTTCGATGAAGAGGTATCAAGATTGAGAGTTAGAATTCTTGGTATTGCTCCAATTAAGGAGACTTATGACGAGATCACTGGTGAGTTTAAGTATGAAGAGCCATTGTTTTGGGTGTACTATCCAGCAGTTAGAGAAGCATTTAGTAAGAATAGGGTGTTTAACGATGCCAACGATGCTGCTCCGACAACATGGTATGATTTATTTGAGTCACGTAACTTCTCTAGCTATATTTACAAAATGAGTAACGTAAATGATATGCGTGTAAAGGATTATTTTGAAACTTCAGCTAATCCTGGAATCGACATGTTGTTAGAGTCACAGAGAATAAAAGATGAGTTGTTCAATTTTGAACACGATCTATGGGCATATTAACTATATGCTAATTATGATAAATTTAGAGCTCGAGGATTATTTCTCGAGCTTTTTTTTATGTCGGTCTATACAACCCAATCAGACTTTTCGATAATAAGTATTCGCTTATTTGAAGAGTACACAACTATCTTTTTATACTTTTCGTTTTAACGATATGTTCCGTAGAAATTACCTTTTATTCTTTGTTTTAGTAGGACTTAGCATTTTGATATTTGACTCTTGTTTTAATCAAATTATTCGAACTGATAGTGATACTTTTTTAGAGTTCAGTAAAGACACGTTAGCTTTTGATACTGTATTTACAAGTTTGGGTTCCGCTACTAGGAGAATGAAGGTTTACAACCCATACAATGACGCAGTGGTGATTGAGAAAGTAATGCTTGAAAATCTAGCTGATGACTTCTTTAGGCTAAATATTGATGGTTTAGCAGCCAACGTTCATGAAAATGTTGAAATAGCTGGTGGAGATAGTATTTATATTTTTGCGGAAGTAACTGTAGATCCTGATATGCCGTTGAGCGAATCACCATTTGTTGTTGAGGACTTCATAAGGTTTACGATAAATGGCAATAATCAATCGGTTTTGCTTTCTGCATGGGGTCAAAATGCAAATTATATTCCTAATAGCAATAATAGAGGTGGTCAAGCTTTACTCACTTGTGATTTTGGTCAAGTAGTCTTCGATGATCCAAAGCCGTACGTGATTTATGGTGTTTTGTTAATTGATAGTTGCGAACTAGTTATTCCTGCTGGAACTGATGTTTATGTGCATGGTGGAGTAGTAAATACGGACAATGGCGCCTACAATGATGGTATTATTGTCGTTCTTGAGAATGGGAGAATTACAGTTAATGGTACTGTTGATGAGCCGGTTGTTATCCAAGGAGATAGGTTGGAACAAGAGTACGATGATCTTCCGGGACAGTGGGCCGGCATTATTGTAAATGATCTCTCACGTAATTCGGTGTTTAAGAATACGATTGTCAAGAACTCGATATTCGGTGTCAGAGTTGATTCCTTAGCGGAAGCTAGATTTGAGCAATGTCAGTTTTATAATCAAATTTCAAGTGGTATTGTAGGATTTCATGCAGATGAGATCTACGCCGAAAATTGTCTTTTTTATAATGCAGGAGGAGCAACTGTAACATTAGCATACGGCGGTAAGTTTACATTGAATTATTGTACAATGGCAAGTTTCGATTCTGGTGGTTCAGCCCTAGCTGTTTCCAATTTTCGATGTTTGGAACCCACTTGTTTACAAGGCTTACTTTTCAACCCTGTTAATTTGATAATGAACAACTGCGTTATGATAGGAGATGGACAAGATGAAGTTATTTTTAATGATCGTAGTGAAGAAGATGATTTTGAATATCAACTGGATCATTGTATCGTTCAAGTAGATGAATTACTCGAGGTCGTTGACTTTGCTAATTTCTTTGAAAACTGTTCTGACTGTCTTAATGTGACGGTCCAAGATACCGTTTTCAATGATGTTCAAGCTTTTGATTTCAGATTAGACACAATGTCTGTTGCTTTAGATAGAGCTATACCCATTATGGGGGTAGATGTAGATATTATTGGAAGGTCAAGAAATTCAGTGATGCCCGATCCAGGTTGCTATGAATTTGAATAGCTATTGCTTTATGATATTTTCCCCCAAGCTTTGAATCGAGTTCCAAGTCTCTCTGAATACCGCATAATTAGTTTATGATCAGGTTTCTCCAACTTCGGATCATCAGCGATCAGGTCAAGTGCATCTATTCTAGCGGCATTGAGTATGTCTCGGTCAGCAGCAAGGTTTACAAGTGCCAAATCCATCAGTCCAGATTGTTGTGTCCCATCTATGTTTCCCGGCCCTCTTAATTTCATATCTGCTTCAGCAATCTCGAAACCATCATTGGTTCGAACCATGGTTGCAATCCGTTCCTTAGCTTCTTTGGATAGTTTGTAGCTAGTTGCAAGAATACAATATGACTTTTCGGCACCCCGACCAACTCGTCCTCTTAGCTGATGCAATTGCGACAAGCCAAATCTTTCAGCATTTTCGATAATCATAACAGAGGCGTTAGGCACATTGACTCCAACTTCGATGACGGTTGTTGCAACCATTATATTTGTTTCTCCACGCACGAAACGTTGCATTTCCATGTCTTTGTCCTTGGGTTTCATCCTACCGTGTACGATACTTATCTGGTAGTCAGGACGAGGAAAGAATTCAAGTAGACGATCGTATCCATTCTGAAGATTTTGAAGATCTAAGGTTTCTGATTCTTCAATCAGTGGGTAAACGACATAAATCTGTCGGCCTAGTTTTATTTCTTCGCGCATGAATTCCATAATCTTGCCTCGGTAGGTTTCACTTTTATGTAAAGTAGTAACTGGCTTTCTACCAGGTGGAAGTTCATCTATAACACTTATGTCTAGATCACCATATACGGTCATTGCAAGCGTCCGTGGTATGGGAGTTGCTGTCATAACCAGGATATGTGGAGGAAATTCCTTCGACTTAGACCATAACTTACTCCTTTGTTTGACACCGAAGCGATGTTGCTCGTCTATAATGGCAAGTCCAAGATTATTGAAGATAACTGGATCCTCGATAAGTGCATGTGTACCCACTAAAATATGAATCTCACCAGCTGCTAGTCGTTCTAGTAGTATCTTACGTTTTTTACCTTTGACCGATCCGGAGAGAAAAGCCACTTCTATCCCTAATCCTTCAACATATTCTGTAAAGGCTATATGGTGCTGACTAGCCAATATTTCTGTTGGAGCCATAACACAAGCTTGAAAATCATTATCAAGTGCCATAAGACTCGAAATCAAAGCTACCATGGTTTTACCACTTCCGACATCTCCTTGCAGTAGTCGATTCATTTGCTTTCCTGCCTTTAAGTCGCGACGAATTTCTTTTATAACACGTTTCTGTGCATTGGTAAGTTCGAACGGTAATTTTGTAGAGTAGAAAGTGTTGAAGTACGAGCCGATTTGACCAAAAATATGCCCCTTGAAGTTAATTTTTCTCCAAGCTTTATTTTGCGCCAAATGGAGTTGAAAGTAGAATAGCTCTTCATATTTAATCCTTCTTCGTGCTGCCTCCATCATTCTTTGCGAACTTGGAAGATGTATGCCAATGATAGCCTCGTACCGCGATACTAGTCTATATTTTTGAAGTAATTCAGAAGGAAGGTTTTCTGGAATATCGGATGGTCTTAGTCGTTGGAGTATATCAGTTACTATATTTCGTCTAAAGCGATTATCAAGGTTTCGATTGTTTAGTTTTTCCGTGCTGGAGTAAACAGGTGCAAACTGTCCACCTGGCTTTGCCTCATACTCCTTGAGTAGTTCTAGCTCAGGATGAGCCATTGTTTTCTTACCACCATAGACAGTGATACGGCCATTAACAACGTATTCTTGATGAACTTGTACTATAGCGTTGATCGCTTGAATTCCCTTAAACCATACGAGTTCAATGAACCCCGAGGAGTCCTTCAATATGCAGACAATACGTTTTGAACGCTGTCCTTTTATCAATTCCTTGCTAAAGATCGTTCCCTTCAGTTGGATTGAAACGCCATTATCTTTAGCATCCTTTATCTTGTAAAAGGTTGTACGGTCTTCATAACGGAATGGAAAATGAAGCAGTGCATCACCGAAAGTATGTATTCCAAGTTCCTTTTTGAGCAGGTCTGCTCTTTGGGGCCCGACCCCTTTAATGAACTCTATTGAACTATTCAGCGTATGACTTGTAAGCTTCAAGGGAATGTTTTGTGTAAAATTATCAATTGTAGGATGTTTTTCCGAGTAATTCAATCTTAATTGAAGTCGAAAACATATTTTATTGAATGTTTAAACTGATTAGTGCTAATTTTGTAATTATGGAGTCTAAAAAACAAAAGCAAGTAGGAGAATTGATTCGTAGACATTTTGGGACAGTCTTGTTTCAGGAAGGCTCATATATATATGGAGGTGCCCTCGTTACAGTGACTCGAGTCAAAATGTCGTCTGATCTAGGAATTGCTAAGATCTATTTAAGTGTTTATAATGCTGACGATAAGCAATTGATTGTAGATAAGATGCGAGATAATATGCATCGCCTACGACAGGGACTTGCACATAGAATTAAGAGTCATGTGCGCAGGATACCACGTGTTTCATTTTATCTTGATGAGATGGTCGACGAAATGTATCGTGTGGATGAACTTTTAAATAAAATAGACATTCCTAAAGAATCAGAGGAAGAATAAAAAAAGGGCACTTGAATTTTCAAGTGCCCTTTATACATTTTAGCGGTGCTGTTGTCTACAAATCAAATTTGATTCCTTGTGCTAAAGGTACCACATCACTGTAGTTTATTGTATTCGTCTGTCGACGCATATAGGCTTTCCAAGAATCTGATCCTGACTCTCGTCCACCACCAGTTTCTTTTTCACCACCAAAAGCACCGCCTATTTCAGCTCCACTTGTACCGATATTCACGTTGGCGATTCCACAATCTGAACCTGCTGCAGAAAGGAACTTTTCTGCTTCCTTAAGGCTATCAGTCATAATTGCAGAAGATAATCCTTGAGGTACGTTATTCTGAATCGCAATAGCTTCTTCAAGTGTATCGTACTTCATGATATATAAGATTGGCGCAAATGTTTCAGTCTGAACAATATCCATATCATTGTTAGCTTCAGCAATACACGGTTTTACATAGCAGCCACTTTCATATCCAGAACCTTCCAAAACTCCACCTTCAACAATGAAATTAGCTCCTTCAGCTTTGGCTTTATCTAATGCATTCGTGTACATTTCTACTGCCGCCTTATCAATCAATGGTCCCATGTGATTATCTGAATCCAATGGGTTTCCAATCCTGATCTGACCATATGCTTTAGCTAGTACTTCTTTTACTTTTTCATATTGACTGTTATGTACAATTAATCTACGAGTAGAAGTGCATCGCTGTCCAGCTGTACCAACGGCGCCAAATACAGCACCGGTCAAAACAACTTTCATATCGGCATTTGGAGTAATGATAATGGCATTGTTACCACCTAGCTCAAGTAGTGTATTTCCTAATCTACTAGCAACTTCTGCAGCAACAATTTTACCCATTCTTGTACTACCTGTCGCTGAGATCAATGGTAGCCTATGGTCTTTTGACATATATTCACCGACCTTATAATCACCATTTACGAGGCTTACTACACCTTCAGGGATGTTATTTTCTTTAAGGATGTCTTGGAAAATCTGCTGACAAGCAACGCCACAAATTGGCGCCTTTTCACTCGGTTTCCATACACAAACATCACCACATACTAGTGCTATCATAGAGTTCCATGACCATACGGCTACTGGGAAGTTAAAGGCAGAAATAATTCCTACTATACCCATTGGATGCCATTGCTCGTACATTCTGTGTAAACTACGCTCACTATGCATTGTTAATCCGTATAACTGTCGGGAAAGACCCACGGCAAAATCACAGATGTCAATCATTTCTTGTACTTCTCCCCATCCTTCAGTAAGACTCTTACCCATTTCATAGGAAACAAGCCTTCCAAGTGCATCTTTATGTTTGCGCAAAGCTTCACCGTACTGACGAACGATTTCACCTCTATTTGGTGCTGGTACCATTCGCCACGTTTTGAAAGCCTCTTGAGCTTTCGCAATTACCTCTTCGTATTGCTCTTTAGTCGTAACACTTACCTCGCCAATTAAGGCTCCATCTACTGGACTATGAGAAGGTATGTAAGTTCCGGAATCATGGGACTGCATACCTGTCCACGTGCCAGGATTTTTGGATTGTAATTGAAGTTCTCTAAGAAAATCTCTGTTTATATTCATTTGATTAGATTTTTGTGCAAAAGTAATACTTTTTAGCCTTCGGTTACCTAAGAATAAGTCAAAAGACAGTGGAAACTCCATATCTGCGCGAATCACCACATGCTTCAAATTCGCCGTGCTCATTCCGATAAATACTATGAACTCCACCGAAGAAAAGCGACTTGTCAGCCCAATGATGCTTTTTTAAATGGTTAGGTATTTCACCTTTGTACCCATTCTCTACATGAGCCAAACAATTATCAACATAAACTCTTGGAGCGACTGTTGCTTCTAGCAAAGATTGTTTCTTGGTTAGAATCCCATCCAAAACCTGCGCAATCATGTAAGGTATACGTCCAGCTCCTCCTGATCCACCGGCAAATACTAGATTTTTCTGATGATCGACCATCATGGTAGGAGTCATCATAGATTGAAGCCTCTGGTTTGGTAGCCAAGAATGGAATCCTTTAGGGAGCAAAAATGATTCACCCATCATATTATTCATCTGCATGTCTGTTCCAGGTATAAAATATCCGCAACCTTCACCGATAGAGATGGTCATATTGATTGCATTTCCCGTTGAATCAGCGATGTTGAAATGCGAAGTTCCATTTGTAGAGATCGAGTCACCTTGTGGACTGAATGGAAGCTCAGAATGTATTTTTTTCATCCAATAATGAAGAGACTCCATCGAACTGAACATTTTTCTAGTTTGTTCAACAGTTTGTACCCAATTATTTGTTTTTGAGTACCAATCAAGCGCTAAAGTCATCAGTGCACCACCCATTGAAGCTCCGTTTGGTAGATAGATTTCTGTGTCACCTCCGTACTGCAGTAAATCCAAAAATGAATTTAGTCTCGGCATATATAGGTGATCTCCTTCTTCTAATACTCTACCTTCTTTGAAAAAACTTGTTTAACACTTGGATCGAGAGCGAAAATGGATTCAAGCAAGCCTAGGTCGATACCTTGAAATGTATTTATCGGTACTCCATTTGTTGCTAGCTCTCGAATAGGTGCTAGCAATTCCTGCATCGGTATAGAGCCATACAGCTTGTGTATTTCAAAAATTGCTTTTACTATTCCCGGCGTTGCTATAGATGCCTGCCCCACATGGAATATTTCTTTTTCATTTCCAAAGTTTACAGTCACTGGAAAAAGTCAACTTGCTTGAGCTTTGGTTTGGACATCGGAGTCTGTGTGAAGAAGTCTAGCATCTTAGGTTCTTCACCTTGCTGATGTACCATAGCGAATCCACCTGCACCTGCAGGAGACATGCAGGGTTCTGTTATAAACATTGCAATAGCTGCGGTTATAGCAGCGTCAAACGCGTTGCCTCCATTTTCAAGAATAACTTTAGCTACTGCTAAAGTCTCCTCATGACCAGCTGCAATAGCATTTTGGTTGTGTGCTTTCATGGTACTCAATAAGCGTGCAAGATAGCAAAGCTAAATAGAAATAAAAAATGCAGATAGGAAGTCTATCTGCATTAGAAACTGATATTTATTTAGGGATTATTTTTTTGGTGTAACGTCAAAACTATTGTCCATAAGCAGTGGTAAATCGCCGTCGGTAACAATTATCTTGGAGTTGGGTGACTTAGCTAATTCAAGAAAAGCTTCGATTGATTTAAATTGCAGCATTTTCGCATCTAGTCCTTCTGAAATGATGATCTGTGCATCTCTTACATCCTCAGCTTCAATTCTTCGTACTTCAGCTTGTCTTCGTGATTGATCTAGGACAAATTCCATCTGTTGAGCTTGCTGCTCAGCTTCTAGTTTGGACTCGATTGCTCTAGCAAGACTTGCAGGAAGTTGGATAGATTTGAGTAACACTGCATCGATTTCAATTCCTTTACCATCAAGATAAATCATCATTTGATCGCTGATCGCCGCCATAATTGTTGATCATTCTCCAGCATGCATGTCCTTAGCATAAAACTTGGCAGACACGTCAGCGACGGCAGATCTAAAAACTGGAAGAATCATGTTTTCTTCATAATTTGTGCCAATGTTACATAAGAGCTCTGAAGCGTAGCGCCTCCGTTAGGAGGGTCGCCCAAAACTTAGAACTAAACCGTCTTACGATTTCTTAGCAAATAGACCTCTTATAAGTACTGGAATCAAGTATAAGTCAGCAACTAAGGCTGCGACTAGAGTTACTGCAATGAGAATTCCGATTGATCTACTTGGTGGATGGATGGAGAAAAACATAACCATAAATCCAAAAAAGAGTATTAAGGATGTAAGGATAATAGCTTTACCTGTTTCAATGAAGGTTGTATGTAGTGCGTCTTCGACGCTGTTGCCTTTATTTCGTTCGATTTTGAATTTACTTAGAAAATGAATTGTGTCATCAACCGCAATCCCAAAAGCGATGGCAAATACAATAGACATACCAGCTTCCAACTCTATTCCCATAAAACCTATTATGGCGGCCGAGGTGAGTAAAGGAAAAAGATTGGGAATAATGGAGATTAATATCAAACGTATATTCTTAAATAGTAACACCATGAGAATTGAAACTATAAGAATAGCTAAACCCAGACCTTTTAGTAATGATTCCCGCACATAGAACATGTTTTTGTCGAGGATCATTGCAGTTCCTGTGAGTTTGAAAGTAACTAAATCAGGATCTGTGTTTTCACTTATCCATTGATCAATTTGGTTTACTCTTGCTTGAACTTCTTCTGCTCCTATATCATCAACCCGAGAGCTTATTCGTGATTTTTTTCCATCTGCCGAGAGTAAGAGTGAGTTTGTCATTTTCGGTGCCAAAGATGCCATTTTCTTGTAGGCTTCGAAAGTAGAGGAGTCTTGAGGAAGCTGATAGTATTCTAGCTTATTACCGTTCATCATCCGATTAATACTTTTCAGAATCAGACTGTATCCTGTTACATTTCCAATAGCAGGATACGTTTTTATGTGATTTTCAACTGCAACGATCTGTTGCATTACATCATAGTCGGTTATTAACTTGCCTTCACCAGCTTGAATAGCAACTTCAAGTGGTCGAAATCCAGCATATTCTTGCTCAAAGTAGTGGTAATCTTCTGTGATTTTTGCCTTTAGCGGTAGGTTAGATGCCAACTTGTAGTTTGTCGTTATCGTGCTAATTCCGTAGAAAGCAAGCAGTAGGATGGCGACAGACACTGCTACGATTCTGCTAGGTACAGCAAGAGTCTGCTGATACCATTTTTCGAGCCAATTCTCCCATGATTTCATACCTCTTTTCTCTGGTGCTAGATGCTCAAGTGAGAACATAGGGAGAAAAATCGCACAGAATAGTAGGATGATTACAAACGCGATCAGAACTCCTACTGCTGCATTGATACCAAAATTCTGAATCGGCGACAGTCTTGAAAACAGTAACGTGGCGAAACCTACGGCAGTAGTTATAGAGGTGAGCAGAGTAGCGAGTCCAATATCTTTTATGGTAATTTTTATTGCTTCTCGCTTGTTCTTTCCTTTTCTTAATTCATCAATGTACTTCGAGAGGAGATGTATGATATCTGAAGTGGAAACGATGATCATTAATATCGGATATAGACCAGCCATAGCATTGAAAGCTTGTCCGCTAAGCCACATATAGGACAAGAATCCCATCATCGACAAACCTATAGCAAACATTGTCAATAGAACGGAGGCCACCTTACGATAAATCAATATCATGATAAAAAGTACAAGAAGTCCAGCTAAAACCGAGCTTTTGATAATCTCATTGCTGGACATTTCGATCATTTCCTTTTGGAAATTTGCTCTTCCGAGATAATGAGCCTCTTCAAATTCGAAACTATTTACAACCGAGTCAATGGCTACTACCAAAACATTGGAAAGCTCAAGATTCACACTATCCTTTACTTTTATATTGATAATCGACGATGTGAAATCTTCCGATACGAGTGTCTTTAAAAATCTTTCATCATTTGCAAGTTGTTCCTTATCTGATTCAAATTTATCTGGATCTGAAGGGTGAACTGCAGGTATCGAAGTAATGCCAAATGGGGTTTTAACGGGATAGAATAGCGTCGTCAAGGACATCACCTCTTTTACGTTTGGCAAATTTCTGACAGCCTTTGTGAGACTATCTAAATCTTGCAGATACTTTTCTTCAAAGATACCGCCTTCATTCTCTAGTGCTACTAGAAAAAAGTTATCATCGGTCTCGAATTCATCGATGAATTCCAAGAAAAATTCAAGATCAGGATCATTCTGTGGGAAGAAATCTTCAAAATTGAATTCAAACCTCGCATTGTAAATCGAAAAGATCCCGATTATTGTTATTGCAAGAAAAAAAGTATATGATAAGAACTTGAGCGATCTACTCATTGTAATAAACATGATTGATTGTCATTACTACATTTTTTGTGACAAAAGGTTTTCTGTATTAGCTTATCTGGACAGATTCTTTTTTGCAATGTCTTCTAGAAGTTTTTGGTGATTAGTAGAACCTAAAAAGCTGATGACTAGATGACGAGATTTTATCAAAAAGCGGATTTTCATGCACGAAGTCTGGCTGTTTGATTGCAAAGATAATTTGTTTTTTATCAGATGAGAGTAGCACCTCTTCTTCTTCAAGTTTTATTCCATATATGTCTTTCCCTACCTTAGATGGGTTGCCCGTACACCATCGGAAATCTATGTTTCTGTCGATAAGTTTCTTAGCTAACTTTTTACCTGTGGGACCGCCACCCCACAAATACAGGGTTTTTGAATTGTCTAAATCTAGTTTTTCAAAGTAGTGTAGCTTTAAATCAATAAAATGTTGATCCATGTAGTTTGGATCATTACGAGACGCTCTTGTGGGATGGTCTCTCCACAAATGCAGGACCTGAGGGATACCGATCACAGGGATTTTTGCCTCATAGAGTCGAAAGCATAGGTCGTAATCTTCAGGATATTGATCCGATTGAAAAGCGCCGATTGTCTCAAATAGGTCTCTGGACATCATCCAACTTGGAGAAGGAATTACACATTCTTGGTAGATGGCTTTCCAATGAGCTTTTTTATCGATAAGATCATTTAGCCAGTTTGCATATCGTATGAAGCCTCCTTGTAGCTTGCCATCGGAAAAGTACTCTACGTAATTTGTAACGCAGGATGTATTGTGATCAGTAGAAATCTTCAGAAGGGTCTCAATCTTTGTAGTTTTCATGATGTCGTCAGCATCCATACGAGTTATGAAATCACCTTTTGAGTATTTAAAAGCAAGTTGTAGTGCTGGAATAATACCTTTTCTTGTGTTTTTAAGTAAATTAATCCGTCGGTCTTTATCCGCAAAATGCCTTACAAGCTCAGCGGTGTCATCAGATGAGAAATCATCTACAATGCATAATTCCCAATTTGAGTATGTTTGATCGATGATAGAATTTAGGCACGCATGAATGTGATTTTCAGCATTGTAAGCTGGCATTACTATACTAACTAGT